>NZ_MSIE01000007.1 GCF_001921205.1 Actinophytocola xanthii | reverse complement strand
CGGCCGGCCCGGCCGACCGCGGCGGGCTCGCCGCCCGGCTCGCCGGGCTGCCCCCCGCCGAGCGGGACCGTGTCGTGGAGACCCTGGTCCGCACGCACGCCGCGGTCGTCCTCGGGCACGACACCGCCGGGGCGGTACCGGCCGGGAAGGCGTTCCGGGAGCTCGGCTTCGACTCGCTCACCGCGGTCGAGCTGCGCAACCGGCTCGCCGCCGCGACCGGGCTGGCCCTGCCGGCGACGGTCGTGTTCGACCACCCCACCTCCAGCGGGCTCGCCGCGCACCTGCTCACCCGGCTCACCGGCGCCGAGGGCCCCGCACCAGTCGCCACGGTCGCGCCGGCCCGCGACGAGGAGCCGGTCGCGGTCGTCGGCATGGCCTGCCGGTTCGGCGGCGGGATCCGCTCGCCGGAGGACCTGTGGCGGCTGGTGCTCGACGGCGGGGACGTGATCACCGGGTTCCCCACCGACCGCGGCTGGCCGCTCGCCGACCTGTACGACCCCGAGCCCGGCACCCCGGGGCGCAGCTACGTCCGAGACGGCGGCTTCCTGCACGAGGCGGGGGAGTTCGACGCCGGGCTGTTCGGCATCAGCCCGCGCGAGGCGCTCGCGACCGACCCGCAGCAGCGGCTGCTGCTCGAGGTGGCCTGGGAGGCGCTGGAACGCGCCGGCATCGACCCCACCTCGCTGCGGGGCAGCGCGACCGGCGTGTTCGCCGGCGCCACCCAGAACGGCTACGGGGCCGACGCCGGGGACGCGGCGGCCGGCCTCGAGTCGCACCTGCTCACCGGCACCACCGGCAGCGTCGCCTCCGGTCGCCTGTCCTACGCGTTCGGCCTCGAGGGTCCCTCGCTCACCGTGGACACGGGCTGCTCCTCGGCGCTGGTGGCGATGCACCTCGCCGTACGGTCGCTGCGCGGCGGCGAGTCCACCCTCGCGCTGGCCGGCGGCGTCGCCGTGATGGCCAACGCCGACGCGTTCGTCGCGTTCAGCCAGCAGCGCGGCCTCGCGCCGGACGGGCGGTGCAAGCCGTTCGCCGACACCGCGGACGGCACCGCGTGGAGTGAGGGCTGCGCGCTGGTCGTACTGGAGCGGCTGTCCGACGCGCGCGCGAACGGGCACCCCGTGCTGGCGCTGCTGCGCGGCACGGCGGTCAACTCCGACGGCGCCTCCAACGGGCTCACCGCGCCCAACGGCCCGTCCCAGCAGCGGGTGCTCCGGGCCGCGCTCGCCGACGCCGGTCTGAAGCCGTCCGATGTGGACCTCGTGGAGGGGCACGGCACCGGTACAACGCTCGGCGACCCGATCGAGGCGCAGGCGATCCTCGCCGCCTACGGTCGGGAGCGGAGCCACCCGCTGCTGCTCGGGTCGGTGAAGTCCAACCTCGGCCACACCCAGGCCGCGGCCGGCGCCGCTGGCGTGCTGAAGGCCGTACTGGCCCTGCGGCACGCGGTGGTGCCCCCGTCGCTGTACGCGGAGAACCCGTCGTCCCACGTGGACTGGAGCGCGGGGGCGGTCGAGCTCGCGGCGGCGAACCGGCCGTGGCCCGAGGTCGACCGCCCGCGCCGGGCCGGCGTGTCCTCGTTCGGGGTCAGCGGCACGAACGCGCACGTCATCCTCGAGCAGGCACCCGCTTGCGAGCCGGCCGGCGAGAGGCCCGCCCGGCGGGGTGTTCCGATCGTCCTCTCCGGACACACGGCGGCGGCGACGGCGGCCCAGGCGGATGCCCTGGCCGACCACCTGGCCGCCGACCCCGACCTCGCGCTGGTCGACGTCGGGGCGGCGCTCGTCACCGGCCGGGCGGCGCTGCGGCACCGGGTCGCGCTCGTGCCGGCGGACCGCGACGCGCTGGTGGCCGACCTGCGCCGGCTCGCCCGGTTCGAAGCCGTGTCCGGGGCACTGCTCGGGGTGGCGCCGGCCGACCCCGCCCCGGTCGCGTTCGTCTTCCCCGGCCAGGGCAGCCAGTGGGCGGGCATGGCCGTCGACCTGCTGGCCGAGCCGGTGTTCGCCGAGCGGCTCGCCGAGTGCGGGGCCGCGTTGGCCGAGCACGTGGACTGGTCGCTGCTCGAGGTGCTGCGCTCGGGGCGGGACCTGGACCGGGTGGACGTCGTGCAGCCGGCGCTGTGGGCGGTCATGGTGTCGCTCGCGGAGCTGTGGCGCGCGCACGGCGTGGTACCGGCCGCGGTGCTCGGGCACAGTCAGGGTGAGATCGCCGCGGCGTGTGTCGCGGGCGGACTGTCCCTCGCTGACGGCGCGCTGGTGGTGGCCCGGCGCAGCCGGGCGCTGACGGCGCTCGCGGGTCTGGGCGGCATGGTGTCGGTGCCGCTGCGGGCGGACGAGGTTCCGGTGGCCGCCGGGGTGTCGGTCGCGGCGGTGAACGGCCCGCGTTCCACCGTCCTGTCCGGCGAGCCGGCCGCGCTGGAGCGGGTGCTGGCCGAGGTGGACGGCGCCCGCCGCGTGCCGGTCGACTACGCGTCGCACTCCGCGCAGGTCGAGGCGATCCGCGACCGGCTGCTGGCCGACCTCGCACCGGTGCGGCCGCGTGCGGCCGAGGTGCCGTTCCACTCCTCGGTCACCGGCGGGCAGCTCGACACGCGCGAGCTGGCCGCCGGCTACTGGTACGACAACCTGCGTCGCACCGTGCTGTTCGACCAGGCCACCCGCTCGGCGATGGCCGCGGGTGCCGGGCTGTTCGTCGAGGTCAGCCCACACCCGGTGATCGCCGTGGGGATGCAGGAGACCCTCGAGGGCAGCGAAGCCGCGGTGGTCGGCACCCTGCGCCGCGACGACGGCGGCCCGGCCCGCTTCCACGCCGCGCTGGCCGAGGCACACGTCCGCGGCGCCGCCGTCGACTGGACGCCGGTGTTCGCCGGGGCGCGCCGGGTGGACCTGCCCACCTACCGGTTCCAGCGTGAGCGCTACTGGCTGGCCGGGGGAGCCTCCGCCGTCCCGCGCCGCCAGGACGACCTGTACCGCATTGACTGGCGCCGGGTCCCCGTGGCCGACGCCCGGGCCGGCGAGGTCGCCGTCCACCGGGTGCGGCGGCCGGACGGCGCCGACCCGGCCCGCGCGGTGCGGGAGGCGACCGCCGAAGTGCTGGGACGCCTCACCACCTGGCTGGCCGAGGAGCCCGAGCACGCCCGCCTCGCGGTGCTCACCCGCGCCGCCGTCGCCGTGGACGACCGGGACGCCGACCCCGACCCGGTCCTCGCCGCGGTGTGGGGTCTCGTGCGCTCCGCCCAGGCCGAGCACCCGAACCGGTTCCAGCTGGTCGACACCGACACCGATACCGGCGCCGACGCCGACGCCGACGCCGAGCTCGGGCCGGCGCTCGCCACCGGGGAGCCCGAGCTCGCCCTGCGCGGCGGGACCGTGCTCGTGCCCCGCCTCGCCGCCCTGGCCCGGCACGGCTCCGCGCCCGACCTCGGCGGCGGCACCGTCCTGGTGACCGGCGGCACCGGCGGGCTGGGCCGCTCACTCGCCACACACCTGGTCGACACGCACGGGGTTCGCGAGGTCGTGCTGGCCAGCCGGTCCGGCGACGACGGCTCCGACCTCGGTCGCGGTGTCCGCGCCCTCGTCTGTGACGTGTCCGACCGCGCAGCCCTGGCCCGGCTGCTCGCCGACCTGCCCGACCTCACCGCCGTCGTCCACGCCGCCGGCGTGCTGCACGACGCCGTGCTCGCCAACCTGGACGGGCCCGCCCTCGACCGGGTGCTCGCCCCGAAGGTGGACGCCGCGCTGCACCTGCACGAGCTGACCCGCGACCGCGACCTCGTCGCGTTCGTGCTGTTCTCCTCGGCCGCCGGCGTCCTCGGCGCGGCCGGGCAGGCGAACTACGCCGCCGCGAACGCCTTCCTCGACGCGCTGGCCGACACCCGCCGCCGCGCCGGCCTGCCCGCCACCTCGCTCGCCTGGGGTTACTGGGCGCTGGGGACCGGCATGACCCGCGCCGACACCCGCCGGATCGCCGCGAACGGCCTGCGCGCGCTGTCCGAGAGCGACGGCCACGCGTTGTTCGACGCCGCGCTCACCCGCCCGGAGGCCGTGCTGGTGCCGGCCGCGTTCGACACCGCGGCGACGCCGGCGGCGGTCCCGGCGGTGCTGCGCGACCTGCTCGCCGCCCCGGAGCCGGCGGTCGAGGACACCGACCCCGTCGGGCTGGTGCTCGGCCACACCGCCGCGGTTCTCGGGCACGCCGAGGCCGCCGCGGTCGAGCCGGACCGGGCGTTCCGCGAGCTCGGCTTCGACTCGCTGATGGCCGTCGAGCTGCGCAACCGGCTGGCCGCGGCCACCGGCCGACGCCTGCCGGCGACGCTCGTGTTCGACCACCCCACCCCGGCCGCGCTGGCCAGGCACCTGGGCGGCGCGGGGTCCCCAGTCGCCGGAGCCCCGTCGGCGCCCGCGGCGCTGGACGAGCCGGTCGCGATCGTCGGCATGGCCTGCCGCCTCCCGGGTGGGGTCCACACGCCGGAGGAGCTCTGGGAGCTGCTCGCCGCCGGCACCGACGCGATCAGCGAGTTCCCGGCGGACCGCGGCTGGGACGTGGACCGCCTCTACCACCCCGACCCCGACCGCGCGGGCCACTCCTACGTTCGGCACGGCTACTTCCTGCACGACGCCGCCGAGTTCGACGCGGACTTCTTCGGGATCTCGCCGCGCGAGGCGGTCTCGATGGACCCGCAGCAGCGGCTCGTGCTGGAGTCGGCGTGGGAGGCGCTGCAGCGCGCCGGCGTCGATCCCACCGCGCTGCGCGGCAGCCGCACGGGCGTGTTCACCGGCAGCAACGGACAGGACTACGCCGGGCTCGTGCCCACCGACGACTACCTCGCCACCGGCACCTCGGCGAGCGTGTTGTCCGGCCGGGTCGCCTACACCCTCGGCCTGGCCGGTCCGGCGCTCACCGTCGACACCGCCTGCTCGTCGTCGCTGGTCGCCCTGCACCTGGCGGCGCAGTCGCTGCGGCAGGGGGAGTGCGACCTCGCGCTCGCCGGCGGCGCCTCGGTGATGGCGACGCCACGGGCCTTCCTCGCGTTCAGCCGTCAGCGCGGCCTGTCCCCCGACGGCCGGTGCAAGGCGTTCGCCGACACCGCCGACGGCACCGGATGGGGCGAGGGCTGCGGCGTCGTCGTGCTCGAGCGGCTGTCCGACGCGCGCGCGAACGGGCACCCGGTGCTGGCGCTGCTGCGCGGTTCGGCGGTCAACTCCGACGGCGCCTCCAACGGGCTGACCGCGCCGAGTGGCCCGGCGCAGCAGCGGGTCATCGCCCAGGCGCTGGCCAACGCCGGCCTCCGACCGTCCGACGTGGACGTCGTGGAGGCGCACGGCACCGGGACCGCGCTGGGCGACCCGATCGAGGCGCAGGCGGTGCTCGCGGCCTACGGGCAGGACCGGGAACGGCCGCTGCTGCTCGGGTCGGTGAAGTCCAACATCGGCCACACCCAGGCCGCCGCCGGGATCGCCGGTGTGCTGAAGGTCGTGCTCGCCCTGCGCGCGGGTACCGTGCCGGCCACCCTGCACGCCGACACCCCCACGTCCGAGGTGGACTGGACGGCCGGCGCCGTCGAACTGGTCGGCGCTACCCGGCCGTGGCCCGAGACCGGGCGGCCGCGGCGGGCCGGGGTGTCCTCGTTCGGGGTCAGCGGCACCAACGCGCACGTCGTCATCGAGCAGGCCGAGCCGGTCACCGAGCCAGCTCAGAGCGGCGTGGAGCCGCCCTGCTGGCCGGTGCTGCTGTCGGCCAGGACCGCTTCCGCACTCGCCGCCGGGGCCGCCCGCCTGCTGTCCCACGTGGACACCCACCCGCTCGCCGAGCTGGCCGCGAGCACGGTCACGGCCGGGCGGCCGTTCGAGCACCGCGCCGTCGCCGTCGTCCGCGACGCGCAGGCCCTGCGGCACGCGCTGACCGCCCTCGCCGCCGACGAACCCGCCGCGGGGCTCGTACGCGGGACCGCGGGCCGGGCGACCGGGATGGCGCTGCTGTTCAGCGGCCAGGGAGCCCAGCGGACCGGCATGGGCCGGGAGCTGGCCGCGGCGTTCCCCGCCTACGCCGACGCCCTGGCGGAGGTGTGCGCGGCGTTCGAACCGGAGGTGGCGGAGGCCGTCATCGGCGGTGCGCCGCTGGACGGAACCGACCTCGCCCAGCCCGCGTTGTTTGCGACCGAGGTCGCGCTCTACCGGCTGCTGGAGCGGTGCGGTGTCGGCGCCGACCACCTGCTCGGGCACTCGCTGGGTGAGCTGGTTGCCGTCCACGTCTCGGGCATGCTCGACCTGGCCGACGCCGCCGAGCTGGTCACCGCCCGCGGCCGGCTGATGGCCGGGCTGCCCGCGGGCGGCGCGATGGTCGCGGTCGCCGCGACCGAGGCCGAGGTCGCCGCCACGCTCGTCGGCACGGCGACGATCGGCGCGGTCAACGGGCCGGGCGCCACCGTGGTCTCCGGCGACGAGGCCGACGTGCTGGCCGTCGCCGAGCACTGGTCGGCCGCCGGTCGCCGCACCCGCCGCCTGCCGGTCGCCCACGCGTTCCACTCCGCGCGGATGGACCCGGTGCTGCCCGCGCTCGCCGACCTCGGCGCCCGCCTCACACCCCGTGCGCCGGCGGTCCCGGTCGTCGGCAACCGCACCGGGCGCCCGCTCGAGGCCCTGCCGGCAGACCACTGGGCGCGCCACGCGCGGGAGACCGTGCGCTTCGGCGACGGCATCCGGTGGCTCGCCGAGCAGGGCACCCGCACCCTGGTCGAGGTCGGTCCGGACGCCGTGCTCGCCCCGGCCGCCCGTGAGTCGCTGCCGGCGGAGATCGCCGACGAGGTCACCGTCGTCGCCACCCAGCGACGTGACCGGTCCGAGCCCGACGCGCTGCTCACCGCGCTCGCCGAGCTGCACGTGCGTGGCCTCCCGGTCGACCTCACCGTGCTCACCGGCCGTCGGCGGCGGGTGCCGCTGCCCACCTACCCGTTCCAGCGCACCCGGTACTGGCCGGCGGCGACCGCGCCGCCGGCGGGCGAGGGCTGGCGCTACCGGGTCGGCTGGCAGCCCCTGCCCACCACCGGCACCGCCCGCCCGTTGACCGGCTGGCTCGTCTGCGGCCCGCGCGAGGAACCCACCACCGCGGCACTCGTGGCCCGGGGCGCGACGGCCGTGGACCTGGTCGACGCCGAGCTGGTGGCGTCGGCCGAGCCGACCGGCCTGGTCGTCACCGGCGACCGGCCGCCGGCCGAGCTGCTCGACCTCCTCCAGACCGTCGCCGCCGCCGGGGAGCCGCTCCGGCTCTGGCTGGCCACCTCCGGCGCGGTCCGCGTCGGCCCGGCCGACCGGGAGCTGCGCCCGGAGGCCGCCATGACCTGGGGCCTGGGACGGGTGTTCGGTCTCGAGTACCCGCGCCAGTGGGGCGGGCTCGTCGACCTCCCGGCCGAGCCGGACGAGCGTGCGTTCGACCGGCTCGCCGCCGTGCTGTCCGCGGCGGGCGAGGAGGACCAGGTCGCGGTGCGGCCCTCCGGCGTGCATGCCCGACGGCTGCGCCGGGCCGACACGGCCGGGGAGCCAGCCTGGCGCGCCCGCGGCACCGTGCTCGTCACCGGTGGTGCCGGCGGCATCGGCCGGCACGTCGCCCGCTGGCTCGCCGCGGCCGGCGCCGAGCACGTGGTCCTGCTCGGCCGGTCCGGCGCCGGCGCGGACCTCGACCTCGACCTCGACGTCCCGGTCACCGCCGTCGCCTGCGACGTCGCCGACCGCGCCGCGCTCGCCGGCGTGCTGGCCGGGCTGCCCGACCTGACCGCGGTCTTCCACGCCGCGGGCGTCTCCGCCGTGCGACCGCTCATCGACACCGGCCCCGACGAGCTCGCCGAGGTCCTGCGCGCGAAGGTGACCGGCGCGGCGAACCTGCACGAGCTGACCGCCGACCGGGACCTGGACGCGTTCGTGCTGTTCTCGTCGGTCGCCGGGGTGTGGGGCAGCGGCGGGCAGGGCCCCTACGCCGCCGCGAACAGCTACCTCGACGCGCTCGCCGAGCACCGGCACGCGCTCGGCCTGCCGGCCACCGCCGTCGCCTGGGGCCCGTGGGCCGGCGAGGGGATGCTGGGGGCGGACCAGGAGTCCGAGCAGAGGCTGCGCCGGCAGGGCCTGGTCCCGATGCCGCCCGAGCGCGCGGTCGCCGAGCTGCACAGCGCGCTGGACCGCGCCGAGCCGGCGGTCGTGGTCGCCGACGTGGACTGGCCGCGGTTCGCCACCCTGTTCACCGCGGCCCGCCCCCGCCCGCTGCTGGCCGACCTCCCCGCCGCGGTGCCGCCCGCCGCGCCGGAGACGCCGGTGACTCCGGGGCCCGCCGCCGGCGGCCCGGACCTCGCGGTGCTCGTCCCCGCGACGATCGCCGCCGTGCTCGGGCACGCCTCGCCAGCGGCCGTCCCGCTCGACCGCCCGCTCGGCGAGCTCGGCGTCGACTCGCTGACCGCCCTGGAGATCCGCTCCCGGCTCGCCGAGGCGACCGGCCGGCCGCTGCCGGCGACGCTGGTGTTCGACCACCCCACCGCACGGGCGCTGCTCGAGCACCTGAGCGGCGAGAGCGCCCGGACCGGCCCCGCCGCCCCGACCCGCACCGACGAGCCGATCGCGATCGTGGCGATGAGCTGCCGGTTCCCCGGCGGCCTCGACACCCCCGAGGAGCTCTGGCGGTTCGTCGCCGCCGGCGGCGACGCGATCGGCCCGTTCCCGACCGACCGCGGCTGGGACACCGCCACCCTGTTCGACCCCGACCCGGACCGGCCCGGCACCTCCTACGTCCGTGAGGGCGGATTCCTGTACGACGCGGCCGGTTTCGACGCGGAGTTCTTCGGCATCTCCCCGCGCGAGGCGCTCGCGATGGACCCCCAGCAGCGGCTGCTGCTGGAGACGGCGTGGGAGGCCTTCGAGCGTGCCGGCGTCGTCCCGGCCGCGGCGCGCGGCAGCCGCACCGGCGTGTTCGTCGGCGCCGGCTTCCAGGGCTACCTCGGCACCGACCTGCGCGAGGCGCCCGAGGGGCTGGAGGGCCACCTGCTCACCGGGAACGCCGGCAGCGTGACCTCCGGGCGGCTCGCCTACGCCTTCGGGCTCACCGGCCCCGCGGTCACGGTCGACACCGCGTGCTCGTCGTCGCTTGTCGCGCTGCACCTGGCCGCGCGGGCACTGCACGACGGGGAGTGCGAGCTGGCCCTGGTCGCCGGCGCCACCGTGATGGCCACCCCGGACGCCTTCGTCGGGTTCAGCCGGCAGCGCGGGCTCGCGCCGGACGGCCGCTGCAAGCCGTTCGCCGCGGGCGCGGACGGCACGGCGTGGAGCGAGGGCGTCGGGGTCCTGCTGGTCGAGCGACTCTCCGACGCGCGCCGCAACGGCCACCCGGTGCTCGCCCTCGTCCGCGGCAGCGCCACCAACTCCGACGGCGCGTCGACCGGGCTGACCGTCCCGAACGGACCGTCCCAGCAGCAGGTGATCCGCGGCGCCCTCGCCGCCGCCGGCCTGGAACCGTCCGAGGTGGACGTCGTGGAGGCGCACGGCACCGGCACCGCGCTCGGCGACCCGATCGAGGCGGAGGCGGTCCTCGCCACCTACGGTCGCGAGCGCGGCCACCCGCTGCTGCTCGGGTCGGTGAAGTCGAACCTCGGGCACACCCAGGCCGCGTCCGGCCTCGCCGGCATCATCAAGGCCGTCCTGGCGATGCGGCACGGCACGGTGCCGGCGACGCTGCACGTCACCACGCCGACCGAGCACGTGGACTGGTCGGCCGGCGCCGTCGAGCTGGTCACCGCGGCCCGGCAGTGGCCCGAGCGCGGCCGTCCGCGCCGGGTCGGGGTGTCCTCGTTCGGGGTGTCGGGCACCAACGCGCACGTGATCGTCGAGCAGGGCGACCCGGAGCCGGCCGGACCGCACCCCACCGCGGCCGGGCTCGTGCCGTGGGTGCTGGCCGGGCGCACCGCCGACGCCCTCCGCGAGCAGGCCGCGCGGCTCGCTGACGTGGCCGGGCACCCCGCCGCGGTGGCGTTCTCGCTCGCCACCACCCGCACGACGACGTTCGAGCACCGGGCCGTCGTCCTGGCCGACCCTTCGGACCAGGAGACCACCCGAGCCCGGCTCGCCGCACTCGGCGCGAACCGTCCGGCCCCGGGCGTGGTGACCGGACGGGCCGAGGGCGGCGCCCGGGTCGCGTTCCTGTTTCCGGGGCAGGGGTCGCAGTGGGTTGGGATGGCGGTGGATCTGCTGGAGGATCCGGTGTTCGCGGGCCGGTTCGACGAGTGCGCTGTCGCTTTGTCGTCGTTTGTGGACTGGGATGCGCGGGAGGTGCTGGGGGACGAGGTTGCGTTGGCGCGGGTGGATGTGGTGCAGCCGGTGTTGTGGGCGGTGATGGTGTCGTTGGCGGCGGTGTGGCGCCACTATGGGGTGGAGCCGGCTGCGGTGGTGGGGCACAGCCAGGGGGAGATCGCGGCGGCGTGTGTGGCGGGTGCGTTGTCGCTGGAGGACGGTGCGCGGGTGGTGGCGTTGCGCAGCCGTGCCCTGACCGAGCTGTCCGGTCTGGGCGGGATGGTCTCGGTGCCGCTACGGGCCCGGGAGGTCGACCTGTCCGGCGGGTTGTGCGTGGCCGCGGTCAACGGCCCCAACTCGACGGTGGTGTCGGGACCGCCCGAGGCCCTGGCGGCGGTGCTGGACCGGTACCAGCGTGCCCGACGGATCCCGGTCGACTACGCCTCACACTCCCCGGACGTGGAGCTGATCCGCGAGCGGCTGCTGGCCGACCTCGCCCCGGTCACCCCTCGCGAACCGGTCGTTCCCGTCTACTCCGCGGTCGACGGGAAGGCGACCTGGGACGCCGAGTACTGGTACCGCAACCTGCGTCAACCCGTCGAGTTCGAGCGGGCGACCCGAGCCCTGCTCGCCGACGGGCACACCGTGCTGGTCGAGGTCAGCCCGCACCCCGTGCTGAGCGCCCCGGTGCAGGACACCGTGGACGCCCTCGCCCCCGAAGCCGCCGTGCTCGGCACCCTCCACCGCGACGACGGCGGCCGCGCCCGGTTGCTCACCGCCCTGGCCGAGGCGCACGTGCGCGGGGTGCCCGTCGACTGGCACCCGGCGATCCCCGACGCCGGTACCGTCGCGCTGCCCACCTACCCGTTCCAGCGGAAGCGCTACTGGCTCACCCGCCGCGCCGCGGCCCGCGACGACCACCCGTTCGGCTCGGTCACCCCGGTCGCGGACGGCGACGGCGCGCTGCTGACCGGCCGGCTGTCGGTGTCGACGCACCCGTGGCTGGCCGACCACCTGGTCGGCGGGCGGGTGGTGCTGCCCGGCGCCGCCCACGTGGAGCTGGCACTGCGGGCCGGCGCCGAATGCGGGTGCCAGCACCTCGACGAGCTGACCATGGAGGCCCCGCTCACCCTGCCCGACGACGGCTCGGTCACCGTGCAGACCGCCGTCGGCGCGCCCGACGACACCGGCGCCAGGCCGGTCTCCGTGCACTCCCGCGCCGCCCCGACCGACCCCTGGACCCGGCACGCCACCGGAACCCTGTCCCCGACCCGCCGGCCGTCCACCCCGGACGCCGCGGTTCCGCCCGACGCGGAGCCGATCCCGCTCAACGGCCTCTACCAGGAGCTCGCCGCCGCGGGTCTGGCCTACGGCCCGGCCTTCCGCGGCCTGCGCGCCGTGCGGCGGGCCGGCGCCGACGTGCACGCCGAGGTGGCCCTGCCGGCCGACGAGCCGGGGTTCGGCGTGCACCCGGCGCTGCTCGACGCCGTGCTGCACGCCATCGCCGCCGGCCGGCTCGTTCCCGACGCCGACCGTCCACAGGTCCCCTTCGCCTGGCACGGCGTCACCCTGCACTCGACCGGCGCGACCGCCGCACACGCCCGGTTGTCCGCCGTGGACGGAGGGGTCGCCCTCGCCGTCACCGACGCCTTCGGCGCGCCGGTGGTGACCGTCGACCGGCTGGTGTTGCGTCCGCTGTCCACCGAGCGCGCCGAGCCGCTCTGGCGGGTCGACTGGCGGCCGGTGTCGGTCGCCGCCGCGCCGACGCGGGAGGTGGTGGTCCACCGCGTCCGGCCGACCGGGGACGACCCGCCCGCCGCCACCCGGGCCGCACTGCGTGACGTGCTCGCCGTGCTGCGCACCGACGCCACGGTCGCCGTGATCACCTCCCTCGCCACCGGGCCCGACGCACGCGACCTCGCCGGGGCCGCGGTCTGGGGACTGGTCCGCTCGGCGCAGGCCGAGTCCCCGGACCGGTTCCTGCTCCTCGACACCGACGACCCGGACGCGCTCACCGACGACCGCGTCCGCGAGCTGGCCGCGACGGGAGAGCCGCAGCTGCTGCTCCGCGGCGGCACCCCGCTCGCGCCCCGACTCGCCAGGACGACGGTCACCGTCCCGGACGGTGTCCTCGCCGGACCGGGCACCGTGCTCATCACCGGCGGCACCGGGACCCTCGGTCGCGCCGTCGCGCGGCACCTGGTCACCGCCCACGGGGTGCGTTCGCTCGTCCTGCTCGGCCGGACCGGCGGCGACGTCGACCTCGCCACGCCGGACGGCGAACCGGTCGACGTGCGGGTGCTCGCCTGCGACGTGACCGACCGCGGCGCGCTCGCCACCGTGCTCGACGACATCGACGACCTGAGCGCCGTCGTGCACGCGGCCGGCGTGCTCGACGACGCGCTGCTCGCCGACCTCGACGCCGACCGCCTCGACCGGGTGCTCGCACCCAAGGCCGACGCCGCCTGGCACCTGCACGACCTCACCCGCCACCGCGACCTGCGCGCGTTCGTGCTGTTCTCCGCTGCGGCCGGGGTGTTCGGCACGGCCGGGCAGGCCAACTACGCCGCCGCCAACGCCGCCCTGGACACCCTGGCCGTGCTCCGCCGCGCCGAGGGGTTGCCGGCGGTCTCGGTCGCATGGGGACTGTGGGCCGAGCGCAGCGGCATGACCGCCCATCTCGGCGCGGCCGACCGGGACCGGATGGCCCGCGCCGGCGTCGTTCCGTTGTCCACATCGGAAGGACTGGCGTTGCTGGACGCCGCGGTGGCCTCCGAGGACCCGGTGCCCGTCGCCGTGGCGCTGGACCAGGCGAACCTCACCGGCACCTCGCCGCTGCTGCGCGACCTGGTGCGGCCGACCGCGGCGGTGCCGGCGGTCCAGCTCACCGGCCTCGACGGCGCCGACCTCGACCGGGCCCTGCTCACGCTCGTCCGCGCGCACGCCGCCACGGCGCTTGGCCACGCCGACCCGGCGGCGGTGACCTCGCGGCGCGGCTTCCTCGAGCTGGGGTTCGACTCGCTGACCGCGGTACAGCTGCGCAACCGGCTCACCGCGGCAACCGGCCTGCGGCTGCCGGCGACCGTGGTCTTCGACCACCCGACGCCGGCCGCGCTCGCGGCACACCTGCGGGAGCGGTTGCGCCCGGAGCCGGAACCGCCGGCCGAGCCGGACCTCGACGCGCTCACCGAGGCGATCCGGGCGCTGCGCCCAGCCGACGCGGTCCGGCTGCGGGTGCTGCTGACCGACCTGACCGACACCGAGATGTCCACTCTGGACGGTGATGTGGTGGCGGCCGATGACGAGGAGCTGTTCGGCATCCTCGACGACGAGCTCGAGACGCCGTAGGCGGGGGAGAGATGGACACGAGCCAGGACACCGAGCAGCGGCTGCGCGAGTACCTCAAGCGGGCCACGGTCGACCTGCGGCAGGCCCGTCGCCGCCTCGCCGAGGCCGAGGACCGGGCAGGCGAGCCCATCGCCATCGTGGGCATGGCCTGCCGCTACCCGGGCGGGGTGCGCTCCCCGGAGGACCTGTGGCGGCTGGTCGCCGCCGGCGGCGACGCCACCTCCGAGTTCCCCACCGACCGGGGCTGGGACCCCGACCTGCACGACCCGGACCCGGACCGCGCGGGCCACACCTACACCACCCGAGGCGGGTTCCTCGACGACGTGGGCCGCTTCGACGCGGAGCTGTTCGGCATCTCCCCGCGGGAGGCGCTCGCGATGGACCCGCAGCAGCGCCAGCTGCTGGAGGTGTCGTGGGAGGCCGTCGAGCGGGCCGGGATCGACCCGCTGTCCCTGCGCGGGACGCCGACCGGCGTGTTCGCCGGGGCGATGGTGCAGGACTACGCCTCCCGCTTCGCCGTCCCGCCCGAGGGTTTCGAGGGCTATCTCGGCAACGGCAACTCCGGCGCGATGGCGTCCGGACGGGTCGCCTACACGCTCGGGCTGGAAGGCCCGGCGGTGACCCTGGACACCGCGTGCTCGTCCTCGCTGGTGGCCGTGCACCTCGCCGCGCAGGCCCTGCGGCAGGGGGAGTGCGGGCTGGCGCTGACCGGCGGGGTCACGGTCATGTCGACGCCGGCGCTGTTCCTGGAGTTCAGCCGGCAGCGCGGGCTCGCCCCGGACGGCCGGTGCAAGCCGTTCTCGGCCGGCGCCGACGGCACCGGATGGGCCGAGGGCGTCGGCGTGCTGGTGCTGGAGCGGCTGTCCGAGGCCCGCCGGCACGGCCGGCGCGTGCTCGCGGTGGTGCGCGGTTCCGCGGTCAACTCCGACGGCGCCTCCAGCGGCCTGACCGCCCCGAACGGGCCGTCGCAGCAGCGGGTGATCCGGCGCGCCCTCACCGTCGCCGGGCTCTCTCCGTCCGACGTGGACGTCGTCGAGGCACACGGCACCGGAACCACGCTCGGCGACCCGATCGAGGCCCAGGCCCTGCTCGCCACCTACGGCCAGGACCGGGACCGGCCGCTGCTGCTCGGCGCGGTGAAGGCCAACCTCGGCCACACCCAGGCCGCCGCCGGCGTGGCCGGGATCATCAAGCTGGCCATGGCCATGCGCCACGGCGTGGTGCCGCCGACGCCGCACCTGACCGAGCCGACACCACGGGTCGACTGGAGCGAGGGCGCGGTGTCGCTGGTCACCGAGGCCCTGCCGTGGCCGGAGCGGGACGCGCCGCGCCGGGCCGGGGTGTCGGCGTTCGGTGCGAGCGGCACCAACGCCCACCTGGTCCTGGAACAGGCACCGCCCGCCGACGCGCTCGATCCCCCCGCCGGCGCCGCCGTGGTGCCGTGGCCGCTGTCCGGGCACACCCCCGAGGCGCTGCGTGCGCAGGCCGCCGGGCTCGCGGGCGTGACCGCGGACCCGGCCGAGATCGGGCTCGCGCTCGCCACCGCCCGGGCCGCCCTGGAGCACCGCGCGGTCCTCGTCGCCGGGCCGGACCAGCGCGCGAACGCGCTCGCCGCGCTCGCCGACGGACTGCCGCACCCCGACGTCGTGACCGGGCAGGCACCGGGCGACCCGCGCGAGGCGGTGTTCGTCTTCCCCGGGCAGGGGTCGCAGTGGGTCGGGATGGCGGTGGACCTGCTCGACCACCCGGTGTTCGCGGCCCGGTTCGACGAGTGCGCCACCGCCTTGTCCTCCTATGTGGACTGGGACCTGCGTGAGGTGCTGCGCGACGAGTCCGCGTTGGCTCGGGTGGACGTCGTGCAGCCGGCGTTGTGGGCGGTGATGGTGTCCCTGGCGGCGGTGTGGCGCCACCACGGGGTGAAGCCGGCCGCGGTGGTGGGGCACAGCCAGGGCGAGATCGCCGCGGCGTGTGTGGCCGGGGTGTTGTCGCTGGAGGACGGTGCCCGGGTGGTGGCCCTGCGCAGCCGCGCGCTGGCCAGGATCGCCGGCCGCGGCGGCATGGTGTCGGTGCCGCTGCCGGTCGGAGAGGTCGACCTGTCCGGCGGGCTGTCGGTCGCCGCGGTCAACGGGCCCGGCTCGACTGTCGTGTCGGGACCGCCCGCGGCCCTGGCGGCGGTGCTGGACCGGTACGAGCGGGCCCGCCGGGTGCCGGTCGACTACGCCTCGCACTCCGTCCAGGTCGCCGAGCTGCGCGAGGAGCTGCTCACCGCGCTCGCCCCGGTCTCCCCGCGCCCCGGCCAGATCCCGTTCCACTCCACGGTCACCGGTGCCCGCGAGTCGCGGCTGGACGCCGAGTACTGGTACCGGAACCTGCGCGAGACGGTCCGCTTCGCCGACGTCACCACCGAGCTCGCCGCCCACGGACCGGCCTTCGTCGAGGTCAGCCCGCACCCGGTGCTCACCGTCGGGCTGCAGGAGACCGTCGACGCCGCCGGAGCCGACGCCGTCGTCCTCGGCACGCTGCGCCGCGACGAGCCCGGCCCGCGCCGGCTCCTCGCCTCGTTCGCCGAGGCCCACACCCGCGGGGTACCGGTCGACTGGCGTCCGGCGTTCTCCGGTGCCCGCCCGGCCGACCTGCCCACCTACCCCTTCGGCGGCGACCGGTACTGGCTGACCGAAGGCCCGGCGCGCGGTGTGCTCGACCGGGTCGAGGACCTCGCCGACGGCGGTCTGCTGCTCAGCGGCACCCTCACGCACCGCACCCACCCCTGGCTACCCGACCACGCCGTCGACGGCACGGTCCTGTTCCCCGGCACCGGGATGCTCGAGCTCGCCGCCGCCGCCGGCGACCGGGTCGGGTGCCCCCGCGTGGAGGAGCTGGCGCTGCTCGCCCCGCTGCCCGTGCCCGCCGAGGCCACGGTGACGCTCCAGGTCACCGTCGGCGGGGCGGACGACGCCGGGCGGCGCTCGCTGCGCGTGCACGCCCGCCCCTCGCCCGACGACCCGTGGACCCGCCACGCCACCGGCACCCTCGCCCCGCAGGCCGGCGCCCCCGCTCCGGCCCCCGCCGAGTGGCCCCCCGCCGGAGCCGAGCCCGTCGTCCTCGACGGCCTGTACGAGCGGCTCGCCGACGGCGGGCTCGGCTACGGCCCGGCCTTCCGCGGGCTGCGCGCGGCCTGGCGCCACGACGACTGGGTGCTCGCCGAGGTCGCCCTGCCCGATGGGCTCTCACCCGAGGGGTTCCTGCTGCACCCGGCCCTGGTCGACGCGGCGCTGCAGGCCGTCGGGCTCGGCGGGTTCCTCGACCAGCCGGACGTGCCGCTGCTCCCGTTCGCCATCACCGGGGCCGCCGTCCACGCCACCGGCGCCACCGCGCTGCGCGTCATGGTCACCGCGGCCGGCCGCGACGCCGTGCGCCTCGCCCTGTTCGACACCGCCGGGCGGGCGGTCGCGACCGTCGACTCCCTGGTCCTGCGGCCGATGCCCAGGACGACCGCCGCCTGGCGGGACGCGTTGTACCGGGTGGACTGGGTGCCGGCCGCGCCCGGCTCCGGTGAGGTCCCGCCGCACGAGGTCGTCGAGTGCGGGTCGGTACACCATGCGCTGACCCTGCTGCGCGAGCGGCTGGCCGACCCGGACGCCACCGGACCGCTCGTGGTCCTCACCCGCGGGGCCGTCGCCGCCCGGCCGGCGGAGCTGCCGGACCTCGCCGCCGCGGCGGTGTGGGGCCTGGTCCGCTCCGCCCAGACCGAGAACCCGGGCCGGTTCGTGCTGGTCGACCTGGAGGCCGGGACCGACCCGGCGGAGCCGGTTGCCCGCGTCCTCGCCGCCGACGAACCCCAGGTCGCCGTCCGGGACGGCGCCATGTTCGTGCCCAGGCTGAGCCGGGCGCGGGACCTGCTGGTGGTCGAGCCGGGCTCCCGGCTCGCCGCGGGGGCCGGCGGCTCGCTCGACGACCTGCACCTCGTCCCCTCCGGCGAGGTCGAGCCAGGGCCCGGCCAGGTCCGCCTCGACGTCCGCGCCGCCGGCCTGAACTTCCGCGACGTGCTGATCGCGCTCGACCTGTACCCGGGCGAGCCGGTCCTCGGCGCGGAGGCGGCCGGGGTGGTGACCGCCGTCGGTCAGGGCGTGGTCGACCTCGCGCCGGGAGACCGGGTGTTCGGGCTCGTGCCCGGCGCCTTCGCCCGGTCCGCCGTGGTCGACCGGCGCCTGCTCGCGCGCGTCCCGCGGGACTGGACCTTCGCCGAGGCCGCTTCGGTCCCGGTGGTGTTCCTCAGCGCCTACTACGCCCTGCGCGACCTCGCCGACCTGCGTGCCGGGGAGACCGTTCTGGTGCACGCCGCCGCCGGCGGGGTCGGCATGGCCGCGACCCAGCTGGCCCGCCACCTCGGCGCGCACGTCCTCGGCACCGCGAGCCCGGCGAAGTGGGCCGCGACCGGGCTGGACGAGACCTGTCTCGCCTCGTCCCGGGAGCCCGGGTTCGCCGACGCGTTCCGCGGGCTGGTGGGGGAGCGCGGCGTCGACGTCGTGCTGAACAGCCTCACCGGACCGTTCGTCGACGAGTCGCTGCGGCTGCTCGCCGCCGGCGGGCGGTTCGTCGAGCTGGGCCGGACCGACCTGCGCGACCCGGCCGACCTGCCGGACGTGCGGTACCGGGCGTTCGAGCTGTTCGAAGCGGGCCCCGACCGGATCGCCGAGATGCTGACCGAGCTGCTCGCGCTGTTCGAGCGGGGCGTGCTGGCGCCGCTGCCGCTGCGCACCTGGGACCTCGGCCGGGGTCGGGAGGCGTTGCGGCACCTGCGCCAGGGCGAGAACGTCGGCAAGGTCGTGCTCACCGTGCCGGCCCCGCTCGACCCGGACGGCACCGTGCTGGTCACCGGCGGCACCGGCACCCTCGGCGGTCTGCTGGCCCGGCACCTGGTCACGGCGCACGGCTGCCGGCACCTGCTGCTCACCAGCCTCTCCGGCCGGGACGGGACCGACCTGGCCGGTGAGCTGACCGCGCTCGGCGCGCGGGTCCGGGTGCGGCGGTGCGACGTGTCCGACCGGGACGCGCTCGCCGCGCTGGTCGCCTCCGTACCCGCGGAGCACCCGCTCACCGCCGTCGTGCACACCGCCGGCGCGCTCGACGACGGCGTCCTGGAGACCCTCACCCCCGCGCACCTGGACCGGGTGTTCGCGCCCAAGGCGGACGCCGCCGAACACCTGGCCGAGCTGACCCGCGACCACGACCTGGCCGCGTTCGTCCTGTTCTCCTCCGCCGCGGCCACCATGGGCAGCGCCGGACAGGGGAACTACGCCGCCGCCAACGCCGTGCTCGACGCGCTCGCCCTCCGCCTGCGCGCGGCGGGCCGGCCGGCGACCGCGGTCGCCTGGGGCCTGTGGGAACCGCGCAGCGGCATGACCGCCGGCCTGGACGCGACCGACCGGGAGCGGATGCGCCGCGCCGGCGCCGCGCCGCTGTCCACAGCGGACGGCATGGCGTTGTTCGACGCCGCGCTCGCGGTCGCCGAACCCACGCTGGTCGCCACCCGGATCGACCTCTCCGCGGTCCGTGCGCGCGCGGCGACCGACGGCGTCCCCGCGCTGTTGCGCGGGCTGGTGCCGGTCCGCGGGGAACGCCGCACCGCCGGCTCCGCCACCGGCGGGCTCGCCGCCCTCCCGCCCGCGGAGCTGGCACGCGCGCTCACCGACCTGGTCCGCACGCACGTCGCGGCCACCCTCGGGCACGGTTCGCCGGACGCGGTGCCCGACCGCAAACCGTTCCGCGAGCAGGGTTTCGACTCCCTGACAGCGGTCGAGCTGCGCAACCGGCTCGGCGCGGCTACCGGGCTGCGGCTGCCCGCGACGCTGGTGTTCGACCACCCCACGCCGACCGCGCTGGTCACCCACCTCACCGCCGAGCTGACCGGTGCCGCCGCCGACGCCGGCGCGCCGACACCGGCGCGGGCCGCCGACGACGACCCGATCGCCATCGTGGCGCTCAGCTGCCGCTTCCCCGGCGGGGTCGGCACCCCGGAGGAGCTGTGGCGGCTGCTGGCCGACGGCGGCGACGCGATCGGGCCGTTCCCCACCGACCGCGGCTGGGACCCCGACCCGCGGGCGACGGTGCGCGCCGGCGGGTTCCTGCCCGACGCGGCACTGTTCGACGCCGGCTTCTTCGGCATCGCGCCGCGGGAGGCCCTGGCCAGCGACCCGCAGCAGCGGCTGCTGCTCGAGGCGTCCTGGGAGCTGCTCGAGCGCGCCGGCATCGACCCGGCCACGTTGCGCGGCACCCGCACCGGTGTCTACGTCGGTGCCGCGTACAACGACTACGGCACCGGCATGTTCGACGCCGAGGAGGACCTGACCGGCTACGTCGTCACCGGCAACAGCGGCAGCGTGGTCTCCGGCCGGATCTCCTACACGTTCGGCTTCGAGGGCCCCTCGGTCACCGTCGACACCGCCTGCTCGTCGTCGCTGGTGGCGCTGCACCTGGCGGTGCGGGCGCTGCGGGCGGGAGAGTGCTCCCTCGCGCTCGCCGGCGGGGTCACGGTGATGGCGACGCCCAACTCGTTCGTCGAGTTCGGCCGGCAGGGCGGGATGGCGCCCGACGGTCGCTGCAAGGCGTTCGCCGCCGCCGCGGACGGGTTCGGCGCGGCCGAAGGACTTGGGCTGGTGCTCGTCGAGCGGCTGTCCGACGCACGCGCGAACGGACACCCGGTCCTGGCCCTGGTCCGCGGCAGCGCGGTCAACTCCGACGGCGCCTCCAACGGGCTGACCGCCCCGAACGGGCCGTCCCAGCGCCGCGTGATCCAGCTGGCGCTCGCCGACGCGGGTCTCCAGCCGTCCGATGTGGACGCGGTGGAGGCGCACGGCACCGGAACCACGCTCGGCGACCCGATCGAGGCCGGCGCGCTGCTGGAGACCTACGGCACCGACCGCGAACGTCCGCTGTGGCTCGGCTCGGTCAAGTCCAACCTCGGGCACAGCCAGTTCGCCGCCGGGGTGGCCGGGGTGCTGAAGGTCGTACTGGCGCTGCGCAACGGCCTGCTGCCGCGCACCCTGCACGTCGACGAGCCCTCGCCGCACGTCGACTGGTCGGCCGGCGAGGTGCGGCTGCTCACCGCACCCGTGCCCTGGCCGGCCGGTGAGCGGCCGCGCCGCGCCGGCGTGTCGTCGTTCGGGATCAGCGGCACCAACGCCCACGTCCTGCTCGAACAGGCGCCGGCCGACCCCCCAGCCGACCCTCCCACCGCCCAGGCCGGTGGTCCGGTGCCGGTGCCGTTCTCCGCCGCGACGCCGGCGGCGTTGCGGGAGGTGGCCGCCCGGCTGGCCGACCACGTCGAGGCCGACGAGGGCCTCGGCCCGGCCGACGTCGGCCACTCGCTGGTCTCCACCCGCGCCGCGCTGCCGCACCGCGCCGCCGTGGTCGCCGCCGACCGTGCCGGGCTGCTCGCCGGCTTGCGCTCCTTCGCCGCCGACGGAAGCGGCGCGCTCGCCGGCGTGGCCGGCGCGGACGCCGACCGGGTGGTGTTCGTGTTCGCCGGCCAGGGTGGGCAGTGGCCGGGCATGGCGGCCGACCTGTACGCGACGAGCCCGGCGTTCGCCGCCGAGTTCGACGCGTGCGCCGACGCCATCGCCGCCCTCGTGGACTTCTCGCCGCTGGCGGTGCTGCGCGGCGAGCCCGGCGCACCGGGGCTGGACCGGATCGAGGTACTGCAACCGGTGCTGTTCGCCGTCGTCGTGTCGCTCGCGGCGCTCTGGCGCGCGCACGGCGTCGAGCCGGCGGCGGTGGTCGGGCAGTCGCAGGGCGAGGTCGCCGCGGCCTACGTGGCCGGTGCGCTCTCCCTGCGGGACGCGGTGGCCGTGGTCGTGCTGCGCAGCCGGCTGTTCGCCGAGGAGCTGGTCGGGCGCGGGGCGATCGCCTCGGTCCTGCTGCCGGTCGAGCAGGTCAGGGAGCGGATCGTGCCCTGGGCCGGTCGGGTGGACGTGGCCGGGACCAGCGGTCCGCGCTCGGCCACGGTGTCCGGCGAGCAGGACGCGCTCGCCGAGCTGGTGGCGGCCTGCACGGCCGACGGGATCCGGGCCCGCGTGCTGCCGGCCACCGTCGCCTCGCACGGAGCGCAGGTCGACCCGCTGCGGGAGCGGCTGCTGGCGAGCCTGGCCGGAGTCCGTCCTCGGCCCGAGAGCATCCCGTTCTACTCCACGGTGACCGGCGACCGGGTGGACCCGGCCGAGCTGGACGCCGGCTACTGGTTCCGCAACTGCCGGGAGCCGGTCAACCTCGACGCCGCCGTCCGGGCGCTGATCCGCGACGGCCACCGCGTGTTCGTCGAGCCGAGCCCGCATCCGGCGGCCACGCTGTCGGTCGAGCAGATCGCCGAGGACGCCCGCTCCGGCACGGACGACCACGCCGTGCGTGCCGTCGCCACCCTGCACCGGGACGAGCCGGGACCGGAGCGGTTCGCCGCCGCGCTGGCGCAGGCGTACGCGCACGGCGTGCCGGTCGAGTGGTCGGCGGTGTACCCGGGTGCCCGCCGGGTTCCGCTGCCGACCTACCCCTTCCAGCGCCGCCGCTACTGGGTCGTCCCCGGGCGCGGCACCGGCGACCTGCGTGCCGCGGGCCTCGCCGAGGCCGCGCACCCGCTGCTGTCGGCCGCGGCCGGTCGCGCCGACGGCGGTCTGCTGCTCACCGGCCGCCTCGGCGAACGGGACTGGCTCGCCGGCGAGCGGCTGCACCGCACCCTGGTGGTCCCGGCAGCGGTGCTCCTGGACCTGGCCCTGTACGCCGCCCATCGCGTCGGCTGCCAGGTCGCCGAGCTGACCGTCGGCGAGCCACTGGTGCACCGGGGCGAGCCGGTGGTCGAGGTGTCGGTCGGCGCGCCGGGCGAGGACGGCAGCCGCCGTCTCACCGTCCACACCAGAGAGGACGACGAGCCCTGGACGTGCCACGCGACGGCCGTCCTCACCCCGGAGGGCCCGCTGGCCGCCGCGGCGCCCGCCCAGTGGCCGCCCACCGGGGCTCGACCGGTCGACGTTGCGGCGCACTACGCCGCGCTCGCCGCGGCCGGGGTCGAGCACGGCCCCGCGTTCCGCGCGCTGCGCGCGGCCTGGGCGCACGACGGCGAGACCTACGCCGAGCTGCGGCTGCCGGACGACGCGCCGGCCGGGGCGTTCGCGCTGCACCCGGTCCTGCTCGACGCCGTCCTGCACGCCCTGCCGGCCGACCCCGCCCGTACCCCCGCGGCCTGGCGCGGCGTCGGCGTCCACGACGGCGAGGCGGGCGGCGTGCTCCGGGTGCGGCTCACCCCCGCGCCCGACGGAACGGTCGCGGTCGCCGTCACCGACACCGCGGGCAGCCCTGTGCTCACCGTCGAGGCGGTCACGACCGCCGAACCGGCAGTCGCGCGGCTGCGTGCCGCCGGTCTGCGGGACCAGTTGGTCGTGCCCGAGCTGGTACCGGCCCCGCCGGCGCCGCCGGTGTCCGACTGGCTGCTGGTCGGCGACGCCCCGGCGCTCGCCCCCCGGGTCGGCGGCGCGTCCGGGTCGGCGGCGGTCGTGCTGGCCGTGGCGGCCCCGGACGAGGTCCCGGTGCTGCTGTGCGAGCACGAGGAGTCGCGGCTCGTCGTGGTGACCGAGGACCCCGCGCGCGGGCTCGTGCTCGCCGCGGCCGCCGAGCGGCCCGGCCGCGTCCAGCTCCTCGACCTCGACGACTCCCCGGCCTCGGCGCGGGCACTCCCGGCCGCCCTGGCCAGCACCGAGCCGCACCTCGTCCTCCGCGACGGAGCCGTCCTGGTACCGCGGCTCACCCGCCCCGCGCTGGGCGACCCGCGTCCCGTGGCCGCGGCCCTGGTCACCGGTGGCACCCGGGCCGCCCGCCTCGCCGAGCACCTCGCGGCCCGGGACGAGGACCAGGACGGGGTGGTCGTGCACGTGGCCGACGAGCCCGGCGAGGACGACCCGCTGACCGCCGCCCGCGCGGAGGTCCTCGCCGCGGACAACGCCGCGGAGCGGGCGACCGGCCAGCTCGTCCTGTGTGGACCGAGCGGACCGGGGGCCGCGGCCTCGGCGGTGCGGGCGGCGTTCGACCGGATCGCCGAACGGCGTCACGCCGCCGGGCTGCCCACCCTCTCGCTGACCGTCGACCGCGAGCTGGACGAGGACCTCGGCCCGCTGCTCGACCTCGCCCTCACCGCCGGCGCGCCGACCGTCGCCTGCCTCGCGCACGAACCGCCCGCCCCGCCGGAGAGCCGGGCCGACGACCTGCCGCTGGCCGCGCGGCTGGCCGCGCTGGCCGAGCCGGACCGGTTCGCGCTCGTGCTCGACCTCGTGCGCGCGCGAGCCGCCGGCGTCCTCGGCCACGACGACGCCACGGAGCTGGACGACTCCCGGGCACTGCGCGAGCTCGGGTTCGACTCGATGAGCGCGGTCGTCCTGCGCGACCGGCTGAACCGCGCGACCGGCCTGCGCCTGCCCGCCACCACGGCCTTCGACCATCCGACGGTCCGCGCGCTGGCCGCGCACCTGCTCCGCGAGCTGCTCGGCGAGCCCGAGGAGCACACGCCGGCGGCGGCCGCCGCCCGCACCGACGAGCCGATCGCGATCGTGGCCATGGCCTGCCGGTTCCCCGGCGGTGTCCGCGCCCCGGAGGACCTGTGGCGGCTGGTCGCCTCCGGCACCGACGCGATCACCCCTTTCCCCACCGACCGCGGCTGGGACGTCGAGGCCGTCTACGACCCCGAGCCGGGCCGGCCAGGGCGCACCTACGTGCGATCCGGCGGCTTCCTCGACGAGGTCGCCGGGTTCGACGCCGAGTTCTTCGGCATCAGCCCGCGCGAGGCGGTCGCCATGGACCCCCAGCAGCGCCTGCTGCTCCAGTCCGCGTGGGAGGTGTTCGAACGCGCCGGGCTGGACCCGACGGCACTGCGCGGGGAACAGGTCGGCGTGTTCGCCGGCACCAGCGGCCAGGACTACACCGGCGCCCTCCTCGCCGCCGGCGCCGAGGACGCCGAGGCCGGCGGCGAGGACGGCACCGACTACGTGATCACCGGCGGGTCGGCGAGCGTCCTGTCCGGACGGTTGGCCTACGCGTTCGGCTTCGAGGGCCCCGCCGTCACCGTGGACACCGCGTGCTCCTCCTCGCTCGTCGCGGTGCACCTGGCGGCCCAGTCGCTGCGTTCGGGGGAGTGCTCGCTCGCGGTCGCCGGCGCGGCGGCGGTGATGGCGACCCCGGCGGCGTTCGTGGCGTTCAGCCGGCAGCGCGGGCTCGCGCCCGACGGCCGCTGTAAGGCGTTCTCCGCCGCGGCGGACGGTACCGCCTGGGCCGAGGGCGTCGGCACGCTGTTGCTCGAGCGGCTCTCCGACGCCCGGGCGAACGGCCACCCCGTGCTCGCGGTGCTGCGTGGCTCGGCGGTCAACTCCGACGGCGCCTCCAACGGGCTGGCCGCCCCCAACGGCCGAGCCCAGCAGCGGGTGATCCACACCGCCCTGGCCGTCGCCGGCCTTCAACCCTCCGATGTGGACGCCGTGGAGGCGCACGGCACCGGCACCCGGCTGGGCGACCCCATCGAGGCCACGGCGCTGCTCGCCACCTACGGCGCCGAGCGGGACCGTCCGCTGTGGCTCGGGTCGGTGAAGTCGAACATCGGCCACACCCAGGGCGTCTCCGGGATCGCCGGGGTGGTCAAGACGGTCCTGTCGATGCGCCACGGCCTGCTGCCGAGGACCCTGCACGTCGACGAGCCGACGCCGCAGGTCGACTGGTCGGCCGGCGCGGTCCGGCTGCTCACCGAGGACGTGCCGTGGCCGAGGAACGGGCGGCCGCGCCGAGCCGGGGTGTCCTCGTTCGGGGTGAGCGGTACCAACGCGCACGTGGTCCTCGAGGAGGTCGACCAGCCGCTGCCGCCGCCCGTCGAGCCCGGACCGGGGCCGGTGGCGTGGCCGCTGTCCGCCCGCACGCCCGACGCGCTCGCCGCCACGGCCGAGGCCCTGCTGTCCAGTGTGGATGGTCTGCGACCGGCCGACGTGGCGCACACGCTGACCGCGGGACGGGCGGTGTTCGGCACCCGGGCGGTCGTGGTCGGGGCGGACCCGGCCGGGCTCGCCGCGCTCGCCGCCGGCGAGCCGCACCCGGCCGTGGTGCGCGGCACCGCGGTCCGTCCAGGCCCGCTCGCGGTCCTGTTCGCGGGCCAGGGAGCGCAGCGCGTCGGCATGGGCCGCGGGCTGTACTCGGCGTTCGGCGCGTTCGCCACCGCGTTCGACGAGCTGTGCGACGAGCTGTCCGGGCACCTCGGCACCTCGCTGCGCGCGGCGGTGTTCGACGGACCGGCGGAGGCGCTGCGCGGGACCGCGCTGGCCCAGGCCGCCCTGTTCGCCGTGGAGGCCGCGACCGCGGAGCTGCTGCGCTCCTTCGGTGTCCGGCCGGACTATCTGCTGGGCCACTCGGTCGGGGAGCTGGCCGCCGTGCACGCCGCCGGCGTGCTGTCCACCGAGGACGCCTGCGCGCTGGTCGCCGCCCGCGGCCGGTTGATGGCCGCGCTGCCGGCCGGCGGGGCGATGCTCGCCGTGCAGGCCACCGAGACCGAGGTGGTCGACTCGATCAACGGCCACGCGGTGAGCCTCGCCGCGGTCAACGGACCGGAGTCGGTGGTGGTGTCCGGCGACGTCGTCGGGGTCGCGGCGCTCGCCGAGCAGTGGCGTGCCCGCTCCCGGCGCACGCGGTTGCTCGAGGTCAGCCACGCGTTCCACTCGGCGGCCGTGGAGCCGGTGCTGACCGAGCTGGCCGAGGTCGCCGCCGGCCTGACGTTCCACGAGCCGCTGGTGCCGATCGTGTCCACGCTGACCGGCCGCCTCGCCGGGCCCGAACTGACCTCACCCGGCTACTGGCCCGAGCAGGCGCGCTCGCCGGTCCGTTTCCTCGACGCGGTGCGCACGCTCGTCGGGCAGGGCGTGCGCACCTTCCTCGACGCCGGACCGGACGGCACCCTCGCCGCGGCCGCCCGGGAGGCTGTCGGACCGGAGGGCGGTGGGGAGTTCGTGCCGTGCCTGCGGGCCGACCGTCCAGAGCCGGAGGCACTCACCGCGGCGCTGGCCCGCCTGCACGTGACCGGCCGTGCGGTCGACTGGGCCGCCTTCCACGCCCCGCACCGCCCACGCCACGTCGACCTGCCCACCTATCCCTTCCGCACCAGGCGGTTCTGGCTGCGCGTGGCGGAGGGGGCGCCCGCCGAGCGGGAGACCGGCGGCGACCTGCTCTCGGTCGTCCGGGCGGAGGCGGCGGCGGTGCTCGGACACGGCTCGAGGGCCGACGTCCCCGCCGACCGCGGATTCCTCGAGCTGGGGTTCGACTCGCTGACCGCCGCCGAGCTCACCTCCCGGCTCGCCGCGGCGGTCGGCCGGCCGGTGCCGACGGTCGCCGTATTCGACCACCCGACCCCGGCCGCGCTCGCCGAGCACCTCGGCGCGCTCGCCGACGAGCGGGACGAGCCGGCGTCCGGCCCGGAGCCGACCGTGAACGGCCCGTTCCAGGCCATGTTCACCCGGGCCATCGAGTCCAGCCGCACCGGCGAGTTCATGGACTTCCTCGACGCGGCGTCCCGCTTCCGCACCGAGTTCACCGACCCCGCCGGTGTCGGCGCCGAGCCGGTGACGATCACCAGCGGCCCGGCCGACCGGACGGCCCTGGTCTGCCTGCCCGGCTTCATCGGCATGCCCGGTCCCCAGCAGTTCACCCGGTTCGCCGCGCCGTTCCGCGCCGAGCGCGAGGTGACCGTCCTGCGCCACCCCGGGTTCGCGCCGGGTGAGCCGGTGCCGGCCGACCCCGGTGTGCTCATCCGCCTGCATGCCGAGTGGATCGAGCGCCACCACGGGGACCGGCCCTTCGCGCTCGTCGGCCTGTCCTCCGGTGGTCTCGTCGCGCAGGCCGTGGCCGGGCACCTGGAGCGGGCCGGGGTCCGCCCCGAGGGCGTGGTGCTGCTGGACACCTTCGGCCCGCACCTGGACCACCTGGTCGACGTGCTGCTGCCGGAGTTCGCCGTGCGGCTGCACGACGCGCACGTCGCGATGGGCTACGGCGCCGCCGACGACTGGCTCACCGCGATGGGCCGCTACGTGGGCTTCGACTGGCGGGTCGAGGAGCTGACCACGCCGGTGCTGTTCCTGCGGGCGAGCGAACCGATGATCGAGTGGACCCACGAGGGCGACTGGCGCACCTCGTGGCCGGGAGCGCGGTCGGTGACCGACGTGCCCGGCGACCATTTCAGCATGATGGGCGACTACGCCGAGCACACCGCCGCGGCCGTCGCACGGTGGCTTGGAAAGGACGTGGGATGAGAAGACGACCAACCTCCGGAACCGCCACCTCAGGGGAACGTGACGGAACTCAGCCACAAGTACGTGATCGAACCGAAGGGACGCTACGAGAGGTGACCAACAGGGTTGATTCCGGGGAGGCGGGCCGATGACAGAACAGGTCGCGGTGGACGGAATCGCGGGGTTACCGACGGAACGGTCCGCGCCGTTCGACCCGCCGGCGGAGCTGGCGCGGCTGCGGGCGCGGCATCCGGTGACCCCGCTGCGCTACCCCGACGGGCACGTCGGGTGGCTGGTCACCGGGCACGCCGCGGCGCGCGCCGTGCTGTCCGACGCGCGGTTCAGCGCCCGGCTGGAGCTGAAGCGGCTGCCGGTCGGCCCCGCCGGGGCTGCCGCGATGCAGCCCGCCCCGCCCGGCTACTTCCTCGGCATGGACCCGCCCGACCACACCCGCTACCGCAAGCTGCTCGCCGGCCGGTTCACCGCGCGGCGCATGCGCGAGCTGGAGGAGCGGATCGGCGAGGTCGTGGACGAGTGCCTGGACGACCTGGCCGGGGCCGAGCCGCCGGTGGACCTGGTGGAGCGGTTCGCCCTGCCGGTGCCGTCGCGGGTGATGTGCGAGCTGCTGGGCGTGCCCTACGAGGACCGCGCGCACTTCCAGAGCATCTCCGAGGCACTGCTTGGTTTCGACGTGGCCCGGATGGAGGCCGCGTTCGGGGAGATCAACGCCTACCTGTACCAGCTCGTTGTCCGCAAGCGTGCCGAGCGGCCGGACGACCTGCTCGGTGACCTGATCAGCCAGACCGACCTCGACGACGTCGAGCTGTGCAGCATCGCGTTCCTGCTGCTGGTCGCCGGACACGAGACCAGCGCGAACATGCTGGGCATCGGCACCTTCGCCCTGCTGGCGAACCCCGACCAGCTGGCGGCCCTGCGCGCCGACCCGGCCCTGCTGCCCGGGGCGGTCGACGAGCTGCTGCGCTACCTCAGCATCCCCCAGTACGGCATCACGCGGACCGCGCTGGCCGACGTGGAGCTGGCCGGGTGCCAGGTCCGCGAGGGCGACGTGGTGACGGTGTCGGTGCCCGCGGTCAACCGCGACCCCGAGCGCTTCCCCGACCCCGACACCCTCGACGTCACCCGCTCGGCGGCCGGGCACGTGACGTTCGGGCACGGTGTGCACCAGTGCATCGGGCAGGCCCTTGCCCTGGTGGAGTTGCGGCTGGGCTTCGGCCGGCTGCTCGAGCGGTTCCCGACGCTGCGCCTGGCCGTGCCCGCGGCCGAGGTGCCGATGCGGGCGGACCGGCAGATCTACGGCGTGCACCGGTTGCCGGTGGCGTGGTGAAGGAGGAGAAGGACGTGACCACGACGGGTGCGGTCGGCGAGCACTACGACTCGATGATCGACTACTACGAGCTGCTGTTCGGCGCGCAGGTCCACTTCGGATACTGGCCGAACCCCGAGGACGACGGGGACTTCCCGGGCGCCCTGCTCGCGATGACCGACCTGGTGGTCGGGGAGCTGGACGTGCGCCCCGGAGCGCGCGTGCTCGACATCGGGTGCGGGACCGGCGGTCCGGCAGTGCGGCTGGCCGAACGGTACCCCGACGTGCGGGTCGTCGGGGTGACCGTGAGCGAGCAGCAGGTCTACCGGGCCACCGCCCGCGCCCAGCGGACCGGCGTCGCCGACCGGGTCGAGTTCCACCAGGCCGACGCGATGGCGCTCCCGTTCGACGCGGAGTCGTTCGACCACGCGTTCGCGCTGGAGTCGATCATGCACGTGCCGGACCGGGTGGGAGCCCTGGAACAGGCGACGCGGGTGCTGCGCCCCGGCGGCCGGCTGGTCCTGACCGACGTGTTCCGCACGGCGGACCGGGGGACCGCGGACCTGGTGACCGGCTTCGCGGAGGCCAACATCCTGACCGTGCTGCCCGACCTGTCGGCCTACGACACCCTCGTCCCCGCCGGCCTGACGGTCACCGCCGTGCGTGACATCACCGAGAACAGCCGGCGTGCCACGTTCACCAACGTGGTGGCGGCCGGCCGAGAGCGCCACGAGTCGTTGGTCGCCACGCTGGGCGAGGAGTCGACGGAGCTGTTCTACTCCATGTGCACGGCCCTGGCCGCCGCCGGCAACCTCGGCTACCTCCTGCTCACCCTGACCCGGTCCTGACCGGGTTCGGACCCGGTGCCCCGGCCAGGCTCGGGAACAGCGTCGCGGCGCCCGCGTAAGCCGACGACGGCCGCCGCGGACCACGAGCACCGCGTCAGAAGTCGCCGTTGCCCAGGGCGGGAGCGGTGTAGACGCCGGCGTTGCCCATCCCGACGATGTCGGCACGTTGGTCCCCAGTGATGTCGGCAAGCATCCGGGGATGCAGGTTCACCTGCCAGCCTTGGTTGACGCCGAACGCCGAGAGCACGAACTGCGGTGCCGCGAACCCGCCGTTGCCGAGTGCGACGGCGGTGTAGACGCCGGCGTTGCCCATCCCGACGATGTCGGCGCGTTGGTCTCCGGTGATGTCGGCGAGTATCCGCGGGTGCGAGTTCACTTGCCAGCCTTGGTTGACGCCGAATGCCGACTGCACGAATTGTGGTGGGGCGAAGCCGCCGTTGCCGAGTGCGACGGCGGTGTAGACGCCGGCGTTGCCCATGCCGACGATGTCGGCGCGTTGGTCTCCGGTGATGTCGGCGAGTATCCGCGGGTGCGAGTTCACTTGCCAGCCTTGGTTGACGCCGAATGCCGACTGGACGAATTGTGGTGGGGCGAAGCCGCCGTTGCCGAGTGCGACGGCGGTGTAGACGCCGGCGTTGCCCATGCCGACGATGTCGGCGCGTTGGTCTCCGGTGATGTCGGCAAGCATCCGGGGATGCGAGTTCACCTGCCAGCCTTGGTTGACGCCGAACCCCGCCAGCACGAACTGTGGTGCGGCGAAGCCGCCGTTGCCGAGCGCGACCGCCGTGTAGACGCCCGCGTTGCCCATCCCGACGATGTCGGCTCGCCCGTCCCCGGTGATGTCGGCAAGCATCCGGGGATGCGCGTTCACCTGCCAGCCCTGGTTGACCCCAAAAGCAGCCAGGACGAACTGGTAGGCGCGCGGAGCCTGAGCGTGCGCGGTCATCGAACCCGCCATGGCGGCCGTGAGCATCACCGACACCACCAATGCAGCCTTCGACCATATGAACTTCATCAATCTCCTCCAGATAAACGGTGACCAGATTTCTTGTCGATGAGCCCGTTTATTGCTTTCGAGGAGCCCCAGTTACTGGTTGAGCTGGTTCAGGACGTCAGCTCAACCGCAGGAATTCATGGTCGCATCGATCCGCTGCCGGCACTAGTTCGGTCCACTATCGAATTTCGAGAACAACTCCACCGGGTGACGCGGAGCGCGGTGGGTGTGACCGAGATGGTGGCGGGTGGCCTCGAGCGCGCGGCGGAGGCACTCCCGCTCACCCACCTCGTTGGTCAGGCCCTGCCTCGGAATCTCCAGCGCGTAGGGGATGTCCGGGGGCAGGGCGGCGAGGATGCCGCGGACGTCGATCCCGCCTTCCCCGGGGAAGAGGCGCTCGAACCGAGCGGTGTGCACAAGGCCCTCGACGGAGGTGGGGACGCGTGCCGGTGCGTCGCAGACGTGGGCGAAGTGAAACCACTCGCGCGGCAGCCGGCGTAACGCGTCCACACTGGACTGCGAGCGGGCGAAGTGGAGAAGGTCGACGAGAATGCCCGCGTTCGCGCGGGACGCCCCGTGCAGGACCTGGGTCGCCTCGTCGAGGTTGGGGGTCTCGGTCCACGACGGGAACTCGAGGTCGACGGTGAGGCCCAGCGGCAGCGCCAGGTCGCACAGCTGGGCGAAGTGCTCGATCTTGCGGTCCCGGTTGCTGTCGGGCAGTTGGGCGATGACGTGGCGCGCCCCCAGTTCCGCGCCCACCTCGAGCAGCCGGCCCACCGCCCGGGGATCGTCGTGCGGGCCGATGCGTGCCAGCTCCACGTCGAGGACGCGCACGCCGGTGGCCTCCAGGCGCTCCTTGGTCTTCCTCAGCAGCGCAGGGTCGGTCGCGATCGGGTAGTGCGGCTCGTCCGGGGTCACCCGCGTCAGGCGGATGCCGACGTACTGGTAGCCGGCCTCGGCGGCGGCGTCGACGAGCTCCGGCGGGGACAGGCTCAGCGCGGACAGGTGCGCGACCGAGTACTCGTGCACCGGCTCGCCCGCCGGGGCCGCCGCCGGCGGCGGCGCGAACGTCGTCGACGCCACCAACCGGCGTCGGCGGTGGGCCGCCATCCGGACCGGTGTCGTGCCGGCCGCGCCGTAGCCGGCGTAGCCCCCGATGCGCTGCACCACCTCGAAGAACACCCGCGAGCCCAGCACCTCGGTGTAGACGTGCAGGTACTCGCCGTGGTCGTCGCGGTCGTAGAGCACCGAGTACTCCCGCATCGCCGCCAGTTGCCCGGCCGGGAGCTGGACGCGCGACTCCAGGTCGTCGTAGTAGTTGCCGGGGATGTCCAGCAGCGGAGCGCCGAGCGAACGCAGCGCCTCGGCCGCCGCGATCACGTCGGTGGTCGCGAACGCGACGTGTTGCGGGTCGGGCACCGCCGGCGCCCACTGGCCCCGCCGGTGCACGGCGGCGTTGAGGGTGATCCGCACGCGATGGTCGGGGTCGGTCGCCGCCCGGCTGCGGACCATCCCGAACGGTGCGGCGAACTCGGTGGCCGACTGGGCGCGCAGGCCGAGCACCGACCGGTAGAACAACGTGGACTGGTCGAAGTCGTCGAACGGTTCGGTGAGCGAGACGTGGTCGGTGGCGAGCAGCAGAGCGTCGCCGGCGGGCGGGTTGCCGGTGGGGGTGAAGTCGCGGCGCCAGTCGTTCTCCTCGTCGCCGGTGCTGCAGAAGAAGACCGCGATCCCGCTCGGCGCCGCGACCGAGTACAGCTCGCTCTCCTGCGGTCGGCGGCTGCGGGGGAGGACGGGGGCGAGGAGCCGTTCGGCCCGCAGCGCCGAGGCCCGGGGGTCGGCGCTGTCCACGCCGATCGCGGCGATCTCCACCGTGCCGGGCGGTGCCGTGGAGCGCGGGGTGGAGTTGAGCAGCACGCGGGCCTCGCCCTGCTCCCAGAGCTGCACCGGCTTGGAGCGGTGCTGGCCGCTGTGGGTGAAGCCGAGCGCGGTCAGGGTGCGGGCGAGCACCGGTCCGGATATGCCGTCGACGGCCAGCTCGGTGAACACGTGCCCGGTGAGCACCGGCGCCGAGGGCAGGTCGGCCGCCGCGGTCCTGGCCGCCTCGGGTCGCGGCAACGGCTCCCTGGCGGAGACGAGCGAACGCATGGCGTCGATCGCCGTGCGCCGCGGGTCGGCCTGGCGGAACACGTCGTTGGACACCTCGACCGACAGCGGCCCGGAGTACCCGGTGGACAGCACGGCGCTGGTGAACGTCGTCAGGTCGAAGGCCCCCTGGCCAGGGAATAGCCGGTGGTGGGTGCTCCACTGAGCCAGGTCCATGTGCCGGGGCGGGGCGTCGGCCAGCTGCAGCGCGAACACCTTCGACCCCGGGATGACGCGGATCCCGTTGAGGTCGCCGCCCCGCGCCAGCACGTGGAAGCTGTCCAGGCAGAGCCCGAGGGCGGGGTGGTCGGCGCGACGGATGACGCGCCAGGCGTGGTCGTAGGTGTTGACGTGCCTGCCCCAGGCGAGTGCCTCGTAGGCGATGCGGTGGCCGTGGCGGGCGGCGCGGTCGGCGAGCAGGTGCAGGTGTTCGGCGGCCAGCTCGTCGTCGTCGACCGCCTCGGGGGCGAGGGTGGAGCAGACGAGCAGGGTGTGGACGCCGAGCTCGGACATCAGCTCGAACTTGTGCTCGGCGCGGCGCAGGTTGGCGGCGAGCAGGTCGGGTGGGACCGCCTCGAAGTCGTGGTAGGGCTGGTACAGGTCGATCACCAGCCCCAGGTCGGCACATCGCCGGCGTACCTCCCGGGGCGAGAGCGGGGAGGCGATGAGGTCGTCCTGGACGATCTCCACCCCGCCGAACCCCGCCGCCGCGGCGGCGGCGAGCTTGTCCTCGAGCGTGCCCGACAGACAGAGGGTGGCGATGGTCAGACGGTCCGCCGCGGCCGGGTCGGCGTCCGCGGTCCTCGGCTCGCTCTCAACGGTTCGCACGGTCGCGCACCTCCGCATCTCCGTTCGGGGCCAGGTCGGCGAAATGACGCAGCATCCGGTCCGGGTCCGGCTCGCGCCCGGTGATGATCCGGAACGTCTCGGCCGCCTGGAAGACCGCCATCCGGCCCCCGTCGAGGACGCGGCAACCCCGAGCGCGCGCGGTGCGGAGCAGGTCGGTCTCCAGCGGTCGGTAGACGATGTCGGCGACCCAGTGCTCCGCACGCAGGAGCTCCTCGGGCAGCGGAACCCCGGGACGCCCGGCCATCCCGGTGGGTGTCGCGTGAACCAGTCCGTCCGCGCCCTCCAGCGCGGCGGTGAGGGAGCCGCCGCCGAGCCGGCCGGGACTCACCCGGTCCGGGCCGAACCGTTCGCGGAGCGAGGCCGCGAGACCGTCGGCGCGGGCGGGCTCGAGGTCGAACACCTCGAGGGTCTTCGCGCCAAGCGACAGCAGAGCGTGCCCCACCGCCGCCCCCGCGCCGCCCGCTCCGAGCAACACGACCCGGTCCAGCGCGACGTCCGGGAGCCCCGTGCGCAGGCCGCGGGAGAAGCCGGTCAGGTCGGTGTTGTGGCCTACCGAGCGGCCGCCGGTGAACACGACCGTGTTCACCGCGCCGATCGCCGCCGCCTCCGGCGTGAGCTCGTCGAGGTGGTCGAGCACGAGCTGCTTGACCGGATGGGTGAGGTTCAGCCCGTCGTAGCCGGCGAGCCGGGCCGCGTCGAGAACGTCGCCGACCCGCCGCGGCGGCACGCCCAGAACCTCGAGGTCCAGCAACCGGTACAGGTAGCGGACGCCGAGCGCGTCGGCCTCCCGTTCGTGCAGCTGAGGGCTCAGCGACGCGCCGATGCCCGCGCCGATCAGCCCGACGAGGTACCCGGGGCCGGTGCGCGCCACTGCCATAGCTCTCCCGTCCGTGTACACGAACTAGATAGTTACTTATACGCCGACGAGACGGCGACCGGAAGTGCCGGGCGGACCGCCCGACACCGCGGACGCACGGCTCAGTAGACCTCGACCTTGCCGGTCGAGCGGGGGCTGGCCGGGTCGTTGAAGAAGTACTCGCCCTTCGTCCGGAACGTGTGGGTGTACGACTCGCCCGGGGCGAGGCGCACGTCGAACAACCCTTCGAAGAACTGGGTCGCGCCGCGAACGCCAGCGTTGCCGGGGTGGTTGGTGAAGGTCACCGCGGTGCCGGCCGGAACCCGAAGGTGGGTGGGAGCCATGGCGTTGACCGCCGTCGACTCGGTGGCACCGACCGTTCCCGTCGCCGGGTCGTAGGTCCGGCCGATCACGACCGTGTCGCCCACGGCGCTTCCCTCGACCGGGGCGCCCTGCACGGGCCTGCGGACGACCGGCGGGGGCGGGGTCGGCGCCGGCGGGACGGCACCGCCGATCCGGAAAGCCCAGAGGAAGTCGCCCCGGGGTGCGGAGTTGCCGTAGGGGATGCCGGTTCCCCCGGCGTACACCGCGAGGTACTGCTCACCGTCCACCTCGTAGGTGATCGGGCTGCTGCTGATCGCCGCGCCGCACTGGAAGCGCCACAGCTCGCGGCCGGTGCGCGCGTCGAGCGCGAGCAGGTTGCCGTCGGGCTGACCGATGAACAGCAGGTCGCTCGCGGTGGTGAGAATGCCGTTGCCGTGCGCCAGGGAGTAGGGCAGGTTCCGCTTCCAGCGCACCCGGTTCGTGCTGGCGTCGACCGCCACGACCCCACCGGTCTGGTACTCGCCGGGCGGGCGCAGCCCGTTGCTGGACTCGGTCAGCGAGTGGGCCGCCGCCACGTACCCGAAGCCGGTGTAGACGCAGCCCGTGCTGTGGCTGAACGACTGGTGGTTCCAGTCCGCGCCGCCGCCGTGGCCGGGGATCGTGAGCACCGGGGTGTCCCAGTGCGGCGTGTAGAGCGGACCCGTGGCGTAGTTGGGTACCGCGCGTGCCGGGTGTCCCGGCACCGAGGTGCCCAGCGGCTGCTCCACCGGCCTGGTCTCGGTCCAGGGGCCCTGGCGGGGGAACGGCTGGGTCGGCCAGGTCTTCTGCCTTGGTTCCTGGGGAACCGGACGCTCGTCGATGCCCAGCGGCGCCTCACCGGTCTCCCGGTCCAGGATGTAGTACATGCCGGTCTTGCTGCCGTAGATCACGATCTTGCGCATCCGCCCGCGGATCCGGACGTCCGCGAGCACGGGTGCCATCACGTTGTCCATGTCCCAGATGTCGTGGTGAACGGACTGGAAGTGCCACCGGTACTCGCCGGTGTCCATGTCCACCGCGACGATCGAGTTGGCGAACAGGTTCTGTCCGCCCCGCTCCGAACCGTCCTGTGAGGACCGGCTGCCCCTGGCGTTGCCGAAGGTCCAGTACACCAGCCTGAGCTCCGGGTCGAGTGCGGGATGGATCCACGGCGTCGCGCCGCCGGTCCGCCAGGACTCGCCCTCCCAGGTGTCGTTGCCGAACTCGCCCGGCTGCGGGATGCCCCAGAAGTGCCAGAGGTGGTCGCCGCTGTCCGCGTCGAGCGCGAGGCCGGCACCGCGGTCGCCGTCGGCCGCGCCGACGAACAGCCGGCCGTCGTGGTAGGTGATGGCGACCTTCTCCAGGTTGCCGTACTCGGTGATCTGCCGTTCCCACGCGACGGCGCCGGTCTCCTGGTCCAGGGCGATGACCCAGCTGCCGTTGCCGTGGGTGAAGACCTTGCCGTGCCCCACCGCCACCCCCCGGCGGGTCAGCGCGCCCCTGGTCTGGCGGTAGGTCCACTTCGTAGTGCCGGTCGCGCCGTCCACCGCGACCACGTTGCCCTGCGCGGACTCGATGTACAGCACGCCGTCCACCGCGACCGCGGTGCTCTGGCTGTTTCCGGAGGCCAGACCGCCCTCGATCCGGTTCACCCAGGCGCCGCCGAGCTTGCGCAGGTTGCCACGCCGGATCTCCCGGAGCGCGGAGTAGTTCTGGTTGCCGAGGTTGCCGCCGACCTTCGGGAAGTCCCTGCCGCCCGGGACGAGGGCCACCGGCGGCCGTCCGCCCGTCGCGGGGTCGGCCAGCGCCGGCGCCCCCGAGGTGACGTTGCCGGCGACCGTCATCCCGACGGCCGCCATCGCCGCGCCCTTCATCAGGTCCCTGCGCTGGATCTCCGCCATGCCGCACTACCTCCGTCGTCGAGAGAGCCGTCTTGTGGTCCGTCTAGCGGACTTGTTGGTCTGTGTGGCGGTTCAGCGTACGCTCGCTTCCACGTCTTTCACAAGGCAATCTGGTTCATCTGGTCCGCTCAACGGATCACGAGAAAGGCACCCCATGAACAGACGAACATCGACGTCGCTGGCCGTGGTCCTGAGCGCGGTCGCGGCGGCGGCAGCGACCGTCCTCGCCGTCGGCGCGCCCGCCGCGGCGAACGACGGGGCCTCCACGGGGGCGAGGGAGCTGGGCGACCCGGACTACGGCGTGTGCCGCGGCGTACGACCCGGCTGCTACCACGACTGGGGCAACTTCGACCTCTCACAGGGAGTGCGGGTGCTGGTCTACTCGCGCACCGCCGGACCCCGGCACGCCAACCTCGGGCCCGCGCTCGCGCCCGGGATGAACCCGCCCCTGGCGGAGGGGAACGTGGCGCAGCGGGCCATCGTGCGGCTCGGCCAGGAGAACGGCTGGGTGACCGACTGGACCGAGGACGTCGCTCAGCTGTCCAGCGCGGGTCGCCTGCTCGACTACAACGCGATCGTGTTCCTCAGCACGACCCGGGACACTCTCGACGACTCGGCGCAGACCGCGCTGCGGCAGTACGTCCGCGGCGGTGGCGGGTTCGTCGGCATCCACAACGCGTTCGGCACCGAGTACAACTGGCCGTGGTACGAGGGGCTGCTGGGCGGCGCCAACTACTACGACCACGGGCCGAACCAGCCGGGAACGGTGCGGACGGTCAGCCGCAACGACGTGTCCACGAAGGACCTCCCGCGCCGCTGGGCGTTCGCGGACGAGTGGTACAACCTGGTGCCCTACCCGAGCGGGGTCCGGGTTCTCGCCGAGGTGGACGAGTCGACGCTCGCCCGGGGCGTGCGGGGGTCGATGGGACACCCCGGCCACGGTGACCATCACCCTGTCGCGTGGTGCCAGTACTACGACGGCGGTCGGTCGTGGGTGACCACGCTCGGCCATGACGCGGCCGCGTTCGCGGCTCGGCCCACGATGGAGGGCGCGGCGTACTTCCAGCGGCTGGTCGTCGGCGGCATCCGGTCGGCTGCGGGAGCGGAGCCGTTCTGCCGCTGAGGTGTCCCTCCGGGGTGGGACTCGTCGCCGTCCCACCCCGGAGGGGTCACAGTCCCAGGTAGATCTGCCGCACCCGCGGGTCGTCCCGCAGCTCCGCCGAGGTGCCAGTCATTGCCACCTCGCCGTTCTCCATGACGAGGCAGGTCCTCGTGGCCTCGAAGGTGAGCTTCGCGTTCTGCTCGACGAGCAGCAGGGCGTGGCCCGCGGCGCTGAGCCGCTGCAGGACGGCGAGGATGTCCTCGATGAGCTTGGGGGACAGGCCCATCGACGGCTCGTCGAGGAGGATGAGCCGTGGCTTGGACATCAACGCGCGACCGACGGCGAGCATCTGCTGCTGTCCGCCGGACAGCGCACCGGCGAGCCGGTGGCGCATCTCGCCGAGCACCGGGAACAGCTCGAACACCTCGCCCAGCGTGCTGCGCGTCTCGCCCTTCCAGGCCCGGACGTACGCCCCGAGCAACAGGTTCTTCTCGACCGTGAGCCCGGGGAAGACATGCCGGCCCTCCGGCACGTAGCCGATCCCGTGGCGTACGACGTCGCGGGCCTTGACCCGGGTGAGGTCGTGGTCGCCGAACTGGATCCTCTCGGCGGTCCTCGGCACGAGGCCCATCAACGCCTTCAGGGTCGACGTCTTGCCGGCGCCGTTGGCGCCGATGATCCCGACGCACTGGCCGGGGCCGACCGTGAAGCTCACCGAGCTCACCGCCCGCACCCCGCCGTAGTGGACGGACAGGCCCGACACCACGAGCTCGTCGGTCGGGGTCGGGGTCGGGTTGGTCGGGGTCGGGTCTGTCACCGTGCCGCTCATCGGACCGCCTCCGACTCCACCTCGGCGGCGATGTCGGCGGTGTTCATCGAGTCGCCGAGGTAGGCCTCGATCACCTCGGGGCGGACCGCCACCTCGGCCGGGGTACCGTCGGCAATGACGCCGCCGCTGGCGAGCACGGTCACCCGGTCGCACAGGGACATGACCAGCCCCATGTTGTGTTCGATGAGGACCACCGTCACCCCGTCCGCCCGGATCGCCCGGACGATCTCGCCGAGCTGCCCCACCTCCTGGCCGTTGAGGCCGGCCGCCGGCTCGTCGAGCAACAGCAGCCGGGGCTGGGTCGCCATCGCCCGCGCGATCTCCAGCCGCCGCTGGATGCCGTAGGGCAGCGACGTCGGTGCCGCCTCGGCGAAGTCGGTCAGCCCGAACCGCTCGAGCAGGTCGTCGGCCCGGGCACGCAGGTCGCGTTCGGCGCGCCAGATGCCGACGGGCCACAGCAGGTAACGCCACACCGCGAGCATCGACGACCGGTCCAGAGCGACGAGGACGTTGTCCCGCACGGTCATCTGTCCGAACAGGCGCAGGTTCTGGAAGGTCCTGGCCAGCCCGAGCTGGGACAGCTGGTGCGGTCGCCGCCCGGTCACGACCCGCCCGTCGACCGACGCCGACCCGGAGGACACGCCGTAGATGCCGGTGACGATGTTGAACAGCGTGGTCTTGCCGGAACCGTTGGGCCCGACCACGCCGCGGATCTCGCCGGGTGCGACCGACATGGACACGTCGTCCAGCGCCCGTAGACCGCGGAACTGCTTGCTGATGCCCGAGATCTCCAGGCTGGCACCCACCCGGTCGGGGCCGCCGGCGGGCTCGGGCCGGAACGGGCGCAGGGTGGCGCGGTGGTCGCTGGTCCGCCGGCGGCGGACCAGGCGGCGTAGCCGCGCGGGGATGCCGGCGAGGCCGGTCGGGGCGAACACGACCATCAGCACTACGACGATCCCGAACCCGAGCTGGGCGTAGACCGAGAAGTCGACCAGCGCCTCCCGCAGCAGCGCCAGCGCGACGGCGCCGACCACGCAGCCGAGGATGCTCTGCCGGCCGCCGATGATGACCATGGCGAGCAGGAGGAACATGTTGGCGATGCTGAAGGTCTCCGGCGCCACGTAGCGGATCAGCCCGGCGTAGAGCACCCCGGCGACCCCGCCGTAGAGGCTCGCGAGCACGAACGCGGTCATCCGGAGGATCGGGACGGGCGCGCCGACGGCCCCCGCGGCGAGCGAGTCGTCCCGCATCGCCCGCATGCGGCGGCCGAGCCCGGTGTGGGCGACGAACCCCGCGAACGCCAGCGCGAGCCCGAACACGACCAGCTCGAGGTAGTAGTACAGGTACTCGCTGGACAGGTCGATCCCGAACAGCGGCGGCACGGGGATGCCGGAGATGCCGTCCGCGCCGCCGGTGACCGTGCTGTTGGTGACCCAGTTGGTGAAGGCGAGCGCGAGGCCGAGCGTGACGATGCCGAGGTAGTGGGACTGCATCCGGAGCGCGGGGATCCCGACGAGGACGCCGACGAGGGTGGCGGCCAGCAGGGCGAGCACCGCCGCTGTCCAGAACCCGAAGCCGGCGCGGGTGGTGAGGATGGCGACCGCGTAGGAGCTGACCCCGAAGAACGCGACCTGGGCCAGGTTGATCTGTCCCGCGACGCCCATCGCGAGCCCGAGGCCCACGGCCAGCAGCGCGAACACGATGGCGATGTCGATGACGTGGATGCCGTACAGGTCCAGCCCGTAGGGCAGGAACCAGGCCGCCACGGCGGCGACGGCGAACCCGCCGACTCGCAGTCTCATGCCCGGTTCACCGTCCGCTCGCCGAACAACCCGGTCGGCTTGATCATGATGATCACCGTGAACACGAGGAACACCACCAGTTCGGAGTAGGCCTGGAACCGCCCGGCGGCGTAGGAGTCGAGGACGCCGATGGCGAGCCCGCCCACGACGGCGCCGGGGATGTTGCCGAAGCCGCCGAGGATGGCCGCGGCGAACCCCTTGATGCCCAGGGAGCCGCCGAGGGTCGGGTTGACGTAGAGCATCGGTGCCACGAGCGCGCCGGCGAGGGCGGCGAGCCCGGCACCGATCGCGAACGCGACGGCGTTGCTGCGTCCGACGTGGATCCCTACCGCGGTCGCGGCCTCGTGGTCCATCGCCACCGCCTGCATCGCCGCGCCCCGTTTCGTGCGTTGGAGGAACAGCACGAGCGCGACGGTCGCCAGCGCGGCGACGGCGAGCACGACGATGCTGTAGGTGCGGATCCGGATGCCGAACACGTCGAGCGGCTCGGTGTCCACCGGGGACGGCACCGCGTGCCCGGTGGCACCCCAGATGATCGTCGCGAGCGACTCGAGCACCATGCCGAAGCCGATGGTGCCGATCAGCATGAGGTCGAAGTCCTTGTTCTCCAACGGCCGCAGGACACGCTCGATGACGAGCCCGATGAGCCCGGTCACCACCATGGCGACCGGGATCGAGATGAAGAAGGGCACGTGCGCGGTCATGTAGAAGGTGGACGCCGCGTAGGCGCCGATCATGACCACCTGACCGTGGGCGAAGTTGACCAGGCCCATGGTGCGGTAGACGATCGAGAACCCCATGGCGACGAGGGCGTAGACGGCGCCGAATCCGAGCCCGCCGACCAGGGTCTGGAAGAAGACCTCCATCGTCGTCAGCTGGCGGGTTCCGCGGTGAGCTTGCCGGCGGTGATGACCCCGATCGACGTCTCGTGGATGCCGACACCGCTCTCGTCGAAGTCGAAGTCGCCGAGCAGGCCGTCGTACTCGGTCCCGCGGATCGCCTCGGCGAGCTCGGCACCGCCGGCGCCGTTCGAGCTCTCGAGCGCGGTGAAGACGATGTTGGCGCCGTCGTAGGCCTTGGCGCCGTGCATCTCGGCCTCCTCGCCGTGTGCGCGCTGGTAGGCCTCGGCGAAGGCGCGGGAGGCCTCGTCGGTGTCGTTGCTCAGGTAGGGGGAGCTGACGACGGTGCCCTCGGCGTTGGTCACGCCGGCGGTCTCCAGGTACACCGGCGTGCCCATCGGCGCGGCGCCGGCGATCGTCGCGGTGATGCCCAGCTCGCGGGCCTGCTTCACGATCAGTCCGGCCGCGACCTCCTCCGCGCCGACGAACAGCACGTCCGGCGCCTTCTGCCGGATCGAGGTCAGCGCCGCGCTGAAGTCCTTCTGGTCGGTCGTCACCACCTGGTCGTCCACCGGGGTGATGCCGCGGTCGGCCAGCGCGCTGGTGAACGCGTCCCGCTCACCCTTGCCGTAGGAGCCGTTGTTGGAGATCAGGGCGATCTTCCGGTGGCCCTTGTCGTCGACCAGGTACCGCGCCAGGCTCTCGTCGTAGGTGTTGCTCGTCGGTCCGTTGTAGAACGCGTAGGGACTGCCCGCCTCCGCGATGGCCGGCGACTGGCCCGAGGTGATGTTCGGGATCTTCGCCTGCCGCAGGATGGGGATCATGGCGACGGTGACCGCGCTCTCCGCGGTGCCGATCATCGCCACGAACCCCTCGCTGGAGAGCTTGCGGGCGATGTTCGTGCCCACCGTCGGATCGCCCTGGTCGTCGAACAGCTCCAGCTCGATCGTCCGACCGTCGATGCCGCCCTTGGCGTTCCACTCGTCGGCGGCGAGCTTGGCGCCTTTCCACTCCCACTGGCCGAGCGAGCTCAGCTGGCCGCTCTGCGCGTTGACGACGGCGATCTTGAAGGGTCCGTCGGAGCTTTCCTGCGACGACGAGTCGCTACCGGGGGCGCTGCAGGCGCCGGCCGTCGCGACCGCGAGTGCCGTCGCGCAGAGGAGTAACCGCGCCGTTGCTGTTCTGGGCATGAGCTTCTCACCTCGTTGTGGGTAGGTCGAATGCACCGCGGTAGATGTCCTTGATGTTCCAATGTCCTGGCGTGGGAACGGGTTCGTTCACCATCGGTACGTCCAGAACGGCCGGCCGGCGACGGTGGACGGCCTCGCGGAGCGCGGCGGCCAGGTCCGTCGGCTCCTCGACGAGGTAGCCGTCCGCTCCGCACGCCCTGCCGTAGGCGGCGAAGTCGGGCGAGTAGGGGTTGCCGTCCTGGTCGCGGAACTCGCAGCCGAAGCTGGCGCCGAAGCTCGCGGCCTGCAGGTCGGCGATCGTCCCGTGTGCGCGGTTGTTCATCACCAGGAAGATCACCGGTAGGCCCTGCTCGACGGCCATCGGCACGGCGGGCAGCTGGGCGCTCATCCCGCCGTCGCCGACCAGCGCGACCACCACCCGCTCCGGCGCGGCGAGCTGCACCCCGACCGCCGCCGCCGGGCCGAAGCCCATCGTGGACATGCCGCCCGGCGTGATGAACCTGCCGCCCGGCGGCAGCTCGTAGCACTGCGCCACGCCGTTCTTGTTCCAGCCGACGTCGGTGACGAGCACCGCGTCGGCGGGCAGCGCCTCGCGCAGGTCGGTCAGGATCCGCTCGGGTCGCAGCGGGAAGTCCGTGCTGCGGCCCCGTTCCCGGCTCCCCGTGAACAGCTGCCGGCGCTCGGTGCGGATCGTCTCCCGCAGCCCGGGCCGATCCGTGCCCTCCGGGCGCAGCGCCAGCGCGGCGTCGGCGATCGCCCGGACGGCGAGACCCACGTCCGCCACGGCGCCGATCTCGACCGGGTAGTTGCGGCCGATCTCGGCGGGATCGATGTCGATCTGGATCAGCCGGCCGGGCGGGAACCGCCAGGTGTGGTCGGCGCTCCACGAGCTGGAGTCCGTCTCGGCGAAGCGGGTGGCGAGGGCCAGCACGACGTCGGCGTCCAACGTGTACTTGTTGGTCACGTCCAGGCCCCAGAACCCGGTCATGCCCATCACGAGCGGGTGCCGGTCCTCGACCGTGCCCTTGGCCATCAGGGAGTGGGCGACCGGGATGTCCAGGTGTTCGGCCAGCTCGAGCAGGGCTGCCCGACCCGGGTCCTCGCGCAGCCCGCCACCGACGTAGATGAGCGGCCGCTCGGCGGTGACGAGCGCCTCGGCGATGCGTCGGGCGTCCTCCGGTGGCAGTGCCGGGGCGGGGGAGAGGCCGACCGCCGGGTACGCGGTGGCCGAGTCCTCGGACACCTGCCGGGAGAACAGGTCCATCGGGACGTTGAGGAGCACCGCGCCGGGGCGGCCCGACGTCGCCGTCCAGAACGCGCGCTCGGTGAACCTCGCCAGGTCCTCGACCCGGTGCACCGCCCAGGCCCGCTTCACGAACGGGCGGTAGATCGAGGTCTGGTCCGCGTCGGCATGCAGGTTCACCTCCTGGTGGGGGTGCCTGCCGTAGTAGTAGGACGGGATGTCTCCGGCGATCGTGACCAGTGGGACCGAGTCGAGCGCGGCGGTCGCGACGCCGGTGACCGCGTTCGTCATCCCGGGTCCCACGTGGACCAGGAGCACGCCCGGCTTGCCGGTCATCCGCGCGTAGCCGTCGGCCGCGTGCGCCGCGGCCTGCTCGTGCCGGGCGATGACGAACCGGATCTCGCTGCGTCCCAGCGCGTCGAGGAAGGCGATGTTCGTGTGACCGCAGACGCCGAAGACGTGGTCCACGCCGTAGGACTCGAGCTGGCGGACCAGTGCCTCCGCCGCCGTGACCGTCATGCCCGCCCCCAGATGGACATGCCGCGCAGGATGAGGGTCTTGACCACGGTGTAGTCGTCGATCATCTGTTGGGGTGCCTCCCGTCCGAAGCCGGAGTCCTTCACGCCGCCGAACGGGACGTGGTCGAGCCGGAAGTTGGACGACCCGTTCACCACGAGGCCGCCGACGGCCAGGTCCCGCCACGCCGTGACGACCGTGGCGAGGTCGTTGGTGAACAGGCCGGCCTGCAGGCCGAACCTGCTGCTGTTGCAGGTATTGATCACCGCGTCCAGGTCGTCGAACGGCAGCACCGCCACGAGCGCCCCGAACACCTCCTCGGTGACCAGGGTCGTGTCCGGGGGCGGGTCGGCGACCACCGACGGCCGCAGCGTCGCCCCGTCCCGCGTGCCGCCCGCGACCAGGCGGGCGCCGCGCGCGGTCGCCTCCGTGATCCAGGACTCGACCCTGGCGGCGGCCGTCTCGTCGACCATCGCGCCGACGTCGGTGTCCGGGTCGAGCGGGTCGCCGACGACGAGCGCGTCGACCTCGGCGCGGAAGGCCTCGACGAACTCGTCGAACCGCGACCGGTGCACGTAGACCCGCTGCACCGAGATGCAGCTCTGCCCTGAGTTGGAGTACCCGGTGCGCGCGCAGACCCGCGCGGCGTGGGCGAGGTCGGCGTCCGCGCAGACGATCGTCGCCGCGTTCCCGCCCAGCTCGAGGACCAGGCGCTTCGCCCCGGCGGCTCTGGCGACCGCGTTCCCCGTCTCGGGACTCCCGGTGAAGCTGATGACGCTCACCTCGGGTGCCGAGCACAGGGCAGCGCCGACGTCGCCGCCGCCGTGCAGCAGCTGCACGGCCTCGGCCGGCATGCCGGCCTCCAGCACGAGCGCGATCATCGCCGCGGTCGTCGCCGGTGCCTGCGGCGGTGCCTTGACCAGCGTGGTGTTGCCCGCGGCGAACGACGCGCCGAGCTTGTGCGCCAACAGGTTCGCCGGTGCGTTGAACGGGGTGATCGCGAGTGCCACCCCGGCGGGAGCGCGGTAGGTGAAGGCGGTGTTGCCGGCCCCGCGCGCCCAGCCGGCCACCGGGAGGGTCTCGCCGCCGATCGAGCGGGCCGCGCTCGCGCAGACCGCGAACGTGTCCGCCACGCGGTCTATCTCGCCCGTTCCGTCCTTCACCGGCTTGCCCAGCTCCAGCGCGAGCAGCCGGGCGAGCTCGCCGCGGTGCTCGGTCGCCAGGCGCGAGGCGCGCTCCAGCGTCTCCGCCCGGGTCGCCGGGGCCAGGGCGGCGACGGCCGCGGCGCCGGTCCGCGCGAACGCCCTGGCCGTCTCGATCTGCCGAGCCGTGGCCGGATACGAGCGGGAGACCACCGCGCGGACGTAGGGACCCACGCGCTCGGCCGACGGACCCTCGGTGGACCAGCGACCCGCGACGAAGGCAGGAGCCTCGGTCGGGATGCCGGTAGGGGGCGGAGCGAGAACCTCGTGCAACACCACAGTTCTCCTAATGAACCATCGAGCGGTACATCTGGACCGCTCTACGGACTGGGTGTAACGTACGGCTCGCCACCGGAGCTGGCAAGCCTTCGAGCCGAAGACGTTATGGCGGCGGGGGTGCCCACTGGACGGAGCGGAGGCGAGCGGTGAGGATGGTGGATCGTCGTGGCAGAGGGGATGTTGTGGTGAAGCCGACCGGTACCGACCAGACCGCTGAGCACCGTTTCGACGCGGCGGCGAGTGCCGGGGAGAACGAGATCCAGGGCGTGCGCAGCGTGCAGCGCGCCATCGACATCCTCGGGCTGCTGACCGAGACCCAGCCCGCCATCTCGGTGTCGGAGATCGTGCGGGCCACCGGGCTGGCCAAGACCACCGTCATCCGGCTCGTGCAGACCCTCGAGCAGAACGGGCTGCTGTGGGCGACGGCCAAGGGGTACATGGCCGGTCCGAGCCTGTGGCGCTGGGCCCACCTGGCCCGCGGCAGCTGGGAGCTGCCGCCGGAGACCAAGGACCTCATGCGCGGCCTGGCCCAGCGACAGCGCGAGACGGTCAACCTGTATGTCGCGCGCGACATCTACCGCGTCTGCGTGGCTCAGCAGGAGAGCCCGCAACCGCTGCGCCACGTCGTGCACGTCGGCGACGAGCTGCCGCTGTGGGCCGGCGCGTCCTCCAAGGTGCTGCTGGCCAACTCGGACGAGGCGCACCTGGCCCGCGTCGCGCGCAGCTCTCCCTACGGGCCCGACTACCTCGACTCGCTGCGCGCCCAGATCGACGAGGCCGCCGTGCGCGGGTTCGCCGTCAGCCACGGCGAACGCGAGGCCGGGCTGTCCGCGGTGGCCGTCCCGGTCCGCGGCCGCACCGACGCGGTCATCGCCGCGTTGTCGCTGTCCGGCCCGACGGTGCGCTTCTCCGACGAGCGGGTCGAGGACTTCGTCGCCGCCCTCACCGACGTTGCCGGGCACATGACCGAACGGGGCTTCGACCACCCGTTCCGCATGTAGCCGCCGGACCGGCACGACATCCCTGGATTCTGCGTATCCCGCAGAAGGAGCAGACGCATGGCAAGAACACCGCTTCGTGGTATCCGCGTGCTCGACCTCACCAACGTGCTGGCCGGCCCCTACTGCAGCTACCAGCTGATGCTGTTCGGCGCGGAGGTCGTGAAGGTCGAGGTGCCCGGCTCCGGGGACCTCGCGCGCCACCTCGGCCCGGAGCCCGACCTGAACAACGCGGGCCTGGGCGCGTCGTTCCTGGCCCAGAACGCGGGGAAGAAGTCGATCGAGATCGATCTCAAGGACGCCGCGCAGCGGGCGGTGTTCGAGGACCTGGTGCGCGGGGCCGACGTGCTGCTGGAGAACTTCCGGGCCGGGGTGCTGGCCCGGCTCGGGTTCGACTGGGAGACGTTGCGCGCGCTCAACCGCGGTCTGGTCTACTGCGCGATCTCCGGCTTCGGCCAGACCGGCCCGATGAGCCAGGCCCCGGCCTACGACCAGATCATCCAGGGCCTGTCCGGGATGATGAGCATCACCGGGACCGAGGACACCGCACCGCTGCGCGTCGGCTTCCCCGTCTGCGACACGATCGGCGGCCTGATGGCCGCGCTCTCGATCTCCTCGGCGCTCGTCGGCCGGGAACGGACCGGCGAGGGCTGCTTCCTGGACCTGTCGATGCTCGAGGCGTCGATGTCGGCGATGGGGTGGGCGGTGTCGCACTACGTGATCAGCGGTGTGGCGCCAACGCCGATGGGGCAGCAGAACGTCACCGCCGCGCCGTCGGGCACCTTCGAGACCGCGGACGGGCTGCTCAACATCGCCGCGAACCGCCAGACCCAGTTCGAGAAGCTGTGCGGGCTGCTCGGCCGCGAGGACCTCGTGCTCGATCCCCGCTTCGTCGACCGCGAGGCACGCAAGCGCAACCGCGAGGCGTTGAACGACGAGCTGACCGGGGAGCTGCGCAAGCGCACCGCCGCGGAGTGGGAGCAGCTCCTGCCCGCGATCGGTGTCCCGGCCGCGCGCATCCTGTCGGTGCCCCAGGCCGTCGCGTCCGAACAGCTGGCGCACCGCGGCTTCTTCGCCGACGTCCCGTTCCCCGGTGCGCCCGAACGCACGGTGCGGACCAGCGGCAACGGCGTGCTGGTCGACGGCGGTGCGCTGCACCCGCCCGGGCCGCCGCCGCTGCTCGGCGAGCACAACGTCGAGCAGCGGGACCTCCTCACCCGCTGGCTCGACGGCTCCCGCTCCCTCCCCGCCGCCACGACGGAGGACAGCCGGTGAGCGAGCCGGTGAGCGGGGCGGCGAGGGAGGCGGCGGACTGGTGGGCCACCGGGATCGTGCGGATGGCGCCCGGCGTGGTGGAGCTGCGCGGGATCCCCGTCCAGGAGCTGATCGGGTCGGTCGACTTCGTCTCGATGATCTGGCTCATGGTCCGCGGCGAGCTACCCGAGGCGCGGCGGGCGTCGCTGCTCGAGGCTGCCCTGGTCGCTTCGGTCGACCACGGTCCGCAGGCGCCGTCGATCGCCATCGCGCGGATGACCGCCACCTGCGGTGTCGGCCTCAACAACGCGATGGCCTCAGGGGTCAACGCACTCGGCGACTCACACGGCGGAGCGGGCCAGCAGTGCGTGGAGGCCCTCACCGACATCGTCGCGCTGGAGGACGACGGGACCGACCTCGCGGCGGCCGCCGAGCGGGTCGCCGGGCGCTACCGCTACGTCCCCGGCTTCGGCCACCGGTTCCACCCGGTGGATCCTCGCCGGGACCCGCTCCTCGCGCTGGTGGACCGTGCGGTCGCCGAGGGCGTGGTGGCGGGCCGGCACCTGCGCGCCGCACGCGCCCTCGAGACGTTCCTGAACGGCGCCAAGGCGAAGCCGGTGCCGATGAACATCGACGGTGCCACCGCGGTGATCTACGCCGAGCTGGGGTTCGCGCCGGCGCTCGCGCGGGGGTTGTTCGTGCTCAGCCGGAGCGTCGGCATCCTCGCCCACGCCTGGGAGGAGACCACCGCGGGGAAGCGCAACAAGGGCCCCGTGCCGCGTTCGATCCTCCCCACCTACCGCGAGGACACCGCGGCGCGCTGAGGTCGGGGGAGGGCGTCACCGAAGCCGGGTCGCGAGCCACCGGGCCAGATCGGTCAGCAGGGCGGGGTCCACCGGGTCGCGCAGGAGGCGGCCGTAGGACAGGGGAGAGGCCGGGCCGTCGGCGGGACGGAGCACGTGGGTCAGGCCGGGAACGCGGCGGATGTCCGCTCCGCCGGGGACCAGGGCGGCGATGACGTCGAGGTCGCCCGCGTCGACCTGGACGTCGTTGGCGCCGGTGACGGCGAGCACGGGGGCGGTGATGCGCGCCAGCTCCGGCCGGGGGTCGTGCACGAGCAGTTCGCGCCACCACCGCGCGTTGACCCGGACACCGCAGACGCGCGCGGAGTCGGTCGTGGTGGCGGCCACCCGGGCGAGCTGGCGGGTGGCGAGGCGGCGCAGGACGGGCAGCAGCGGGCGAAGCGGACGAGGCAGGGTGGCGGCGAGACGCGCACCCTGCCAGCGGACCGCCTGCTCGCCGGGGCGGGCGTAGGCGGCGAGCAGGACCACGGCCGCGGCGTCGGCGCCGAGCGCGATCGCGTGCAGCGCGCCTTCGCTGTGTCCCAGCACGCCGACGGCGTTCGCGCGGATCTCCGGGCGGGCTCGCAGGGCACGCAGTGCCGCGGCGGCGTCGGTCCGGTTGTCGTGGAAGCCGACCGAGTGCCAGTCGCCCGGGGAGGCGCCGACGCCGCGGCGGTCGTAGCGCAGAGAGGCGATGCCGTGCCGGGCGAGTGCGGCGGCCAGTGGGGCACCGAGGTTCATGCGGACCCGGCCGGCGTTGGAGTCGCGGTCGACACGCCCCGAGCCGGGCAGGCACAGCACCGCGGGGTGGGGGCCGGGGCCGGCGGGCAGGGTGAGGGTGCCGGCCAGGGCGAGACCGTCGTCCGCCGCGACCGTCACGTCGGTCTCCAGCGCGTCCCGAGAGTGCAGATCCATCATGACGCCTCCATTATTCTCAATTTTGATAAAGGTATCAGTGCTTGGAATGATGTGTCCCATGGCCACCCTCGACCTGCTCCTGCACCCCGTCCGGCTGCGCATCATGCGGGCGCTTCTCGACGGCCGCCCCGCCACGACCGCCCAGCTCCTCGAGCGGCTGCCCGACATCGCCCCGGCGACCATGTACCGGCACGTCGCGACGCTGGCCGACGCCGGGTTGCTCGAGGTGCTCGAGGAGAAGCGCGTGCGGGGGGCGGTCGAACGCACCTACCGGGTGCACCGGGACAGACCCGCCCTCGGCGCTGCCGACCGCGCCGCGATGAGCCCGGACGACCACCGGCGGGCGTTCACCGCGTTCACCGGGGGACTGCTCTCCGACTTCGACCGGTACCTCGCCGGGAAGCCGACCGACCCGGGCGCGGACGGTGTGACCTACCAGCAGGCTGCGCTGTGGCTGACCGACGCGGAGTTGGCCGAGCTGCTCGCCGAGCTGCGGGCGGCCGTCACCGCCCGGCTGGGTGGCGAACCAGGTGCGGGCCGCACCCGGCGCATGGTCAGCCTGGTCGCCATGCCCGCGCTCGACTGACCGGTCGGCGTCGCTCAGCTGGGGACCGTGCTGAGCCGGAACCCCCGGATGGCACGGGACCGAACCGAGGAACACGGGAGTGGGCGGGTGGTCTATGCCTCAGGACGACCGCGTCGAGGCTCTCCAGGCGGACGTGCGGGCCGTGCTCGGGCTGCCCCGTGCGCGGGTCTCCTCCTGGCGCTCCGGTGTGGACTTCTGGGCCGACCTCCTGCACGACGGCGACCAGCTGCTGGGCGTGGTTCGCTCTCCTCGGGTGGAGCTCGTGCCGACGTCCTACGAGGGGGTCGTCGACTTCGGCGAGGTGCTGCTCAAGGAGGCGGTCGCCGCCGAGCTCCTGGCCCGGGCGGAGGTACCGGTGCCGCGGGTGCTGCGGACGCGCAGGACCGACTCGGCGGACCGGGTGTCCTGGAGCCTGGCCGAGTTCGTCGAGTCGGAGGACAACTTCCCGGTCGCGCCGGTGCTCGCCGAGCTGGGCGGGTTGACCAGGACCATCCACGAGATCGAACCCGACACCGGCCTGCTGGCGCCGAAGCGGTCCTGGACGGAGTTCTTCACCACCCGGCTCGGCCAGCGGATGGCGTCGGCGGCCAAGTACACCGAGCTGCCGGTGCCTGCCGACTTCGTCGACCGCCTCGGCGCGCTGCTCGTCGGGCGGGAGCACGCCGCCACCAGGCTGCTGCACATGGACCTGCGCCCGCCGAACCTGTGCGTGCGCTCCGGCCGCGTCGTCGCGGTGCTGGACCTGGCCAACTGCCTGGTCGGCGACCCCCTGCTGGAGCTGGCGCGCATCCGCTCCTACGGCCTGCTCGACGACGCGTTCCTCGAGGGCTACGGCAGGCCGCACCCGGTGGACGAGCTCGAGGAGGTCCTGCTGGACCTCTACCAGCTCGACACCGAGGTACTGCTGGTGTCGGTCGCCGTCGAGGAGATCGGCGACCAGGACCTGCACCGAGAGAAGATCGCCGCGACGCGGCGGCTGTGCGCCAGGATCACCGCGATGACGCGCTGAGCCCGCCGATCGCTAGCCTGCACGCTGTTCTTGGAACCCGGCGGAAGGTGGATAGCTGTGCGGACCGTGGTGCACGAGGTGTTCGGCGAGGTCGAGTTCGACCCCGAGAACGACGAGAACTGGTGGGAGTCGGAGGTCGAGCTCGACGGTCGGACGGTCGGGGTGTCCCTGCTGTTCGAGGGTTCCGCCGTCGACGAGGGCTTGCTCGACCGGGTCGCCCCCTACGTCACCAACCTGCCCGAGCTCGCGCGCACGGCGCGGGCGGCGATCCGCGCCGACCTCGACAGCGAGGTGTCCGAGGTGGCCGAGTACGTCGAGCACCACCTGGAGGAAGCGAGCGTCGTCGACGAGGTGTTCGGCGGCACCACGCCGGACACCGAGGAGTTCGTCGCCCGGTTGAGCCTGGTCCGCGTCGGGATCCACCGGGTGGACGACGGGACCGGCTACGAGGCGGTGCTCGACTACTCGATCGACCCGGAGGCCACCCAGTACGTCCTCGCCGTGAAGTTCGACGGGAACGAGGTCACCGGGCTGTACACCGAGAGCTGAGGCGGCGTCCCGAGGGCTCCGCCCTCGTTACCGGGCCTGGCTCACCGGAGCGCGGTAGGCGAGGACCGGGTACCCGAGGTCGTCCTGACCTATGTGGACGTCCACTTCGTACACCTGACGGAGGAGTGCCGGGGTGAGTACCTCGGTCGGGGTGCCGTGGGCGACCAGCTCGCCGCGGTGGAGCAGGAGGAGCCGGTCGCAGTAGCGGGCGGCGAGGGCGAGGTCGTGCAGGGCGACCAGCACCGTCTGGCTCGTGTGGGACAGCAGCTCCAGCAGCTCGAGCTGGTGGCGGATGTCGAGGTGGTTGGTCGGTTCGTCGAGCAGGATCGCGGTCGGGCGTTGGGCGAGAGCACGGGCGAGGTGGGTCCGTTGCCGCTCGCCGCCGGACAGGGTGGACCAGTGGCGGTGGCGGAGTCCGGCGAGGCCGAGGTGGTCGAGTGCGGCGTCGACGACGGCGTGGTCGGCGGGGGACAGGCCGCGCCACCGGTCGCGGAACGGCGTCCGGCCGAGTGCGACGACGTCGGCCACCCGCGGGTCGGTGTCGCTCTCGCCGGTCTGCTCGACGAAGGCCAGCCGCCGTGCGACGTGCCGGGGGTCGTGGGCGGCGATGTCCTCGCCGTCGTGGTGGACGGTGCCCGCGGTCGGGGTGCGCAGGCCGGCCAGGCAGCGCAGCAGTGAGGACTTGCCGGCACCGTTGGGGCCGATGAGGCCCACCGTCTCGCCGGACTCAACCGCCATCGTGACGTTCCTGACGACGGTGGTGCCGCCCGCGGTCCAGGTCAGGTTCCTGGCCGAGATCCTCACAGCTCACCTCGCCTGCGCAGCACCAGGAGGAACAACGGCACCCCGACGAGCGCGGTGAACACGCCCACCGGCACGTCCCTCGGCGCGAACGCGACCCGGGACAGCGCGTCGGCCCACACGAGGAAGACGGCACCGGCGAGTGCCGACAGCGGTAACAGCACCCGGTGCGACGGGCCGACGAGGAACCGCACCCCGTGCGGGACGAGCAGGCCGACGAACGCGATGGCGCCGACCGACGCCACGACGACCGAGGTCAGCACGGCCGTCGCCACGAGCAGCACGATCCGTGTCCGGCGGACGTCGACGCCGAGGGAGGCCGCGGTGTCGGTGCCGAACGCGAACCCGTCGAGTGCCGTCGCGTGCAGCCACAGCACGAGCAGCCCGGCCGCCGCCACGACGGTGGTGACGGTCAGCGAGTCCCACCGCGACGGTGCCATCGACCCCAGCAGCCAGTGCGTGACCGCCCGGGTGGTGTCCGCGTCGCTGGAGGCCATCAGCACCAGGTAGGTGACCGCCTCGAACAGCAGCCCGATCACGATGCCGGTGAGCACGACCCGCACCGACCCGAGGCCGCGCCGGCCCAGCAGCGCGAGCAGCAGCGCGAACGAGCAGAGCGCGCCGACCAGGGCGCCGCCGGACACGCTGACCACCCCGCCGCCCACCCCCAGCACGACGACCAGCACCGCGCCGGTCGAGGCGCCGTGGGAGACCCCGAGCAGGTAGGGCTCGGCGAGCGCGTTGCGGGTCACGGCCTGGAGCACGGCGCCGCAGCCGGCGAGCGCCGCGCCCACCACGGCGGCCATCAGGACGCGGGGCACCCGCAGGTCCCACACCAGCGAGTCCAGCAGTCGGGGCAACGGCTCGACGTCGAGCCCGAGGTGTCCGCCGAGCACCCGGCCCAGCTCGCCGAAGCCGATGTCGCCGCTGCCCACCACCATGCACGCGGCGAGCGACACCAGCAGGGCCACCACGCCCGCCGCGAACAGCGGCCCGGACCGCCGCCCGGCCTGCCGGACGGGCGCCGCCGGCACCCGCACCTCCGCGTCCGGACGCAGGGCGAGGGGCAGCTCAGCCGGCATAGCCGAGATCCCGCAGGCCCGCCGCGAACAGCTCGAGCGCGTGGACCGAGCGAACCGAGGGATCCATCTCGATGCCCGGCACCTCGATGATCCGGTTCTCCCGCACGGCGTCGAGCTGCGACATCACCGGGTGCTCGCGCATCAGGCGGATCTTCTCCTCGGCGCTGTCCCCGGGCGAGCCGCGTTCGGACAGGTCGCCGACCACGATCACCTCGGGGTCACGCTCCGCGATCCGTTCCCAGGACACCTCCGGCCAGTCCTCGGACACGTCGTCGAAGGCGTTGCGCGCTCCCAGTGCCGCGCTCATCTCGGTCGGCAGTGCGGTGCCGCCGGCGACGTAGGGCGTCCCGTTGAACGTGGAGTACAGCCACAGCACGCTCGGTTCGCCGGCCACCGCCCGCCCGACCTTCTCCGCGTCGGCCAGGGCGGCGCGCTGCTCGTCGGCGAGCGCCGCGGCGCGGTCCTCGATCCCGAAGATCCGGCCGAGCGCCTCGTAGTCGGAGAACAGCAGGTCGAACGGGGACATGCCGGGCTCGTTGTCGGCCGGGCAGGCCACCGCGCTGACGAACGACGGCAGCCCCAGCTCGGCCAGCTCCTGCCGCGACCCGACCCGGTCGGCGGTGAACTGCGCCGGGAACGAGGCGACGACGAGGTCGGGCGTCGCCGCACGTAACTGCTCGGCGGTGAGGAGCTTCGGGCTCAGCACCGGCACCCTGGCGTAGTCCTCCCGGTACTCGGCCGCGACCTCGGTCTTCAGGTTGGCCGTGCCCACCATGCGGTCGGCCAGGCCCAGCTCGAGCAGGGTCTCGGTCGAGGACTGGTCCAGCGTCACCACGCGCTCGGGCGGTTCGGTGAACGACAGCTCCTGACCGCAGCTCCGCACGGTGCTCGCCGGCGCTGAGCGCGCGGGATCGGCCGCGGGGTCGGCTGGGGGGTCGGCACAGCCGGACAGCCCGACGGCGGCGGCGGTGAGCACCGAACCGAGTGCGGCCGTCCAGCCGCTTCTGCCACATCGTGTCATCTCTTCCTCCCTGGGAAAGGAACGGAGGTCGTCGGCCTGGTGAAGCCGCGGGTCGTGGGGACCGCCATCGCGGCGACCGGAGCGAGGAAGCACACGACCGCGCAGGTGCCGAGCACGGCGTACTCCCCGAACGCGTCGATGGCCGGCACGATGAGCGCCAGTCCCACCGGTGCGAGCCCGTAGGAGAGCAAGAAGTCCAACGAGGACACTCGAGCGAGCTTGTCCGGCGCGACCTCGCGCTGGGTCGCGGTGAACCAGGGCACGTTGAACAGCTCGATCCCCAGCCCGGCGACGACGTAGGCGGCCACGACCACCGTCCAGTGCACGGGCAGCAGCAGCGCGAGCGGTACGAAGCCGTGGCAGGCAAGGGCCCCCAGGGCGGTCCAGCCCTGGACGCGGGGCCGCCACCGGGTGAGGACGAGCGCCCCGAGCAGACCGCCCACCGTGTACGCGGTCAACGCCGCTGCGAGTACCGCCTCGGTGCCGTAGCGGTCCCGGCTGACCAGCGGCAGGACCACGCTGGATGCGGAGTACCCGGTGGCGATCACCGTGGTGAGCGCGCCCAGGCCGGCGAGGAACCAGGGGTGGCGCCTCGCCTCCCGCACGCCCTCGCCGAACTCGCGCGTGAACGAGGCCCGCGGGGCGGCGGTGTCCACCCCGTGTCGCCCGGCCGGCGGCACGAGCGCGGCGCACAGCCAGACCAGGCCGGTCCCGACCAGCAGCGCGGTGGTGCTGAGCACGGCGGCCAACAGGGCCGTCAGTGCCGGGGCGGTGAGCGTGACGACCCGGACCGACAACGCGATCGCCGCGTTGGCCGCCTGCCTGCGCTCCGGCTCGACGATCTCGGCGACGAGTGCCTGGAACGCGGGTCGGCACGCACCCTGCCCCGCACCGACCACCACCGCCGCGGCCGCCATCAACGCGACCGAGCGTCCGAGCCCCAGCGCCAGCACGGGCGAGCCGACCGCGGCGGCCAGCCCCGCCCACAACACCACCTGGCGGCGTGAGCGGCGGTCGGCGAGCACCCCGCTGACCGGAACGGCCAGCAGGAACCCCGCCGTGCGCGCGGCGAGCACCACGCCGAGGCCGGCCGCGCTCAGCTCGCGGGTCAGCACCCCCAGCCCCAGCACGAACGGCAGCGCCCACGTCGCCAGGCCCGACGCCGTCGTGCCAAGCCAGAGCCGGGCGAACCGCGCCCCGAGCGGCGCCGAGCGCCGGGCTCTCCTCCCCGCGATCCCGGCCGACGACGAAGTCACCCTCTGGCCTCCTCGGTCTAGACGGAAATGGTTATCATTTGTAACATAGCCGACCGTGAGCATGGATGCACCGGCCTGTGGCCCCTTCCGGTTCCGGCGCGGTGGCGCCGGGTGAACGTCGAACAGCTCATCGCCGGCGTCCTCGCCGGAGAACATGGCCCCCGTCCGTCCACGATGGACGCGACGAGCGTTTTCTGGCTCCATCACGGAACGCGCCTGGCCGGCGGGAACACCACCTACCGCAACCAGTACCTTCTGGTCCGATGTGGGCGGTCGTTCGGCGCCTGCGCGTTCGAGGCCGATGAGGTGGACCCGTCGATCTGCCTCGAGGCGTCCGGCCGGTCCGTCGGCGACCTGCTGCGGGACGGCCCGCTACCGCTGCGAATCGCCGCACTGGACGCCTATCTCGCCACCGTTCGTCCACACCGGGAGGCGCCGGACGCGGAGCCGGTGTCCCTGCCCGCGGGCACGCCGGAGGTGCGGGCTCGTGCCCGCGACGCCGCGATCACCGGCCTGCTGGACATCGCGACGGGTGCGCGGGTCGCGCTCATCGGGGTGGTGAACCCCCTCGTGGCCGCCATTCGCGAGCGGGGAGGGGTCTGCCTCCCGTGCGACCTCAACCTGCCCGCGACCCAGTGGGGGGACACCGTGACCTCGGAGATGAGCGAGGTGCTCGAGGACGCCGACGCGGTCGTCGCGACCGGGATGACGCTGGGAAACGGCACGTTCGACGAGATTGTCCGCCGCTGCCGGGAGCGAGCCGTGCCGCTGGTCGTCTACGCGCAGAGCGGGAGCGCGGTCGCGCGGGCGTTCCTCGGTGCCGGGGTGACCGCGGTGTCGGCAGAGCCCTTCCCGTTCTCCCAGTTCAGCGCGGATGTGACCACGCTCTACCACTACCGCCAGGCGACGCCGGCATGATCGTCGGCACCGGGCACTCCGCCGTCCACCACGGTGAGCTCCTCCAGGGTGTCTTCGTCGACGCCTCCGGTCGGCCGTGCCGGGGGCTGGTGACGCTGCCGATGGGCGGGCCCGGCGTCCGCGCCGAGTTCGCACCGACACCCGGCACCGGGGTGGTGGTCGTGCGCCCGGCGGACCGGGTGAAGGCCGCCCGCGCGGCCTCGCTCGCGACCGCCGAGTGCGCGCGCCGCAGCGGCCGGCCGCGGTGCGGTGGGCGGCTGCGGCTGCACAGCGACATCCCGCTGGGCTTGGGCATGGGCTCCTCCAGTGGCGACGTGATCGCCGCGATCCGCGCGGTGGCGGCGAGCTTCGGCGTCGAGCTGCCGCCCGCCGCCGTCGCCCGCCTCGCGGTCCGCGCCGAGCACGCGAGCGACCCTCTCATGCTCGAGGACCGTCCGCTGCTGTTCGCCCACCGGGAGGGCCGGGTCCTGGAGGACCTCGGCGCGGCGCTGCCGCCCGTGGTCGTCGTCGGCTGCCTGACCGGGGGCGGCAGACCGGTGGACACGCTGACGGTTCGTGGCCCGTGCCGGGAGGAGGACGTGCGGTGTTTCGAGGGGCTCCGCGCGTTGCTGCGCCGGGCGATCGCCGACGCCGACCTCGCCCTGCTCGGCCGGGTCAGCACCGAGAGCGCCCGGCGCAACCAGCGGGTGCTGCCCAAGGAGGAGCTAACCGAGCTGGAGGCCGTCGCCCGGCGGACCGGGTCGGCCGGCGTGCAGGTCGCGCACAGCGGGAACGTCGCGGGACTGCTGTTCGACCCCGCGTCCGATCTGGACCGGCGGCTGTGGCACTGCCGGCGGGCGCTTGACCGGCACGGCATCCCGGTCACACGCATCTTCACCACCGGCCGAGCGGAGGGCGGACATGGACAGCCACATCGCCGACGCGATCAGCAGACCGGACCTCGTCCGCCTCGACGACGGGTTGGTCTGCCTGCGGTTTGAGTCGATGAAGGTCGTCTCCGCGCTGGCCGCCGTGGAGCACCTGCTCGAGACCGGCGTGGTGCGGCCAGGGGACACCCTGCTGGACTCCTCCAGCGGCATCTACGCCTACGCGCTCGCGCTGGCCTGTCACCGCTACGGCATGCGCTGCCACATCGTCGGCTCCACCACGGTCGATGACACCCTGCGCGCCCAGCTCGCGGTCCTCGGTGCCCACCTGGAACAAATGGCCCCGTCGGTGAGCCTGAAGCTCGACCAGAGCCGCCGCGTCGCCCGCATCCACGAGATCCTCCGCGACAACCCCGGCTACCACTGGATGCGCCAGTACCACGACGCCATCCACTACCTCGGCTACCGGGCGGTGGCCGACCGGATCGCCGACGAACTCGGCGACGGACCGCTCACCCTCGTCGGCGGCGTCGGTTCCGGTGCGTCGACCGGTGCCCTCGCCACCTACCTGCGCGGTCGCCTACCCGAGGTGGCGCTCGTCGGGGTACAACCCTTCGGCAGCGTCACGTTCGGCAGCCAGCACGTGTCCGACCCGGACATCATCATCGCCGGCATCGGCAGCTCGATTCCCTTCGACAACGTCGACCACACCCTCTACGACACCCTGCACTGGGTCGGTTTCACCGCCGCCCTCGCCGGCAGCATCGCCCTGCTGCGCGAACACGCCGTCTTCGCCGGCCTGTCCACCGGCGCCGCCTACCTCACCGCCCACTGGGAACACGACCCCGCCCGCACCACCGTGTTCATCGCGGCCGACACGGGGCACCGCTATGTCGAGAGCGTGTTCGCCCGCTTTCGCGAGGCGCCGGCTGTTGAGAGCCTGGCCCCGGTCGAGGTGTCTACTGTGGACGAGCTGCGGCTTCCGTGGTCACGTATGCGCTGGGGAAGGGCGGGTGGGCCGGGTTGAGCTCCCTCGGCCGACAATGGTCTAACGCCACATCGTCGGCTTCAAGAGCGCCTGCGGCGTCGCTGCGCGATGGCTTCGCCACTCTTGACCCCGACGCTGTGGCGCTAGGGACGGCCTATACGAGGGAGCCGGGGGGAGTGTAGGGAGGTTTCCTTGTTCGGTGGGGTTGCCTGGGAAGCGGCGCGCCGAGGGCTCGGCTCTGAGGGAGGCTGCCTACTCCTTCCCGCTGCTCCCTCATACAGGCCGGTTCGTGGCTCCGGGGGATCGGTGTCAAGGGGCGAGCGAAGCGAGCTCGCGTCAGCGACGCCGAAGGCGCCCTTTACACCGATCCCCTGGAGTACGACGATTGTCGGCCTGAGGGAGCGAGGGCTCGGGGAGCTGCTACTGCTCGGGCACCGTCTCCAGGAGCTGGGCTGCCAGCTCTGCGGCGGGGGTGGCCAGGGCGGCCTCGATTCGGTGGAACGCCTTCTGGGCGACTATGGCCGGCCAGTCCTGGGGTAGGTGGCGTACGGGGAGGCGTGGGTCCGCGCGAATGGTCTGTAGCCACTCGGTGACGATTGACAGGTGGGCGGCGAGTGGGTCGGCGGCGTACGGCTGGGGAGTTCCGTGGTCCCAGCGGGTGAGGAAGTCGCGGTAGCCGGTGGCCAGGCGGGGGAGGTCGTAGGCGTCCTCGACGAGTTGGCCGATTTCGGTCAGGTCGTCGGCCGTCGCGCGGAAGACGCGGACGCGGGCGCCGAGGCCCAGCTCCGCCACGATGCCGTCCACGACGACGTGGCCGGGGGCTATCCACAAGCCTCCTTGTAGCGGGCCGAAACCGGCCCAGGCCAGCTGTGAGCGCAGGTCGTGTCGCTGGCGCTGCCAGGCTTCGGGCAGTGAGAAGCCGAGCAGGGTCCAGGTGCCGTCCCAGTCGTCGTTGACCGCTCCGGTCCGCCAGATGCGGGTGTGGCCGTCGCGCAGGATGTCGACGGTGCGGGGGGTGAGGCCGAAGTACATGCGCCTGCCATGTTTCTGCCGGCGCAGCAGCCCGCGGTTGACCATGCGGGACAGGGTCGACCGGGACGCGTGCTCGGAGACGCCGAGCCGGCCGAGGACGTCGATGACGCTGCCGGAGAAGACGCACCGGCCACGCCCGAAGACGTAGTCGCCGAGGAAGGTGAGCATCAGGGAGCTCGGTCGTGGGCCCGGGTTCTGCACGTCGCGATATTAGGCACATTCTTGACGGCTGCAAGCACTACGCCTAGCTTTAGGTGCGGCCGCATCGCGCTCCTGGTACAGGGAGGTACCGTGCGTCGACTTGCTCCGCTCCTCGCCACCCTCACTCTCCTCACCACTGGATGCGCCGACGACGGTTCGGGCGGCTCCGGGGACGGCCCCATCCGGGTGGGCCAGATCGTGTCGCTGACCGGCAACTACTCGCCGCTGGGCAGCGAGAACAAGAAGTCCGTCGAGCTGGCCGTCGAGCGGGTCAACCGCGAGGGCGGCGTGCTCGGCCGACAGCTCGAGCTCGTGGTGCGGGACGACCGGAGCCAGCCGGACCAGTCGGTGCTGGCGTTCAACGAGCTGCGCGGGGACCAGGTCGCCGCCGTCATCGGCTCCCCGTTCTCCAACTCCGCGCTCGCCACGGTCCCCCTCGTGGACCGGGCTGAGCTGCCCTACCTCTCGCTCACCCCGGCCGACGAGCAGATCGACCCGGTGCATCCCTACGTGTTCGTCGTCCCCGCGACCTCGAGCACCTACGCGGAGCGAATCCTCCAGTACTTCGAGGCGACCGGCGTGTCCGAGGTGGCCGTCGCCCACGACACCCGCAGCTCCTACGCCGTCGCCGGGTTCGAGGGCATGACGGCCAAGGCGCGGGAGTACGGCGTCGACCTGGTCGCGACCGAGGAGTTCACGACCGACGCCACCGAGTTCGGTGCGCTGCTGGGCCGCGTGCGTACCTCCGGCGCACGGGCGCTGGTGGTCTGGGCCACCGGCGCGCCCGCCGTCGCGCTGACCAAGCAGTACGCCAGCGCCGGGGTGGACGTGCCGCTCGTGCTGACCGGCGCCCAGGCCAGCACGCTGTTCCTGGACCCGGTCGGCGAGGCGGCCGAGGGGGTGCTCGTGGCCAGCTCGATCGGCGTGGTCGGCCCGCACCTGCCCGACGGCGAGCAGAAGGCGGCCGTCGACGAGCTGACCACCGCCTTCCAGGACGAGTACGGCTACCCGCCGCCGCAGTTCGCCCAGGACGGCTACAGCGCGGTCAAGCTGCTGGTCGCGGCGATCGAGAAGGCGGGCGACGCCGAGCCGGAGAGCATCCAGGCCGCGTTGCAGGACCTGACGTTGACCACGCCCAACGGCGAGTACACCTACGCCGAGGACGACCACGCAGGTCTCGGTCCGGAGTTCATCGCGGTCAACACGGTGACCGACGGCCAGTTCGTCCCGACCGAGTGGACCAGCGAACAGCTGGCCAGCCTGGCCGGTTAGGACGGTGCACCCGCTGCTGCGCGTGAACGGGCTCCGCCGCTCGTTCGACGGGGTGTTCGCCGTGCGCGAGGTCGACCTCGAGGTCCCGCGGGGTGAGCTCCGGGCCGTCATCGGGCCGAACGGCGCCGGGAAGTCCACGTTGTTCAACCTCATCGGCGGACAGCTCCGGCCGGACGGCGGTGAGGTCGTCTACGACGGCGACCGCATCGACCGGTGGCCCTCGCACCGCAGGGCCCGGGCGGGCATCGGCGTCGTGTTCCAGGGAGCACGCGTCTTCCGCGGCATGACCGTGCTGGAGAACGTCATGGTCGGCGCGCACGGGGTCACCCGGTCGGGGTTCCTCGGCGCGGTGACCCGTGCGCCACGGCACCGCCGCGAGGAGCGGGAGATCCTCGGGACCGCCCGGGAGTGCCTGGCCAGGACGGGGCTCTCGGCGTGGGCTGACCGCGCGGTGGACGCGCTGCCGCTCGGCCAGCAGCGCGGGGTGCAGCTGGCCCGGGCGTTGTGCGGGCGGCCACGCCTGCTGCTGCTCGACGAGCCGGCGTCAGGGCTGCGGGCGGCCGAGCGGGCCGAGCTCGCCGCGCTGGTCGAGAACCTGCGGACCGACGGGCTGACAGTGCTGCTGGTCGAGCACGACGTCGCGTTCGTGAGCCGACTCGCCGACCGGGTCACCGTGCTCGACCTCGGCCAGGTCATCGCCGAGGGCACGCCGACGCAGGTCAGGGCGGACGAACGGGTGATCGCGGCCTACCTCGGTGCGGAGGTGAGCGCGTGATCCGGACCAGCGGCCCGCTCGTCGAGGTCGCCGAGCTGACCGTGCGCTACGGCGCGGCGACCGCGCTGGACCGGGTCAGCCTCACCGTGGGCGTCGGCGAGCTGGTCGCGCTGGTCGGCCCCAACGGCGCCGGGAAGTCCACCCTGGTCGACACGCTGTCCGGGATCCTCGTGCCCGCCTCGGGCTCGGTGACCGTGCGAGGTCGGCTCGCGCACGTGCCGGAGGGACGGCAGGTGTTCGGCGACCTGTCCGTCGAGGACAACCTGCGCCTCGGCGGATGGCGGATCGGGGAGCGCGACACCGCCGCGGTGTACGCCGTGCTGCCCGCTCTGACCGAGCTGCGCCGGCGGCGGGCCGGGCTGCTCTCCGGCGGCGAGCAGCAGATGGTCGCGGTCGGGCGGGCACTGATGAGCCGCCCGGACGTGTTGGTGATCGACGAGCTGTCGTTGGGTCTCGCGCCGCTCGTGGTCGCCGACCTCGTGCGGCACCTGCGCGAGCTCAACGCCTGGCGCGGCGTCGCGGTGCTGCTGATCGAGCAGAACGCCCGCCTGGCCCTGGATCTCTGCTCCCGTGCCTATGTGCTGGAGGCGGGCCGGATCGTCGCCGAGGGCACGAGCGCGGAGCTCGCCGCGAGCTCCCTGGTGTCCGACGCCTACCTCGGCGGGGTGGTCGTCGATGGCGAATGAGCTCGCCGGCTACGTGATCACCGGGCTCGGCACCGGGTGCGGCTTCGCGCTGGTCGGCAGCGGGCTGGTGGCGATCTACCGGGTCACCCGCGTGGTGAACTTCGCCCAGGGCACGTTCGCCGTCATCGGCGCGATGTGTGCGTCGTCGCTGCTCTCCGTTCTGCCGCACGGGATCGCCGAACCGCTCGCGGTGCTGGCCGTGGCACTGGTCGGGTTGCTCGTCGGGTTCGTCGCGATAGGACGGCCGGGCACCACCCCGCAGGCCGCGCTGATCGTGACGCTGGGGCTGGCCATCTTCGCCTACGCGGTCGTTGTGCTGGTCTGGGGCGACCAGCCGCGCTCGTTCGCCGGCGTGCCCGGGGCGGTGACCGTCCTCGACGGCCGGGTGCAGAGCCACTACCTGCTGGTCATCGGCGTCACCGTGCCGGTGTTCGCCGGCATGGCACTGTTCTTCGGCCACACCGACCTGGGCCGGGCGCTCACCGCGTGCGCCTCGAACCCCTACGCCGCGCGCGTGATCGGCATCGACGTGCGGCGGATGGGGCTGCTGGCCTTCGCCATCGGCGGCGCGCTCGGTGCCCTGGCCGGAGTGCTGCTGACCCCGGTCCAGCAGATCACCTTCGACTCCGACGTGACGCTGATCGTCAACGGGTTCGCGGCGGCCGTCCTGGGTGGACTGACGCGCCCGGCGGTCACGCTCGCCGGCGGGCTGCTGCTCGGCGTGACCCAGGCGCTCGTCGCGGGGTATGGCAACGCCGCGCACCAGACCGAGATCGCGCTCGGGCTCATGCTGGCGGTGATGATCGGGCGGGCGGCGCGCCGTCCGGCGGCACTGGAGGAACCGACGTGAGGACAACCGCACTCGTCCTCGCCGCCGCGGCAGCGGCGCTGGCGCTGCCGGTCGTGCTGGACGGCCGCCAGCTCGGGATCTACGTCCTGGCCGGGCTCGCCGCCATGGTCACCGTCGGGCTGGCGCTGCTGATGGGCTTCGCCGGACAGATCTCGCTCGGCCAGGCCTCGTTCTACGCCATCGGCGCCTACACCGCGGGCCTGCTCACCGTGAACGGCGTCCCGCCGCTGCTCGGTCTGGCCGCCGCGCCGGTGCTCGCCGCCGGGTTCGCCGCGGTCGTCGGCATCGGACTGCTCCGGCTGCGCGGGCACTATCTCGCCTTCGCGACCCTGGCCATGCAGTTGATCCTGCTCTCGGTCCTCGCCCAGTCGGAGTGGGCCGGCGGGGCGATCGGCCTGCAGGGCATCCCGCGGCTGTCGGTCGGTGGGATCGAGCTGGACGAGGACGTCCACTACGCCTACCTGGTCCTGGCCGGTCTCACCGGGACGCTGCTCGTGGCGCGCAACCTCGTCGCCTCGCGCGTCGGCCGCGGACTGCGGGCACTGGCCACGAGCGAGGTCGCGGCGGGGGCCAGCGGGGTCCCGGTCGGCCGCTACCGCCTCGGCGTGTTCGCGCTGTCCGCCGCGTTCGCGGGCCTGGCCGGCGGGATCTACGCGTTCTACCTCGGCTACCTCGGACCCGGGTCGTTCCCGGTCCTGCTGTCGGTCGAGTACGTCGTGATGGCCGTGGTCGGCGGGCTCGGCACCGTGTCCGGTGGCGTGGTCGGTGCGGTGGCCATCGTGCTGCTCGTCCAGGTGCTCAACGACATCGGCACCCGACCGGGCATGCCGAGCTACGCCCCGAGCGTGCTCTCCTACGCGGTCTACGGGCTGCTGCTCGTGATCGCCGTGCTGTACCTGCCGCGTGGCCTGGTGCCCGCGCTGTCGAGGAGGGATCGGTCGTGAAGCTGCTCGTCGTGTCCACGCTCGTCGTGGGCCTGCTGTCGCCGGCGACCGCCGCGGACCCGGTGCACGTGGAGGGCACGCTGCCCAGCGGGGCGACCTACGTCATGGACGTGCCGGCGGGGTGGAACCGGACGGTCCTGCTCTACAGCCACGGCTACACCCCGGACGGGGCACCGAACCCGGCGCGCAACGCCCCCGACGAGGAGGTCCGGACCGGCCTGCTCGACCGCGGCTACGCCCTGATCGGGTCCTCCTACGCCGAGACCGGCTGGGTCCTCGAGCGGGCGTTGCCGGACCAGGTGGCCACCCTGGACGCGTTCGTCGACCGCTTCGGCAGCCCTCGGGAGACGATCGCCTGGGGGACCTCGCTCGGCGGGATGGTCACGACCGGCCTCGTCGAGCGGTACGACCGTTTCGACGGCGCGCTGGCCATGTGCGGTCTGCAGCAGGGCGGGGTCGCCAACTGGAACAACACGCTGGACCCGGTGTTCGCGATCCGGACGCTGCTGGCCCCCGGCTCGACCGCGCCCCTGGTCGACCTGCCCGACCAGGCGACCGCGCTCGCCGCCGCGGCCGAGCTCACGGCGGCGCTCGACGCCGGCCAGAGCACCGCGCTCGGCCGGGCCAGAACAGCCCTGGCCGCGGCACTGCACAACATCCCGGCCTGGACCGAAGCCCAGCTGCCGGAGCCGGCGCCCGGGGACCACGAGACCGCCCAGCGCAACCAGTACCTGGCCCTGCGCGGCACCGTCTACGTCGGACTGTCCTGGCGGCAGGAGGCGGAGACCTGGGCCGGGGGGAACATGTCGTGGAACACCGGAGTGGACTACACCCGGATGCTCGCCCGGTCGTCGATCCGGGCGGAGGTCGAGGCGCTCTACGCGCGTGCCGGGGCCTCCCTCTCCGCCGACCTGGCGACCCTGGCGGCCGCGCCCCGGATCAGTGCCGACCGCCACGCGGTCGCCTATCTGGTCCGCAACCTCAGCTTCACCGGGCGTCCCGGCGCGCCCCTGCTCACCATCCACACCACCGGCGACGCGCTGGTGCCGGTCCAGGTCCAGCGGGCCTACGCGGACGCCGTGCACGAGGCCGGGCGGGAGCGGTGGCTGCGCCAGGCGTTCGTGCACCGCGGCGGCCACTGCACGTTCACCACCGGCGAGATGCTCGCCGCCCTGCGCGCGCTGCGCGAGCGCGTCCGCGACGGGCGCTGGCCCGACACCGGGCCCCGGGCGCTGAACGAGGCGGCCGAACGGCTCGACCCCGGCGGGACCCACGCCTACCTCGCCTACCGGCCGGCGCCGTACCCGCGGCCGTTCGACCTGGTGGATCCGCCTCCCCGGAACTAACCCTGTTGGTCACCGTGGGCAGCAGCGTTCCATCAGGTCACGTACTTGTGGCTGGGTTGCGTCACGTTCCCCTGGGGTGACGGTAGCGGAGGTCGAAGGCAGGGTTCCACTGATCGTTGATCTGGAGAGGAGCAGATGTGGAGCTGACCGGACGGGTGGCGGTCGTGACCGGTGCCGGACGTGGGCTCGGCGAGGCCTACGCGACGGCCCTGGCCGCGGCCGGCGCGGCGGTGGTGGTCAACGACGCCGACGCCGAGTCGGCGACGCGGACCGTCGACCGGATCACCGCCGCCGGCGGGGCCGCGGTGACCGAGCCCGGCGCGGTCGGGCCCTCGGCGGTGGCCCAGCGGCTGGTGGACCGGGCCGTCGAGGCGTACGGCCGGCTCGACGCCCTGGTCACCAATGCCGGCGTGCTGCGGGACCGCATGCTCTGGCGGATGTCCGACGAGGAGTTCGACACGGTCCTCGACGTGCACCTGCGCGGCACGTTCACCTGTGTGCGTGCGGCGGTGCGGCGGATGCGCGAGCAGGGCGACGGGGGGCGGATCGTCGTCGTCGGGTCGCCGGCCGGGCAGCGCGGCAACGTCGGGCAGACGAACTACTCGGCGGCCAAGGCCGGCATCGTCGGGATGGTGCGCACCTGGGCGATGGAGTGCCAACGGTCCGGGATCACGGTGAACGCCGTGATCCCGGTCGCCGCGACCGCGATGACGGCGACGATCCCCGCGTTCGCCCCGTACGTCGAGGCCTGGCAGCGGGACGGCACCCCACTGCCGGCGTGGCTGCGGTCCGGGGAGGGCTTCGGCACCCCGCGGGACGCCGCCGGGCTGGTGGTCTTCCTCGCCTCCGCCGCGGCCGGCGCGGTGACCGGGCAGGCGATCGGGATCGGCGGGAACAGGCTCTCGTTGTGGACCCACCCGCAGGAGGTCACGGTGTCCTACCGGGACGGCGGGTGGAGCGCCGACGCGATCGCGCAGACGTGGGCGACGACGGTCGGGCGGGACCTCCAGGAGGTCGGGATTCCCGCGCCGGTGGTGCCCTCGTGAGGGTGGCGGACCTGGTCGCGCTCGACGTGCACGTCCACGTCGAGGTCTCGGCCGGCGGCCACAACTCGCTGCCCCCGCACCTGATGAGCGGCTCCGCGGCGTACTTCAAGGTCGCCGGCGAGGAGCGCACCAGGACCGTGCCGGAGATCGCCGCGTACTACCGGGAGCGCCGGATGGCCGCGGTGGTGTTCACCGTCGACGCCGAGGCGGCCACCGGACACCCACCGATCTCGAGCGAGGAGATCGCCGAGGAGTGCGCCGAGCACGCCGACGTGCTGGTCCCGTTCGCCAGCGTGGACCCGTGGCGGGGCCGGGCGGCCGTGCGCCGGGCCGTCGCGCTCGTGGAGCGGTACGGGGTCCGCGGGTTCAAGTTCCACCCCAGCCTGGGGGCCTTCCACCCCAACGACCGGATGCTCTACCCGCTCTACGATGTGTTGCAGGACAGCGGGATGGTCGCGTTGTTCCACACCGGACAGACCGGGATCGGCGCCGGTCTGCCGGGCGGGGGAGGGATCCGCCTCAAGTACTCCGACCCGATGGCCGTCGACGACGTCGCCGCCGACTTCCCGGACCTGCGGATCGTGCTCGCGCACCCGTCCTTCCCCTGGCAGGATGCGGCGCTCGCGATCGCCACGCACAAGCCCCTGGTGCACATCGACCTGTCCGGCTGGTCCCCCAAGTACTTCCCGCCCCAGCTGGTGCGCTACGCCAACACGCTGCTCAGGGAGAAGGTGCTGTTCGGCTCCGACTTCCCGGTCATCACCCCGGACCGGTGGCTGGCCGACTTCGCGAAGCTGGACGTCAGGCCCGAGGTGGTGCCGATGATCCTCAAGGAGAACGCCGTGCGGCTGCTCGGACTCGGCGATGCGTGACCAGGGCATCGGGTCCTGGACGACCCGCCGGGCTCGCATGTCGCCCGACCAGGTCGCCGTCGTCGGCGAAGGTCGTGAGTGGACCTATCGGCAGCTGCATGAACGCGCCACCCGGTTCGCCCACGCGCTCGCCGGGCTCGGTGTCGGCGCTGGGGACCGCGTCGCCTACCTCGGCCCCAACCACGTCGCGTTCCTCGAGACGCTGTTCGGCACCGCGAAGCTCGGCGCGATCTTCGTGCCGCTCAACACCCGCCTGACCCCGAACGAGCTCGCCTACATGCTGGCCGACAGCGGCGCGGCGGTCCTCGTGCACGCGCCGAGCCACGCCGAGCACGCCGACGCGCTGCGGGGCATGGTCCGGATCCCGCATGTGGTGGACCTGGACGAGCACGCTCGACTGGTGGCGCAGGCGCCCGTCGAGCCGCTCGACGAGCCGGTCGGCCAGGACGAGGTGGCCATGATCATGTACACCTCGGGCACCACCGGCCACCCCAAGGGTGCCGCGCTGACCCATGGCAACATCCAATGGAACAGCGTCAACCTGCTCATCGACGTCGACCTGGCCGGCGACGAGGTGACCCTGGTGAACGCGCCGATGTTCCATGTCGCCGCGCTCAACCAGACCGTGCTGCCAACGATGCTCAAGGGCGGCACGGTGGTGCTGATGCCGGCGTTCGACCCGGAGGGCACGCTGGAGCTGATCGAGCGGCACCGCGTCACCTACCTGTTCGGCGTGCCCGCGATCTTCGCGGCGGTCGCGGCGAGCCGGCGGTGGGCCGAGGCGGACCTGTCCTCCGTGCGCACGCTGATCTGCGGCGGCGCGCCGGTTCCGCACCAGGTGATCACCACCTACCAGGAACGCGGTCTGGTGTTCCTGCAGGGCTACGGCCTCACCGAGTCCTCGCCGAGCGCGTCGTTCCTGCGCACCAGGGAGAGCCGGGAGAAGGCCGGCTCGGCCGGCACGCCCTGCTTCTTCACCGACATGCGGGTCGTCGGGCCCGACGGCGAGCAGGTGCCGCCGGGTACGCCCGGCGAAGTCGTGCTGCACGGGCCGAACGTCATGCGCGGGTACTGGGGCAAGCCGGCGGAGACGGCGGCGGTGCTCTCGGCCGACGGCTGGCTGCGCACCGGCGACGTCGCGGTGTCCGATGAGGACGGTTACCTGTACGTCCGGGACCGGATCAAGGACGTGATCATCTCCGGCGGCGAGAACGTCTACCCGGCCGAGGTGGAGGACGCGCTGCACAAGCACCCGGCGGTGGCCGACTGCGCCGTCATCGGCGTGGCCGACGAGAGGTGGGGCGAGGTCGGCCGGGCGGTGGTGGTGCTCCGCGAGGGTGCCGGCGCTCGCCCGGAGGAACTGCTGGAGTTCCTCGACGGCCGGATCGCGCGGTACAAGATCCCGAAATCGGTCACGTTCGCCGGGGCGCTTCCGCGCACGGCGTCCGGGAAGTTGCTCAAGAGCCAACTGCGCACGACCTACGGAGGGCAACGGTGACCACTGTCGTCAACGGGCTGGCCGAGCTCGCCGCGCTCGCCGGCCGGGAGCTCGACCCCAGCGACTGGCACCGGATCAGCCAGGAGCGGATCGACACCTTCGCCGCCGCCACCGGTGACCACCAGTGGATCCACGTCGACCCCGAGCGCGCTGCCACCGGCCCGTTCGGCACCACGATCGCGCACGGGTACCTGACCCTCGCCCTGCTCATTCCGCTGTGGAGCCAGCTGCTCCGTATCGACGGCATCCGGATGGCGGTGAACTACGGCCTGAACCGGGTGCGCCTGCCCGCGCCGGTCCCCGCCGGCGGTCAGGTCCGGCTCAGGGCCAGGGTCGCGGAGGTGGAGAACCTGGGCGTGGAGAGCGTTCAGACCATTGTGGACTTCACAATGGAGCTGCGGGACGCGCCGAAGCCGGCGCTGGTCGCCGAGGCGGTGTACCGCTACTACGCCTGAGCACCGAGGCTATGCTGCCGTCCGTGCAGCAGACGCGCCTCGACGCCGCTCGGATCGGCGCGGCTCGACAGCTGATCGACCCGGTCTTCCTCGACACGCCGCTGTATAGGTGCGAGGCGCTGGACCCCGGCCTCGGGTGCGCGGTGAGCATCAAGCTCGAGACCGCGAACCCGGTACGCAGCTTCAAGGCCCGCGGCACCGAGGTGGTCGCGAGCCTGCTCGCCGCCCGAGGCCCGCGTGCCGTGGTGTGCGCCAGCGCCGGCAACCTCGGCCAGGCCCTCGCCTGGTCGGGTCGCGGCCGAGGGCTCGACGTCACGGTCGTGGCACCCCGACACGCGACGGCGGCCAAGCTCGACCGCATCCGCGCGTTGGGCGCCAGGTTGGAGCTCGTGGACGGTGACCACGAGCTGGCGCGCGACCTGGCCGCGGCCATCGCGCGGCGCGACGGCATCCGGCTGCTCGAGGACAGCCTGGACCTCGAGACCTGCGAGGGCGCGGCGACGATCGGTCTGGAACTGGTGGACAGCGCGTCGTCGTTCGACACCGTCCTGGTGGCACTCGGTGGCGGGGCACTGGCGACCGGTGTCGGCCACGTGGTGAAGTCGTCGAGACCCGACGTCGAGGTGGTCTGCGTCCAGCCGCTGGGCGCGCCGGCGATGACGCGCTCCTGGCACGAACGGAGGGTCGTCACCACCGAGTCGACCAACACCATCGCCGACGGCGTCGCCGGCCGCCACCCCATCCCCGCCGTCCTGGACGACCTCCTCCTGATCGTCGACGACGCCGTCCTGGTCACCGAGGCATCGATCGTCGCGGGGATGCGGATGCTCCTCGACCACGCCGGCCTGGTCGTCGAACCCTCGGCAGCCCTCGGCATCGCGGCGATCCTCGAGGACCGCGACCGCTTCGCCGACCGCCACGTGCTCACGATCGTGTGCGGCGGCAACGTGGACCTGGACGCCTACCGCCGCTGGACGGATCCCGCCGTCGACCCGTCACTCCTGTAGGTACGCGTGATCGGGGAACGTGGCCCGCCGCGGACATCTGCCACGGGAACTCACGCCGCGTGTCGGCCGGTGGGGCGCAGCGGGCGACGGGGTGTCGTGCGGGTCGTCGGTGGCCTGGGCTCGTCGATGTCGGGGTGCGGCGGCGCCTCGGCGTCGTCGTGGCTGGTGCGGTCGTGGGGTGCCGGATCGGAGTAGCGGCGGTTGACCACGATGAGCAGGGCGAGCGCGACCACGAGCAGGCCGTGTTCGGCCACTCGGGACATGCCGACGGCACCGGTGAGGATGTCGTGCACCGAGTACGGCGCGAGGACCAGGACGAAGCCTCCGAGCACGGGGATCAGGCCGGAGGTGACCCGTGAGTGGAACGCCGCCCAGAGCACTCCGGCGCCGAGGGCGAGGTTCCAGGCGGTGCTCTCGTTGAACAGGTGGCCGTCGCCGTGGGCGGCGACGACGGTGGTGTGCACGCCGAGCAGCTGGGACAGGGCGAGGGCGAGCTGTGCGGCGGCGACGGCGACCAGCGCGATGCGGGCCCACCATCCCCGGGTCTCGTGCGGTGGGACCGCCAGGTCCAGGATGGCGGCGGACAGGTCCGGCACCGGTGGGGCCTGCCGGATCCGCAGCGCGCGGGACTGGTGCTCCACGCGCGCCCGCCAGGACCGGCATGCCGCGCACGAGTCGACGTGCTGGTCGGTCTGGTCCGCGGGGACGGGTTCCTCCTCGCCGTCCATCCGGGCCGAGAGCGCTTCGCGACAGGTCAGACAGTCCACGCCTGTCATTGTCGTCCATGGCCGCCGCTCGGTTCCCGGGAACGTCTCCCCACCTGTCGGCAGGGCTCGTTATCCTTTCGTTTTGTGCCGATCCCGTCCGACGCCGATGAGTTGACCGAGCTCGCGCTCGCCGCCGGAAGGGGCGACAGGCGTGCCCTGGACCGGTTCGTCCGGGCCAGCCAGCGTGAGGTGTGGCGGCTGGTCGCACACCTGGCCGGGGTCGGTCTGGCCGACGACCTCACCCAGGAGACCTACCTGCGGGCGATTCCGAGCCTCGCCCGGTTCGCCGGCCGCTCGACCGCGCGGACCTGGTTGTTGTCGATCGCGCGGCGGGCGGTGGTGGACCACGTCCGCGCCGCGCGGTCACGGCCGAGGACGACGCACTCGGTGGACTGGGCCGACGCCGCGGACCGCCGGCAGGCGGCCGCCCACCGTGCCGCCGCGGGTTTCGAGGACCTGGTGGAGCTCAACGTGCTCCTCGGCCAGCTCGACCCCGAGCGCCGCGAGGCACTGGTGCTGACCCAGCTCCTCGGCCTGTCCTACGCGGAGGCGGGGGAGGTCTGCGGTTGCCCGGTCGGCACCATCCGCTCCCGGGTCGCCCGCGCCCGCGACGACCTCGACGCGCTGCGCACCGACGAGCGCCGCCGCGACGACGCCGGCTGAGGGGTTTTCGGCGCTGCCGGGAACTCGCGCGCCGGTCGAGCCGACCAGTTCCTCGACGACGGATGTCGCCGTGTGGACGAATCCTGGAGAGCCATGTCAACGACCGCCGAAACCCCGCAGGCGGATCCGGCCGCACCGACCGGCAAGGGCGACCGGTCGGTGCGCTCGCTCGCGCCCCTGGTGCGCCGCCTGCACTTCTACGCGGGCGTGCTGGTCGCGCCGTTCCTGGTGGTCGCGGCGCTGACCGGGCTTGCCTACACCATCGCCCCGCAGCTCGACCAGATCGCCTACGGCGACCAGCTCCACGTGCCGGCGGTGGGGGCGGCCACCGTCCCTCTCGCCGAACAGGTCGAGGCGGCGCGGGCGGCTGTACCGGACGGGACGGTGACCCTCGTCGTCCCGCCCGGCTCGGCCGACGCCACGACGAGGGTGGTGTTCGCCGTACCGGAGCTGGCCGACCGGGACCGCACGGCCTTCGTCGACCCCTACACCAGGCAGGTGCGGGGGCAGCTGACGACCTGGTTCGGGTCGACGCCGCTCACGACGTGGCTCGACGACCTGCACCGGAACCTGCACCTGGGCGAGGTTGGGCGGCTCTACACCGAGCTCGCGGCGAGTTGGCTGTGGGTGCTCGTGCTCGGCGGTGTCGTGCTGTGGTGGGGTCGCCAGCGGGGCCGCCGCCGGGTGCGCCGGATGCTCCACCCGGAGCTGTCCGCCTCGGTGGGGGTGCGCCGGACCCGTAGCTGGCACGCCAGTACCGGCCTGTGGCTCGCCGTCGTGCTGCTCATCCTCTCGGCGACCGGCCTCACCTGGTCCACCTACGCCGGCGCCCGGTTCGACCTGCTGCAGGAGCAGCTCGACGCGACCAGCGCCGAGCCCGACACGAAACTGTCCACCGGCCACGAGGGACACGCGGACGGGGATGCCGGCGCGGCCGAGGAGTCCGCCCTGTCCGAGGTGGACACCGTGCTGGCGGCCGCGCGGTCGGCGGGGCTGGACGGCCCGGTGGAGATCACCCCGGCGGCCGGTGCCGGCGAGGCGTGGACCGTCGCTCAGGCCGACGACGTGTGGCCGGTTCGCCAGGACGTCGTGGCGGTCGACCCGGGCACCGGCACGGTCACCGACCACGTCCGGTTCGCCGACCAACCCCTGCTGGCGCGCCTTTCCACCCTCGGTGTCCAGGCGCATATGGGTGTCCTGTTCGGACCCGTGAACCAGGTCGTGCTCGCCCTGACCGCGGTCGGGCTGCTGGGCGTGATCGGGTGGGGCTACCGGATGTGGTGGCAGCGCAGGCCCACCCGCGCCGACCGGCGCCGGCCGGTAGGCGATCCGCCGGACCGCGGCGCGTGGCGGCACCTGCCGCCGGTCCTGCTCGTCGTCGGCATCCCGGTGCTGGTCGCCCTCGGGTGGGCCGTGCCCCTGCTCGGGTGGAGCCTGCTCGCGTTCCTGCTCCTCGACGTCGCCATCGGGCTGGCCGGGCGTCGTCGCGGGGGCGGGAAGCCGGCCGAGCCGGTCGGGTGAGACACCACCGACAGGCTGTTGCCACCGGCTGGCTGTGACGGCGTTGTCGCATGCCCGCCTCGTCCGTAGCGTGCCGGACGTAGGCGCGGTGGGAGGCGCGGTGGGAGGCGCGGTGGGAGGCGCGGTGATGGCGAACGCGGGACACGGTCATGGGCACGGCCACGGGAACGGCCACGGACACGGGGGCTGGGCGCGGCGGCTCTGGGGCGCCGTCCGGCACGCGGTGACGCCGCACAGCCACGACCCGGCCGGGCTGACCGACGACGCGCTGGAGGCCAGTCGACGGGGCATGCGTGCGCTGTGGATCTCGTTCGCGGTGTTGACGGTCACGGCCGTCGTGCAGGGCGTGCTGGTCGGGCTGACCGGCTCCGTCGCGTTGCTGGGCGACACGCTGCACAACGTCGCCGACGCGCTGACCGCTGTCCCGCTGGGGATCGCGTTCCTGCTGGGCCGGCGGGCGGCGACCCGACGGTTCACCTACGGGCTGGGGCGGGCGGAGGACCTCGCCGGGCTGGTGATCGTGGTGGTGATCGCGTCCTCGGCCGGGCTCGCCGCCTGGCAGGCGGTCGACCGGCTGGTCGACCCGCGGGAGATGACCCACGTCGGCCTGGTCGCGGTGGCGGGGTTGGTCGGGTTCGCCGGCAACGAGCTCGTCGCCCGCTACCGCATCACGGTCGGCCGGCGGATCGGCTCGGCCGCGCTGGTCGCGGACGGGCTGCACGCGCGGACCGACGGCTTCACCAGCCTGGCGGTGGTGGCCGCGGCGGGTGGTGCCGGCCTGGGCTGGCAGTGGGCGGATCCGGTGGTGGGTCTCGCGATCGCGGCGGCGATCGCGACTGTCCTGTGGGGAGCGGCCGGCGAGGTCTGCGCGCGGCTGCTGGACGCGGTCGACCCCGCTCTCGTCGACCGGGCGGAGTGGACCCTGCGGGACACGCGCGGTGTGCGTGCGGTCGGCTGGGTCCGCCTGCGCTGGGTCGGGCACAGCCTCACCGCCGAGGCCGACATCGAGGTGGACCCGACGCTGAGCGTGGTCGACGCGCACGCCATCGCACACGACGCCGAGCACCGGCTGATCCACGCACTACCCCGGCTGGACCGGGCCACCATCCACCCGCACCCGGCCGGCCCCTCCGGGCACGCCCAGCACGAGCTGGTGGCCCATCACCGGTCCGCTGGGGCGCGTTTGGTGGGGCTTGGTCGATGCGGTTCGTGATCCGGGTGGTTCCTGGCAAGGCGGAGCGTCGGCCTCGTACCGGGTTGTACTCGGGCGATGCGACAACGCCGCCAGGGGCCATCCGGGCGCGGACCGCGCGGCCGGAGATCCACCAGACGTGCCTAGGACGCGCGGCCGTGCTCGGAACGGACCGGCGCAACGGCGGGAAGGGTGATCGTGAAGCGTGAGCCGCCGCAGGGGTCGGCGGCGGCGGTGATCGTGCCGCCGTGGCGCTCGGCGATGCGTCTGCAGATCGCGAGCCCGAGGCCGGTGCCGGCGTAGGTCGTGTTGGCGTGGGCGCGGTGGAAGTTGGTGAAGATGGCGTCGTGCTGGCCGTCGGGGATGCCGATGCCGTTGTCGGTGACCTGGATCGCGACGGTGCCGGGCGCGGTGTCCTCGGTGGTGTGGATCGTGATGTGGGGGGTGGTGCCGGGCGCGGTGTACTTGACGGCGTTGCTGACCAGGTTGTCGGCGAGCTGTCGCATCAGGACCGGGTCGGCCTGGATGCGGGGGAGCGGGCCGATGTCGAAGCGGGGGATCGGTGTCCTGCTCGCGATCGCCGCGTCCATGCGGGCGGCGGCGATGTCGGCGAACAGTGCCTGGAGGTCGAGCGGGGCGGGGATGAGGGCGGTGTCGCGCGCGGTGGTGTAGGCGAGGAGGTCGTTGATGAACCGGGACATGCGGTTGGCCGCGTGCCGGATGCGCTCGAGGCCGTCCTCGATGTCGAGGATCACGGGTGCCGGCGGCGCGTCGTCGAGCATGTCGGTCGTGAGGTCGACCCAGCCCTGGATGGTGGTGACCGGGTTGAGCAGGTCGTGTGCGACGACGCCGGCGAACGTGGCGAGCTCGTCGCGGTGGCGCCGTTCGGCCGTGACGTCGTGGAAGAGCGCGACCGCGCGGCGTCCGTCGTCGTGGCTGGCGCGGCGCGGAAGCGGGGTCGCGGTGGCGTGGACGATCCGCCCCTGCGGCACGCTGGGGTTGCGGACGAGGATGTCCAGGTCGTGTGGCCGCGCGGTGGTGAGCGTGCGGACGTAGGGGAGCTCCCCTACGGTGACCGGGGTGCCGTCGGGGTGGAAGAACCCGTAGTAGACGGGGTCGGTGATCTGGTACTCCGACCCGGCATGTCCGCCGAGGAGCTCGTCCGCGGCGGGGTTGCGCAGGAGGACGTGCCCGTCGGCGTCGACCACCGCGAGACCGTCGGCCATGGAGTTCACGATGGTCGACATCAGGTCGGCCTGGTGGCGGGCGGCGGCGGTCTCGGCTTCGAGCGCGCGGACCAGAGCCGCGCGTTCGTCGCGGCTCAGCGCCAGCGCCAGGCCGATCGTGGCGACGACGATGACGAAGGCCTGGGCGATGAGGACGCGGGTGGCGTCGTCGGTGATCAGCGCGAACGGTCCGGTGCCGGCCAGGGTGAACAGGACGGCCGTGGTCCCGGTGGCCAGGGTGTGCAGGACGACGAACGTCGTGGGTAGGCGCACCGCCGCCCACACGGTCAACGCGAGCAGCAGGAACGCCAGCGGCAGCCCACCGGCGAGGGCGAACGCGACCACGTAGGCGAGAGCGGAGCACAGGACCACGGCCGCGTACTCGGCCGCCCGGGCCACCGGTGCCCTCCTCGGGGTGCCGCCCGGGGTGTGGTCGGGGCGGCGTCGGAGGACGTCTGCGAGGCGGAGACCGACGGCGCCGATCGTCAGCACGGCCGCGATGTTGCGTGCGAGCCAGACCGCCACGCTCATCGGCGAGTAGTCGCCGGAGGCGAGCCACACCCCGACCGGACCGACCACCGCGCCGCAGGCTGTGCTGACCGCACTGGCCGCGAGCAGCGCCCAGAGGTCGCCGGTCGTGCCGAACCGTGGGCCGTCCACCCCGGGGTCGGCGAGGTGGGGCCGCCAGCGGGCCAGGAGGTGGGTGAAGACGAGCATCTGGGCCAGGTTGGCGCCAACGAACACCATCGCCAGCCCGGCCGGGGCACCGGTGGCGGTGTTGAGGACCAGGGTGATGACGGCGAGGGCCGCGGCGTCGACCCAGCGCACCGGTGAGCGGCGCTGAAACCAGAACCACAACGCGCCGATCCCCGCGGCGGGCCACACCAGGCTCAGGCTGGTGGCGTCCATCACGGTCAGGCGGCCGAACCCGACGGCGACCGCGTACGCCACGGCGAAGCCGGCCGAGCGCGCCAACCACCGCGATCTCACGACGACGTCCCCATGGACGTGCCGCGGCGCGACGCGTGCCCGACCCGATCCATCACCGACCTCGCACTCCGGAGCCACCTCCATCCCGACTATCGGCACCGCGGGGGCCGGGATGAGGCGTTGGGCGGGCACGTAAGCCATCCGAGTGACGGGGCGGCTATGCTGCTCGCGGCTCTCCTCGGGGGTACCCGACACAGCACGGACGACGGGTGGGCAGGACCATCGCGACACGGTACGAAAGCTCCTCGGAGCAGAAGCAGCAGCACTTCGGGCGCGTCGACCCGTTCTGCGCGTTCGCGGTGGTGCCGTTGCTGATCGTGGCGGGGCTGTTCTTCTGGAGCGAGATCGCGCTGCTGGGTGTGGTCCTGATCGTCCTCTCGATCCTGATCGTCGTCATCGACTCCTGGGCCAACCGGCCGGCCCGGACGAGCGACAGCTCCTCCCGCCGCGACAACCGCTGACGGTCTGAATAGTCCACATACGGACGTTTGCCACGTAGTCGTCTGACTTCTATTCTGGAGCGACACCCGCAATTCCACGATCGACGTGTCGAATGGGTCGTCGAAGCGCTTCGATATCTGATTCGACAAATACTTGACGACAGGGAGTGTGACCCGTGATCAGGTCAGCACGTCTCGCGGTGACGGCATTCTTCTCCGCCGTGGCGCTCGTCGCCGGCGGGGCGGTCGCCCACGCCGCGGTCTGGGAGTCGTCGGACCAGTGGGGCACATGGACCACCGGCGACTACATCCTCTACAACAACATCTGGGGCAGCGGAGCCGGACCGCAGACGATCTGGGCCAACTCGGCGAGCAACTGGGGCGTGTGGGCCAACCACCCCAACACCGGCGGCGTGAAGTCCTACCCCAACGCGACCAGGAACATCAACCGGCAGCTCAGCTCGCTGCGCAGCCTGTCCAGCACGTTCAACACCAGGGTTCCCTCCGGTGGTGCCTACGCGAGCACCTACGACATCTGGCTGGACAACAACGCCTACGAGATCATGCTGTGGGTCAACAGGACGGGACCGGTCGGACCGATCGGCTCCTACCAGACGACCGCCTCGACCGGTGGTCACAGCTGGGACATCTACCGCGGCGTCAACGGTTCTTTCCAGGTCTTCTCGTTCCTGCGCCAGGGCAACACGAGCTCCGGCACGGTCGACATCAGGGCCGTCCTCGAGTGGCTGCGAAACAACGGCTGGATCGGCAACGTGAACGTCGGATACGTGCAGTTCGGCTATGAGATCACGTCCTCGCCCGGCGGAATGGACTTCGTCACCAACAATTTCTCCGTCTCCTACAGCTGATCCCGCCGCAGCCCGCCGACGGACGCCCTCCGCGCCAGGAGGGCGTCCGTCGCCGTGTGTGGGGGCCACGGCGGCTGGCGGTGACGGCGCGGACCGCCAGCGGTCGCGTCCGCGGAGTCGACGAGGAGCACTCACGCAACGTTCCACCCGCGTTGCCCTCCGAGAGCAACCCAACATAAACTCGCACGTCTTCCCAGGAGAACCGAAGCAACTCGAAGCAGGCCCCACAGAAAACCATGGACATGATCGCCGCTACGCCCCAGCGGGACGCCCCGCTGCGGATCTCCCTGCTCGGTCCCGTCCGGGCCTGGGGGACCGCGGGGGAGCTCGAGCTCGGCTCCGGGCAGCGCAAGGCCGTCCTGTCCGTGCTCGCGATGCGGGCGAACCAGCTGGTCACCAAGGGCGAGCTGGTCGACGCCGTCTGGGGGGAGACCGCCCCGGCGAGTGCGTACGGCGGCATCCACACGCACATCTCCGCCCTGCGCAAGAGGCTGGAGCCGCGATGGGCCCGGCGCTCGACGGGGGAGGTGCTCGTCTCGACCGGGTCGGGCTACCGGCTGGCGCTGTCCGGCTGCGCCCTGGACGTCGAGCGCTTCCGGGTGCTGCGTGAGCGCGCCCGGGAGCGGCAGCGGGGGCGCGATGTGGCCGGTGAGCTCGCCGCGCTGGACTCCGCGCTCGAGCTCTGGCGGGGCGAGGCGCTCGACGGCGTCTCCGGCCCGCACGCGTCCTGGCAGCGCACCCGGCTCGCCGAGCTGCGTCTCGGTGCCGTCGAGCGGAGGGCGCGGTTGATGGTGAACGCGGGCGCGCGGTACGCGGTCATCGACGAGCTGGACCGGCTGTGCCGCTCGCACCCGCTGCGGGAGGAGTCGCACTCGCTGCTGATGCACGCGCTGTACCTCGCCGACCGGCGGGGGGACGCGATCGACGTCTTCCATCGGCTGCGCTCGGCCACGGTCGAGCAGCTCGGCACCGAGCCGGGGCCCGGCCCCAGCGCGCTGTACGGCGAGATCCTCCGGGACGACCCCGCGCTGCGCTGGACCCGCGACGAGCCGACGGGACCCGCCCGGCCGATCCCGTTGGCCGTCCGGTCCCGCCCGGACCGGCCGCGCGGGTTCACCGGGCGGGGGGAGCAGGTGGCCCTGCTCCGCGCCGCGGCCGGCGCCGTCGCCGCCGGCACCGGGGGCGTCGTGCGGATCGAGGGGCCGCCGGGCGCGGGCAAGTCGGCGCTGCTGGCCGAGGGCCTCGCCGAGACGCCGGGCTGTCAGCTCGCCTGGAGCGTGGCCGACGAGCTGGGGCAGCAGGTCCCGCTGCACACCGTGCTGGACGGTCTCGACGTGACGGCCCTGTCACCCGACCCGCGCCGGGCCGCGCTCGCCGCGCTCGCCCGCCAGGTGGAGCCGGAGCGGCTCGACCGGGACACCGTCGCGGCCGCCGTCGAGGGCGCGGTCGAGCTGGTCCACGAGCTGTGCGCGGACGGGCCCTTGGTCGTCGTCGTCGACCAGCTTCAGTGGGCGGACCCGCTGAGCCTGCTCGTGCTGCGGCGCCTGCTGCCCGCTACCGCCGAGCGTCCGCTGCTGGTCGTCACCGCGTCCCGGCCGGCCCTTCGGCGCGAGCTGGAGCCGCTGTGGGCGGCCGCGACCCGAGCAACCACGATCACGCTCGGGCCTCGACGGTGACCGACGGCGCGCTGCGGGTCGAGCTGCTCGGCGACCCCCGCGCCTGGCTCGGGGACGAGCCGGTCACGCTTGGCCCGGCACGGCAACGCGCGGTGTTCGCCGTCCTCGCGACCCGGGCCGGGCAGGTGGTCCCGCGTGGTGAGCTGGTCGAGGCTGTCTGGGGCACCTCGCCGCCCGCGAGCGCGGCGGGGAGCCTGCACACCTACGTATCCGGCCTGCGTCGGGTGCTGGAGCCGGGTAGGCCCCGCTGGTCGCCCGGCGAGGTGCTGGTCTCCGAACCGCAGGGCTACCGCCTGCGGCTGGACCACCTCGACCTCCGCACGTTCGCCGAGCTCCGCGAACGGGCCGCCGAACGGGCGCGGGCCGGCGAGCACCGGGCCACGGTGGAACTGCTCGACGACGCGCTGGCGCTCTGGCGGGGTGAGCCGTTCGCCGGGGTGCCCGGCCCGTTCGCCGAGCGGCAGCGCACCCGGTTCACCGACGAGCGACACTCGGCGGTCGAGGAGCGCGCCCGCGCCCGGCTCGCGCTGGGCGAACACGCCGAGCCGGTCCTCGAGCTCACCGCCCTGGTCGCAGCGGCTCCGCTGCGTGAGTCGGCCTGGGTGCTGCTGGTCACCGCCCTCTACCGCGGCGGTCGACACGCGGAGGCGCTGCACGTCATCGCGCGGATGCGGGCCTACTTCCGGGCGGAGCTCGGCGCCGAGCCCGGCGCCGCCGTTCGCGCGCTGCACCAGCGCCTGCTGGCCACCGCCCCGGAGCCGGCGGACCTCCCGCACGAACCCGCGCGGGAGCGTGAGCTGCTGGCGGTGGTCCCCGCCCGGGCCGCGGACCCGGGGCCGGTCGCGGAGCGCGACGCGGCCCGGTTGCGGGGCTACCTGGACGGGGTGCTGGTCGGGCGGGGCCGCGCGGTGCTCGTCGAGGGCGAGCCGGGGAGCGGGAAGTCCGCGCTGCTCGCCGAGGTGCTGGGTGGGGCGGGTCGGCTCGGCTGCCACGTGGCCTGGGCCGTCGCCGGGCGACCGCGGCCGCCGCTGGGCGTGGTCGCCGAGGCGCTGGGCGCGCCCGCGCCCGCCACCAGGAAGGAGCTGCTCGAGCGGGTCGACGCACTCTGCGCGACAGCCCCGCTGGTGCTGGTCGTCGACGACCTACAGCACGCCGACGACGCGAGCCTGCTGCTGTGGCACCAGCTGGCCGTCGCGACACGGCTGCTGCCGCTGCTGCTGGTCGGCACCTGTCCGCCCGGCGAGGGCGGCGGCAGGTTCGGGAAGCTGCGGGACGCTGTGCTCGCCCGCGACGGCGAGCTGGTCCGGGTCAGATCAGCCCGGCCCGCATCGCGAACGCCACCGCGTGCGGACGGCTGCGCAGTTTCAACCTGCTCGTGAGCGAGTAGATGACGTTCTTGACGGTGCGCTCGGAGTAGCACAGCCGGCTGGCCATGTCGGCGGTGTCCCAGCCATCGGCCATCAGCCGCAGTACCTCGACCTCCCGGTCGCTCAACCGCGGCCGCGACAGGGTCGCGCGACGGGCCTGGTCGAGCAGCCGGTCGAACGCCTCGGCCGGCATCGTGCCCTCGCCGGCGGCGACGGCCAGCAGCTCGGCCACGAAGCGGTCGCCGGCCGCGTCGGCGCGGGAGAGCACCGACACGACGCGGACCTCCACCGCGGCCCGCAGGTCCTCTTCGGTCAGGAAGTCGGTCACCAGGACCTTGGGCAGGCCGGGGTCGGCGAGGAATGCGCTTTCCCCAAAGGAGTCATGGTCCGCGGCGACGACCAGGACACCCCGTCCGGACAGCCGTGTCCGGTCGACGACCCGGACCTCGGGCCGGGAGGCGAGCCGGTTGGCCAGTCCTACCGCGGTGAACGTGTCCGCGGCCTCGATCGCCACGTGCACCGGTTCCATGGTCCACATTCTGGCGTCCCGGACTTCACGAACTCTCTACGCTCAGATCACGCCGGTACGCAGGGCGAACGCGACGGCCTGCGCCCGGGTGCTCAGGCCGAGCCGGGTCATCAGCCCGTAGAGCACGTTCTTCACCGTGCGCTCCGCGTAACCGAGCTCGGTGGCGATCTCCTCGAGGCCGTGTCCCTCGGCAAGCAGCCGGAGCACGTCGCGTTCCCGTGCCGTGACGCCGGACATCGTCAGCCCGTTCGGTTCGAGCACCTCGCGCCGCATCCGGTCCAGGTGGTCCAGCAGGGCGCCCTGCATGGCCGGCGGCAGCGACGCCGCGCCCTTGCTGACCGCGCGCACGGTCCGCACCAGCTCCGCGCCGGTGGTGTCGCGGCGGGGCAGGATCGCGGCGATCCCGCACTCGATGGCCGGCACCAGGCCGACCGCCCGGAAATCGTCGGTCACCAGCACGCAGCGCGGCGGCGGTGTGCCGGCCCGGGACCGGCCGAGCTCGCGCAGCCAGTCGAACACCTCCTCGCCGGGGGTCGGCGCGACCACGACGACGACCTCGGCCCGGGTGCGGTCGGCCTCGTCGAGCACCCGGAGGTGCGGGTCCGCCGCCAGCATGCTGACCGCGCCCAGCGCGGTGACCCGGTCCGACGCGTGCACGGCGACATCGACCCTCAGACCGACCCTCGGTGCCACAGCGGAAGTCTACGGTCGGGGGGATCCGGGCACGGTTCGAGGGACTTTCGGGCAGCCATCCAGCGTGGCGCGCTCCGGCGCCGGCGCGGCTGTGCACCATGTGCGCGGAGGGCGGGAGACGAGGGGTGACAGGGCAGGGGATGGCTGACCGGTTCGAGTTCACGCTGGACAGCGTCGAGGCGACGGTCGTCGGTAGGGCGATGAACGCCGACGTGCGCAGGTTTCCGTTGCGGATCCGCAACAGCACCATCGACCCGGTGCGGTTCGTGCGGCTCGGCGTGCTGGTGCACGACGAACTGGAGCGACGCGGCCTGTCGGTGGGCGGCAGGCTGCACCCGTTGGTCCAGACCGCGCTCGAGCTGTTCAACGACCACCAGGTGTCGGTCTCGGTGAGCGGGCGGACCGAGCGCGAGGAGGACATCGCCATGCTGGCGATGTCCGACGGCGCACAGGCGGTCGGCGTCACCCAGGAGCACGGCAGCGACGCCCTGCGCTTCTCGCTGTTTCCCGACGAGGACCTGGTCCGGCGGATCTCCACGTTCCTGCCCGCGGCGCCGGCCGCGCCGCAGGGCACCCTGACCGTCGCGCACCGTCCGGCTCGCGCCGTGTCCGCGATGGCCGCACGGCGCCTGGCCGAGGAGGAGGCCGACGCCGAGGAGACCGACGCGTTCGGCAACCTGGTGATCGGCATGGTCGGCGACGGGCCGAGGCGCCGCCCGTCCGGGCGCAGCGATGCCGAGAAGCTCGGCGAGATCATGGCCGGCCAGCGACTCGGAGTCGGGTTCCTGGCCGCCAGCGGGCTACGCCGCAGCGGCGAACGCCGGTCCGTGCCGCCCCTGGGCTGGGTCGACACCGAGCAGGGCCGGTACCTGGTGCGGACCACCACCGAGGCGGACGGCACCACTGTCGCCACCTACCAGCCCGCCGGAGCGGCAGAGGTCCAGACCGCGGTCCAAGAAGTGATTTCCAGCGTCTACTAAGGACATCCGTTGCCTGAGTTCGAACGTGCCGTGCCGGCGGAGCCGGCCCTCATGACACCCGCGCTGCGAGCCACCCCGGCGCTGCCGAGGTTGTCCGGCCGAGAGCTGAAGGAGATGGCGGTCAGCGGCGGCTTCGCCGTGGACGACAACACCGGCAACCGCATGATCGAGGCCCTGGAGTCGACGATCCAGACCCTCGAGGCCCGGTGGGCCGAGCTGGAGAAGCTCCGGCACAGCCCGCCGATGAGCGAGAGCCCGGCTGCCCGGTGGGTCTCCCACCACATGGTGCGCACCGCCGCCGACGAGGAGGGGCTGCTCACCCAGCTCCAGGCGGCGCGGGCGGAGTTCCCCACCTACGTGGAGGCGATCGAGCTCGCCAAGCGCACCTACCAGGAGACCGAGGAAGGGAACCGCCAGAAGTTCACCAGCATCTCCGGCGAGGAATGAGCCCCATGACGACGCTCGACGAGCGGACCCGTGCTGTGTCCGACCCGAACAGCCCGGACTACGACCCGGACAGCCCGCACTACGACGTCACGGCGGACTCGTCGTCGACGTTCTACGTAGGCCCGATCACCGGTGACCACAAGTCCGGCGACGAGATCCGCAACGAGGTGACCTCGGTGATCGACCAGGTCACCGGCCCGCCGGGCGGCTTCTTGGACCAGCTGTTCGGCCCGTTCAAGGACGACCTGATCCAGTCGTCCTACCAGGGGCGGATCGAGGCCGAGCGGGCCGGCCTCGCCGACGAGATGGAGATGCGCGCCCCCGGCGAGGCACCCAGGACGATGTGGGAGAACGCCTCCCACGAGCAGATGGCCGCGGTCATCGGCACCAACGCCGACTCGTCGGCGGTCGCCGTGACCAGCGAGGAGTGGGTGCGGCTGGGCAACGACCTGTCCGGGCACCAGAAGGCGTTCGGCGCGGCGATCAAGGACAGCCTGTCCAACTGGGAGGGCGAGGCCGGCGACTCCGCGCGCAGGCACCTCGCCGAGGTGGCGAAGTGGCTGGGCACCACCTCCGAGGGCGCGGTGCTCGCCGGGCGCCAGCAGGAGATCCACTCGCAGACGCTCAACGAGACGCAGAAGGTCATGGCGACCAACCCGCCGGTGCCGTTCTCGGCGGCGGAGGCCAACGCCCGGCTGGCCGGGATCACCAACCCGGTCCAGTTCGCGATGCAGTTCTCCGCCGAGATGGACACCTTCAACCGGTCGAAGGCGGCGCGGGACCAGGCCGCCCAGGTGATGACGCGGTTCGACGAGACCATCGCCTCGGCTGTCACCACCCCGAAGTTCACCGCGCCACCCGCGCTGCCCAGCGCGACGCCGATGAGGTCGGTCAGGCCGATGATGGCCGGCGAACGGCTCGACGCCGTCAGTCGACAACTCGACGACGCCGCGCCGGCCGGTACGGAGGGGCTGCGGCGCGAGGCCCTGTCCGCGAGCCCCAACACCTTCGCCGCCCAGACCGCCGTCGTTCCGGACCTGCGCGGCGGCGCCGGGGGACCGGGCGGTCAGGGCGCCCCGGGTGCCGGGCCGGTGCCCGACATCCCCGGCGGCGGAGTTCCCGGTGGGGGAGTTCCCGGCGGTGGCGTCCCGGGTGGCGGCATTCCGGGTGGTGGCGTTCCGGGTGGTGGCGTTCCCGGTGGGGGAGGCCCGGGTGGTTCCGCGGACCTCGCCGCGCGCCAGAGTGTTCCCGACATCCCCGGCGGTGGCGGAACCCCCGGCGGTGGCCCGATCCCAGGCGGTGGCGCGAGCCCTGGCGGTGACGGCTTCGGTGGCGGCGCCGGCGGTCAGGGCAGGCCGGCCGTGCCGGAGATCCCGCAGACCTCCCTCTCCGGCGGCGGCGTGCCGGGCTCGACCGTCTCTGCCGGCTTCACCCCCAACAGCCCGTCCGCCACGCCGAACGTCCCCGACATCCCCCGCGGCGCGACGGTTCCCAGCGGCGTGCCAGGCGGCGGGGGGAACCTCCCCGGCGGCGGCTTCGGGCCGACCGCGTTCTCCGGCACCTCTCCCGCCGGGCGGGACACGGAGCGGACGACCAGGATGCCGAGCCCGCCGAACCCCCGGGACCGGCAGTCCATACCGGACATCCCCGGCGGCGCCAGGATCCCGGGGAGCGGTCCGCTCGACGGCGGTGGCGGTCCGCGTGACGGCCGCGGCTTCGGTCCGGGCGGCGTGCCGAACATCCCGGGTGGCAACGCGCCCGGTGGCGGCCCGCTGGGAGTTGGCAAGGGCGGCTTCGGCCCCGGCGGGGGCCCGGGCGGCGTGCCGAACATCCCGGGCGGCGGCTCCGCCTCGGGTAGCTCCGTGGGCGGTGCGCCGGGTGGTGCCGGTGCCGGTCGCGGTGGGGGGTTCGGCCCGATGGGCAGCGGCGGCCCGGGCGGCGCCGGCGGCACCGTGGGCGCGATGCCCGGCGGAGTCGGCCCCGGCGGAGCGGCCGGCGGCGGTGGTGCGGCCGGCGCACGGGGCGGGAACGCGGGTGGCGCCCCGATGGGCGGCATGGGCGGCGCCGGCAGCCAGGGCGCGGAGGACAGGGAGTACCGGTTCGCGGAGTACCTCGAGGGCGAGTCGGAGCTGTTCGCGCCGGACGCCGTGGTGCATCCGCCGGTGATCGGTGACTGGCAGAACAAACAGGATTGGAAGTAGGCATGAGCTCCGCCTTCGAGGTCGTCCCCGAGGACCTGACCGCGCACGCGAGCCACCTGGATGGCCTGTCGGACCGGTTGACCACGGCGGCCGACGCGGCCAGGACGGTCAGCATGTCCGACAGCGCCTACGGGCTGATCTGCCAGTTCGTGCCGCCCTTCGTGAACCCGATGGAGCAGAAGGCGATGGAGGCGATCGACGCCGCTGCCGAGGGGGTGCGCACCTCCGCGGGCAACATCCGCAGCACGGCCACGTCCTACACCGACACCGACACCGCCCACGCGACCGTCTACGGCAAGACGCTGGAGGCACCCGCCCGGGCTCCCCGGCCCACCCGCCAGAACCTGACAGGAGACTGATGTGACGGCGTTCAGCGGACTGTCCCGCGACCCGGACGAGGTGATGGCCGGGATCGACCGGTGGGCCCAGGGCTTCACCGAGAAGGCGCAGCGCTACCAGGCCGCCCAGGCGGAGACCGAGCAGCTGCGGCTCACCGCGTCGGGTCCCGGCGGCGTCGTGCGGGTGACCGTCGGCGCCGACGGCAACGTCACCGCCCTGGAGCTGGGGAACAAGGTCCGGACGATGCCGCCGGAGGAGCTGGCCGCGCAGATCCTGGACACCATGCGGCGGGCCCAGTCCGGCATCGCCGACCGGGTCAGCGAGGTGATGAGCGGCCACCTCGGCGAGGAGGACCCGCAGACCAGGACGGAGATGCTCGACGCCCTGCGGACCAGGTTCCCCCGCATGGACGACGAGGAGGACGAGGAGGCGCCGCCGCCACCGGCGGCCCAGCACCAGGACCGCACGCCCCCCGAGGATGACGAGGACAACGCGCCGTGGTGAACCCGTTGGTGGCCGAGGCCAAGGACGAGACCAAGGCCTACTCCGGCATGCCCCTCCTGGAGGCCGGCGCCGATCTCAAGAAGGCCATCGAGAGCGGCGACTGGGCCTCGGTGGCGCTCGGCTCGGTCGGCACCGCGCTCGAGGTGCTCGGCATGGCGCTGGACCCGTTCGCGGCGATCCTCGCCAACGGCGTCGGCTGGCTGATCGAGCACGTCGGCCCGCTCAAGGAGGCGCTGGACGGCCTCGCCGGGGACCCGGCGGAGATCAAGGCGCACTCCGAGACGTGGAAGAACGTCGCGAAGGAGCTCGGCGCCGTCGGCGAGGACCTGGCCGGCATGGTCACCAGCGACACCGCGAGCTGGCAGGGCACTGCCGCCGATGCCTACCGGCAGCGCACCGACGACACCGTCAGCCTCATCAACGCCGCCCAGCAGGGCGCCGACGGCGCCGCCAGCGGCATCGCGACCGCGGGTGAGGTGGTCGCCGCGGTGCGCAGCCTGGTCCGGGACATCATCGCCGACCTCGTCGGCAGCCTGATCAGCTGGGCGTTGCAGGTCGTGTTCACCCTCGGTATCGGTCTGGTCTGGGTCGTGCCCAAGGTCATCGCCAAGGTCGCCCAGGTCGCCTCGCAGATCGCCAGCATCGTCAAGCGCCTGGTGCAGGCGATGAAGAACCTGGTGCCGCTGCTCAAGCGGGCCGGTGACCTCTTCGACGACGCCGCCAAGGCGCTGAAGAAGATCAAGGACACCAAGCCCGGTCCCGCGCCCAAGCCCAAGGACATCGACTCCACCCCGAAGGGCATCGACTCACCCGGCGGCGGCGGCACCACGCCCTCCGGCGCCCGGGGCGGCCCCGACGCCACGCCCCAACCCAAGCCGGACCCGAAGCCGGAACCGAAGCCCGGCGGCGACGGGACCACCGCGCCTAGCGGCGGATCGCCGAACGGCAACCCGAGGTCGGGTCCCGACGCCGGGCCCAAGCCAAGGTCCGGGGACTCGCTGCGGGACCAGGGGCCGAACCCGCGGTCGATCGACAACCTCCGCTGTGAGAAGGACCCGATCGACGTCTCGACCGGGCAGATGGTGATGCACGAGGTCGACGCGGAGTTCCTCGGCGCGTTGCCGTTGGTCTTCGAACGGGCGTACTTCTCGTCCTACCGCACGGGTCGCTGGTTCGGCACCAGCTGGATGTCCACTGTGGACCAGCGGCTCGAGGTGCACGCCGACCAGGTGAGCTTCGCCGCCGCGGACGGCACCATCCAGGTCTTCCCCCGGCCGCGGGACGGGGCGTGGGTGAGTGCCGAACGCGGCCCGGCACGCCGGCTGACCGAGGAGCCGGAGGGCGGTTTCGTCCTGGAGGACCGGGAACGGGCACGGCTGCTGTTCTTCGGCTCGGGCACCGGGGTGCTCCCGATCCAGTCGATCAGCGACCGCAACGGCGACCACATCGTCTTCGAGCGCGACGACGAGGGCGTGCCGACCGAGGTCCGGCACAGCGGCGGCTACCGGCTCCGGCTGACCACAGAGGACGGCCTGGTCACCCGGTTGTCCACGGTGGCCGCCGACGGCAGTGAGCTGGAGCTGGTCCGCTACGGCTACACCGGCCGCCGGCTGACCGAGGTCACGAACGGCTCCGGTCTCCCGTTCCGGTTCACCTACGACGACGCCGGTCGGATCGTCGGCTGGGCCGACCGCAACGGCGAGTGGTACCGCTACGTCTACGACGACGCCGGGCGCGTGGTGCGCACTGAGGGTGCGGGCGGCTGTCTCACCGGGACGATGGAGTACGACGAGGCGAACCGGGTCACCCACTCCACCGACTCGCTCGGCCACCGAACCACCTTCCACATGAACCAGTACGGCCAGGTGGTCCGGGAGGTCGACCCCCTCGGCGCGGTGACCGAGTTCGAGTGGGACGAGCGGGACCGGCTGCTCCGGGAGACCGACCCGCTCGGCCGCGAGACCCGCTACCGCCACGACGAGCTGGGCAACGTGGTCGCGATCGCGCGTCCCGACGGCGCCGAGGTGCTCATCGCGCGCAACGAGTTCGGCCTGCCGGTGCACCTGGTCGAGGCCCCGGGGGTGGAGACCCGCTGGGAGTACGACGAGCGCGGCAACGTGACGGCGGTGGTCGACCCGGACGGTGCCACCACCGCCTACACCTACGACGAGTGGGGCCACCTCGCGTCGGTCACCGATCCCGCCGGCGTGACGCTGGCCGTGGTGTCCGACGGTTCGGGGCTGCCGGTCACCGTGACCGACCCCCGCGGCGCGGTGACCGCCTACGAGCACGACCAGTTCGGTCGGCTGGTCGCGGTGACAGACCCGATGGGTGCGGTCGAGCGATTCGGCTACACCGTCGAGGGTGCGCTCGCCTGGCACCGCCGTGCCGACGGGTCGGTGGAGCGGTGGCTGTTCGACGGCGAGGGCAACAACCGGGAGCACACCGACGCCGCCGCCGCGGTCACCCGTTCCGAGGTGACGCACTTCGACCTCCCCGCGGCCCAGGTCAACCCGGACGGCAGCCGGATCGAGTTCGCCTACGACACCGAGCTGCGCATGGTCGCGGTGTTTAACGAGCAGGGCCTGGTCTGGCGCTACGAGTACGACGCCGCCGGCAACCTGGTGCGGGAGACCGACTTCGGCGGCGCCACGATCGACTACCGGTACGACGCCGCGGGCCAGCTGACCGAGGTGCGCAACCGGGCGGGCGAGACCGTCACCCTGCACCGGGACGTGCTCGGCAATGTCGTCGAGGAGGTCACCGGCGCCCAGCGCACCCGGTACACCTACAGCGACGTCGGCCACCTGCTGATCATGGACGACGGGACCACCCGGGTGGAGTACGCGCGGGACGCGGTCGGCCGGGTGCGCGCCGAGACGGTCAACGGCCGCACTGTCCACTCCGAGTACGACCGGGCCGGTCGGCGGGTTCGTCGGCGCACCCCCTCCGGGGCGGAGAGCGTCTGGGAGTACGACGCGGCCGGCAACCCGGCCGCGGTGCACGCCGCCGGCCGGAGCATGCGGTTCGAGTACGACCTCGCCGGCCGGGAGATCCGCCGCACGCTCGGGTCGGGTGCCTCCGTGCTCCACTCGTGGACCCCCGCCGGCCTAGTGGCCGGGCAGATGGTGGTGACGGCGGCGGGGCTGCTCGGTCAGGAGCGGTCCTACCGCTACCGGCCGGACGGCCTGCCGACCCATGTGGACGACCGGCTGACCGGCCCCCGGACGTTCGGCCTGGACGTGCGGGGCCGGGTCACGTCGGTCGCCGCCCAGCGGTGGACCGAGCGGTACGCCTACGACGCCGCGGGCCGCCTGGCCGAGGCCGCCTGGCCGGCTCCGGCCGGGGAGGACCGGGTGGGAACGCGGTCCGGCCCCGGCTCGGTCGTCACGCTCGCGGGGCGAGTCCGCTACACCTACGACGAGTGCGGGCGGATGGTCTCCCGCGACCACGGCGGCTCCCGGGTCTGGCGCTTCACCTGGGGGCCGAAGGACCGGCTGGTCGCGGTCCACACGCCCTCCGGCACGACCTGGCGCTACACCTACGACCCGCTGGGCCGCCGGGTGCGCAAGGAGCACGTCGCCGCGGACGGGGTCGCGGTACTGGAGCGCGTCGAGTTCACCTGGGACGACGACGTGCTGGTCGAGCAGGCCCGGTTCGGGCCGGGCGGCACCGAGATCACCGTGTGGGACTACGAGCCGGAGTCCTACCGCCCCCTGCTGCAACGCCAGGGCGAGCGGTTCTCGGCGATCGTCGCCGACGCCTCGGGCGCGCCGGCGGAGTTGGTCAACGACCAGGGTGGCATCGAGTGGTTCGCCCGGATGAGCCTGTACGGGGTGATGGTCGAGGAGTCCGGCGGTGCGGGCGCGACGCCGTTGCGCTTCCAGGGCCAGTACTTCGACGCGGAGACCGGCCTGCACTACAACTACCACCGCTACTACGACCCGACGCTGGCCCGTTACCTCAGCCCCGACCCGATCGGCCTGACCGGCGGCCCGGACCCGCATGCCTATGTGCACAACCCGCACGCCTTCGCCGACCCGCTGGGGCTGACCTCGCAGAGCTGCCGCAGTGGACGCGGCGCGGGCAGCGGTCCCGGCCGCGGCCGCCCGCCGCGGCGGGAGCAGTCACCGGGCGGGACGACCTACCAGCAGGGGGCCAGCGGCGGTCGCTACGGCAGCGCGAGCCGGCGGCACGCCGCCGGGTACGACAACCCGTCCCACTCGCACACGAACATGCTGCCGCACTGGCGGCGGGCCGCGGTCTCGCCACCGCCCCGGTTCCGCAACCGCACCGAGGAACGCCGGTGGCTGATGAACGAGCGGCGGCGCTTCCGCGCGAGCTCGCCGAGCGGCCGGCAGACCGGTACGATCCAGGGCCACAGCAACGGCGTGCTCGGGCACCAGCCGTCGGCCAGCGCCCACTGGAACAACAACGGCATGCGCAACCCGCGGGACACCAACATCGACCACAACCGGCAGACCGGCACCTACCACGGCATCGAGGACCGGGGCCGGTCCAACGCGAGCGGTGCCAGCGAGCCCCGGTTCGCCGACCCCGGTCCGCACAACGGCGCCCACCGCAGCTACTGGGACCCCCGCGACCCCGGCTACGCCAACCAGGGTGGCCCGTGGCCGGCCTGGCACCCGGTCAACCCGCAGGGCGGTGCCGGTGGTGCCGGCGGCTCCAGCTCCGGCGGTGGTGCCTCCTCGGGCGGCGGGAGGAGGACGTGAGCGCTGCCCGTCGGAGGCCGAGATGATCGCCGCCCAGTACGAGATCGGCCTGCCGGCCGACTACGACATGGGCGTCATCCGCCGTCGGGTCGCCGAGCGCGGGTCCGCTCTGGACGGTCGGGCCGGGCTGGGGCTGAAGGCCTACCTGGTGCGCGACATCGCGGACGGGGAGCCCGTGAACGCCTACGCGCCGTTCTACCTGTGGAACGACCCGGCCGCGATGGCCGCGTTCCACTGGGAGGGCCAGGGGTTCGGCGGCATCGTCCGCGACTTCGGCCGTCCGGTCGTCCGCACCTGGGTCGGCGGCCGCTTCCGGCCGGGAGACGGCATCGGGGACGCGCCCAGCCACGCGGTCAGGACCAGCGTGCCGTTCGGGCCGGATCTCGACCCGCAGCGGGAGGCGGACAGGGTCGACGACCTCGCCCGGGCGGCCGCGGCGGAGCCGGGTACGCACAGCGTCGCCTGGGCGGTCGACACCGTCCGGTGGGAGGCCGTGGTCTTGCGGTTGCTCGGGCGTGCCCCCGAGGGCGAGGACGGGACCACCTACCGGGTCCACCACCTCTCCGCACCCGGGATCGGCGACCTGCCGCGCTGAGGCCGGTCCTCACTCGTCCAGCACTCCGGCCGGGTCGTCGCGGCGGGGTCGAGACGGTCGACGACCGGGACAGCGACGCGTTGGTGATCTGGGCCGCTGGCAGGGTCGTGCGCACGCGGACCATGTCGAGCCAGGCCTGGCCGGGGCCGCACCGCTCGGACTGAAACGTTTGTGCAGGTGGAGGCCGGGTAAGCAGACCGCATGTTCCCCGCTGAGAACCTCCGTGACTGGATCGGCCTGAAGGTCGTCGACCCGGCCGACAAGTCGATCGGGTCGTTGGACGCCGTGTACGTCGACACCATCACCGACCAGCCGAGCTTCCTGACGGTGAAGGTCGGCATGTTCGGTCGCCAGCGTCTCGTGTTCGTCCCCGCGCTCGGCGCCACCGTCACGCCGAAGGCGGTGCGGGTGCGCTACCCCAAGGACCTCGTCCGGGACGCCCCCTCGATCGAGGTGGACGGCGAGCTGGTCGTGGCGGAGGAACCGACGGTCTTCGTCTACTACGAGCTGGACTACGGCTCCGGCGCGGAACGCCGGCTGGCCCGCCGCTGACCCGCGCACCGGCTGGCGGACGGCGTCCAGCGGGGGAGCGGGCCGAGCAGTCGCCCGAGACGATCAGGGCCACCTCCGGCGGGAGGTGGCCCTTGACGCCCTCGTCCTCGTGCCGGGTGTTCAGCAGCCGCGCAGGTGGTGACCGCGGACGTAGCCGTCGCGGTCCGGGCGTTCCGCGCCGTGGCCGTAGGCGCCCAGCAGCGTCGAGTCCACGCCCCAGCCGCTGTGGGCGCGGAAGCCGCGGCCCGGGCTGAGCGTGAACAGGTAGCCGGTGAAGTCGCGGTTGGCGTAGACCGGGGTCGGGTCGACCGTCGTGCACAGGGAGCCCGGGCCCTCGCTCGCGCTCGCCGGTGACGCCAGGACGGTGAGCGTGCCGGCGACCAGGACGGCCGCCGTGAGCAGGTTGTTCCGCATGTTTCTGCTTGTCCCCTCGGAAGTTCTGTTCGGGTGTGTCGATCGCACCCTAGGAAGCGCCGGGCGCCGGGAGGGCCGTGAGTTGCACGGGGGGAGAAGTTCATTGCTCAGGGGGTGCGAGGACCACCTTTGCTTAGGCTGGCCTTGGTTGGGCGCGGACGAGGCGACTTGGGCGGCGGTGTGGCGACCACGACGGCGGGGGATCGGGCAACGCGGACGCGACCCGCCCGCCAGGCGATCAGCTTCCAGCAGCTGTCGCTGACCGAGGTCGCGACCCGGCTGGGCGAGGTGCTGGGCCGCACCGCGGAGGCGGACGCGTTGCTGGCCGAGTACGAGTCCGCGTGCGCGGAGATCAGGACCAGGCACGCGGACGTGCTGGGCAGGTACACGTTCACCTTCGCCCACGCGGCGTCGGACACCACGTTCTGGACGCTGGGGGAGAAGTGGACCGACACGAAGGTGCTGGTCGACTGTGGAGCGAAGCTCGCGGAGCCGTCGGTGTCCCAGCCGGAGCCGACGCAGGAGTTCGCGATGGAGCGGATCCCGGTGCTCGCCGAGAGCGGCGGGCTGCTGGTCCCGTCCGGTCCGGACGGGTTGACCGAGGCGCCGGACAACAAGCCGCTGACCGGCAACGCGCTGTGGGCCCAGCTGCCCGCGGTCAATGCCGGGCGGGTGTGGCCGGTGCTGTCCGGTGCCGCGTCGCTCGGCACCGCCCTGGAGCTGGTCGAGCGGTTCGACACCGTCCTCACCGAACTGGCAGCCACGTCCTGATGACCACCTACCCCTCGCCGATCGTCAGGTCGTCGACGAAGAACGTCATGCCGTAGCTGACCGGGTCGCCGGTGGTGAACGTCGTGCCGGACAGGGTGTCCGCGGCCTGCGCGGGTGCGGCTGCGGTGAGCTCCTGGTCGCCGATCCGGACGGTGGCCGAGGTTGTCGTGGCGTCCACGACGAACGGGGTCCACGTGTTGGTCGGGATGGGTTTCGCCAGGGTGCCCAGTGGCTTCCAGGCGCCGCCCTCGAACACCTCGAGGGTCTGGGTGGCCCCGGGCTGGAGGCGGAATCGCCACGGCTCGACCCGCCTGCCTTCCCGGTGGCCACCCACGGAGAACGTGAACGGGCCGCGGAAGTCGTTGGTGGCCCAGGTGAACGCGAGCACCTGGCGCTCGACGTCCGGTGCCACCGCGGTGGCCGTCGCGTTGTCGTCGAGGAACTTGTCGAACAGGCGCAGCGACGCGCGGCTGTCCGCGCCCCGCAGCTCCTGGTCGGACACCGTCGTGTTGCGAGCCTCGACGAACCCGCGCGGCACCGCGTACTCGAGGTCGTTCTCGAACGTCTGCAGACCGGCCGCGTACACCTCCAGCTCCGTCACCCGCGTCCCCGACGGTGCCTCGACCCGCACGTACCTCGCCCGCCGCGGGGTGAGCTCGGTGTAGCGCATCGCGTGGTCGCGCACCCCGTCCGCACGCACGACCGGCGTCCACTCGCGACCGTCGGCGGACAGCGAGACGGTGGCCGACGAGGGCCGGCCGTCGCCGAGCATCAGGCCGATCCGCTCGACCGGGTACTCCCGGTCCAACGACACGACCATCGCCGGCGTCCCCCGCCGCTTCGCGAGCACAGCCGCGGAGTGCTTCCGTGAGCTGCCGTCGATGGCCCCCTCCGGCCGCTGCTCGGGGAACCGCCGGTCCCGTCCGGCGAAGTCGCCGGTCAGCGTCGCGGTCCCGGTGCGGACCTTGGTCTCCAGGTCGATCTTGCCCGTGCCCGGGGTGACCGCGCTGACGTAGGACGCGTAGATCCCGTACTGCTCGTGGTACGCCTTGCACCCCCACACCGCGCAGTAGTCGCCAAAGAACACGCTCCGGTCGGAGTCCACGCTCACGATCGAGTTGTTCCCGCTCGTGCCGTCGTACCGGCCGTTCCCCGTCTCCGAGGGGTACCGCGAGAGCACCAGCCGTTGCTCGTCCCAGGCGCGTCCGGTGCCGTCGTGGCTCACGTACACCCGGCCGTCCGGGCGGCCGGTCGCCAGCAGCAGCACCCCGTTGGGCTGCAGCACGAGGTGCGGGCTGATGCCCACGACCTGCGCCCCGTCCGGGCCGACCAGCGGTTCGGCCTGGGTCCAGGTCCGACCCTGGTCGCTCGAGGAGCTCGTCCGCAGCCGGGCCGGGGTCTCGGCCGTGCGCATCACCGCGAGCAGGCGGTCGTCGGTCGTGAAGGTCCAGCCGACCTCGTTGGTGGCCAGCGGCGCGGGGATCTGCCCCCGCTGGGTCCAGGTCCTGCCCCGGTCGGTGGACTGGAGGACGATGCTGGCCTGCCGCTCGCCGACGTAGGCGAGGTAGGCCGGCACGATGATCGTCCCGTCGGGGAGCAGGAGTGCCTCCCGGTGCACGCGCAGCCCTCGGTTGCCGCCGAGCACCTTGCCGGGCGGCGGGGTGAACGGCGCCCTGGTCAGCTTCCACGTGGCGCCGGCGTCCGTGGAGCGCCACACCTTCAGGTTGATCCCGCTGTGCGCCTCGTCGCGCCACTCGGGGATGAAGTCGATCGACAGCAGCGAGCCGTCGTCCAGTCGCACCATGTTGAACGCACCGGTCGGCGCGTTCCGCTGGGTGGTCAGGAACGACAGTCCGGAGTCGAGCGAGGTCGACATGTTGTTGACCGAGTCGGCGCTGGCGACGTCGTCGTTCGCGGACGAGGAGACGAGGACCTGCTGCTCGGTCCGCCCGTCGACGACGGTGTCCATGGCGAACGCGGACGGATTGGCCGCCCGCGGACCCGGCCCCCAGTTCAGCACGTTCCACAGTGGACCAGTGGCAGAGGCGTAGGCGGATGGCGCGGCGCCGTCCCCGGTGGGCAGCGGGTTCACCGCGCTCGGCGCCCCGGGCGCCGCAGAGCCACTCGCGGTGGCCAGCAGCACGACCGCCGTGCCGAAGCCGAGCGCGGCACTCGCGAAGGTGGTGACGCGGGACATGCGTGCTCCTCAGTCGACGTCGGAGAGCGGGTAGCGCAGGACGAGGGCGGCGCGGCGGGCGTTGTCGTAGACCACGGTCACCAGCCGGCTGGCGTCGAGCGCGACCGTGCCGGGGTAGCCGGAGTCGTTGGTGGTGCCGGGGTTGTACAGCGTGTGCCGCGGGGTGTCCGCCCAGGGAACCTGTCCGCGCCGGACCGCGATCACGGTCGGGCGGTTGGTGGCGCCACTGGACGCGTTCGGCTGGCTCCACAGGTAGGGCACGTAGGTTGTGCCGGGTACCGCGAGCAGTTCCGGGCCGTGCATGGGGACGCCGAGCGAGGACGGGTTGGACCAGGTGTTCATGTAGGTGTTGTCGTACGAGTCGCTCTGTACCGCGTTGCCCGACACCGACGGGCTCGTCGTGGCGACCCGGATCAGCGCGCGTACGTGTCCGGGCGCGACCTCGGTGATCGCCGGCTCCTGGTACCACAGCGAACCCGACGCGATCGTCTTCTGCCGGCCGGTGACCCGCCCGTCCCAGGTCACGCCGCCGTCCACACTCGCGACGACGACGGCGTGGTGCGGTCCGCCGGCGGACGGGGTGCCGTACAACGGGATCAGCAACTGCCCGTTGGTCATCTCGACGATCTTGGCCGAGGTCACGGGACTGGGCAGGGTGCTCGACCAGACCCGTGCGGGCGCGGAGAACGCGGTGTTGTCGGCGTCGCGCCGGCGGACCTCGGTGGCGAGGACCGAGCCGGTCGAGGTCGTGGTGAAGTACGAGAGCAGCAGCCGTCCGCCGCGCATGGCGGTCAGCGACGGGTCGCGGAAGTCGACCCCGGTCGAGTCGGCGACGACGAAGGGCGTGGCCTGCGTCCAGGTGGCACCGCCGTCGCGGCTGCGCATCATGCGGAGCTGGCTCGGCTTGCGGGTGTGCTCGCTGGACCACCGGTACACCATCAGCAGGTCGTCGGCGTCGCCCTTCGGATCCCTGACCAGGTCGGGGAAGTAGGCCTCGCAGTCGACGCCGAGGTCGGCGTCGCCGCACGGGCCGCCGGGCACCACGACCTGGGCGACCGGCGCGGCGGCGGCCGGCGGCGCGAGCGCGAGCAACAACCCGAGTACGACGGTCACCAGGACGCTGATCCTCATCGATCACACCTTCCGGCAGGTGAAAGGGCCGCGCGGAAGTGCATCTGAAACAGCGTTCCATGTCAATAGGTCTAGGATGCGCCCCAGCTCTCGGCGCTGACCGGTTCGAGGACGAGGACGGGGATCTGGCGCTCGATCTTTCGTTGGTACTCGGCGAATCCCGGGTAGGCCTCGACCGCGCGCCGCCACCAGAGCGCCTTCTCCTCCCCGAACACCTCGCGCGCCAGGTAGTCGCGGGTGAGCGTGCCGTCCTGGAGCTGGACCGCCGGGTGCGCGAGCAGGCCGGCGTACCACAGCGGGTTGGTCGGTGCGCCGCCCTTGGAGGCGACAGCCGCGTAGCGTCCCTCGTGCTCGACCCGCATCAGCGGGGTCTTCCACGTCCTGCCGGTCCTGGCGCCACGGTAGGTGAGCAGCACGGTGGGGCTGCCGTTCATCGTGACGCCATCGGTGGTGCCGGTGCGCACGATCCGCTCGAGGTGCTCCTCGATGAACGCCGGTCGCGCCGACGCCTGCCGGCGCCGAGCGTGCCTCGGGTCCACGTTGCCGGTCAGGGTGTTGAGGAGCGCGGGCAGCTTGTCCACCGTCTCCTCGGGCAGCCCGGCGACCGTCTCCTCGGCCAGCGCCCGCCACAGCTGCCTGACCTCGGCGGCGAGTGCCCGGCCGCTGTCGGTCAGCTCGACCACGCTGGCCCGTCGGTCGTCGGGCGCGGGGGAGCGGCGCAGGTGACCGGATGCCTCGAGCTTGCGGGTCATCAGGGTGACGCTCGGTGGCTCGCAGCCGAGCAGGTCGCTGAGCTGGGCCTGGATCATCGGCCCCGAGCGGCTGAGCTCGAGCAGCAGGACCTCCTGCCCGGTGTGCAGGCCGAGCGGGGCCAGCAGCGTTGCGGCCCTGGCCCGATGGCGCAGGCTCAGCAGTCGAATGGCCTGGTTGAGGCGGTAGGCCTGCTCGAGCTCCATGGACTCCTCCATTAGTTATGCGCATAACTGTTATGCGCATAACTACTGTAGCGGAAGTGACCCCCGAGCGGTCGACGGCACAGGCGAAGTCGACGATCTTGCCGCTGTAGCCTTGGCCGCCGGCGGAGGAGTCTGAATGAGCGCTGACAGCGACGATGCGCGTCCCGGTCTCGCGCCCGGGGTCCGCAGCCCCGTGGGCACCCTGTTCGCCGCGGTGTACGGCGGGTTCGCGTCGCATCCGTGGCAGGACCAGGACGCGTACTCCCTGTTCCACCAGCGCTCGCTCGCCATGCGCTGGCTCGACGACATCGGCTGGGTCGTGCGTCGGAGCGCGGCGGGGTACGAGGAGCGACCGACCGGGGCCGCCGGCCTGTGGGGCATGAACGACGCCGGGCGGGACCGTCCCGCTGCCGCCGGCGCCGCCCCGGTCGCCTGGTTCCAGGTCGGTGCCGAACCGGTGCCCGCCGAACGGCCGCTGCCGGTGCAGCCGTTCCTGCGCTGCGTCGAGGAGGTGGTGGCGCGCCTGGGGAAGCTGGAGCTGGACGCGGTGCAGGTGCTGGTCCCGGTGCAGGGTCTGGACGTCTCGTCGCGTCCTGAGCCGGCACTGGCGCCGTCGCTGCTGACCGCGGGCTGGTTCGGCGGCGACGGGAGAGCGCGGACTCCGGTACGGGTCACTCTGGACAGCGGTCGTTCCCCGGCCGTCCCGGCGGTGGCCGCGCGGTTGCGGGAGTGGGTGGGCCGGCTCGACCAGGAGGTGTTCGCGTGTGACTCGCACTCCGCCGACGACCATGCGTCGCTGGCCGCCTCGCCCCCGTTCGACGACCGCCTCTGGTACGGCCCGGCCGGGCACCGGGCGACCTTCCACGGCACGCTCGCCGAGTGGTCGCTGGACGCGCTCGGCTGGCTGGGTGCCTTCCTCGCCGACCTGAGCGCGCGGGAGGGGGTCACCACACCGCTGCTGCTCACGGTGGACCGGCCCTGACCACCGCGGCTCGCCGGTCCGGTTGTGGACCCGGATCCGTGGGCCTACGTTGAGGCGGATGCGACGGGGCCGCGACGACAGCGCACGCCTCGACCTCCGGGCGACGCCCGCCGCGGCGTTCTCGGCCCCGATGGGGACCTCACCGCTCGGGTTGGGGGAGGGTCGGGACGGGCTGCTGCACGTGCCCGGGTCCGCGGGCCCGGGCGAGCCGTTGCCGTTGGTGGTGGCCCTGCACGGCGCCGGCGGCACGGGTGCGCAGCTGGTGCACCTGCTCGTGGCGGCGGCCGAACGGCACGGGGTGCTCCTCCTGGCGCCGGACTCCCGCGGCCACACGTGGGACCTCATCGTCGACCGCGGCTTCGGTACGGACGTCGAGTTCCTCGATGACGCGCTGCGGCTGGCCCTGACCCGGTGCCCGGTCGACCTCGACCGCCTGGCGATCGGCGGCTTCTCCGACGGCGCGTCCTACGCGTTGTCGGTGGGGATCTCCAACGGTGACCTGTTCGGGCACGTGCTGGCGTACTCGCCGGGTTTCGCCGCTCCGGCCGCCTCGGTCGGGCGTCCCGCGCTGTTTGTCAGCCACGGCACGGACGACAGGGTGCTGCCGATCGACCGGTGCAGCCGCCGCCTGGTCCCGGCCCTGCGCCGGTCCGGATACGAGGTCGAGTACCGCGAGTTCGACGGAGGGCACACCGTCCCACCCGAGATCATCGACGAGTCGCTGACGTGGTTCCACACCGGCCCGGACGCGGCCACGTCCTGAGCCGCGCAACCCTTCCCGGGCTCGACACGTCCTCATGGTGTCCGAGTTGTACGGAGATTTCGGGGGAACACATGATGGTTCGAACTGTCGCACTGGTGGCGGCGCTGGTCGTCCTGGTCGGGCTCACTCCCGGCACGGCGGCGGCCCAGCGGGACCGCTCCTGCGCGGTGAGCTGGGGGTCGGGTGCGAAGTCCGCCTACCCGACGGCGACCGCCGACCTGGTCGGGATCCGAGCCGGGCGACACGAGTGCTTCGACCGGTTGGTCTTCGACTTCCGCGGTCCGGCCGACGGGCATTGGGTGTCCTATGTGGACTCGGTGTCGGCCGAGGGCAGCGGGGCCGTCGTTCCGGTGCGCGGCGGAGCCCGGCTGCAGGTGTCGGTCCACGCCCGCGCACACGACGACGACGACTACCGGCCGACCTACGTGTTCGACGACCCGGCCGAGCTGGTCGACGCGACCGGGTTCGCGACCTTCCGGCAGGTCGCCTGGGCCGGCACGCACCACGGCACGTCCTCGGTAGGACTGGGAGTCCGCGCGCGGCTGCCGTACCGGGTCCTCACCGTGCCGAACAGGATCGTCGTGGACGTCGCGCATCAGTGGTGACGCGAACCCGGTGATCGGCCTCGGCCCGTCGGGGGAGACGGGCTGAGGCACCTCGGCCTCCGGGTGCCACGTCGGTTCGGTACGTGGGTGGCGGCGACGCGACGCCCCGCGCGACACGATCGGCCCCACCGGCCGGGACGCCGGCGGGTCCGGCCGAGGGCTCAGGCCAGGCCGGCGGCGATGAGTTGGGTCCAGATCTCGTTCTGGTCGACCACCTGGACCTCGTGCTTCTCGGCCTTGGCCAGCTTGCTGGCGCCCACGTCGGTGCCGGTGATGAGGAGGTCGGTGTTGGCCGAGACCGAGGACGCGGTGGTGGCGCCCGCCTTCTCGCAGAGGCGTTGGAACGTGGGGCGCGGCACCTTCTCACCCGAGCGGGGGTCGTTGATGGTGCCGGTCACGACCACGGTCCTGCCCGCCAGGGGGGCGTCGGCGGCGACGACGGGCGGGAGGTCCTCCTCGCGCACGTCGAGGGACACGCCGTGCTCGCGGAGCCTGGCCAGCTCGGGGCGCAGGCGCGTGAGGTGCTCGGTCAGCGAGGCGGCGACCTTCGGGCCGATGTCCTCGACGGCGACCAGGCGGTCCTCGCCGGCGTCGGCGACCTCCTCGAGGCTGGTGAAGCCGGCGCGGCAGAGCCGGCTCGCCGTGCCCTCGGAGGCCATGGGGATCGCCAGCCCGATCAGGGCTCGGCGGAGACCGACCCGGCGGCTGGCCTGGATCGACTCGATCATCCGGGTGGCGGAGACCTCGCCGATGCGGTCGAACTCCAGTAACCGCTCGGCGGTGAGCGTGTAGAAGTCCGACGGGCGCTCGAGGATCCCGGCCTCGGCCAGCCGCTCGATCCACACAGGACCGACCGCCTCGATGTCCGCGGCGGCCCTTGAGGCCCAGTGGATGAGGCGGCGGACGGTCTGCGCCGGGCAGGAGACGTTGGTGCAGAACAGCTCCCGGCTGTTGCCCTGTTCGGTCAGCGGTTGCGCGCAGGACGGGCAGGTACTCGGCGGGACGATCTCCCGCTCGCTGCCGGTGCGTCGGGCCGGGTCGAGGACCCCGGCGACGAACGGGATCACGTCGCCGGCACGGCGCACCAGCACCGTGTCGCCGATGCGGATGCCGCGGGCCCGGATGACCTCCTGGTTGGCGAGGGTCGCGCGGGTGACCGTCGTGCCGCCCACGAAGACCGGCTCGAGCCGCGCCACGGGGGCGATCTTGCCGGTCTTGCCGACGTCCCAGCGCACGTCGGCGAGCACGGTCGTCTTCTCCTCGGCGGCGAACTTGAACGCCAGCGCCCCCCGGGGCGAGCTCGACCGGGTGCCGGCGGCGGCGAAGGCGTCGCGGTTGGCGAGCCGCAGGACGGCGCCGTCGAGGTCGTAGTCGAGGTCGTTGCGCCGCGCCTCGATCGTCGCGATGACGGTCTGGGCGGCGTCGGCGTCGGCGCAGTGTCGCATCTCGGCGGCGGTGAACCCCAGGGTGAGCAGCCCCTCGGCCAGGTCGGTCTCGGCGCCACCGGAGGAGGTGTCCAGGTCGAAGGCGAAGAACCGCAGGCGGCGTTCGGCGACCGTGGCCGGATCCTTGGCGCGCAGGGTGCCGGCGGCGGCACCGCGGGGGTTGATCAGCGGCCGGTCGGGGTGGGCTGTGTTGTAGGCGGCGAACGTGGAGCGCAGCATCACCGCCTCGCCGCGTACCTCGACCCGGCCCGGCGCCTCGACCCGTTCCGGCACCCCGTCGACCAGGGCCCGGACCAGGACCGTCACGTCGTCGCCGGTCGTCCCGTCGCCGCGGGTGACGGCGCGGGCCAACCGCCCGTCCTCGTAGACCAGCGCCAGCGACAGCCCGTCGAGCTTGGGCATCACCACCACCGGCTGGCCGGGGAAGCGGTCGAAGAAGGCCGCGACCTGCTCGGGGCGGGTGGCCTTCTCCAGCGACAGCATCGGCCGCGAGTGCCGGACCGGCGCGTGCAGCACCGCCGGCGCGCCGACCTGCTCCAGCGGGTTCGGCTCCGGCGCGAGCTCCGGGTGGGCCTCGACCAGCCCGCGCAGCTCGTCCTCGATCGCGTCGTACTCCGCGTCCGCCACCAGCGGCGAGCCCCGGTAGTACGCGTCGCGCAGCACCACGACCTGGTCGGCGAGTTCCTGGATCCGTTCCCGAGCGTCCACGACCGGAACGCTACCCGCGCGCACCGACGGTGCTGGGCGGCTACCGGGACCTGGCCACCTGGTCCAGTGCCGGCCAGAGCACCTCGGGTACCGGGGTGGCCAGCAGCGCGAGGTTCTCCCGCACCTGCGCCGGCGACCGCATGCCGGCCACCACCTGGCGCACCGCCTTGTGACGCAGCGGGAAGTGCAGCGCCGCCTGCGGCAGCCGCACCCGGTGGTCGTGGCAGAGGCGGGCCATCGTGCGCACCCGGTCCAGCACCCGGTCGGGCACCGGGCCGTGCAGGTACCGGCCGTCGCGGTTCGGCTCGTCGCGGGCCAGCAGACCCGAGTCGAACGGCGCGGCGACGACCACGTCCACCCCGGCCGCACCGCACTCGGTAAGCAGGTTCGCCGCGTTGCGGCGGGTGAGGCTCCAGGCGTTCGCGATCATCACCACGTCGACCACCCCCAGCTCGACGAGCCACCGCGCGGTCTCGGGCGCGGTGGTGGCCACGCCAACCGCTCCGACCACACCGGACGCCTTGAGCTGCTCCAGCGCGGGGAAGGCCTCGTTGACCGCGACGTCGAGGCGGTCGTCCGGCTCGTGCACGTACACCGTGTCCAGGCGGTTGAGCCCCAACCGGGACAGGCTGCCGTGCACGCTGGAGCGCACCGCTGCCGCGCCGTGCTGGGTCTGCGCGGCCGAACGGGTCCGGCCGACCTTGGTCGAGACGCTCATCTGGTCGCGGGGGAGCCCGCGCAGCGCGTCGCCGAGCAGTCGCTCGCCGGCGCCGTCGCCGTAGCTCGGCGACGTGTCGAAGTGCCGGATGCCGCCCTCCCACGCCGTGCGCAGCGCGGCCAGCGACTCCGTCCGCCCGGCGTCGCCCCGTGCCCCGATCGGGCCGCAGCCGAAGGTGAGCACGTCCGTTCGAGCCGCCGCGGCTCGCCCACGGGCGGAGTCATCCCTGCTCACGAGGCCAGGCTAACCCGAGCCGGGACAGCGAGCGCGGTGGCGTCACACCGTCCACTCCCGACCGCGACTGTGGGCAGTCGAGCCGGAGCGCGCCGTTGTAACGTCCCGCCCCGCTCCGACCAAGAGCTGTCGTGAGGTCACCGACGCGGACAGGGGTGGGACGGGTGAACGGATGAGGAGGACATCGGAAGGTGGCGACCTGAGGCGCATCGCGCGCGAGGCGGGGGCGTTCGAGGTGTTCTACCGGGAGCACGTGGAGGCGGTGCAGCGGTTCATCGCCCGCCGGGTGGGTGACCCCCACCTCGCGGCCGACCTGACGGCCGACGTGTTCGTGGCGGTGATCGACTCCGCCGAGGGCTACCGCCCGGAGCTGGGTGACCCCGCGCGCTGGCTGTTCGGGGTGGCCCGCAACGTGCTGGCCGCCGACCGGCGGCGCAGCGCACGCGGGCTCCGGGCGGCCGGGCGGCTGGCCGGCCGGGCGTTGCTCGACGAGGACGACCTCGCCGAGCTGGAGGCGCGGATCGACGCGGAGTCCCACGCCCGGCGGCTGTACGAGGCCATGGACCAGCTCCCGGAGGGGGAGCGGGCGGTACTGGAGCTGGTCGCGCTGGACGGGCTGCCGGTCAGCGACGCCGCGCGGGTGCTCGGGATCCGGGCGAGCAACGCGCGGGTCCGGCTGCACCGCGCGCGGCGGCAGTTGCGCCACCGGCTCACCCCCGCCACAACGGGAATCGCGACACCGACGGAGGTTCTGCCGTGAACACCGACCAGCGCGAACGGTTCGAGGACCGGCTGCTCGTCGCCCTGCGGGAGATCGTCGCGGAGCGTGCCGCGGCGGCACCGGCCGAAGTGGAGCAGCCGCGGGCCGTTCCGGTCCGACCGGTCCGCTGGAGGCCGCGGCTGGCACTCGCCGTCGGCGCGACGGCGCTGGGCGCCGCGGCCGCGGTGGTGCTGCCCTCTGTTCTCGGCGGCGACAGCGCCTACGCCGTCGCCCGGCAGGAGGACGGCACCATCCGAGTGGAGATCAGGCAGGTCAGCGACGCCCAGGGGCTCGAGCGGCGGCTGGCCGAGCTCGGCATCCCGGCCGAGGTGGACTATCTGCCGGACGGCCAGGTGTGCCGCCAGCCCCGCTACGCCGAGGCCGCGGCCGGCGCGATGGCCGGCGGCTCGGGCGGCGGTGGTCCCGGCGGTGATTCCGGCGGTGAAGGGGACCACCGCGCCGACTACTCGGGCGGCTCGGCCTCCTTCACGCTCCGGCCGGCGGACTTCGCCTCGGGCGAGACGCTGGTGATCGCCACGGCGGGGCGGCAGAGCCTGTCCGCGATCGAGGTGGCCGTCGTCGAGGGCCCGGTGCTGCCGTGCGTACCGGTCTCCGCCGAGGACCAGAGGCCGGTCCGACCGGGCGGGCCGACCCGGTGAGGCGCCGACGGACGCGTCTGGTCGCGACGGTCCTGTGCACGACGGTCACCGGCGGTGTGCTCGCCGGGACGGGTTCGGCCGCGGCGGCGACCAGTTACGAGCTCACGGTCGTGATGCTCGGCCGCGACGGCGCACCCGCGGCCGACAACGACCTGTTCGTCGCCGACTACGAGAACGGGACGACCACGACGGTGTCCGAGCCGAGCGGCACGGCGCGCGTCGAACTGCCCGGCGGGGACTACCTCCTGCAGAGCGCGGTGCACGCCGGGGAGCGGACCGACCGGCTGACCAGGCCGTGGCTGCGTCTCAACGGAGACACGACGGTCGTCCTCGACGCGCGTACCACCCGGCCGGTCGACGTGACCGTGGAGCGCCCGGACGCCCGCCTGGTCCAGGGCATGGTCGGTGCCTCGATGCTGACCGGGAAGGGCACCGTCCGCGTCCCGGTCGTCCTCTTCGACGACTTCGCGGACGTCGGCACCGGCCAGACCGGTCCGGACGCGCCCGCCGACCGGTTCGTCGGCTCGGCGCAGTTCACGCTGGCCGTACCCGATGCGGACGGTGCGGTCACCGACTCGCCCTACTCCTACTCCCTGGCCTGGTTCACCCCGGGCCGGGCGTACACCGGGACCCGGCGGGTCCGGGACGCCGAACTGGCCACGGTGCACACGGTCAACCGGCCGCAGGAGGACGAGCGGTCGGGCGGGAAGTTCGCCGTCGCGACCTACACCCGGCTGCCGAACGTGTCCACGCTCGCGCCGTCGCTGCCCGTCCGGCTGCCCGGTGTCCGCACCGAGCTGTTCACCACCCGGGACACGTCCTGGCAGCTCGAGCTGTCGCCGCAGACGACGCCCTCGCCGGACCCGCCGCGCTGGTGGCAGACCGTGCTCGCGCGGGCGTACCGGGCCGGCCACCGGTACCGCGAGGTGTGGAACGGCGGCGGGGTGTTCGGCCCGGCGCTGCCCGGCCCGGAGTCCCTGGTGGAGTGGGCCGTGGCCTACCCCGGCGCCCTGGGCGTCCGGGTGCCGCTGTACAGCGCGGGTGCCGACGTCTGGGGCTCCTCGGCGGTGGATCGCGCGCACACGGTCGGCTACCGCGACGGGCAGCCGGTCTGCGAGTCCGACCGGCCGGCCGAGTGCTTCGTCGAGGGAACGCCGCCGGCCGGTGACTACCGGCTCCGCACCGAGGCGATCCGTGGCCACACCGACCTGTCCACCCGGATCAGCGCGGAGTGGGCGTTCCGCCACGCCGGTCCCGTCCCGGGCCGCACGACCCCGTTGCCGCTTCAGGTCGTCCGGTTCGACGCGGGGCTGGACGAGGCCAACACCGCACCCGGCGGCCGCCTCCACCCGGTGACGGTGACCGTCCAGCGCAACCCCGGCTCGGTGCGGGCCGGGGTGCGGTCGCTGACCGTGGACGCCTCCTTCGACGACGGCGCCAGCTGGCAGCGGGCCCCGGTCACGCTGTCCGGCGACAGCGGCCTCGTGGTGCTGCGCCACCCGCCGACGGGGCACGTCTCGCTCCGGGCCAGGGCGGTGGACACCGCCGGGAACAGCGTCGACCAGACGATCGTGCGCGCCTACCGCCTGCGCTGACCCGACACCAGCCGGCTCAGCCAAGGGACCGCAGGGCGGCGGCGGCCTGCGCGATGTGGGTGGCTAGGGTCGGCGGCCGCTCGGTCGAGACCCACGCGGCGACGGCGACCTGGAAGACGGTGACCGCGCTGTGGGCGGCGAGGTCGGCCGTGGGCTCGCCGACCCCGCGCCGGCGCAACGCCTCCGCCGTCTTCTCGGTCATGGCCGCGAGCTTGAGCAGCTCCCGCTCCCGCAGGCTCGGGTTGGCCGCGACGATCCGGGCGCGGCGTGCGGCGTGGTCGTGGCGGTCCTCCAGCAGGCCGCCGCCGGCGACCACCCCGGCCAGGGCGGCGTCGAGCGGCGAGAGGTCCGCCGGCGCCGCCAGGATCGCGTCGTAGGTCGTCCGCACCATGGTCTCCGAGCCGTCGAAGAGGACCTCGCGCTTGTCCGCGAAGTGCCGGAAGAACGTGCGTTCGGTCACTCCGGCGCGCTCGGCGATGTCACCGGCGGTGGTCTGCTCGAAGCCCCGCTCGGCGAAGAGCTCCACCGCGGCGCGCAGCATCCGCCCTCGTGCGTCCGGCTCCCAGCGACCCATGCCGGAAGTGTAGTGATGACAGTGACTGACATGCTCGTGCTAGCGTTGATGTCAGTAACTGACATTGACCTCAGAATCATCATCGAAGGAAGCCACATGCGTCTCTTCGTCACCGGTGCCTCCGGCTGGATCGGCTCGGCCGTCACCGACGAGTTCCTCGCGAACGGCCACGAGGTCGTCGGCCTCGCCCGCTCCGACGCCTCGGCCGCCGCGCTCGAGGCCAAGGGCGCCACCCCGCACCGGGGCAGCCTCGAGGACCTCGACAGCCTCGCCGCCGGGGCGGCGGACGCCGACGGCGTCGTCCACCTCGCCTTCAACCACGACTTCGCCAACTACGCGGCCGCCGGCCGCACCGAGCACGCCGCCGTCCGCCGGATGCTCGACACGCTCGAGGGCAGCGGGCGTCCGTTCCTGATCGCCTCCGGGTTGGCGTCGGCGGTCGTCGGGCGGCCCGTGACCGAGGACGACCCGTCGCCGTTCCACGGGGCGGACGCACTGCGTGGCGGCAGCGAGAACCTCGCCCTGGAGTACGCCGACCGCGGGGTCCGCCCGGTGGTTCTGCGCTTCGCGCCCACGGTGCACGGGACCGGCGACAGCGGCTTCGTCGCCGCGCTGGCCGCGATCGCCGGGCAGCGGGGCGTGGTCGGCTACATCGGCGACGGCTCGACCCGGTGGGCGGCCGTGCACCGCTCCGACGCCGCGCGGCTGGTCCGGCTCGCGCTGACCGAGGCCCCGGCGGGCGCGCGACTGCACGCGGTGGCCGAGACCGGGATCCCGTCCCGGGAGATCGCGGGCGCGCTCGGTGAGCGGCTGGGTCTGCCGACCGCGTCGGTGTCGCAGGAGGACGCGCCAGAGCACTTCGGTTGGATCGCGCGCTTCTTCGGCATGGACATCGTCGCGTCCAGTACCCGCACCCGCGAGCTGCTCGACTGGGCGCCCACCGGCCCGACGCTCCTCGAGGACATCAAGGCCGGCGCCTACGCGCTGCCGGAGTGACCGCCCTCCGTCGGCTCTCGTCGGATGTGTCCCCGTCGCTTTCCTGAGGCGGCGTCGGACCGTCCACCTGGGTTGTCGCACGAGGACAAACGTGAATGATCTTCACGTTTGTCCTCGTTTGTTTGTCCTGTAGGGCAATCAAACACTATGGACACGTTCGGTAGGGTTCGGCGCATCCACTCTAGGAGGTTGCGTTGCCGCCCGGTACCGCGATGGTCGAACTTGCCGATGTCGTCGTATCTTTTCCCACCAATGACGGTGGGGACTACACCGCCGTGTCCGACATCCACCTCCAGGTGGAGGCCGGCACCTTCCTGTCTGTCGCCGGGCCCACTGGCTGCGGCAAGTCCACCCTGCTCAACGCGGTCGCCGGCCTGGTCGCGCCGACCGGTGGCCAGGTCCTGATCGACGGTCAGCCGCTGCGCGGGCTCAACGACCGCGTCGGGTACCTGTTCCAGCAGGAAGCGCTGCTGCCGTGGAAGAACGTGCTGGACAACGTCGCCTTCGGGCTACAGCTGCGCGGGGTCGGCAAGGCCGAGCGCGAGGAGCGGGCGCGCGAGTGGATCTGGCGCGTCGGGCTGTCCGGTTTCGAGCGGGCCTACCCACACCAGCTCTCCGGCGGTATGCGCAAGCGCGCCGCCGTGGCGCAGACCTGGCTCGTCGACCCCGACATCCTGCTGATGGACGAGCCGTTCAGCGCGCTGGACGTGCAGACCCGGCAGATCATGGAGAACGAGCTGCTCGACCTGTGGACGGGGTCGGGCAAGACCGTGATCTTCGTAACCCACGACCTGGACGAGGCGGTCTCGCTGTCGGACGAGGTCGTGCTGCTGTCGGCGGGTCCGGCGAGCCACATCGTGGGGCGGTACCCCATCGACCTGCCCCGTCCGCGCAATCTCATGGACCTGCGCACGCGTCCCGAGTTCACCGAGATCTACGCGCGCATCTGGGCCGACCTGAGGGAAGAGGTGATGAAGGGCTATGAGCGCACCACCGCGAACACTGCCGACCGACGGAGATGAGCGGACCACGGCCCGCGCTCGACGCAGGAGCGCGGCCCGTCGGAGGAGCCTGGTCGTCCGCATCGCTCAGGTGGCCATCGCCGTAGTCGGGATCGGCACGTGGGAGATCCTGGTCCGCGCCGACGTCATGGACGCGTTCTTCTTCCCCCGTCCCTCCGACATCGCCGAGCAGATCGGCGACTGGGTGTCCGACGGCGACATCTTCGACCACCTGCTGATCACGCTTACCGAGGCGCTGCTCGCGTTGGTCATCGGTTCGGTCCTCGGCCTGGTAGTCGGGTTCGTGCTCGCCAGGTGGCAGCTCCTGGCCGAGATCTTCGATCCGTACATCAAGATGCTCAACTCGCTGCCCAGGGTCGTGCTGGCGCCGATCTTCCTGCTGTGGTTCGGGCTCGGTATCTGGTCCAAGGTGGTCTTCGGGGTCACCCTCGTGTTCTTCATCGTCTTCTTCAACACTTACCAGGGTGTGCGCGAGGTGTCAGCGGTTCTGGTGAACAACGCGCGCATCCTCGGCGCCAAGGAAGGGCAGATGCTCCGGCACGTCTTCCTGCCGAGCGCCCTGACCTGGATCTTCTCCAGCCTGCACGTCAGCGTGGGGTTCGCGATCGTCGGCGCGGTCGTCGGCGAGTATCTCGGCGCCTCCGAGGGGATGGGGTATCTCATCTCGGAGGCTGAGGGGGTTTTCGACACGACAGGTGTGTTCGCCGGCATGGTCGTGCTGGCCGCTGTCGTGCTCGTCATTGATCTGGTCGTCCACCGCGTCGAACGCTTCTTACTGCGGTGGAAGCCGGATGGGGCAATCTAACAACGGAGGAAGAACTACATGTACAGACCGGTCCGCACGAGCCGCAAGCTGCTCGCGCTCGCCGCCACCGTCGCGCTGGCACTTCCGCTCGCGGCCTGCGCCGAGGGTGCGGAGGACTCGTCGAGTGGTGACAGCGGGGCGAAGGCCGAGGTCACCATCGGCGTCGGCGGCAAGGCGCTGATGGTCTACCTGCCGACGACCCTGGCCGACGAGCTCGGCTACTTCGACGAGGAAGGAGTCGACGTCACGTTCAACGACCTGCAGGGTGGGTCCAAGGCTCTCCAGGCGCTGCAGGGCGGCAGCGTCGACGTGGTGAACGGGTTCTACGAGCACACCATCCAGATGCAGGCGAAGAACCGCGACCTGAAGGCGTTCGTGGCGATGCTGCGGTACCCGTCGATGGTACTCGCGGTCTCCCCGCAGGCGAAGGGCATTGCCTCGGTCAAGGACCTCAAGGGCAAGAAGGTCGGGGTCACCGCGCCGGGGTCCTCCACCGACTTCTTCCTCAAGTACCTGCTCAAGGGCAACGGCCTCGAGCCGGACGCGGCGTCGGTGCACGGCATCGGCGGCGACGCCAGCGCCCTGGCCGCGGTCGAGAACGGACAGGTCGACGCGGCGGTCCTGCTCGAGCCGTCCTACTCGCTGCTGGACAAGCGTGCCGGCGCCGGCAAGGTCAAGGTCCTCGCGGACACCAGGACCGAGGAGGGCGTCAAGGAGGTGTTCGACGTCACCAGCTACCCGTCGGCGGTGCTGTACTCGAACGCCGACTGGGTCGAGGAGAACTCCGAGACGGCCGGCAAGATGGCCAAGGCGATCATTCGCGCGCTGGACTGGATCGAGCAGCACTCCGCCCAGGAGATCGCGGACAAGATGCCCAAGGAGTACGGGGGCGACGACCCCGAGACCTACGTGGCCGCCCTCGAGGGTGCGAAGGACGCGTACTCTCAGGACGGTCTCATCGAGACGGAGGGCGCCGAGGCCGTCGCCGAGGTCCTGAAGCTGTCCAACCCGGAGGTCGCCGAGGCAGAGCTCGACGTCTCGAAGACCTTCACCAACGAGTTCGCCGAAGCGTCGTCGTGACCTGACGTTTCACGTTTCACCCCGCATTGGCGCGCCGTCGCGTCAACGGCGCGCCAATGCGGTCTTTTCGGAAGTTCCGTGCGAACCTGACCAGGCCGAAAACTACCAACCCACGAGGTCCGGCGATCATGAAATCGATGTCTCTGGCGCGGCGTAAGTTAGCTCTCGTCGTCATCACAGCCCTGCTGCCCGCGCTCACCGCCTGCGGCATGTTCGGGGACTCCACAGCGGACAAAGACCCAGCACAAGCACCAGAGAAGACCTCCCTTCGCGTCGGCGGACTGAAGCTGACCGACTCGATCCCGATCCTGCTCGCCAGGGACAACGGCTACTTCGAGGACGAGGGCCTCAAGGTCGACATGAAGTTCGGCGAGAAGGGCTCGGTCAACCTCGCCAACGTCATGGAGAACAAGATCGACATTGGCATGTCCAGCTACCCCCCGCCGATCAACGAGCAGCTGGACGGCGCTCGGCTGAAGGTCGTCGCCGAGGCGGTGCTGACCACGCCTGGTCTGATCCAGATCGTCGTGCCCGGGGACAGCCCGCTGCGGTCGGTCAACGACCTTGCGGGCAAGAAGGTCGCCAACTCCTCCAAGCGCGGTATCACCGAGCTCACGCTCGGTGTGCAGCTGCAGATGCGGGGCATCGACCCGGCGTCCGTGCAGTTCGTGTCGATGGAGATCGCGAAGATGCCCGACGCGCTGGCCAAGGGCGAGGTCGACGCCGCCGGTATCGCCGAGCCGTACATCCAGAGCGCCATGCTGAAGGGCGCGATCCCGCTGTTCGACCCGTTCAGCGGTCCGACGGCGGACTTCCCGTGGTCGGGTTACGTGGCGACGGAGAAGTTCACCCAGGAGAACCCGAAGACCATCGCCGCGTTCCAGCGTGCGCTGAGCCGGGCCGTGAACGACGTCCGTCGGGACCGGACCAAGGCCGAGAAGATCGCCGTCCAGTACCTGGGCGTCGACGAGTCCATCGCCAGCCTGATGACGCTGCCCGTGTACCCGACCAACGTGGACAAGGTCCGACTCCAGCGGGTCGCAGACATGCTGCAGCAGGCGGGTGAGATCGACCGCCCGATCGACATGAGTGACCTGGTGATCTCCGGGGGCGACACGGCGTCCTGACCCCCGCCGCGGCAGCACGGTCGGTGCCGGATCCGACCGCGTTGCCGCGGCAGGCGGCAGGCTAGCTGTCGGGAAGACGCCGCCGGTCCACCTTGCCGTTGCCGGTGAGCGGGAACGCGCCCTTGTGGACGAACCGCGTCGGCACCATGTAGGTGGGGAGCCTGCGGGCCAGGGAGGCCCGCAGCTCGCGCGCCTCGGTCGGCTCGCCGAGGTAGAACGCCACCAGCTCGAGGCTGCCGACGCGACCGGGGACCGCGAGCACCATCGCGTCGGTGACGGCCGGGTGGCGGCGCAGGGCGCCTTCGATCTCGGCCAGCTCGACGCGGTAGCCGCGGATCTTGACCTGGGCGTCGAGCCGGCCCAGGTGGACGAGCACGCCATCCGGTCCGCGCCGCACCAGATCGCCGGTCCGGTACCAGTCCTGTGCGGACGGTGACCGGCCGGCAACAGGCGTGAACCGGCCGTCCGCTCCGGCGAGGAAGCGACCGGCGTCGTCGCGCCCGTCGAGGTACCCGGCGAACCGCTGCGGGCCCCGGACGCACAGCTCACCCTCGTCGGCCTCCCGCCCGTCGGCGACGACGACGGAGTCCAGATGGTCGTAGACGCGTCCGATCGGGACTGTCCGGTTCGAGGTCTCCGGCCAGGACTCGACGTCCTCGTCCAGCCGGTAGGCGCTCACGAACACCGTCAGCTCGGTGGGTCCGTAGGCGTTCTCCACCCGCCCGTGGGGTGTCGCGCGCTGCCACGCCAGCGCCTGCTCGAGGGTCAGCTGCTCGCCGAGGAACAGGCTCAGCCGCAGCGACGGCATGCAGCCCGGCTCGAGCTCCCGCAGGCCGACGGCGGCGGACACCACGGACGGCACCGAGGCCCAGTGAGTGATCGACAGCTCGTTCACCCAGCGGGCCGGGTGCACCAGGTCCATCGGGCCGGGCGCCACCAACGTCGCGCCCGAACCCCAGGCGACGAACATGTCGTAGACCGACACGTCGAACGCGAGGTCGAACACCTGGGTCATCCGGTCGCCAGGCCCGGTGCCGTACCGCGCGATGTTGTGCTCGACGAAGGCCAGCGCGGCGGCGTGGGTCACCGGCACGCCCTTGGGACGTCCGGTACTGCCCGAGGTGAACAGGATGTACGCGGTCGGCTCCGTCGGGACCGGGTCCACCGACGGCAGGTCGTCCACTCCGCCCAGGGCTGCGACCTCCAGGACCGTCGGATCCTCCGCCGCGGTGAGCTCGGCCACCGCGCCGCCGACCCTGTCGGTGAGCACCAGGGACAGCCCCGCCGCCGTCGCGATCGCCCGGATCCGGTCGGCCGGCGCAGCCCCGCTGATCGGCACGACCGTCGCTCCGAGCCGCAGGACAGCAAGGTAGGCGACATAGGTTCGCGCGCACTTGGCCCCGACCAGGCCGATCCTGGCCGGTACGGTCCCAACCGCCGAGGCGACGAACCGGGCCGCCCGCTCCACCTCCTCGACCAGCGCGCGGTAGGTGAGCGGGAGCTCGCCCGGCGTCTCGAGCGCGACAGCCTCGGGGTGACGGCGGGCCGTCGACACCACCAGGTGGTCCAGCCGCCTGGCCGACTGCCATTCAGGTGCGTGCACGCGCGAGGACCTCCGGGTTGACCAGGTACGGCGGGCGCTCGCCGCGCGCCATCCGCTCGACGTTCTCCACCGCGGCCGGGACCAGCGACCGGTACATCTCCACGGTGTGCCCGACGACGTGGTCGGTCAGCAGGGCGGTGGGACAGTCCCGCAGAGGGCTCGCCCGGGGGAGCGGCTCGACCTCGAACGTGTCGATCGCCGCCCCGGCGATCCGGCCGTCCCGCAACGCTTCCGCCAGCGCGACCTCGTCGACGATTCCGCCCCGCGAGGTGTTGATCAGCACGGCGCCGGGTCGCATCCGCCGCAGGCGCTCCCGGCCGAGCAGCCCCCGAGTCGCCCCGGTGAGCGGCAGGTGGACGCTCAGCACGTCCACCCCGGACACACAGGCGTCCAGGTCGAGGAAGCGCACCTGGGGCCACTCGGCCGGCCGCGGTGTCCTGGTGTGGCACAGGATCGCACCGACACCCCAGCCGGTGAGCCGGACGCACACCTCCCTGGCGATCCGGCCGAACCCGAGGAGCCCCACCGTGGCCCCGGCCAGCCGGCGGCTGTCCAGCTCGGCCGGTCGAGGACGCGCGCGGCGCTCGGCCAGGGCCGCCAGGCGGTCGGCCAGCCGCAGGCGCAGGGCCAGCGCCAGCATGATCGTCGCCTCGGCCATGCTGCCGTGGTTGTCCGGGGTCGCCCCGTTGGCCACCATCACCCCGCGCCGGGTCGCGTCGGCGACGTCGATCGAGTTGACCCCGCTCGAGGCGAACGCCACCCCTCGCAGCTCGGGATGCCGGTCCAGGAAGCCCGGCCCGACCGGGGTGCGGGAGGTCACCAGGACAGCGTCCAGCTCCCCGTCCAGCTCCCCGTCCCCCGCCAGCAGCGGCTCGGCCGCGCGGACCACCTCGTGGCCCCGCGCGGCCAGCTCCCCGGCAACCTCGTCCAGCAGCTCGTCGAGCACCCGGTCGGTGCCGACGAGAACGCGGGGCGGTCGAGTGCTCACCCGGTCCGGAACCCGCTCAGGTACGGCAGCCGCGCCGCGACCCCGGCCACGTCGCCGGCAGTCCTGCGCAGCTCGGTGAGCGTGTCCCAGGTGCCGTTCACGAACGCGTCGCGCAGCGAGGGGGAGATCTCCGCCGGGAGCTCCCGCTCGCCGATGCGGAACACGCCGCGCTCCAGGTCGACCTCGGCCGGCGCGGTCGGGTCGGCCGCACCGATCGCCCTGGCCGCCTCCGCGTCGGCCCCGGACAGCGTCAGGCAGGGCAGCCCGATCGTGCCGCAGTTGCCGCGGAAGATCTCGCCGAAGCTTTCGCCGACCACCGCCCGGACGCCCCACCGGTACAGCGCCTGCGCGGCGTGCTCGCGGGAGGAGCCGCAGCCGAAGTTCCTGGCGGTCAGCAGGACCGTGGCGGCCGAGCGCGCCGGGTCGTCGAAGGGGTGGGTGACCCCGCGCGCGAGGTCCTGCTTGCGGTCGTCCTCGAACACGTGCTGGCCGAGCGCGTCGAAGGTCAGGTGCTTGAGGAACCGCGCGGGGATGATCCGGTCGGTGTCGATGTCGTTGCCCTCGAGGACGACGGTCGTCCCCGAGACCGACCGGATGCGCTGGTCGAGTGTGCTGGTCACGGGTGCTCCTTTCAGGACACGAGGGTGGCGTCGGCGGTGCCGAACACGGTGGAGGGGTCGCAGACCGAGCCGTTGACCGCGGCGGCGGCCACCGCGAGCGGGGACATGATCATCGTGCGCCCGGTCGGCGAACCCCTGCCGTCCCTTGAAGTTGCGGTTGGACGAGGAGGCGGACAGCTCCCTGCCCACCAGCTTGTCCGGGTTCATCGCCAGGCACATCGAGCAGCCGGCGAGGCGGAACTCGAAACCCGCCTCCTCCAGCACCTTGTCCACCCCCCGGCGCACCAGCTCCTCGCGCACGGCGTTCGAACCGGGGACGGCCAGCGCCCGCACGCCCGGCGAGACGCGCGCCCCGCTCCGCGTGAGCGCGTCGGCGACCTCGAGGAAGTCGGACAGGCGGCCGTTGGTGCAGGAGCCGATGAACGCCACGTTGATCGGGTAGTCGCGCAGCGAGGTGCCCGACCGCATCCCCATGTACTCGTAGGCCTCGGCGTAGGAGGCGGCGACCTCGGGCGGGACGTCGTCGAGCTCGGGCAGCCGGCCGTCGATCGGCACCGAGTGGCCGGGGTTGATGCCCCAGGTCACCATCGGCCGGATGTCGGCTCCCCGCATCACCACCACGTCGTCGTAGACCGCGTCCGGGTCCGAGGCGATCGAGCGCCACCACGCGACGGCGCGGTCCCAGGCCTCGCCGCTCGGCGCCGCCGGCCGGCCGCGCAGGTACTCGAACGTCGTCTCGTCCGGGTTCACGTAACCGCAGCGCGCGCCGCCCTCGACCGCCATGTTGCAGATGGTCATGCGCTCGTCCATGGACATGGCCTCGACGACCTCGCCGGCGAACTCGTAGGCGTAGCCCACCCCGCCGACCACCCCCAACTCATGGATCACGTGCAGGATGACGTCCTTGGCGGTCACCCCGGGCCGCAGCGCCCCGTCGATCTGGATTCGCCGGACCCGCAGCCGGTTCATGGTCACGGTCTGGGTCGCCAGCACGTCGCGGACCTGCGAGGTGCCGATACCGAGCGCGACGGCGCCGAAAGCGCCGTGGGTCGAGGTGTGGGAGTCGCCGCAGGCGATCGTCATGCCCGGCTGGGTGAGGCCCTGCTCCGGCCCGATCACGTGGACGATGCCGTACTCGCCGCTCTCCGGCGACAGGAAGCGGAGCCCGAAGTCCCGGGTGTTGTCCTCCAGCCGGCTCAGCATGTCCTCGCCGAGCTGGTCGAGGAACGGGCGCGCGATCGTGTCGGTCGGGATGACGTGGTCGGCCGTCGCCACGTTCCGCTCCGGCATCGCCACCCCCAACCCGCGTTCGCGCAGCATGGCGAACGCCTGCGGACTGGTGGCCTCGTGGACCAGGTGCAGCCCGACGAACAGCTGGCACCGTCCGTCGCCGTAGTCGCGCACCGTGTGCAGGTCGAAGACCTTGTGGTAGAGGGTCGCGCCCATCGACTTCCTTTCTCGCGTCAGTTCGGTTTTCATCGCACCGGCGGCGCGGCCACGGGAGCCGCGGTGCCCGCGGTCACGCCCCCGTCGACGGCCAACGCCTGCCCGGTCACGTAGCCGGACAGCGGTCCGGCCAGCCATACGGCCGCGGCCGCCACCTCCGCCGGTTCTCCGATCCGGCCGAGCGGGGCGCGCCTGGCCCGCGCCCGCAGCTGCTCGTCGGACGGGTAGAGCTCGCGCAGCATGGGGGTGTCGGTCGACCCCGGGCAGACCGCGTTCACCCGGATCCCCAGCGGCGCCAGCTGGAGTGCCGCGGCCTTGGTCAGCCCGACCACGGCGTGCTTGGTCGCCGCGTACATCGGGCTGCCGGAGTGCCCGAGGAACGAGGACACCGACCCGGTCGTGACGATGGACCCGCCGCCGGTCTCGGCCATGGCCCGCGCCTGGTGCTTGAGGCAGGACCACATGCCCATGAGGTTGACCGCGACGACGGCGGCGGCGTCGGTGTACCGGGCCTGCGTCAGCGGGGCCGAGGGCCCGAAGGTGCCGGCGGTGTTCAACGCGGCGTCCAGCCGCCCGAACGTCGCGACGGCGGTGCCGACGGCGGCCTCGACGCTGTCCTCCTCGGTGACGTCGCAGGCCACGACCGCCCCGCGAGCCGGGTCGAGCCCGGCGAGAGCGAGCGATTCGCGCAGCGGGTCGAGCCGCCGGCCCGCCGCGACGACGAGCGCGCCGGCGGCGGCGAACGCGGCTACCGCGGCGCGGCCGATCCCGCTGCCCGCCCCCGTGACCATCACGACCTTGTCCTCGAGATCGCTCATGCGATGTGCAGGCCTCCGTTCACGTCCACGACGCAGCCGGTGGTGTACCCGGCCTCCTCACCGCACAGGTGCACGACCGCACCGACGGCCTCGTCCACCGTCCCGTACCGGCCCATCGGGAGCCGGCGCATCAGGTCCTCCCGGCGCCGCGGGTCCATCTCCCGCCGCGCGGCGAGCAGCCGCTCGGTCGCGATCGGACCGTGTGCCACGGCGTTGACCGTGACCCCGCTCGACGCCAGCTCGTAGGCGCACTGCTTGGTGTAGCCGATCACGGCGGCCTTGGCGGCGACGTACGCGGCGTTGCTGAAGATCGAGTAGGTGCGACCGGCGATCGAGGCCAGGTTGACCACCCGTCCCCAGCGCCGCTCGCACATGGCCGGCACGCACAGCCGGGTGAGCGTGAAGCAGCCCAGCACGTTGGCGGTCATCGCCTCGGTGAGGTCCCGCTCGGTCAGGTCGGTCAGGGGGATGCGTCGGGTGTCCCCGCCGACGCAGTTGACCAGAATGTCCGGCAGCCGGTCCCGGTCGAGCCCGGCGACGTGCTCGACCACGGCACCGGTCGCGGTGACGTCGAGCCGCACGGCTTCGGCGCCGATGGGCAGGTCGCGCCCGGTCGCCTCGAGCCGTTCCCCGTCGTGGTCGATCCGGACCACCTCGACACCCAGGTCGGTGAGGCGGCGGGCGACGCCCGCCCCGATCCCCGACGCCGCCCCGGTGACCCAGGCCCGCCGGCCGCTCATGAGGCCTTCACCCGGTCCAGCCGCAGCACCGCGCGCGGCACGCACCGGTCCAGCAGCTCCCGGGTGGGCTCGAGCCCGATGCCCTGGCCGGTCAGCGGCGGCGCAAGCGAGGCCCGCCGGTCCACCCGGTAGGCCGGCCGGGTCAGCTCGGACGGGAACCACTCGTCCTGCCGCCCGCCCTCCACCGCCACCGGCCCGCGCAACGCGGTCGCCACCAGGCGTCCGACCGCCCACAGTGGACCGACCTCGCCGACCTGGACGCCGACCTGGACGCCGAGGCCGCCGGCACGGGCGGCTCTGGCCAGCGCCAGCAGCCGCAGCGGGCCACCGCACTTGGAGACGCGCAGGTTCAGCAGGTCCGCGGACGCGTGGCGCAGGCACGCCTCGAGGTCGCGCTCGCCGGCGAACGACTCGTCCAGCATCACCGACAGCCCGGAGCGCCTCAGCTCGGCCAGCTTCGCCCAGCGGCGCGGCGCGAGCGGTTCCTCCACCCAGGACAGCCCGGCCTCGACGAGCCGGGCGGCCAGCGCCGACGCCGCGTCCGCCGCCCAGGCGCCGTTGGCGTCGACGGACAGCGTGGTCGCGACCGGGAGCAGCTCCCGAACCCGGCTCACCAGCGTGAGCGCGGCCGCCACGTCCGGCCCCGCCTTGAGCTTCACGTGCGGGACCAGCCGCCGGTCGGCCTCGGGGAGCGCGTTCAGGTGCTCCACCGGGTCCCGGTCGAGGTCGAGCACGGTCGCCACGCGCACCGCGGCCGGTGCCGGGGTGAGGAGGTCGCCGAAGCCGGCCTGGTCCAGTCCGTCGAAACCCGTGACGCCGTGCCGTCGGCAGACGAGGTCGAACAGCGCGGTCTCCAGCCCGGCGGCCGCCGCCGGCGCCCCCAGCGTCTCGGCCAGCCGCAGGCCGGCCAACGCCGGCAACGCCTCCTCCGGCGGGCACCGGAGCAGCTCGGCCAGCCGCCCCGGCCGCGGCAGACCGGCGAGAACGTCCACGACGGACTGCACCGACTCCCCGGTGACGTACTCCCGCGGCGCGGCCTCGCCCCACCCGACGATGTCCTGGTCGCGCACGGCGACGAGCACCGACGCCGAGGCGGCGCGGCTGCTGGCGGCGTGGCGGAACGTGCGGCCCATGGGGATCCGAGCCTCGTGCAGCTCGAGGGTCAGCACCGGGCACCCGCCAGGACGACCTCGGCCAGCCAGTCCCAGTAGGACTCCCGGGCCTCGGTGAACTCGAGATAGTGGGACGGTGCGGGAAAGGAGCGGACCTCGGCATGCGGCGCGAGCGTGTCGAGCACGGCCAGCGACGCCGTCAGGTCGACGATCGAGTCCCGCTCCGGGAGCGCGACGTGTACCGGGTGACGCTCCCACGGGTCCGGGCCCTCGCCCAGGTACCGGTCCTCGACCTCGACCATGGCAGCTCGGAACGAGGTGGTGACCGACCGGACCATGAGCGCGTCGTTCGCCATCATCCGCAGGTAGCCGGGCAGCGTCGTGTACTGCTCGTCCTCGAGCGCCACCGCCGAGTACTCCCGTCCCCGGCTCCGGCGCACCCGCTCGCGGCTCGGCTCGTCCAGCCGCGCCCGCTGCTGGCCCAGCGCCGGTGCGCAGAGCACCACCGGTGTGGTCGCGGGCACGCGCCGGGTGGCGACGAGCGCGGCGACCAGGCTCGCGCCAAAGCTCTGGCCGAGCAGGGCGAGCGGCCCGGCGTCGGCCAGCCCCGACAGCGCCGCCGCGTAGTCGTCGAGCACGGTACGCGAGTCCGGGAGGTGGCCGCGCGGGCCGCCGCTGCGGCCGGACCCGCGCCGGTCGAGCGCGACCAGCCGCACCCCGCGGTCGAGCAGTGCGGGGCCGGTCTCGAACAGCCAACCCGCGTGGCTCTGCAGCCCGTGCACGTAGAACAGGCCGGCCAGGTCGGCCCGGCCGTCGTCCCAGGTGTGCATGGCCAGCGCCACCCCGTCGCGGACCAGGTCGGCGCGCACCGGCCCGGCCGGGTGCGCGGCGGTCCGGTCAGGCACCGGCACCGACGGGGGCGTCGGGGAGCCGCGGGAAGTCGCCCGCCTCCCACCGGTTGATCAGTGAGTCGGCGACCAGCTGGGAGAACTCCCGGCGGCCCGGGATCATCTGGCCGGAGGTGACGAACATCGTCCGCGCCGCGTCCCACCGCTCGCGCCAGTGCGTCGCGTCGGTCGCCGCCAGGTCGGGGGAGGAGGCGCTGCGCGCGACGACCGACGGGAACCACGGGCGGTCCGACGGCTCGTGCGAAGGGTAGTAGCGGAAGTCGAAGCTCCACCGGAGCCGGTCGGAGCGGTTCACCGTCGACCCGTGCGGGGTCCGCTTGTGCAGCAGGACGAGATCGCCCTTGGCCACCGGGACCGGCACCGCCTTCGCTTCCAGCTCGCGCACGGTGCCCTGGTCCATCGGCCAGGGGAGCAGCCGCTCCTCCTGGTGCGCGCGGGGCACGACCAGCAGGCAGCCGTGCTCGGTGTCCACGTCCATCAGCGGGATCCAGCAGGTCACCATCGTGGTCCCGTCGGACTGCGGGATCTGCGTCATCGCGTCCTGGTGCCAGAGCGTGGGCGCGTAGAGGGTTTCCCCGCGGCGCGCACCGAACCGGCCGGCCGCCGGCGCTGGCAGCTTGAGGCGCACGTGTTGGTTGGGACTGGCCGAGATCTCGTTCCCGACCAGCTCCGCCACCACGTCGAGCACGCGTTCGTTGCGCAGCAGGCCGAGGACGGCTGGTCCGGTGTGGACCTTGCTGGTCGGCTGGAGCGAGGTGAACGGCATGTGCGGCAGCGTGATGTCGAGCTCGCTGAGCAGGCTCGGGTCGAAGCCGGGCAGCGCCGCGAGCCCGACCAGGTGCTCCTCGAACGGCTCACCGGCGAGCTCCTCGCCGCCGGTGAGCAGGCCGTCGCGCCGCCACTGCGCGGCCCGTTCGGTCAGCAGCGCGGCGTACTCCTCCCGGACGTCGGTGAAGTCCTCCTCGCGGAGCACACCGCGCACCACGGCGAAGCCGTCGCGATCGAAGTCCTGGACGTGGGTGGTCGAAGCGGTCATGTCTGTCCCCTTGAGCATTCCGGAGTGCGCGCCGAGCCGAGGTCCTGCACGTCCTGCAGGAGGGAGTTGTCCGGGTGCAGCCAGCGGTGTTTGACCTGCGTCGCCGAGCTGCCGCGTGCGACGTGGCGTTCCGCGAGCCTGCGGTAGGTGCCGGGCCGGACCACCATCGCCCGCAGCGGGGCGAGCCGCCCGGAGCGCCGCTTGTCGGCGTACTCCGGGTTGACCCGGCTCAGCTCGGCGTCCACCCGGGCGCAGAACACGTCGCTGGCGGCGCCGGTGCCCGCGTCCCACTCCATCACCAGCGCGTAGCCCGGTGGCCGGCCCCACAGCGGGATCACCGAGAAGCCGCTTGTCACAGCGGAGGTTCCCAGGACAGAGCGGATCGCGGCGTGCACGTCGGACTCGCTGAGCTTCTCCCCGGTGAACGAGGTGACCGAGCCGCCGCGGCCCTCGAAGTCCAGGCGGGGGAGCCGCCCGACCCGGCCGACCACCCGGTAGATGTCGCCGGTGTCGTACCGGTAGAGGCCGTTGGCCTGGCTCATGATCAGCCGATAGGTCCGCCCGTTCACCAACTCGTCGGGGTTCAGCGTCGGCACGTCCGGCGGCAGGGGCGCGGCGGGCTCGGCGGGGTCGGCCGGGACGAACTCGAACAGCCCCTGGTCGACCGCGAGCGGTCCGGCACAGGTGTGCGAGTCCACGGGAAGCGTGACGATCCCCTCGGTCCCGGTGGCGCTGAACGGGATCAGCGGCACGCCGGGGGCGACCCGGTCCAGCCAGCCGCGGTAGTACCGCGCCGAGGCCGAGTTCCAGCACACGACGAGCGAGAGCCTGGGCCACAGGTCCACCAGCGTCACCCGGCCGCCAAAGGCGCGTGCCGCCTCGAGTCGGGCCGCGGTCAGCCGGTTCGCGCCGAGCTGCGCGTCGCGCACCCCCAGCACCGTGCCGTCGCGCAGGTCCGCCAGCAGCTGCTCGAGCTCGTCGTTGAGCAGCTCACCCAGCGCGGTGATGCGGGACGGGTTGACCGCGACCACCAGCCGGACGTCCGAGCCGGCCCGCAGCCGGAGCTTGCGGTAGAGCGACAGGTCGCCCGGGTCGGTGAACCACCGCTCCCCGTACCAGGGCGGTGTCCAGTCCCGTGGGCCGACCGAGGCCGGTCTCTTGGTGATGCTGTAGACGGGCAGGTCCCGGCCGGCCGACCAGGGGCCGTGTCCGGTGGGGCGCTCCCAGGACATGTCCAGCACGTGGCCCGGGCGGTACCGGTCCAGCCCGAGCCGCTGGAAGTAGAGACCCCACTGGGCGTACAGCGCCGGCCCGCGGTAGCGGTTGCGCCAGTGCCGGGTGGTGGGGATGTGCTTCGGCCTGCCCGTCGTGCCCGAGGTGGCGAGCAACGCGTACGGGTCGCTCGCGGTGAGCACGGCGCCCTCGCCGCCGCGGATCCGGTCCACGTAGCCGCGGAAGGACTCGTAGTCGCGCACCGGGACCGCCGCCTTGAGGTCGGCGAGCGTCCGCACCCGGTCGAGCCCGTGGTCGCGCCCGAACGCGGTGCCCCTGGCCTGGTCCAGCAGGTCCTCGAACACCTGCCGGATCACCGGACGCGGCTCGCGGCACCGCTGGCACTGCCGCTGGTGCGCGAGCAGGGTGCGCCGGACGAAGCCGTCCGCACTCACCGGGCCTCGGCCCCCGCGGTGGCGGGGTGGCCCAGCCGCTCGAGCAGCGGCGCCAGCCCGTCCTCGAGCTCCTCGGCCGCGTCGGCCAGCGTGCCGGACAGGTGCAGCTCCTCGGTGTGCCCCCGGCCCGGCGGGGGACCGAGGGCCACGCAGCAGCCGAGGTAGGCGAGCCAGGACAGCTGGACCTCCATGGTCTCCCGCGCCACCCGGCCCAGCGGGTCGCCGAAGCGGCGCGTCATCGCCGAGGTCAGCAGCCGGCGCATCTCGGCCAGCACGTCCTCGGCCGCGGCGCGGCGCTCGGCCGGGCTGCCGGCAACTACCTTTTGTTCCACAGTAGACAGATCGATACCCTCGTCGAACCGTCGCACGAGGACGGCGAACTCCTCGACCCAGCTCCGTTCGGTCGCAACGGTGCCGGACACGGTCAGCAGAACCGCCGTCTCACCGAGCTCGGCGACGAGGTGGTGGCCCCAGGCCGCGGCCGAGCAGTACGCGACGACGAGCGCCGGCCCCTCCGCTCGCCGCACCAGCTCGCCGCACCGCCGCCGGCAGTCCTCGATCTCCCGCTCCGCCAGGCTCCTCGGCACCGGGAGCTCGACGACGGCGAGGCCGCCGAAGCGCTCCCGGAGCACGGGTGCCAGTGCCGGCTCGGCCCGGGCCCCCGGGTAGTCGAGGGTGAAGACGGTCGGTGCGGTCTCCCGCCGCTGCACGGCGTCCCGAACCGTCGCGACCAGCTCCGCCACCGGCGAGGCCACCGCGCGCTGGACATGGTCCACGGCCGCCCGCACCGCCCGCAGCAACCGGGTCGCGTCCCGCTCGCCGACCAGCGCGATGCTGTAGGCGAGGTCGAGTGCCAGCTCGGTGGGGGTGTCGACCAGGTGGAGGTTGCAGTGGCGCTTGATGCTGCCGGTGCCCAACGGGTGGGCCCGCCATGAGCCGTCCCTGATGGCCGGCGGGTCGATCGGCGCCTGGGCGGCCTGGAACAGGATGTTGGCGTAGGGGGCCAGGGTCCGGGCCGCCGCGTAGGCGCCCAGCTCGTCGAGCACGACCTCGACCGGCAGCTCCGAGCGGGCGAGGCTCTCCACCACGTCGGCGTGCACCCGCCGCACGTGGTCGCCGACGGTCTCGCTCGCCGTTGCGTCGTCGGGGAAGTGCCCGACGAAGAAGATCTGGTTGGTGAACAGGCCGACGGTGTCCCGGTGGTCGGCGCGGTTGCGGTTGGCGACACCGCTCATCACCACCACGTCCTCGGCGCCGGACAGGACGTGGGCCGCGGCCAGCAGCGCGGACAGCAGCAGGCTGTAGGTGGTGACGCCCAGCGCCCGGGCCGCGGCCCGGACCGCCTCCGCCTCACCGGGCCCGTCCCAGGCGAGCCTGGCGGAGGCCGCCCGCTGGCCGGCGGCCTCGCCGTCCTGGGCGGCGATGGTGAAGTCGGGGGAGACGCGGGCGAACTTGGCCCGCCAGTAGTCGACGTCCTCCGCGTAGACGCCGGCCCTGGCGCGGGCGTCCAGGGCGGCGGCGTAGTGACTGAACGGTGTGGCGGCGGGCAGCTCCGGCGTGCCGGCGTAGAGGGCGAGAAAGTCTCCGGCCAGCAGGTCCACCGACCAGCCGTCGGCGGTGATGTGGTGGACGCAGAAGTACACGATCGCCGCGCCGGCCGTGGCGTCTTCCGTGTCGTCGTCGAGCGGCACGCAGCCACCGCGCACGGGCGGCTCCTGGCCCAGCGGGAAGGGGCGGGCGACGTCGGCCCGAACCAGCTCGGTCGCCCGCTCGACCGAGGACGACCGCGGGTGGCGGGTGAAGCTCGCCCGTTCCGGCCAGTCCGCCACCTCCTCGAGCAGGAGCGTTCCCGCCCGGTCGAGGACGTAGCGGTTGCGCAGTGCCTCGTGCCGCGCCACGACCGCGCGGAATGCCGCCTCGGCCCGGTCGGGGTCGAAGTCGCGGCGGCAGAACAGGGCGTGGCCCATGTTGAGGAACGCCGCCGACCCCTCGCCCTGGGCGTGCCGCCAGTGCCGCCGCTGGGAGGCGGTCGCCGGCACCGTCCCGCCGGACGCGGGGAGGCGGCTCGCCTCGGGTGCGGGGGTGGTCAGGGCCTGCTCGATGACCTCGGTCAGCGGCAGCGGACCGAGGACCCGGGCGACCGGGACGACGAGCCCGAGCTCCTGCTCGATCCGCATGACCGCGGCGTAGGCCTCCAGCGAGGTGCCGCCGTTCTGCGCCCAGGACCGCGCGGTGCTGACCGGTTTGCCGGCCGCCTTCCCGCGCAGGGCGTCGAGCAGCACCGCGCCCAGTTCCTCGGCTCTCATCGTCCCCTGCCTGGCACGGGTGTCCCTTCGCCGACGGCGAGCAGTTCGATCATGTCCTCGGTCCAGTCGTGCCGGCCGATCCCGTCCGCGGCGAACAGCTCACCCACCCGGGCGAGGAGCCCGGCCGCCGTGCGGCGGAGCTCGTCCTCGTCCTCGCGGTCGAGCACCACGTTGCAGGCGATGCCGTCGGTGTACGACCGCGGCGCTCCCTCCCGGGCCAGCTCGTCCACGGCCGCCGCGCCCGCGGCACGCAGCTCGGCCGGCGACACCCGCGAGCGCACCGGTCCCTCGACGGAGGCGAACGGCACGAACATCCCCGCCACCGCGCGCGTGCCGGCCTCGACCGGCAGCGGGCGCGGCGCCAGGCCCGCGGTGACCAGGAGCGCCTGGCGCACCAGGTCGAAGCCGTGCCGCCGGTTCAGCAGCCGGCTCAGGTGCCCGCCGACGCGACAGTTGACCTCGATGACCTCGGGTCCGGCCGCGCCGAGCTTGACCTCGGTATGGCTCACGCCGTCGTCGAGCTCCAGCGCACGGTGTGCCGCGAGGACCAGGTCCTCGACCCGACCGCGCAGCTCGGGGGAGAGCCCGCAGGGCAGCAGGTCCCCGGTCGTGGCGATCTGCCCCTCCCGGGTGACCACGGGGAGCTTGCCGAACAGCGTGATCACCTCGTGGTGTCCGCCGACGCTCTGCACCTCGACCGAGACGTAGTCGGCCCGCCAGGACCGCGGCGCCGACGTGGCGGTGGGGATGAACCCCTCCGCGTAGCGCGCGACGCCGTGGCTCCAGGACCGCTGTACCTCCGCGCACCGCCGTTCCGAGTCGACGACCACCACGTGCGCACCGCCCGCGCCGCGGCGGGGTTTGACGACGAACGGGAGGCCGAGCTCGGCCCGGGCGGCGGAGAGGTCCTCCGGACCGGCCAGCGGACGCGCGGTGACCGCGCTCAGGCCGGCGTCGTGGAGCCTGCGGCGCTGGAGGAGCTTGTCGGCCGGTTCCGCCCGGCGGTGCCGGACGCCCAGGTGCCGCCCGATGGCCGCGGCCAGCTCGAGCTCGGCGTCGGCGAAGGTCACCACCCCGCGGAGCGGACCACCGGGCACGTCGAGGTGGTCCTCGTCCACCTCGACGAGCCTGCCGAACAGGCGTTCCACGAGACCGGCGAAACCCGGCCACCCCAGCCGGACCTCGGGGCGCAGCAACGCGACGACCTCGATGTCCTCGCCCGCGGCGAGCAGGATGTCCCGTACCGTGGCGGCGCCCCTGGGCGAGAGCACCACCCCGACCCGGGCTTTCACCGGGCCATCGCCTCCTCGGAGGCCGCGAGCAGCGCACCCAGGGAGCCGTCGGTGAACAGCGGGTCCACCGGGATCGGCACCCCCAGGTCGTCCTCGATCCGCTGGATGAGCTCGATCGCCAGCAGGGAGTGCCCGCCCAGCTCGAAGAACCTGTCCTCCGGATCGGCCTCGGACACGCCGAGCACCGCACACCAGTGAGTTCGAATGATCGACTCAGGTGTCACGCGGTTTCCCCCAATGGCAAGGAGTCGCACTCGCGGAGGCGGTGCGAGGGCCGGTACGCCACCCGGCATGCTATTGATCTCACACCTCGCACGAAAGACTAGACTTTCTCGCGATTTCCGGATTGAGAGTTATTCTCGTTCGAGTTCGACAGTAGGTGGATCACTGGCGAGCCGGGCTGGCGCCGGGCATCCGCCGCACCCCCGGCACGAGCAGCACGGCGCCGCGCACGGCGAGGTTCGCCACCACCGCGAAGACCAGGATGGCTTGGGGCCCAACGACTCCGACGAGCACGCCGGTGACCGCCATGCCCACCGGGTTCAGCGCCAGCGATCCCAACCAGTCGTAGGAGCTGACCCTGGACAGCGCGTCGGCGGGGATCTCGCGCTGCATCGTGCTGACCCACAGGGCGTCGGCCATCGTCACCCCGGCCGCGCCGGCCAACGCCACCGCCGCCACGGGCGCCACCTGGTCGGTCATGGCCAAGGCCAGCAGGAACAACGACTCCAGAGCGACCAGAACCGTGGCGACCAGCAGTGGTCGCGCCGGCCGCCACCAGAACAGCAGCAGCCCGCCGAGCACCGAGCCCACCCCGCGAACGGAGAGCACGGCCCCCCACGCGGCCGCGCCCATGCCGCCGTCCTGGTCGGCCAGTACCGGGCCGACCACGAAGATGGCCGGCAGGACCAGGCCCTGGTACAGCCCAAAGCTCCCGACCATCGACCAGACCCAGCTCCGGCTGGCGAACTCCCGCCACCCCTCGGCCAGCGACCGGCGCAGCGACTCCGTCGGCTTCTCCGGACGCCGCAGCCGCGGCAACCTCGCCAGCAGCGCAGTGGCGGCCAGGAAGAGCAGTGCGTCGCCGAGCACCACGTAGCCGGGGTTCCACACCAGCAGCAACGCGCCGGCGGCCGCCGGCCCGCCGATGGAGGCGATGCTGCGGCTCAGCGTCACCAGCGCCGTCGCGTCCTGGATCCGTTCTGCCGGCACGAGGTCGGGCACCACGCCGGTGTTCGCCGGCATGAAGAACGCCCGCGCCGTGCCCCAGACCGCCTGCAGTGCCATCACCAGCGCCAGGTCCGCCTGGCCGAGCACGAACAGCGCCGCCGTCCCGCCCTGGCACAGGCTCATGACCAGGTTGCTGGCGAGCAGGACCCGCCTGCGCGGTGCCCGGTCGCCCACCGCGCCACCCACCAGCAGGAACAGGATCTGGGGGGCGGTCTGGGCGGCGAGCACCAAGCCCAGCGACGACGCCGACCCGGTCACGTCCAGCACGGCGAAGGCCATCGCCACCGGGGCCATGGTGGAGCCGAACATCGCGAGCGCCCGTGCCGCGAGGTAGGGCGCGAAGCCCGGCACATCGAGCATTACCCGGTGACGCAACGATTTCTTCGGTACCCCGCCCGCTCCGGTGCTCACGCGGGGCTGACCGCCCAGGTGCTGGTGATGACCGCGCCGCGGCGCTGTTTGACGGTGCTGGAGTCCAGGCCCAGGTCGATGCGGCGGGCGCCGCGGGAGAAGGCGAACTCGACCGGGCCGTGGATCATCGCCTGCAGGTAGGCGAACTCCCGTCCCTCCAGCGGCTCGACGAGGCCGATCTCGTACCCCTCCACCGTCCGCCCGTGCAGTGCCAGGAAGTACACCGCGACTAGGCGGCCGTCGCCGTCGCGCACCACGGAGGCGTGGCAGTTCTCGGCGCCGAGGGTGGCGACCCACTCCCGCAGGCGGTACTCGCACAGCCGGGGGTGGTCGGCCACGCCGTGCCGCGCCTTGACCGCGCACACCAGCGGCGCGGCCTCGGCCAGCACGTCCTGCGCCGGCACGCAGGCCGCCGCGTAGCCGAGGGCGGCGAACCGCCGCCGGTCGCGGCGGTACCGCTCGCGCTCCGAGGGACGCAGGGCCGCCAGGTGCTCCTCCTCGCTGGTCCCGGTCAGCACGAGCTCGGCGGCCGCGCCGAGCTCGCGGGTGGTGACCCGGCCGGCGAGCCGGGCGGTGAACGCGCCCACCTCGGCGTCGGGCACGTACAGGGCGGCCGGGTAGTCGCCGGCCGACTCGGCCTCGGTGAACACGTGGTGGGCCAGGGCCCCGCGGACCTCCGCCGCCTCGTGGTCGGGCAGCGCCGCGGCGGTCACCACCCCGGCCGCCAGCTCGCGACACCCGCCGACGAACACCCACCGGCGCGGGTCGTCCGGAACCGCGCCGCCGAGCGAGGCGGCCATCGCGGCGAGGTCGTAGGGGCCGTTGACGAACCGGGTGGTGCGCGGCCGGTGGCTGGTGACCGCGCCCACCACCCGCCCGGCCGATCTGGCGACCGTCCACCGGGTGTGCCACCGGGCGTCGGCGGCGCAGGAGAGCAGCCGCCGCGGCGCGAGACCGGCCGCGCTGAACCGGCACTCGCCCGTCAGCAGGTCGGTCGGCGCGTCGTCGACCGTCTCGATCCCCAGCGACATGGCAGCAAGCTAGCAGTCCTCGCCGCCCGGGCCCGGGGCCCGCAGCAGCGCCGCCGCCGCCCAGTCGTCGCCGCCGCGCAGCAGCGCGACGTCCACCAGCCCGGGCTCGCGCGCGGGTGCCACCGCGACCCCGTGTCCCAGCCGGTGCCCGGTCTCCCACAGCGTTTCCGGGTCGACCGCGGCCGCCGGCGCCAGACCGTCCCGCAGTTCCGCCAGCGGGAGGTCCTCCGGTGCCTCGTCGAGCGCCCGGGTCAGCCGCACACAGGCGTGGGTGCGGGCGTCGGGCACCGAGCGGATCACCACCCGCTCGTCGTCCGGGCGCACCAGGGTCGCCAGGACCTCGGCCACGCCGCCCGGGTTTCCCGGCCAGCTCAGCGGCCGCACCGGTGCGTCGGAATTCGGGTGCCGGCCGCGGGAGAGCACCGCGTCGAAGCGGAAGCGGTTCATCTCGGTGCGGTGGGTACCGCGGCGGACCAGCAGGTCGCAGTCCCAGCCCGGCGCCGCCCTGGCGACGAGGCGCCGAAGCTCGTCCGGCCCGACCAGCAGCGGCGCGTCGCCGGCGAGCGACACCTCCGTGGCGGTCCGGACGCGCCGCACCGGCGCGCTGTCCGGGAACTGCTCGACGACCTGGGCCACGTGCATGGGCCGGTGCAGGCCCCGGTGCAGGAGGTCGCCGAGGAACACCACGCCGTCGCCGCGGGTCAGCCCGGCGACCACCTCCTCGAGGTGGGCCAGGTCCGGGAAGTACTGCACGACCGAGTTCAGCAGCACCAGGTCGTGCTCCCCGCTCGTGCCGGCGGCGACCTCGAGCGCGTCGCCCCGGCGCACGGCGGCGCGCGCCCCGTGCGGATGGCCGGCGAGGTGCTCGCGGAGGCCCCGCACGGCCTCGGTGGAGATGTCGGTCCCCTCGTACCGCTCGACGTGCTCGAGCATCGGCATCATGATCAGCCCCAGGCCGCAGCCGATCTCGAGCACGTGCCGCGGGCGCAGCGAGCGCAGGCGCTCGGCGGTGGTCCCCACCCACTCCCGCATGTGCGCCTCCGGCATCGCCCCGAGCGCCCGCCGGTCGTACCACCCCGCGGTGTTGAAGCCGTCCCGCCGCCGCGCGGAGAAGCGGTAGGTGCTGTCCCAGAACCGCTCCCACTCACCCGCCGGCGCGCCGGCGGCGCTCGGGCCGACCTCGCGCACCCGCACCCCCTCGGCGTGCAGCGCCGCGGCCAGCCGGGCCGGCGTCCGGTGCAGGAAGAGCTGCCGCAGCGTGAGGTTCGCCCCCAGCCACTGGTTGGTCAACGCGACCACCCGCGACGCGGTGCGCACGTCCCCGCCGAGCGCGGAGAACTCGTCGTCGTCCCCGACCTCCGCGACCCGCAGGACGTCCGCCCACACCGCCGCCACCGCGGCCGTCAGCCCCGCCACGGCCCCGCCGTCCTCCGGCATCCACCGCCCCCTCGTCCAGCCGCCCGCAACCGGCGCCCAGTCTCGCAGGGGCCTCCGCCCATCATGTGGACGGTCCGGCCACGCTCTCCCGGCGGGCGTACGCTCGCGCCGTGTCGGACTCGAGACCTTTGCGCAAGCTCGGCTTCCTGACGATCGGACTGTTCGATGAGGACGATCCGGCCCGGGGTCACGAGTCGACGCTGGAGATGATCGAGCTGGGGGAGCGGCTGGGGTTCGACAGCGCGTGGGTCCGGCACCGGCACCTGCAGTTCGGCATCTCGTCGCCGGTGGCGGTCCTGGCGGCCGCCTCGCAGCGGACCCGGCGCATCGAGCTGGGAACCGCGGTCATCCCGCTGGGCTGGGAGAACCCGCTGCGGCTCGCCGAAGATCTGGCCACAGTGGACATTCTCTCCGGCGGTCGGCTGAACCCGGGCGTCAGCGTGGGACCGCCGATGCACTACGAGCGGGTCAGGCAGGCCCTGTACCCCGACTCCGGGGAGGCCGAGGACTTCGGCTACGGCCGCGTGCGGCGGCTGCTCGACCTCGTCCGCGGCCGCCCGGCGACCGAGTTCAGCGGTACCGAGGGCTTCGAGGTGTTCTCCGACCGGGTCCAGCCGCACTCGCCCGGTCTCGGCGGCCGCCTGTGGTACGGCGGCGCGAGCCTGCGGTCGGCCAGGTGGGCGGGCGAGAACGGGATGAACTTCCTGACCAGCAGCGTGGTCAAGGCCGAGGAGTCGGAGGATTTCGCCCAGATCCAGCTGTCGCACCTGCGCGCGTTCCGGGACGCGCACCCCGACGGTGAGCGGGCCCGGGTCTCCCAGGGGCTCGTGGTCGTCCCGACCGACAGCGCCTCGCCCGCGCAGCGCGCGAAGTACGCCGACTACGCGCGCGAGCGGCTGCCGCGCACGGAGTCGCCGCAGGGACCGGCTCGGCTGATGTTCTCGCCGGACCTCGTCGGGTCCTCCGCCGAGATCGCCGAGCGGCTCGACTCGCACGCGGCGTTCCGCGAGGTCGAGGAGGTGGCGTTCGCGCTGCCGTTCACGTTCGACCCCGAGGACTACGAGCAGGTCCTCACCGACATGGCGACGGCGCTGGGCCCCGCGCTGGGCTGGACGCCCTCGGAACCTCCTACGCTGGGCAGATGACCGAGGCTGACATCGCCCGTGCGATTCTCGACGAGAACTCGTTCATGACGCTCGCGACCGCCGACGCGTCCGGAACGCCCTGGGCCTGCCCGGTGTGGTTCGCGACCGAGGACTACCACACGCTGTACTGGGTGTCCCCGCCCTCGGCGCGACACTCCCGGAACCTGGCGGCGCGCCCGACGGTGTCGATCGTCGTGTTCGACTCGACGGTGCGGCCCAACGAGGGGCAGGCGGTGTACCTGATGGCGACCGCGGCCCAGGTACCGGAAGCCGACCTCGAGCGCGAGCTGGCCGTGTACTCCCGCGTCTCGGTGCGCGCCGGGCTCGGCGAGTGGGGCCTCGAGCGCGTCAGCGGCGACGCACGCCTGCGCCTCTACCGGGCCACGGTGACCGAGCACTACATCCTCGACCCGGAGTCCCCGGTGGAGACCCGGATCCCGGTCTCGCCGTAACCGCGCCCTCCGCGGTGACCTACACGGTCGTGGGGCTCATGCGCCGCCGGACTGGACGGGGCGCAGGGGGGCGAGCGCCGCGGCGAGGTCGCTCGCGCGGACGGGTTTGGAGAGGTAGTCGTCCATGCCGGCGGCCTCGCACGCGGTGCGGTCCTGGACGAGCGCGCTCGCGGTCATCGCGATGATGTACGGCTGGCGGTCGACCGTCAGCTCCTGGCGGATGACGCGGGTGGCGGCGAGGCCGTCGAGCTCGGGCATCTGGACGTCCATCAGCACGACGTCGTACCCGCCGCGGCGGGCCGCGGCGACCGCTTCGTGGCCGTTGCCGACGACGTCCACCCGGTGGCCGAGCCTGCCCAACATGAGCTGGGCGACCTTCTGGTTCACCGGGTTGTCCTCGGCCAGCAGGATGCGCAGCCGGGCGCTCTGCCCCGGCTCGGGCCGCGGGGGTGCGGCCGGCTCGACGGTGCGGGCGGGGTGGGTGGAGAGCACGCCGATCAGCGTGGTCAGCAAGGTGTTCACGCGCGCCGGTTTGGCCAGCATCGCATCGAAGATCCGGGAGTCGAGCGGGTCGGGCCGTGCGGTCATGCTGCTCAGCAGCACCAGCGGCATGGTGGCCACGGAGGGCAGCTGGCGAAGCTGGATGCCCAGCTGCAGTCCGTTCGTCTCGGGCATCTGCATGTCCAGGACGGCGACGTCGAAGCGGCTGCCGGAACGAACCAGGGCCAACGCCGCCGCAGCCGAGTCGACGTCCTCGCAGCGCATCCCCCACTTGCTCAGCTCGGCCCGCAGCACCCGGCGGTTCGTGGCGTTGTCGTCGACGATCAGGGCAGTGCGGCCCGACAGGCGGGTGATGTCCGGCCTGCTCGTACCGTCCACGTCGTGGCCGGCGGCGCGGTGCATGACCGCGGTGAACGTGAACGTCGACCCCGTGCCGGGCGCGCTGCTGACCGTAAGGTCGCCACCCATCGCCCGGGCGAGCTGGCGGCTGATCGTCAGACCGAGGCCGGTGCCGCCGTAGCGGCGGGTGGTCGAGGTGTCGGCCTGGTTGAACGAGCGGAACACGTGCTCGAGCTGCTCGTGGGAGATGCCGATCCCGGTGTCGCGCACGGTGGCCCGCACCAGCAGAGCGTCGTCCTGCTCGCCCCCACCTGGTGCCGGGACGGCGTCGACGGTCACGGTCACCTCGCCCCGCGCGGTGAACTTGACCGCGTTGCTGAGCAGGTTGACCAGGATCTGCCGGAAGCGCGTCGCGTCCCCGCGCAGCACCTGGGGACAGCTCGGGTCGACGTGTCCGACGAGCTCGAGCCCCTTCTCCGCGGCGGGCAGGGAGACCAGCGCCAGCGCGCTGTCGACACACTCGACGATGTCGAACGAGGCGTCCTCGAGCTGTAGCTTCCCCGCCTCGATCTTCGAGTAGTCCAGGATGCCGTTGATGATGTCGAGCAGTGCCTCGCCACTGTCGCGGACCGTCGTCACGAGCTCTCGCTGCTCGGGGTCGAGGTCGGTGTCCATCAGCAGGCCGGTCATGCCGATCACGGCGTTCATCGGGGTGCGGATCTCGTGGCTCATGGTGGCCAGGAACGTCGCCTTGGCCAGGCTCGCCGCGACAGCCTGGTCCCTGGCCCTGCCCATCGCCTCGGTCGAGGCGTTCACCGCGAGCGCCATCTCCACCATCTCGGCCGGGCCGGCCACCTCGACCCGCGCGGTGGCGTCCCCCGCGGCCACCCGGCACGCGGCCGCGGTGACCCGCCGGACCGGCACGGTCACCCTGCGGGTCACCACCCAGGCACCGACGGCGCTGAGCATGGCGACGGCCAGCGTGGTCACGACGACGTGCTGGGTCTGGTTGGCGCTGCTGGCGCTGACCACCTGGCGACGGTCCAGCAGCCGCCGCTCCTCGGCGCGCATGTCGGCCAGCACCTGGTCGATGCGTGCTCCGACATCGGCGCTCCCGTCCAGCGAGAGCAGTCGCCGCACGGCTGCCGCGGTCGAGTCGCGCCGCAGGTCGACCAGCTGCGCCAGCTCGTCCCGCTTGTCGTCGAGCAGCGGCTGCAGCCGGCCCAGCGTGCGTTGGTGGTCCGGGTTCTCGGAGGTCAGGTCGGCCAGCGAGGCCACGGTTCGGTCGACGGTGTCGACGGCGAGCCGGTAGGCGCTGAACTGGCCCTCGTCTCCGCTGAAGAGGAACCCGCGCTGGCTCCGCTCGGCCTCCAGCACCGTCAGCCGCAACTGGGAGATCTCGGCCAGGACGTCGTAGGTGCGGTCCACCGGTTGACGGTCCTCGAGCAGCTCCTCGATACGGAGGTAGGAGCTCAACCCGACGATCAGCAGACCACCGATCGCGAACGTGTAGCCGAGGGCCAACAGCCGGCCCACCGTCCACCGCCGCCACGTTCTTCTCGCACCCGCCCGCGACGTGCTCGCGGGCGGCTCCGCCACTCCCACCGTCTCGCTCCTTGTCCCACCCTGAACTGCGGAAACTCGACCTGTTCCGTCGTCAGTGATAGCCGTTTCCCCGCTCGGCCGCAGGTCGTGCCGAGGCGGTCAGCGAGGTGCGCGCTTTCCGCGCAGCAGCGGTGTGACAAGGCGTAGTGCTGGGTCGTCTCGAACGGGTCGGTGCTGCCGACCGGGCACGCGTGACGGCAGAAGGGGGGCGGCACGTGTTTTCTCCACCCGGGTGATGAGCTCGAACGGGTGGCTTTCCTCCTCCAACGGGTTCGCCGGCGAGATTCCCGCAAATCCGGTCCGGTTCGTGGGATTCTCGGTCAAGCCTTTCCCCGAGACCCGCGGAGGGACGTTGCCTACCGAGGATCGTGCCGTGCTGGCCCGCCCGCGCCGCACGGCGGCGGTCGAGCGAGGGACGCGGGTACTGGCGACGCTCGCGATGCCCCTGGACGCCATCGCCCGCGTGGCCGCCCAGTGGGTGGAGGCCACGATGGGTACCGTGACCCTGGTCGGGGCCGAGCACGAGCACCTCGCCGGCGTGTACAACCTGCCCGCGGAGCTGGTGCGGGGCTCTGACGCGCCGTTGTCGTGGTCGGTGTGCAAGTACGTGGTGAGCGCCGACCATCCCGTGTTCAGCGAGGACATGACGGCCGACCCCGACCTGCGGGGGCACCGGCTGGCGCGCGACCACGGCGTGCGCGCGTTCCTCGGTGTTCCCCTGCGTGGCACCGACGACCAGCCGCTCGGCGCCCTGTCGGTCATGGACACCCGGCCGCGCTCATGGACCGACGCCGAGCTCTCCGTGCTGCTCCGCCTCAGCCAGATCATCGGTCCACTCCCGACCGGCCAGGCCGACCGCGCCCCGTCGCGTTCGTACCGGACGGAGGGGGAGTCCGACCTGGACCTGTGGGAGCCGTTTCTCGCCGCTCTGCTGGACAGCCTCGACCCGGCGGTCCTCGGGTGCCTGAGCAACGGGGCGGTCGTGCTGTCCAACCCGGCCGCCCGGCGGCTGTTGGGGGATCCGCCAGGAGCCGTGCCCACCCGTCTCGCGGACCTGGTCAAGGGAGCGCTGTTCCGCTCCGACGGGACGCCGCTGCGGGTCCGGGAGACGGCCCTGTGGCGGGCGCTGCACGGGGAACCGGTGCACGACAGGGAGGTCGTCGTCCGGCTGCCGGAGCGGGCGGAACGGACTTTCGTGGTCAAGGCCCGACCGGTCCGCGCCGGTGGACGGGCGGGAGCCGATGACCCGCCCGTGGGTGCGGTGGTGGCGATGCACGATGTCACCGCCGTTCGCCGCGCCGAGCGCTTCTACACCTGCGCGATGGAGGTGTTCCACGCCCTGACCGACCCCGAGCCGACAGCGGACCGGGGCGTCACGGTCCTGACCTCGGTCCGCACGGCGCTGCGGTGGGCACACGCCGAGCTGTGGCTGGCCGACCAGACTGGCCCCCTGCGGCTCGCCGCCCAGTCGAGCGCACCCCACCTGCCGTCGGTCGCCGGGCCGGGCACCGCGGCGCGCGGCGAGGGCATCAGCGGAACGGTCTGGGCAACCGGCGAACCGCTCTGGGTACCGGACCTCTCCGCCCCGCACGGCCCACGACCCGACGGCGACGGCGCGCCGCGGCGGGCCTATGCCGCCGCCGGGCTGCGCACGGCCATCGCCGTCCCGGTGCGTGACCGGGAGTCCGTCGGCGTGCTCGCCTGCTTCTCCGCCGCCCCCGAAACCGACGAGGTGCTGCTGACCGCGCTGCTGGAAGGCATCGCGGCGCAGCTCGGGCGGTTCCTGGCCCACTCCGAGCAGGACCACCTGGCCGAGGAGCTGAGCCAGAGCCGCCAGGCCTTCCTCGGGCTCGCCGGGCACGAGATCCGCACCCCGTTGACGTCGATCATCTCCTATACCGACATGCTCCGGGCCGACCCGGGCGCGCCTCCCGAGCTGGTCAACCAGATCATCGAGATCATCGGCCGCAACGCGACCACGCTCCACGACGTGATCACCCGGCTGCTCGACCTGGTCGACCTCCAGACCAGTACCGAGCCGATGACCAGGGAGCAGGTCGACCTGGCCGACCTGCTCCACCAGGCAGCGGCGGAGGTGGCCCGCCCCGCCGACGTGGAGCTGAGCCTGGAGATCGACGCCCGGCCCGTCGTCCTCGGCGACGCCGCACGGCTGCGTCAGGTGGTCGACAACCTGCTCACCAACGCGGTCAAGCACAGTCCCCACGGCGGCCTCGTCCACGTGTGCCTCTGCGCCGGGCCTGACACCGTCAGGCTCGCCGTCGCCGACAACGGCGCCGGCATCCCGGCCGACGAGCGGGGCAAGGTGTTCGACTACTTCTTCCGCACCACCGCCACCCGGCACCACCAGGTCCCGGGTACCGGCCTCGGTCTCGCCACGACCCGCGCGATCGTCATCCGCCACCACGGCACCATCGCGATCACCCCGAACCTACCCACCGGCACCACCGTGACCGTCCACCTTCCCAACCGGCCCGCCCCGGCCGGGACCCGCGCCGCCTCAGGGTGACCTGCGCACCAACCCGGTGAAGCCCGCGACGAACAACGTGACGAACGCCCAGCCGAGGGCCTGCAGGACCCAGGTCCCGGCGATCACGACCTGGCCGACGTGCGAGGTCGTGTCGATCAGGCAGGGCTGCTGGCTGCCGGGCTTCACCAGCGGTGTCGCCATCGTGAGCGCGAGGCCGACCTGTTCCGCCGCCGAACAGGCGCTCGGCCGACCGTCCCCGACCGCCGAGCGTTGGACCGCGCCGGACGGGCCGGCCACCGCGGTGATCAGCAGGACGGACAACGCCACGGTGCCGGTCCACCACACCAGCGCGGTCACCGGCCGGTAGCCGTAGCCGACGGTGAGGCCAGTGATCCGGTGCCAGAGGCGACCCCAGAAGTCCAGGTCGCCGCGCCGCAGCAGGTCCCGCTGCCGGGCCAGGTGGATCCGCCGCACGTCGCGCTCATGCCCCGCCGCCTGGTGCGCGCTCGCCAGCTGGAAGTAGGGTTGGCTGGCGTAGTGCGGGGTCCGGTTCGCCAGCATGTCCAGCCACTGGCCCAGGCTCGCCCGGCGGGCCATCCCGTCGTAGGTCAGGCCGGTCAGCAGGAGCAGCCCGTCGGTGAAGTCGGCGGGCAGGAACAGGTCCCCGGCCACATGGGTCTGCGCGAGGTTCACCGCGAGGTGGTCGGGGTCGATCGCGTCGACCCGGCCGTTGTCGCCGACGAGGCGGCCCCCGATGTCGGCTCCCAGCAGGCGCAGGGTGCCGCTCTCGTACCGCCCCTCCGCGTGGAACTCCCCGCCCAGCATCAGGTTGCTGCGGGTTCTCAGGTAGTCGGCGACGAGGGCTGGCCCCGCCGCGTTGCGCAGCGACGCGCCGGTGAGCACGGCCTGGCCGCCGATCGTCGCCCCGGAGAGCCGGACGGTGCCGAGCGGTCCGCCGCCCTCGGCGCGGAAGCCCTGGCTGAGGAAGATCCCGGCCCCGGTGCTCAGGTCGTTGCCGTTGAACACGGCACCCTCCGGGTCGGTGTTGACCAGGTGGCTTCCGGCGAGGTCGAGCCAGGTCCCGAGCCGCGTCCCGCCGAGGTCGAGGGTCCCCTCGGGACTGCGGCACTCCAGCCTGGCCCCGGCCAGCCGCATGGCCCGTTCGATGGTCGCCTCGCGGGCGACGACGTTGGTCCCCACCAGGCCGGAGAGGTCCACCGCGGACAGCCGGCTGCCGGTGAGCCGGACGGTGTCCTCGGCCACGCAGTCCACCAGGCTCAGCGGCAACCGGGACTCGACCTCCGCGAGGTCGAGCCCGCCGGCCAGGCGAGCGCCCCGCAGCCGCACCCCGCGCGGGTCCGGCCGGTCGCCGGCGGTCCAGCCGAACCGGTCGAGCAGGAGCTGGCGCACCAGCTCACCGCGAACGGTGCGCTCCGGACCCCAACCGGTCCTCGCCGCCGGGTCGGTCGCCTCGTCCGGTCCGACGAGGTCGAGCGGTTCGCCGCTCGCCACCGCGTCGACGAGGCGGCGTTCGACGTCCGTGAGGTCGTCCACCGTCAGATACCGCACGCGGCCGGAGCATACGGGCGGGTCGGAGGTGGGCGACCGGCTCCGCCGCTCGGCGTTCGAGTCTTCGACATGGCCGTGGTCATCTGTGATGCTTGGCTGCACGGAGTGTGCCGAACGCGGCGATTATGCTCCCCCAGCCCCGGTGCTGCACTGGGCGTGGTTCGAGCTGGACGAGCGGATGGGGTACGAGGTGTCAGACATGGCGGCAGAGGTTGCTCGTCGACCCGCTCATGACGATCTCGTGGGCGGGGTCGTGGTGGGGGACCAGGTCGAGCTGCGCCAGCTCCTGGCCGGGTTGACCGCGGTACGCGACGGGGACTTCCGCACCCGGCTGCCCGAGGAGGCCGACGGCATCCTCGGCGAGATCGCGACGGTCTTCAACGGCATGGTCGACCAGCTGTCGCTGTTCACCTCGGAGGTGACCCGGGTCGCACGGGAGGTCGGCAGCGAGGGCCGGCTCGGCGGCCAGGCCGAGGTGCCCGGCGTCTCCGGCACCTGGGCGGACCTCACCGACTCGGTGAACGCGATGGCGGGCAACCTCACCAGCCAGGTCCGCGACATCGCCCAGGTCGCCACCGCGGTGGCGCGGGGCGACCTGTCCCAGAAGATCGACGTGGACGCCCGCGGTGAGATCCTCGAGCTGAAGGACACCGTCAACACGATGGTCGACCAGCTGTCCTCTTTCGCCGACGAGGTCACCCGGGTGGCCAGGGAGGTCGGCAGCGAGGGCCAACTCGGCGGCCAGGCCCAGGTGCCCGGCGTCGCCGGCGTCTGGCGCGACCTGACCGACTCGGTGAACTTCATGGCCGGCAACCTCACCGACCAGGTTCGCAACATCGCCCAGGTCACCACGGCGGTGGCCCGCGGTGACCTCACGCAGAAGATCGGGGTGGACGCGCGGGGCGAGCTCCTGGAGCTGAAGGAGACCATCAACACGATGGTCGACCAGCTGTCCTCTTTCGCCGACGAGGTCACCCGGGTGGCCCGGGAGGTCGGCAGCGAGGGCCTCCTCGGCGGGCAGGCCGACGTGACGGGTGTCTCGGGCATCTGGCGCGACCTGACCGACTCGGTGAACTTCATGGCCGGCAACCTCACCGACCAGGTTCGCAACATCGCCCAGGTCACCACGGCGGTGGCGGGCGGCGACCTCTCCCAGAAGATCACCGTGACCGCGCGGGGCGAGATCCTCGAGCTGAAGAACACGGTCAACACGATGGTCGACCAGCTGTCCTCGTTCGCCGACGAGGTCACCCGGGTGTCGCGGGAGGTCGGCACCGAGGGCATCCTCGGCGGGCAGGCCGACGTGAAGGGTGTCTCGGGCACCTGGCGCGACCTGACCGACTCGGTGAACTTCATGGCCGGCAACCTGACCGCCCAGGTGCGCTCGATCGCCCAGGTCGCGACGGCGGTGGCCCGCGGTGACCTCACGCAGAAGATCCGGGTGGACGCGCGGGGCGAGATCCTGGAGCTGAAGGAGACCATCAACACGATGGTCGACCAGCTCTCGTCGTTCGCCGACGAGGTGACCCGGGTGTCGCGGGAGGTCGGCACCGAGGGGCGGTTGGGTGGTCAGGCCGACGTCAAGGGCGTCTCCGGCACCTGGAAGGATCTGACCGAGTCCGTCAACGTCATGGCGGACAACCTGACCGCCCAGGTGCGTTCGATCGCCCAGGTGACCACGGCGGTGGCCCGCGGCGACATGACCCAGAAGATCCGGGTGGACGCGCGGGGCGAGATCCTGGAGCTGAAGGAGACCATCAACACGATGGTCGACCAGCTCTCGGCCTTCGCCGACGAGGTCACCCGGGTGTCCCGCGAGGTCGGCACCGAGGGCAACCTCGGCGGCCAGGCCACAGTGCGCGGCGTGTCCGGGACGTGGAAGGACCTCACCGACAACGTCAACGTGATGGCGTCCAACCTCACCGGCCAGGTGCGGTCGATCGCCCAGGTCGCCACCGCCGTCGCGCGCGGCGACCTGTCCCAGAAGATCACGGTGGAGGCCAAGGGCGAGGTGGCCGCCCTGGCCGGTGTGATCAACACGATGGTGGACACGCTGTCGGCGTTCGCCGACGAGGTGACGCGCGTGGCGCGCGAGGTGGGCACCGAGGGCATCCTCGGCGGCCAGGCGAGGGTGCCCAACGTGGCGGGGACCTGGAAGGACCTCACCGACAACGTCAACTCGATGGCGAACAACCTGACCAACCAGGTGCGCAACATCGCCCAGGTGACCACGGCGGTCGCGCAGGGCGACCTCACGCGCAAGATCGACGTCGACGCCCGCGGCGAGATCCTGGCCCTCAAGACCACGATCAACACGATGGTCGACCAGCTCTCCGCGTTCGCCGCCGAGGTCACCCGCGTGGCGCGCGAGGTCGGCAGCGAGGGCCGGCTGGGTGGGCAGGCCGAGGTGGAGGGTGTCTCGGGCACCTGGAAGCGCCTCACCGAGAACGTGAACGAGCTCGCCGGCAACCTCACCCGGCAGGTCCGGGCCATCGCCGGGGTGACCAGCGCCGTCGCCGAGGGCGACCTCACCCGGTCGATCACCGTGGAGGCCTCCGGCGAGGTGGCCGAGCTGAAGGACAACATCAACTCGATGGTGGAGTCGCTGCGCGAGACCACCAAGGCCAACCAGGACCAGGACTGGCTCAAGACCAACCTCGCCCACATCTCCAGCCTGATGCAGGGGCGCCGCGACCTCGGCGTGGTCGCCGAGCTGATCATGGATGAGCTGACCCCGCTCGTCTCGGCCCAGTACGGCGCGTTCTACCTGGCCGATGACGCCTCGGAGACGCCGGAGCTGAAGCTGATCGGCTCCTACGGCAGCCCGGACCCGGTCGGCACGGCACCCCGGTTCGTCTTCGGCCAGTCGCTGGTCGGGCAGGCCGCGCGCAGCCGCCGGCCCATCCTGGTCGGCGACATCCCCGCCGACTACCTCACGATCTCCTCCGGCCTCGGCCGGGTCGCGCCGGTCAACCTGATCCTGCTCCCGATGGTGGTGGAGGAGCAGGTGCTCGGGGTGATCGAGCTGGCCTCGGTGCAGCCGTTCACCAGCATCCACCGCGACTTCCTCGAGCAGCTGATGGAGACGGTGGGGGTGAACGTCAACACGATCATCGCCAACGCCCGGACCGACGAGCTCCTGGTCGAGTCCCAGCGGCTGGCCACCGAGCTGCAGGCCCGGTCCGAGGAGCTGCAGGCCAGGCAGGAGGAGCTCCAGCTCTCCAACGCCGAGCTCGAGGAGAAGGCGGCGCTGCTGGCCACCCAGAACCGGGACATCGAGACCAAGAACCTGGAGATCGAGCAGGCGCGGCAGGAGCTGGAGGCCCGAGCCCAGCAGCTCGCGCTGGCCTCCAAGTACAAGTCGGAGTTCCTGGCCAACATGAGCCACGAGCTGCGCACCCCGCTCAACAGCCTGCTGATCCTGGCCCAGCTGCTCGCGCAGAACCCCAACCGCAACCTCACCCCCAAGCAGGTGGAGTACGCGGGCATCATCCACTCCGCCGGGTCCGACCTGCTCCAGCTGATCAACGACATCCTCGACCTCTCCAAGGTCGAGGCCGGCAAGATGGACATCAACCCGGAGAAGGTGCCGCTGCACCGGTTGCTGGACTACGTGGAGGCCACGTTCCGCCCGATGACGACCCAGAAGAGCCTGGGTTTCACGGTCACGACCGCTCCCGACGTCGCCACCGAGATCGTCACCGACGACTCGCGGCTGCGGCAGGTGCTGGGCAACCTGCTGTCCAACGCGGTGAAGTTCACCGAGACCGGCGGGGTGGAGCTGCACATCGAGCCCGCCTCCCCGAAGGAGGTCCCGGCGGCCGTCCGGCGGCACGGGCCGGCCATCGCCTTCCGCGTCATCGACACCGGTATCGGCATCGCCGAGCACCAGCTGGAGTCGATCTTCGGTGCGTTCCAGCAGGCGGACGGCACGACCAGCCGCAAGTACGGCGGAACCGGGCTCGGCCTGTCGATCAGCCGGGAGATCGCCTACCTGCTCGGCGGTGCCATCACCGCCGACAGCGCGCTCGGCGCCGGCAGCACCTTCACCCTCTACCTGCCGGTCGTGCGACCGGACTTCTCCGACGGCGGCCAGGCCGAGGAGCCCCGTGGCGCGGGCAACGGGCAGCTCACCGCGTCGGACTCGGCCGCGGGCACCCCGGCCGAGGACGGCTCGGCCCCGCGGCGCAGGCTGCTGGTCGTGGAGGAACGGCCGCAGGGCCTGCTCTCGCTGGTCGCGGAGAGTGCCGCGGCCGACGTCGCGGGCAGCCACGACCCGCGGGGTCCGGTGCAGGTCGTGTCGGTCGTGGGTGCCCAGGAGGCAGCCGAGGCCCTCGCCGCCGAGGCGTTCCACTGCGTCGTGCTGGAGCTGGACATCCTCGGCAAGTCCGCGGTGCAGCTCCTGGAGACCATGGACGGCGACTCGGCCCTGCGCACGGTGCCGGTCCTCGCCCACAACAGCCGGCGGGTGGACCCCGAGCAGGAGCGCCTGCTCCAGGCCAGGATCGGCAGCCAGCCCCTGGAGATGCTGTCCAGCCTGGACGAGCTGCGGGAGCGGATCGCGCTGCACCTCGCCGCGAAGGCACCCGGCGACGTGGTGCCCCTGGTCCGCCGCGAGGAGGCGCCCCGACCGGTCCCGCAGGAGATCGACGGGAAGCTCGCGGGCCGCACGGTGCTGATCGTCGACGACGACGCCAGGAACCTCTTCGCCCTGAGCAGCATCCTCGAGCTGCACGGCGTGCACGTCCTGCACGCGGAGAACGGCAGGGAGGGCATCGAGACCCTCACCGCGCACCCGGAGATCGACCTCGTGCTGATGGACGTGATGATGCCGGAGATGGACGGTTACGCCGCCACCGCCGCCATCCGGGCGATGCCTGAGCACGCGTCGCTGCCGATCATCGCGGTCACCGCCAAGGCGATGCTGGGGGACCGGGAGAAGAGCCTCGCGTCCGGCGCGAACGACTACGTGACCAAGCCGGTCGACGCCGACCACCTGGTCGCCTGCGTGAAGCGGTGGTTCGGCCAGTGATCGACGGCCCCGAGGCCAACGCCGGGACCGGTACGGTGACCGAGCCGGACGCCCCGGTACCGCCCTCGGCCACCACGCTGTCCCGGCTCGCCGCGACCGTGGAGAAGCTGCGCGGCGAGGTCGCGGAGGCGCACGCGGCCGCGGAGGGTCGCGCACTGATCGAGATGGCCAAGGGCGTGCTGGTCGAGCGGCTGCACCTCGGGCCGGCGCAGGCCGCGCGACAGCTGGGGTCGCTCGCCGAGCAGGCCGGGATCACGCCGCTCGAGCTTGCGGCCGACCTGGTCAACCAGGCGGCCCGGGACAGGATCACCGAGGTCGTCGACGAGTTCATGATGCAGACGGCCCGCGAGACGCCGACGACCGCGGTGCGGCTGCGCACGGCGGAGAGCGCCGTCCTCGCCGGCGGCGACTCCCAGCGGGTCGCCGAGTCGATGCTGGCCCACGCGGTCGCTCCGCTCGGGGCGAGTGCGGTCGCGATCTGGGCCGCGGCCGCGGACTCGTCGCTGTCCCTGGCCGGGTTCGCCGGTATCGCCCCCGACGAGGCGACCCGGTGGCGGCACGTCCCGCCGGGGGTGGCCACCCTCGCCCGCCGGGCCCTGGCGGAACGGGCGACGGTCTGGGTGGAGGACCTGCAGAGCTCGGGGCTGCCCTCGATCGGCCGGTCCGGCGGGCGCGTCGCCATCCCCGCGGGAACCGGCGGGCGGCTGCTCGGCGTGCTGGAGGTGTGCTGGCCCTACCCGCTGGAGCCGCAGACCCCCCAGGTCCAGCGCCAGCTCGAGGCGCTGGCCGAGCTGTGCTCGCACACCCTGGACGGTGGCACGGGCACCGGTCCCGGGGGCTCCCGGCCGGACGTGGCCGATCTGGTGACCCTGGCCGACGGGCTGTTCGACTCCGCCCTCGTGCTGCGGCCCCAGCTGAGCGCGACCGGCGCGTTGATGGACTTCCGGATCCACCACGCCAACACCGCGTTCGTCGACCCGGCCGGCAGGCCCCGCGGGCTCATCAACGGTGCGCTGCTGCTGGAGGCCTATCCGATGGCCTCGGGGCCGGGGCAGCTGTTCGAGAAGGTGGAGCACGTCCACGCCACCGGTGAGCCCTTCCGAGCCGACCGGATGCGGTTCACCGAGCTGGTGGACCAGGTGCCGCTGACCGTCGTCGCGAGCGTGAGCATCAGCCGCCACGGCGACGGCGTGCTCCTGGTCTGGCGGGTCGAGGACAAGGCGGCGCGGTTGGCGACGCTGCTCCAGCACGCGCAGCGGCTGGGGCGGGTCGGCGGTTTCGAGGAGAACACCGCCACCGGCGAGATCACCTGGAGCGCGCAGCTGTACTCGCTCTACGGGCTCGAGCCGACGGCCGACCCCGTGCCGCTGGCCCAGCTGACCCGCTACGCCCACGACGACGACGCCAGGGCCATCACGTCCTTCCTGCGCACGGTCCTGCACCGCCGTCGTTCGGGCTCGGTCGCGTTCCGCCTGGTCCGCCCGAACGGCATCACGCGCCATATCCGGGTCATCGCCGAACCGGTGCTCGACGCGGCGGGCCACCTGCTCATGGTCCGCGGGGTGTACCAGGACATCTCCGCGCAGCACTGGACCGAGGTCGCGCTGTCGGCGACCCGGGACCAGCTCGCGCACAGCGAGCAGCACATCGCCGAACAGAACCGGCTGGCCCTCCAGCTCCAGCAGGCGATCATGCCGGCCCAGCCCTCGATCGAGGCGTCCGGGCTCCGCATCGCCGTGCGCTACCGGCCCACCGAGCAGCACCACTCGGTCGGCGGCGACTGGTACGACGCGTTGGTGCTGCCGACCAAGCAGGTGCTCATCTCGGTCGGCGACATCGCCGGCCACGGGATCACCGCGGCCACCGGGATGGTGGTCCTGCGCAACGCCCTGCGCGGGCTCGCGGCCACGGGCGCCGGGCCCGGACAGCTGTTGACCTGGTTGAACCTCGTCGCCCGCCACCTCGCCGACCGGATCTTCGCGACCGCGGTCTGCGGCATCTACGAGCCGGACACGCGGGTCCTGCGCTGGGCACGCGCCGGGCACCCCACCCCGGTCCTGGTGCGTGGGCACGACGCGATGGCGTTGCCCGCCCTGCGGGGCGTGCTGCTCGGCGCGTCGGAGAACGCGACCTACACCGAGGACCAGGTGCGGCTGGAGCAGGACGACACGCTCCTGCTGTACACCGACGGCCTGATCGAACGCCGCGACGCGCACTGGGACGAGTGCGTCGCCCGGCTGCTGCGGAAGTCGGCCGAGTACGAGGGTCCGCTCGAGGACCGCCTCGATGCCCTGCTCCACGGCAACGCCTCCAACACCGACGACGACACGTGCGTCGTCGGCCTCCAGGTCACCTGAGGCCTCACCCACATCCCGCTTTCGGCGCGCCACAAATCTCGGAGCGTGTAACACTCGTCACGCAGTTGCACGACATAATGCACGTGCAGATGCATGGTCGAGGGCGATCGGAGTGGGAGGGGCTTCCGATGGACCGAGAAGCGCACCCGTCGTTGGCGGACGACGCGTTCGCGACCCTGCCGGAGCGGTGGCGGTTCGTCCTGTGGCACCTGGAGGTGATGAACGAGTCGCCGGCCGAGGTCGCGCCGCTGGTCGGCATGACGCCCGAGGCGGTGGCGACCCTGGCCCACCGGGCCCGGGAAGGGGCTGCGCAAGGCCTACCTGGAGCGCGTCCCCTGCGTCCCGCGCACCGGCACCACACGGTGGTAGGGCGCGTCCGCACAGCCCTCGGGCACCTCTTCACACCCCCGCTCGCCGCGCTGCGCCTTGGCGGCGCGTCTCGGCCAGCAGTACCGCAAGCCGCGCGGCGGTCAGCGCCGGACCGATCACCAGCACCGTGACCGCGAGCTGGCCGATGTCGGGCATGAACCGCAGGATGTGCCGCAGGCGCAGGTCGAACGAGCCGGGCAGCCACAGCCAGACGGCGAGGGCGGACACGATGCCCAGCCCGCACCACGCGGCCGTGCTCAGCGCCGTCCTGGCTCGTGCTCGGCGGGCGGGAGCGGGTTGTCGCCGGACCAGTCGGCGGAGCTGCCAGGCGAGCCCGGCGGCCAGTGCCAGGGTGAGCGCGACCAGTCCGACGAGCGCCGCGGTCTCCGTGGGGTCCTCGGGGAGCGGATCCGGGGCGCCACCGAGGGTGATGGCCAGCGCACCGAAGGCGGCGGAGTTCAGCGCCGCGTCGTGGAGCGGCGAGTAGACGTTCTGCTGGACGGCGATCGCCCAGCCGGCGGTCGGCGCCGTGATGAGGATGCTGTGGTAGCCCGGCGCCCCGCCGGCGTGCCAGACGATCGGCGTGTCGGTCTGGCGGAGGGTTCCGGTCCGCCAGCCGAGCGGGTAGTGCCCGCCCGCGGCCGGGGGACCACCGCGCCGCAGGGCGTCGACGAGCCGCTCGCTCAGGAACCGGCCGCCGCCGTAGCGGCCGTCGGTCAGCAGCGGGACGGCGAGGTGGGCGAGGTCGGTGACGCTGCCGCCGAGGTAGCCGTAGGCGAGGCCGGAGGTGTCGAACGTGCGCTCGGCGTCGCGCACGGTGCCGAAGTAGAACTCGTGCCCCGGCGGCATCCGCTCGGCGTCGCGGGCGTCGGCGATCGTGTCGGCCATGTCCAGCGGCGTGAACACCTCCCGCCGCAGGTACGTCGGCAAGGACAGCCCGGTGGTCTCCTCGACCAGCGCGGCGAGGACGACCGCGTTGGCCGGGCTGTACTGGTGGCGCTCTCCCGGCGCGGCGGTCGGCGTCACCTCGGCCAGGCTCTCGACCCAGCGGCGGGTCGCGCCCGGTGCGTTGTCGTCGACGTCCGAGCGGTCGTACCCGTCGCGAGCGGAGATGCCACTGGTCTGCTCCAGCAGGTGGCGCACCGTGATCCGGTCGGCGGCCCGCTGGTCGGCGAGCCGGAACCAGGGGAGGTGGCGGACGACGGGGTCGTCGAGCCCGACCACGCCGGCGTCGACCAGGCGCAGTACGCCGGTCGCGGTCACCGGCTTGGACACCGAGCCGAACCCGACCGGCGTGTGCGGGGTCATCGGCCGGCCGAACCCGTCGGTGCCCCAGGCGCCGGAGCGCACGACCCGGTCCCGCTGGACCAGGGCGTAGGACAGGCCGGGCGACTCGATGTCCCGCATGCGCTCCACGAGGAAGGCCTCGACGTCGGTCCGGGTGGTCGAGGCCTGGGCCGGCACGCCGGCCAGCAGGAGGGCGCCCAGCACCAGCGCGACGCCCAGGTAGCGAGTGAACATGGCGCAATATGATCATATTGCGTCTAATATGACAATATTGCCCCCTGTTGGTCGAGTTCCTGGAGTGACCGATGGCCACCGAGGAGTACCACCTGGCGCGGCGCCGCCAGGTGGCCGACGCGGTCGAACGGCTGATCGCCGAGCGCGGCTTCGAGGGGGTGACGATGGCCAGGGCGGCGGCCGAGGCGGGCGTGTCGGTCGGCCTGGTGCAGCACTACTTCTCCAGCAAGGACGACCTGCTCCGGTACGCGTACACCCGGGTCACCGAGCGGATGCTGGCGCGCGCTCTGCACCGGGCGGAGGAGCTCGCCGCGCACCGCGGCAGCATCCGCCTGGCGCTGCGGGAGAGCCTCGCCGAGCGACTGCCGCTGGACGAGGCGCGGCGCGCGGAGTGGCGCGTCGCGTTCGCGTTCGCCGCCCGCGCCGTGGACCTGCCCGACCTCGCCGCCGTGCGCAACCGGACCGAGGCCGCCATCCGCGACCAGCTCGCCCAGGCCATCACCAACGGGAAGGAGTGCGGGGAGGTCCCCGCCGAGACCGACGCCCGGTCGGCGGCGGTGGGGCTGCTCGCCCTCGTCGAGGGGCTCGGCCTGCACACCTACCTCGACCCGGCGCTGCCCGCGCCGGTCGTGCTGGCCGAGTTGGAGCGTGCGCTGGCGGGCGTTCTGCCGGGGGAGTGCCGCCACTACGGCTGAGAGCCTGTTTCGAACCGTGGTATGCGGGGGAGTCCCTCGTAGTCGCGGGCGCAGCGGCGGTGGCGGGTGATCCAGGCCAGGGTTCGTTCGACAACCCAGCGTCGGGATAGGACCTGGAGTCGAAACCCCGACGCGCCGATCAGCCCACCGGTGGTCGCACCGACCTTCTTGGTCGTCTCGCCCGCGCGCACCTGCCCGTACTGCAGGGACAGCATGTGCGACCGGAGCAGGGCGGGCGCGAGGAGCTGGTGTTCCTCCCCGATCACCGCCCGCTGGCGGGCCAGGCGGACACCCTACGGAGCGGCGGCGTACGTCATCACCCTGCTACAGCCGGAACCCACCAACCAGCTCGTGCAGTTCACCGCTCATCCCGGCCAGCTCGGTGGCCGCCTGTTGCCACTGCCGCACGGCCGTGGTCGTGGTGTCGGTGGTGGCCGCGACCCCGCCGATGTTCTCGGCGATCGAGCGGCTGCCGTCCGCCGCCTCGGCGACGTTGCGGTTCATCTCGTTCGTCGTGGCGGTCTGCTCCTCCACGGCGGCGGCGATGACGATCTGGTAGTCGCTGATGCGGCTGACGGTCGTGACGATCTCCTCGATGGCGTTGATCGCGTTCGAGGTGTCGGCCTGGATGGCCTCCACCCGCCCGACGATGTCCTCGGTCGCCCGGGCGGTCTCCTGGGCCAGCTCCTTGACCTCGCCCGCCACGACCGCGAACCCGGCGCCCGCCTCGCCCGCCCTGGCGGCCTCGATAGTCGCGTTCAGCGCGAGCAGGTTGGTCTGCTCGGCGATGGAGGTGATGGTGCGGACCACGCTGCCGATCTCCGAGGACGAGACGCCGAGCTTGGTGACCGTGGCGTTGGTCGCCTCCGCCACCGCGACCGCCTGCGCGGCCACCCCGGACGCCTCGCCCGCATTGCTGGCGATCTCGCCGATGGCCGCCACCATCTCGTTGCCGCCACTGGCGACCGTCTCCACGTTCCGCGACACCTGCGCGGCGGCCTCCGCGACCCGGCCGGCCTGGGCGTTGGCATCCTCGGTGGAGGAGGCGATCCCGGAGGAGACCCGGGACAGCTCGTCGGAAGAGGTGGCCAGCGACTCGGCGTGCTCACTCAGGCGGGACACCGTGCCCCGCAGCGACGCGACGGTGTTGTCCACGGCCCGGCCCACCTGGCCGAGCTCGTCCCGGGTGTCCAGGCCGACCTCGACGGTCAGGTCACCCTGCTCGAGTCGTTCCAGGGCGCGGCGCACCGACGCCAGCGGGCGGACCACCGAACGGGTGGCCCACACGGCGAGTACGACGCCGGCCAGCACGGCCAGCACGAGCGCGGCGAGCAGCATCAGTTGGCTGGCCGCGCGCACGGAGTTGGCCTCGTCCTTGAGCACGGCCATCCGCGCGTCGACCGAAGTGGTCACCTTCTCGGTGACCTCCAGTGCCGTGGACCAGGCAGCGCTCGCGTCGCCCTCGTTGATGGCGTCCAGCGCGAGCGTGCGGGCCGCGAGGGTGCCCTCAGCGAGCCACGCCACGACCTTGTCGTCCCACTCGAACCACTCGTCCCAGGCCGGGCGCAGCTTCTCGAACTCGGTCCGCTCCTCGTCGGTCATGTACGTGACGTGGGCGTTCTCCAGGTTCGCGTACAGCGTCTTTTTCGCCTCGAGCTCGCCCTGCCGGTTGTGGCCCTCGGAACCGAGTGCGGCGTCGGGCCCGTAGGTGGCGGCGTCGGCCACGACCAGGCCCTGCCAGCCGGTGATGTCGGCGGCGTCGTAGCGGCTCGCCTGCAGGTCGTCCTGGACCAGGCGCAGCTGGTCCATGCGCTCCTCGACGTCGGCCTGGCGCTGCGTACCCCACCACCCGACACTCGCCGCGACCACGATGAGGACGACGAGCACGGTGAAGGAACCGCCCAGCCGCTTGCCGACGCTGATGTTACGGAGGGACATTTCGCTCCTCGTCAGATGATTAGACCGCCTGTGAGCATCGGACTTCCACCCGACGAGCTGAGTGGACCTTCACGTGTCAGGTGTCACGCGGGTGTGCGGAGGTGTTCGCGCGGGCCGGGCCGGGCCGGAGCGGGCGGCCAGGGCGCGGGTCGGGGACATCTCCGGGAGGTCCCCGATGTCCGCCTGGCCCGTCCCGGGGTGTGTTGTGGGCACCGACCGGCACACGAGGGGGACTGGCAGATGCGCAGGTGGCTTGTTGTTCTGGTGGCGGCGGCGCTGACCGCCGCGCCGTCCGCGGCGGCGGCCGCACCAGTTCGGGGTTCCGGGGACCCGTTGAACCGGTCGCTCGACGCGCTGGTCGCCGCCGGTGCGCCGGGCGTGGTGGCCAGGGTCGACGACGGCCGGCGGGTGCGGACCGTCGCCAGGGGCGTCGCCGTGCTCGACCCGCCGACCCCGATCCACGCCGACGGGGGTTTCCGGGTCGCGAGCATCACCAAGTCGTTCGTGGCGACGGTGGTGCTGCAGCTGGTGGGGGAGCGGCGGCTGCGGCTGTCCGACCCGGTCGAGCGCTGGCTGCCCGGCCTCGTTCCCGGCGGGTCCGCGATCACCGTGCGACAACTGCTCAACCACACCAGCGGAATCTTCGACATCACCGCCGACCCCGCGTGGCGCGCGGCCTTCCTCGCCGACCCGGGCCGGGAGTGGTCGGCCGAGGAGCTGGTCGCCTGGGCCACCTCGCACCCGCCGACGTTCCCGCCGGGCACGGACTGGTCCTACAGCAACACCAACTACCTGCTCGTCGGCCTCATCGCGGAAGCGGCAACGGGCCGGCCGCTGCCGCGGCTGGTGGCCGAGCGGATCACCCGCCCCCTGCGGCTGACCGACACCTTCCTCGCGACCAGCCCGCGCGTGCGGCCCGGCCACGTGCACGGTTACCGACCACCCGCGCTGACCGGCGGCGGCTACGTCGACACGGTCGGCTGGCACCCGAGCGCCGCGGGGGCGTCCGGCGCCCTGGTGTCCACCGCCCCGGACCTGGCCCGGTTCTACCGTGCCCTGCTGTCCGGGCGGCTGCTGTCCCCGGCGTTGACCCGTGAGCTGCTCACCACGGTGCCCGTCGAGGAACGGGACGGCGGATACGGGCTGGGCATCTTCTTCGTCGACACCCGCTGCGGCACGGTGTGGGGCCACTCGGGCAGTTTCCCGGGCTACACCAGCATCGCCTACCAGGACCGCTCCGGCCGCCGGAGCGCCGTCCTGCTCCTGTCCACAGACCTCGACCCGAGGACCGGGCCCCTGTTCGACGCCGCCGTCGACACCGCGGTCTGCGAGATGTTCGGCGTGGTGGAGCAGCAGTAGCGGGGCGTGCCGGTGCGAGCACTGCGACCCGCAGGACGACTAGGTGAGGATCGCGGGTAGGTGCTCGTAGCCGCGCAGGATGCGGGTGTCGCGGTAGGTGGCGCCCGGGGTGAGGCGCAAATCGGGGAAGCGCTCGAAGAGGGTGCGCAGGCCCACCTCGCCCTCCATTCTGGCCAGGGCGGCACCCAGGCAGTAGTGCCGCCCAGTGGAGAACGAGATGTGGTCGCGGGCGTTGCCGCGGCGCACGTCGAAGCGGGCGGGCTCGGTGAAGACCGCCGGGTCGCGGTTGGCGCCGGCGAGGATGGTCGTGACCAACGTTCCCGCCGGCACGGCGACGCCGGCCACCTCGGTGGCGCGTACGCACGTCCTGCCGGTGAGCATGACCGGCGGGTCCGCCCGGAGGATCTCCTCGACCGCGTTCGGCCACAGGGTCGGGTCCGCTCGGAGCGCGGCCAGCTCCTCGGGGTTGTCGTGCAGCAGGGCCGTGCCGTTGCCGAGCAGGTTGACCGTGGTCTCGAAGCCGGCCGCGAGCACCAGGCCGGCCGTTGCCCGCAGTTCGAGGTCGGTGAGACCGACGCCGTCCTCGCGGGCCGCGACCAGCTGGCTGAGCAGGTTGTCGCCCGGCTTGGTCCGGAGCTGGTCGAGGTGTTCGCTCAGCCAGCTGTCGAACGCGCGCAACGCGCTCTCCACCGCGCGGAACTGCCGCCAGGGCAGCCCCATGTCCAGGCTGGGCGCGGCGGCCGAGCCCAGCCGCAGGACGCGGGTGCGCTGTTCGGCCGGCACCCCGAGGATCTCCGCGATCACGGTGACCGGGAGGAGGCTGCAGTACGTGGCGGCGAGGTCGACCGGGCCGGTCGGGTCGAGGCTGTCGAGCAGCTCGTTGGCGATCTGCTCGGTCCGTTCCCGCAGGTTCTCCACCGCGCGCACGGTGAACACGCGGGTGACCAGCTTGCGGTAGCGGGTGTGGTCCGGCGGCTCGGTCACGAGCAACGACGGCGGCGCCACCGGGTGCAGGAAGTCCGCGGCCGACCATCGCGCCAACCGGCCCCACAGCCCTCCTCCCGGTCCTACCCCGGTACGGAAGTCGTTGCTGGTCAGCACCTCGCGGACGACCGCGTAGTCGGCGGTGACGCGGGAGAACACGCCGCCGGGGAGCGGGCCGAGGTCGCGGATCTCGTCGAAGAGCCCGCCCATCGCCCGAGTGGGAGAGGCACCGGCCGCGACGAACAGCCGTGCCTGGGGGTCGCCCCGGCGGGCCGCGAGCCGCAGCGCGGTCCGTGGGAGACCGTGCATCAACCCCCACCGCACCAACGGCCTGGTCACCTCGCCCGCGCGGGTGCCCAGGTGGGTCAGAACGCGTGCCGCTCGCTCCTCCGGGGCCGGCCTCGTGGTCGTCACGTGCGTCCTCCCGTCCGCCGGTGGGTCTCCCGAACCCTACCCGGCGCGACCCCGCTCGTTCGGTCCACTTGGAACCCGGTTCACCAGGTCACGGGCAGGTGGTGGACGCCGTAGACGAAACCGTCCTGCTTGAACGGGATCTGGTCCAGCGTGGTGGCCAGCCGGAGGGTGGGGACGCGCCGGAGGAGGGCGGGGTAGGCGACCTGCAGCTCCATCCTGGCCAGGGGCTGGCCCACACACGCGTGCGGCCCGTACCCGAAGCCCACCTGCTGGCGGGCGTCGCGCCGCAGGTCGAGCCGGTCCGGGTCGGGGAAGACGGCGGGGTCCCGGTTGGCGGTCTCGCTGACCACGATGATTCCCTCGCCCGCCCGGATCAGCTGGCCGGCCAGCTCGAGGTCGGCGACGGCCACCCGCATCAGCCCGCCGTGCGTGATCGTCAGGTAGCGCAGCAGCTCCTCCACCGCCGACGCGACCAGCCGCGGGTCGTCGGTGTCGCGCAGCACGGCCAGCTGGTCGGGGTGCTCCAGCAACGCCAGCGTGCCGAGCGCGATCATGTTGGCCGTGGTCTCGTGCCCGGCGAACAGCATCAGCACGGCCATCCCGACGGCCTCCTGGCGGGGCAGCTCACCGGTCCTGACCCGTTCGGCCACCGTGGAGAGCAGGTCCCCGCCGGGCTCGACGAGTCGCCGACCGACCATCTCGTCCAGGTACTCGCCCAGGTTGCCCATCGCCTCGAACCGCTGCAGGGCGGTCGAGCTCCGGCTGATGATGGTCGTGCTGTTCTCCTGGAAGAACCCGTGGTCGGTGTAGGGAACGCCGAGCAGCTCGCAGATCACCAGCGAGGGCACCGGGAGCGCGAACGCCTCGACCAGGTCCACGGGTCTGGGGCCGGCGGTCAGCTCGTCCAGGAACCGGTCCACGATCGTCCGCACGGCCGGCCGCATGGCCTCGACCCGCCTGATCGAGAACGCCCCGGTGACCATCCGCCGCAGGCGGGCATGTTCGGGGTCGTCCTTGAGGATGAAGCTGAGCCCGGGGACGGACCGCTGCTTCGCCAGCTCCGCCATCCGCCTGGCCTCGGCGTCGGTCATCGCGCCGTCGGCGCCCTCGGTGACCCTCGGCATGCCGGGCCGGGTGCGGTCGACGCTGACCCGGGGGTCGGCGAGCAGTGCCCGGTGCTCGGCGTGCCCGGTCACCAGCCAGGCGGTGCTGCCGTCCCAGAGCCGGACCCGGGACAGCGGGCCCGGGACCTGCCGCAGGGCCGGGGCCGGGTCGAGCGGGCAGCCCGCCGCCCTGGTGATGTCGTAGTCCGGTACCCGTTCCGTGCTGGCCATCGGCCTCTCCTCCGATGTGGACGGTAGTGCACTCAGTCCGGGAGGGCGACCGAGACGCGGTGGGTGTCCGAGGGCCAGTTGGGGACGTTGAGCACCGTCGTCGGCCGGTCGCCGCGGGGGACCATGACCAGGCGGACGGTCCGGTGCGCGCCGGGGTCGGCCGCTACATACACGTCCGCGGCGGCGAGGAAGGTCAGGTTGTCGAACGGGAAGAGCTGGTTCTTGCCGAGGTCGGTGCGCTGGTCGGGGTCGGCGTAGCCGGTGGCGGTGCGGGCGCCGACGTCGGTCAGGAACAGCGCGTTGACCTCGCCCGTGTTACCGCCGGGGCCACCAGGACCCGTCCTGGGCGCCACCCCGGGAGTGAGCACGTTCAGCGGCGGCACGCCGTCGCCGAGGGTGTCCACGGTCAGCACGTCGCTGTCGGGCTGGTCGCCCCACAGCTCGCGCCCCCGCACGATCGTGAGGTTCACGTGGCGAGGGTCGTGCTTGGTGAACGCCTCGAGGCCGGTGCCGGGCCGGGCGGTGTTCAGGCGCAGGAAGTAGTCGTCCCGGATGAACGGGCGCTGGTAGAAGTGGTCCACCGACCCGTCCTCGCGGGTGACGGCGAACTCGTAGGCCTGGTGGGGCCGGACGCGCAGCGGGCCGAAGGCGCCGCCGTCGTCGATCACGGTGGTGGTTACCGGGGTGGGCCCGCGGCGCCGGCCGGTGGCGGCGTCGACCGGCCACACCTCGAGCCGCGCCCCGGCATAGCCGGCGTTCTGCTGGAACAGCACGACCCGGCCGGCGACCTCGATCCGCCGCTCGGGCAGGACCCGCGTCGTGGCCGGGGAGCGGCCGAACCAGAAGCGGTAGATGTCGACGAACGTCTTCGCCGCGGTCACCGTCTCGGTGTGACCGAACTGTCTGTTGTAGACGTTCTGGGCGCCCTCGACCAAGCCGACCGTGCCGAGAACGGGGTCCGGCGGCGACTGCCACTCACCCCAGACGGCGAGCGTCGGCACGCCACCGGGTGGGGCGGCGGCGCTCCGGCCGTCGAGGTTGACGTACTTCGCGACCTCCCTCGCGTGGGCCGGGTCGGCGAGGTAGGCCTGGCTCACCCCGGTGCCCCGCGAGTGTGCGGCGAGCAGAACGGCGGACGCCCCGGTGCGCGCGAGCACGTCGTCGACGAACGGCTCCAGGTCGGCGACCGCCGCGGTGTTGTCGGGCACGCTGGTGTCGTACTCGTAGGCGAACATCAGCTCGGTCGGGTACCCGTTGCTGGCGAACCGCTGGAACTGCGTCTCGAACTGCGCGGCCGAGCCGGCGTTGCCGTGCACGAACACGATCGGCAGGCGCCCCGGGTGGGCGCTGGCCGGCGTGGCGGCGAGGGTGGTGACCAGGGCCGTGGCGATGAGCGCGGCGTGGAGGACAGGGGTACGCACGGCTCTCCCAACGTCGGTGGGGACAGGGTCTCAGGTGGTCGGAAGGAACCTCGGCGGGCGGCGCACGGGGTTGGCGGACTCGTAGGCGGCGGCCAGGGCGAGCACGGTGGCGTCGGCCCAGCGCGCGGAGAAGAACGAGAGGCCGATCGGCAGCTCACCCGCGTAGCCCGCGGGCACGGTGATGTTGGGGTACCCGGACACGGCGGCCGGGCCGGAGGAGGAGAGCAGGAAACCCTCGTCGCCGCTGCCGTAGGTGGTGCGCCAGGCCGGGCCGTTGGTGGGCGAGACGATCGCGTCCAGGTCGTGGGCGGCCATCGTCTCGTCGATGGACCGCCGGGCCAGCGAGGTGGCCGTCGCCCGCTGCCGCTGGTAGGTCGGGTCGTCGGTGCCGGGCGCGGTCAACGCCTGCTCGAACAGCTCCTGGCCGAACCGGCTCAGCTCGACGGGGTCCCGCCGGTTGAACTCGACGAGCTCGGCGATCGTGTGCGGGACGCCGGGCCGCCCGGCGAGGTAGGCGGGCAGGTCGCGGGCGAACTCGGTCAGCAGGGCGGGGAACTCGGCCGCGTTGACCTCCTCGCGGTAGGGGATCTCGACCTCGACCACGGTCGCTCCCCTGGACCGCAGGGTGGCGACCGACCGGCTGACGATCCGGTCGACGTCGGGGTCGGCGCCGGCCTGTCGCCAGACGCCGATGCGCGCGCCGCGCAGCGCGCCGGGTCGCAGCAGCCGGGCGTAGTCGCTCGGCTGGTCGTCGGGGGAGGCGGAGGTGGCCGGGTCCGCCGGGTCGCGCCCCTGGAGCACGGAGAGCGTGATCGCCACGTCGACGACGTTGCGTGCCATGGGCCCGGCGGTGTCCTGCTCGGCCGAGATCGGCGCGATTCCGGTGCGGCTGACCAGCCCGAGCGTGGGCTTGTGACCGACGACGCCGGTGGCGCCGGCCGGGCAGACGATCGACCCGTCGGTCTCGGTGCCGATCGCGACCTGGGCCAGTGCCGCCGCCACCCCTGCCCCCGAGCCCGACGAGGACCCGCACGGGTTGCGGTCCAGGACGTAGGGGTTGTTCGTCTGGAGCCCGACGCCAGACCAGCCGGAGGTCGCGTTGGTGCTGCGGAAGTTGGCCCACTCGGAGAGGTTCGCCTTGCCGAGGATGACCGCGCCGGCGGCGCGCAGCCTGCGGACCAGCGTCGCGTCCGCGCGCGGCGGGGCCGCCAGCAACGCCCGCGAGCCGGCCGTCGTGGTGAGCCTGCGGGTGTCGATGTTGTCCTTGAGCAGGATCGGGATCCCGTCCAGCGGACCGCGGGTGTGCCCGGTGCGTCGGCGTAGGTCGCTGGCCGCCGCCTGCGCGAGCGCCGTCGGATCGAGGGCGAGGACCGCGTGCACCTTCCGGTCGACGGTGCGGATCCGGTCCAGGTAGGCCCGCGTGAGCCGGACCGAGGACAGCCGGCCCCGGTCCATCAGCGCCTGCAGCTCCGGAATCGTCATCCCGTCGAGGTCGAGCGCCGGCCGCCCTACCCCAGCCACCGCCCCGGCCGGCACCGGCACCCCCAGCGCCACGGCGAGCAACAGCAGGACCGAGATCAACCGTGAGATCCGCACATCGCAGCTAAGCGCGTGAACACCACACCGTCAACCGTCCCACCGGGCGGGGACTTTCGCGGACCGCCTGTCGCCGCTACTCCAGGACGAACGTAGCCGCTGCCTGGCCGGCCGCGTCGGTGACCGGCTGGAGAGACAGCATGCCGCCGGAATGCCGGATGTACCGGCCCGCCGAGTTCTGCGCCTCGAACGACACCCCGGACGCGCTGGCCAGGCCCGGACGTTGGACGAAACTGGCGTCCCCGCGGAACACCGCACCGCCGTCGTCGCGGTCGACCCACAGTTCGAAGTCGCGGTGGCGCAGGTAGTGGCCGGGGAAGTTGACCGACTCCAGCGACACGGTCCCGGAACCCGTCAGCCCCGGCACCACCCGGAACTGCGAGTCCGCCAGCGGGTTCACGTTGGCGTCCACCCGGGCGCGGTAGTCGTAGTGGCGGACGAAACGGTCGGGCAGATCGTAGGAGCGCAGCCGGACGGGTGTCGGGCCGTCCGGGACCGGGATGCCGAAGTTCGGCGTGCCGTCGGCGTTCCAGTACACCTTCTGCACCCTCGTCCGCCGGTTCGGGTCGTTCAGGGGGTCGCCGCTGATGTCGCGGTAGTTGCGGTCGTGGTAGACGAGGATGTCGCTCTGGCCGTCCTCGGACACGGTGAACGAGTTGTGGCCGGGTCCGTACTGGCCGGTCGCGTCGTTGGACGCGAACACGGGGTTCTGGCTCTTCGTCCAGGATCCCGCGTTCAGCAGGTCCGCGCTCGCCGACGCGGTGAGCATGCCCAGGCAGTAGTTGGCATCGGTCGCGCTCGCGGAGTAGGTGAGGAACACGCGCCCGCCGCGCTGGATCACGCTCGGGCCCTCGTTCACCTTGTACCCGCGGGTCTCCCAGGCCAGCGTTGGCACCGACAGCCTGGTCACCGTCCCCGTGATGGTCCACGGCGTGGATCCCGTCCGGGCGAGGTAGAGGTTGGAGTTCGTCGAGATCCCCGGCTCCTGCTGGGCCCAGACCAGGTACCGCACGCCGCCCACGACGAAGGTCGAGGCGTCGAGCGCGAAGGTGTCCCAGGGAGTGCTGATCCGCCCGCGCTCGACCCACGAGCCGGTGAGCGGGTTCGCCGCCGAGCTCTCCAGGACGTACATGCGGATCCGCCAGACGTCGTCCGAGCGGCCCGCGGCGAAGTAGACGTACCACCGGCCGTTGATGAAGTGGATCTCCGGCGCCCAGATGTGCGCGGCCATCTCGCCACTGGTGTGCCTGCGCCAGATCACCGTCTCCTGGGCCGAGGCCAGGCCCTGGATGGTGGTGGCCCTGCGCAGCACGATCCGGTCGTACTCGGGGACGGTCGCGGTGAGGTAGTAGTACCCGTCGGTGTGCTTGACGATGTGCGGATCGGCGCGCCGCTCCGCGATCGGGTTGGTGTACCTGGCAGCGGGCGAGGCCGTAGCGGGCGGGGTCGGGAGCGCCACCGCCAGTGCGACCACCAGCACTGCCGCCACGCGGGCGAGGATCGTCCTCATCGTCCGTCCTTTCGGGAGAGTCAGGGGGCGAGGGGCACGGTGACGGTGAACGACGCGCTTCCCGCGAACGCGGATCCCGGCGTGTACAGGTCCACACGCACCTCGCCACCCACATGGCGCAGGTACCGGCCGGGGTGGCTGTAGGACTCGAACGACACCCCGCCGGCCAGGCCCGCTCTGCCGCAGAAGGTCGCGTCCCTGGCGAAGGTCGCGTCGCCGGAGTTCACGTCCAGCCGCCCGCGGAAGGCGTAGTGGCGCAGGTAGCGGTCGGGGAAGTTCAGCGAGCGGAACGAGACACAGGCCGCGTTCGCCAGACCGGCGACGACGGTGAACGTGGCATCCTGCCGGTCGGCCGCCGTGCCGACCGGTTCGACGTAGGCCAGGTAGTCGCGGTGGCGCAGGTAGCCCTCGGCGACATCGGCCGACCGCAGGGAGCGGTTCCCGGTGGGCACGGTGGTGCTGTCGCCCGAGGTCTCGCGCAGCACGGTGAAGTGCCGCGCGGTGCCGGACAGACCGGGAAGCTCGACCTTGGCCCCGAACGAGAACAGGTCGGTGCTGTCGGCGTAGTAGTACCGTTGCTGCCCGTACTGGTCGAAGTAGACACGCCACCGGCCGTCCGGCAGCTGCACGACCGCCGGCCCTTCCAGGCCCGAGCCCCAGCCGGCCCAGTTGCCGGTGCCCCGGAACGTCCACGGGCCGTCGAGGGAGGTCGCGGTGGCGTGCTCGATGTACTTGGTGGTCTCGTTCTTGAGGAAGTTGTGGTAGGTCCCGCCGATCCTGACCAGGAAGCTGTCGATGTAGTTCGCCGGTATGCCCAGCGCGACGGGGGAGGACCAGGTGGACAGGTCGCCGCTGGTCGCGGTCACCCGGTGGGGGCGGAACTGGCCGGCGGTGCCCGTGGTGGAGGCCGAGTAGACGACGTGGACGCTGCCGTCGCTGTCCCTGAACCACTCCGGGGCCCAGGTGCTGCCGGTCGCCCCGTTCAGCCCTACCCGCACGTTGCGCAGGAACGTCCAGGTCACGTAGTCGGCACTGCGCGCGAAGCCGATGGTGTCACCGGTCCAGCCGGTGGTGTAGACGACGTAGTAGTAGCCGTCGGTGTGGCGCATGACGCTGGGGTCGCGGATCAGCCCGGACGGCGGGGTGAACGCGTTGGCCCGGACCAGGCTGAAGTTCGTGGCGTTCGCGGAGTCGTAGACGTACATGTTCGACTCGCTGCTGTTGGTGAACGCCGTCATCACGTAGTGCGGAACGGGGCCGGCGGCCTGGGCGCCAGGCGGGTTCACGACCAGCACGGCGGTCGCGGCGAGCGCGGTCAGGGCGGCGAGCGCGAAGCGTCGCCGGGCACGCCAACGCATGTCCGGCTCCTTGCGTCGTTGGAAGTGAAACCGGAGTGAGCGTTAACACTATGACGGCTGCCGAACGGCTGTGGCAAGAGAAACCGTGGCCCATCGCTCAGCACGGGAGCGGAGCCGATCATGTGAGCGCAAACATCGAGAAGGTGGTGGCCCCGGTGTCGCGACGGGGCCACCACCGTCCATGTGGAACCGCGTCCGGCGCTGGCCGCGGTTCGCCGGCTCAGCTCGGGGCGACTGCCCGGCCGGTCTGGGGCGAGATCATGCCCGCGCACAGGTTGCGGCTGGCCAGTACCTGCGCGATTCGCGGGATCGCGGCACGCGTGTTCGCCGGCCACTCGTGCATGAGGATGACCTGACCGTTGGTGAGGCGGGCGTTGGCCGCGACGATCGCGTCGACGCTGGCGTTGTTCCAGTCCTGGGAGTCGACGTCCCAGATGATCTGGGTCAGGCCGTGCCGGGCGGCGATGGACTGCACGGTGGAGTTGGTCTCGCCGTACGGGGGCCGGAACAGCCTGGGCGTGCCGCCGCCGGCGTTGGCGATGGCCTGCTGGGTGCGGGTGATCTCCGACTCGATCTGGGCCGGGCTCTGCTGGGTCAGGTGGGGGTGGGTGTAGCTGTGGTTCGCGACCCACATACCGGCGCTGACCTGGGCGCGGACGTGCTGGGGATAGGACGCCGCGTACTGGCCCTGGTTGAACATCGTGGCCCGCAGCCCGTTCTGCTGCAGCGCGCTGAGCAGGGCCGGGGTGTTGTTGGACGGGCCGTCGTCGAAGGTGAGGCCGACGTACCCGTTGCAGGCCGCGCCGGGTGTCCCGGCGGCTCCCGCCGCCGGGGCGGCCGCACCGGCCATGGCCATCGCGGCGACGGCCAGTCCCGTGAGTGCGCGTTTCGGCAGCAGTGACGTGTTTCGCATCGCGGAGTCCTTCCTCGTGCGGCACGAGCGATGGACAGTGAGGCGCCCTGTCGGTACCGCCAGTGTTGGTTCAACTGCGCTCTGCTGTCAACGACTTTCGGTAAACTTTCGGAAGTATTGGTCGCCGGTGGAATATTCATACCTGTGTTTTTCCTGGTAGATGGTTCGGTCTGTCGTTCGCTCTAAGCTCGTTGCGGTCAGGGCGTCGACGAGGAAGATCAGGTGGCGGAATTTTCGGTGTCGCTTGTCGACCCGATGTTTTGAAATCTATGTCTCAGAAGAGGAGTTCAGGGACCGGTACACGGTCGCGCGGGACACGCCGAGCTCCCGGGCGATGTGCTCGACGGTGTGCCCGTCGGTCGCGTAGCGCCGCCGGATGTGGTCCACCTGCTCCTGGTCGAGCAGTCGCGGTCGGCCTCCTCGGCGGCCGCGTGGTCGTCCCCGGTCCGGCGCGCTCGGCGGGGCCGGACGCGCCGGTGCCAGCAGTGCCCGGACCCCGGCGAGGACGTGCTCGCGCAGCTCGCCGGGGTCCTCCTCGGCGAAGAGGATGACCGCGTCACCCAGGCCGGCTACCGCCTGGGCTGCCCGCACGCGGGTGGCGAGGTCCCGGGTCGGTCCGGCCACGAGGTCGTTGGCCAGGGCCACGGCGCTTCGGAAGCGGTGCGCGACCGGGGCTTCCACCAGCAACGACATGTCCCGGACCAGCATCAGCAGGGTCTCCCGGTGCCGGATGCAGACGTCGAGGTAGCCCTCGAGCGCCTGCCACCGGACGGTCTCGGGGTCGGGGTGGCGCTCCGCGTCGGCGAGGGCTGCCTCCAGCTCGTCGAGCAGGGGCTCGGTGAGCTGGCGGAGGATCTCGTCCTTGGCCGGGAAGTGGTAGTAGAGGCCGGGTTTGGTGATACCCACCGCCTCCGCGACCCGCTGCATGGACGTCGCCCGGTATCCCACCGCCGCGAACAGCTCCCGTGCCGCGGCCAGGATCCGGCCGGGCACGTCCTCCCTCGATGGCTTCTCCGCGGCGGGCACCAGCCCACTTTACCGCCGGTCGGTCATCCAGCTAGTGTGTTGACCCTTGGTAAAGTAACGGTGGGAGGGCGCGTGGACGAGGGTGTACGACGGACGAAGGTCGCGTTCGGGTCGGGTGGTGTCGACTGCGCCGGCTACCTGTACGAGCCGCCCGCACCGGCAGGTGGACCGCTGTCCTGCGTGGTCATGGCACACGGTTTCGCCGGGACGATGGAGTTCCTGCTGTACCGCGCCCAGCGCTTCGCCGAGGCCGGTTTCGCGGCCTTGGTGTTCGACTACCGCTACTTCGGGGCGAGTGAGGGCCGGCCCCGGCAGCTGCTGGACATCCCCGCACAACTGGACGACTGGCGCGCCGCCATCCGGTACGCGCGGGGGCACGCGGCCGTCGACGAGCGGCGGATCGCGCTGTGGGGGTCGTCGTTGGGCGGTGGCCATGTCGTGACGGTGGCCGCGGAGGACCCCGCGGTAGCCGCCGTGGTCGCGCAGGTTCCGTGGCTGGGCGACGGCCGGCCGTGGGGGCGCAGGCTAAGCCACGCGCTGCGGTGGAACTCGGTGAAGCTGACCGTCGCCGCGGTCCGCGACGCGCGCGGGGCACGGCGCGGGGCGCCGCCGCTGCTGGTGCCCGTCGTCGGCGAGCCCGGCAGCGGGGCCATGTTCACCGACCCCTCGGCACGGCGAGCTGTCGACGCCGCCGGCCTGGAGAACGTCCTGTGGCGCAACGAGTTCACCCCGCGCGCGGCGCTCTCCCTCGCCCGCTACGAGCCCGGTCGCCACCTCGAGCGGCTCACCGCGCCGCTTCTCGTCTGCGCCACCGAAGGCGACACGGACATCCCAGTCGACTTCCTGCGGGCGGCGGTGGCGCGGGCGCCGAGGGGCGAGCTGCGCCGCTATCCCGGCACGCACTTCGAGATCTACTACGGCCCCACCCAGGACGAGGTCATCGCCGACCAGACCGCCTTCCTGCGCGACGCGCTCGCGTAGCGCCAGGGGCCCAGCCCGTTGGCAGGGCGCCGTTCGCCTTCCCATCGCCACCGGCGGCTGGCATAGTTTGTATCAATGCATTGATACAAACTCGGAGGTGCCGGGTGGGGAAGCGTCTCCTGCGGCGATGGGGGATCGCCGACCCGAGCCCGGAGCAGTGTCACGTCGCGGCCCGGCACCTGCTGGTCCGGCGCCTGCTGTGGCTCGGAACGTTCCTGGTCCTGGCGCCGGCCGTGGGCATGGTGTTCGGCTGGTTCGGGGAGCCGATCGCGGTACCCGGTCTGTTCCGCCTGGTCATGTCGCTGGTCGCGGCGTTGTTGCTGGCCGAGACCGCGGCGGCGGTGCGGCAGATCCGTGGTGTGCGGGTCGCCGTGCTGGCCCGGCGGAGCTGGCGCGACCTCGTACCCCGGTGGCCGATGGCGCTGCTGCTCGGGGCGGCCGCACTGGCCCTGGTCCTCGCGGGCGTCGGTCTTGCCGCGCAGCCGTGGGCCGACCGGGTCGTGGCCGGGCTGCCGCCCAACGGTGTCCCGCAACCGGGCGGCTGGACCTCGTTCGTCTCCGACGACGTCCGGGCGGAGATCGGCAGCTCGCCGGGGTGGCTCGTCGTCTCCGGGACCGTGCTGTGCCTGGCCGCGGTGCTCGGGGTGGTGCGGCTCGCCGTGCGGCGTCAGACGGTCGCCGACCCGGTGGTGGACACCGTCCTGCGAGCCAGGACGGCCCGGGTGGTCGTCGGGGCGGGGATCGGTCTGCTGACGCACCTGGTGGTGCTGGCCAACAACCGGTTGAGCCTGCTGAGCAGCCTGTCGTTCGGGCCCGACCCGCTGCCGCCGCCGGGCTGGGTCCTCGTCGTGGACTCGGCGAGCGAGATCGTCGTCGTCGTGCTGTTCGTCGTCGCGGGGCCGGCGTGGGTCTGGGTGGCGACGCCGCCGCGGCGCGCCGGCCACCTCGCGCGGGTCGCGTGAACGTCGCGCCGCGGATCACCGTCGACCCGGACAGCGGGCTGGCGGCCTGGCGTCAGGTGCACGACCAGCTCCGGTGGCTCGTCGGCGCCGGGCGCCTCCCGGTCGGCGCCCGGCTGCCCACCGTCCGACAGCTCGCCCGCGACCTCGGCCTCGCCCCCGGCACGGTCGCCCGCGCCTATCGCGAGCTCGAGAGCGTCGGGGTGCTGCGGACCGCCGGCCGGAACGGCACCGAGGTGGCCGCGGCACCTCCCGGGCCGCGGCTCCAGCCGTTGGGATCCGCCGCGGCGGCCTACGCGGCCGCAGCCAGGGCCGCGGGCGCGGACCTCCAGCACGCGATCGCCGCCGTGGTCGCCGCGTTCGAGGGCGCCGACGGCACGGCGAACGAACGCTGACGCGCACCGCCGGTGGGCCACGGCGTCCTGGGCCCACCGGCGGTCCGTCGCCCTAGAGTGTCCTCAAAGCTAGACCGGGACGTCTCCCCCCACGCCCCACTGGGTGGTGAACTGGTCGCGGACCCACCAATAGCCGTTGCTGGGTCGCCACACGGTCAGGTCCGTCCGGTTGTCCCCGTTGAAGTCGCCGGGTACGGGGATGTCGCCGCCGACTCCCCATTGGGTGGTGGACTGGTTGCGGACGTACCAGTAGCCGTTGCTGGGTCGCCAGACGGTGAGGTCGGTGGTGTTGTCCCCGTTGTAGTCGCCGGGTACGGGGATGTCGCCGCCGACTCCCCATTGGGTGGTGGACTGGTTGCGGACGTACCAGTAGCCGTTGCTGGGTCGCCATACCGCGATGTCGGTGGTGTTGTCCCCGTTGTAGTCGCCGGGTACGGGAATGTCGCCGCCGACTCCCCATTGGGTGGTGGACTGGTTGCGGACGTACCAGTAGCCGTTGCTGGGTCGCCATACCGCGATGTCGGTGATGTTGTCCCCGTTGTAGTCCCCCGGCACCGGAATGTCACCGGCAGTACCCCAGGAAACGGTGAACTGGTTCTGGACGTACCACGTGCCGTTGCTCGGCCGCCAGACCGCGACGTCGTCCACACCGTCCCCGTTGAAATCCCCCGCCAACCGCTGCGGCACCAGACCGCCCGCGGCCGCGGACGACCTCGGGGCGATGTCGGCGAATCCAGCGGGTGAACCGACGACGAGCGTCGCGGCCACCGTGGCCAGAACCGCTACTTTGTTCCTGATATTGCTCATGTCGAGCAGTGTCCTGCCCGAGCCGGAGTCTCAAAACCGTTTGTTCCACTGAATGGACCCGAGATATTCCTTCGGCTGATCGCCACCCCTGGAGGTGCGAAGACATGGACCAGGTGCAGTTGGAAAGCAGTGTGCTTGGCAGGTCATTCACTCTGTTGAATGCACTTGCCAGCCATTCGGATGGAGTTGGGATTACCTGGATCGCACATTCCTGCGGTATCCCCAAGGCGACGACGCACCGGTTGCTGGGGCAGATGGAGGCGCTCGGCGTCGTGGCGCGCGCGGAGGGGCTGTACCGGGTGGGTTCGCGGGTCTTCCGGCTCGCCAGGGCCTGGGAGCCCTACCCCCAGCTGCTCACCGCGGTTCGCCGGCCGCTCAACGAGCTCGCCGCGACCACGAGAACCAGCGCCGTGCTCACCGTCCGGTGCCAGAACGACGACCTGATCGCGGCGGCCAGCCTGACCAGGGCGGAGGACGTGCTGCTGCTGAGCCCCGGCGGCCTCGTACCGCGCGGAATGGAGTTCGTCAGCACTCCGGTCCTGGCGCCGACCGGGCGCGACATCGCCATGCTCGCCGCCGCCGTCGGTGGCGGTAGACCCGGATCGCTCAGCGCCGCGGTCCGCCACGCCGCGCGCGCCGTCAGCGCGGGGCTCAGCCGGTAGCCGCCGGTCACACCCGGCGCACGACCGCACCGGCCGCCTCGAGCGCGGCCACCGCGTCGGCCGGTGCCCCGGTATCGGTCACCACGACGTCCAGTTCGGACACCGGAGCCACCACGGCGAGGGCGGTCCGGGTGAGCTTCGCCGCGTCGGCGACCGCGATGACCCGCGCGGCCGAGCGCATGGCGGCCCGCTTGACGGCCGCGTCCGCCAGGTCGTAGCCGGTGATCCCGTGCGCCGGGGTCAGCCCGCAGCAGCCGATGACCGCGGTGTCGAACCGCAGAGCCGCCAGCGAGGCCTCGGCGAGCGGCCCGGTCAACGCCAGCTCTCCCGGTCGGGGCGCGCCGCCCGGGAACAACAGCGTCAGCGCCGGCGCCCCCACCAGGGCGTTGGCCGCGTGCAGGGACAGCGGCAGCACGGTCAGCCGCCGGTCGCGCAGGACGTGTGCGACCTCCAGGCATGTCGTCCCGCTGTCCAGTACCACCGACTCGCCGTCGGCGAGCAGGTCGGCCACCGCGTGCGCGATCCGCCGCTTGGCCTTGACGCCCTCGTTCGCCCGGAGCGCGAACGGCGGCTCCTCCCCACGCAGCAGCAGGCTCCTGGCCCCGCCCCGGTACCGCTCGATCACGCCCTGGGCGGCCAACACCTCCAGGTCCCGCCGGATGGTCATCTCCGAGGTGCCGGTCAGCTCGGCGAGCCGGGCCACCGTCATCTCGCCCGCCTCGCGGGTCGCGTCGGCGATCCGCCGCAGCCGCTCGGTACTCACCATGACATTGAACACCTGTCGTGTTCGTAGTGCCAGGCAGCGAACGTAAGTTATGTTCGAAGTGTGGAGAGACTTCGCGCGGCCCGCGTGGCCACCTTCGCGTTCTTCGGCCTGAACGGGTTGGCCGTCGGCATGTGGTTCGTCCACATCCCCGCCGTCGAGCAGCGGACTGGCGTCGACCACGCCACGCTCGGCCTGCTCCTGCTGCTCCTCGGCGGCGGCGCGTTCGGCGGCATGCAGCTCGCGGGTCCGCTCACCGACCGGTTCGGACCGCGCCTCGTCGTGCCGCTGAGCGCCGTCTTCTGCTCGTCCGCGCTGGTCCTGCCCGGACTGGCGACGAACGGTCTCGCGTTGGGCGCGGGGCTGTTCGTGCTCGGCTTCGGCAACGGCTGCCTGGACGTCAGCATGAACGCCCACGCGGTCGAGGTGGAGCACGGCTACGGCCGGGCGGTGATGTCGGCCTTCCACGCCGCCTGGTCGATCGGCGGGTTCGCCGCCGCGGTGGTCGGCGCCCGCACGCTGAGCTGGGGCTGGGACCCGGCGACGACGCTCGCCGCGACCGGCGGGATCGCCGTGGCGATCGCCCTCGCCGCGACACCCGCGCTGCTGCGCCGCGCACCGGCGCCGCCGGGGGAGCGGCCCGCGAAGCGGGGCCGGCGCAGGACGCCCGGTCGTATCTGGGCCATGGCCGGCCTCGCCGTGCTGCTGATGCTCGCCGAAGGCGTCGCGAACGACTGGAGCGTGCTGCACCTGAGCACGGTCCTCGACGCGCCCGAGGCCACCGCCGCGTTCGCCTACGGCGCGTTCGCCGCCGCCATGACTGTGGGCCGCCTGATCACCGACCCGGTGGTCCGGCGGGTCGGCCCGGTCGCGGTCGTCCGGTACGGGTCGGCGATCGCGGCCGTCGGGCTGCTGACGGCCTCGCTCGCCCCCTGGGTTCCCCTGGCGCTGGCGGGCTGGACGTTGTTCGGCATCGGGCTGTCCGGCTCCGTACCGCAGCTGTTCAGCGCCGCCGGGCACGCCGACCGGGCCAACGCGGGAGCGAACGTCTCCCGCGTCGCCGGCCTCGGCTACCTCGGCATCCTGGCCGGACCCGCGATCATCGGTCCGATGACCGAGCTGATGCCGCTGAACGTGGCGTTCCTGCTGGTCGTGGCCTTCTGTGTGCTCGCCGTCTGCACCGCGGGGATCCTGCGCCCCGTTCCGACCCCCGCCGCCTCGGCCCCCGACACCGCTCCGGAGACCGAGGCGCGCAGGTAGTCGTAAGGCGGTTACGTCGCCTTCTTCTCGTCCTCGTCGAGGGCGCGATCGTCCCGCAGGCCGACGAACGGCTCCTTCTCCTCGGGGTGACCGGCCTCGATGGCCCGGCCGCGGTGCATCTCGGCGTCGAACTCGGCACCGAGGAGCACCGCGATGTTCGAGATCCAGAGCCAGACCAGGAAGATGATCACACCGGCGAGGGTGCCGTAGGTCTTGTTGTAGGACCCGAAGTTCGCGACGTAGAAGGCGAAACCCGCCGACGCGATGATCCACACGACCACGGCGAGGATCCCGCCGGGGCTGACCCAGCGTGCGCCGGCCTGCTTGGCGTTGGGGGCGGCCCAGTACAGCAGGGCGAGGATCTGGCTGATGATGATCACCAGGACCGGCCACTTCGCGTACTGCCAGATGGTCACGAACGTCTCGCCGGCGCCGATCAGCTCACCGACGTACTCGGCGACGCCACCGGTCAGCACCACGATGAGCACGCTCACCGTCAGCAGGATCGCGATCACGAGCGTGACGCCGATCCTGATCGGCAACGTCTTCCAGATCGGCCGGCCTTCCGGGACGTCGTAGATGTCGTTGGAGGCACGCATGAACCCGGCCACGTAGTTGGACGCCGACCAGAGCCCGCCGGCCAGACCGACGATGGCCAGCAGACCCGCGGTGCCCTGGGAGTTCTGTAGGTTGCGGGTGGCGTTGACGAGGATGTCGCGCACCGCGTCCGGAGCGGCCGACCCGAGGTCGTTGATGACGGTGTTGACCGTGTCCTGGCCGAAGAGACCGAGCAGGGAGACGACGACCAGCAGACCCGGGAAGATGGACAGGACCGCGTAGTAGGTGAGGGCGGCGGCCCAGTCGGTCAGGTTGTCCTCGTTGAACTCCTTGGCGGTGCGTTTGAGCACCTGCCACCAGGATCCGCGGTCCATGGACGTGGGCTTCTCCGGCGGCCGTTCGTGGTTCTTCGGCTGAGCGGTGTCGGTCATGACGTCTCTTCTCCGTACCTGCCTGCATCTCGTCGCGCGTCGCGCGCATGCAGGGGTACCCGCACAGACGAGGGGAAACAGCGCTACGCGGCGAACCTTTCGGCGAGCTCCCGGAGCCGGGCGACGGCCTGGGCCGCCTGCTCGGCGGTGATGTTGACCTGGGGCGGTCGGCTCAGTCGCTCGATCTGGTCGGCGAGCTTCAGGTACTCCTGGTGGGCGTGCTCCCGGCACGGCAGGCAGGTGACGCTCTCCGGCCGGGTGGAGGTCATCGCGTAGGGCACATGGCGGCCGCAGCCGGTGGTGACCGTGCTCGGCGCGTCGGTCACCAGGCCCAACGTCAACGTGATCGCGTTGCGGAAGTCGGCGCCCGCCTGGACGACGTTCCGCTCGACGTGGATGTGCGGATCGGTGTCGCTCACGTGCGCCCGCCTCCGTTCCGTCCCCCGCGACGAGACTAGTGCCCGGACGGCGTTACCGACTCGTGATGTTGATGGACGTATCTGCCGGCTCTGGCCCGGCTCCAGTTCGAGAAGCCGTGTGTCCACCCCCGCATGGAGGTCCCAATGCACTTCTACGTCCGGCGCAACCCACGCGACGAAGGTCTCGGTACCGACGTACCCGACGTCCCGGGGAGACTCCTGGCCAGACATGGTGCGCGGGTCCTCAAGCGCACGGACCCGATGTGCGAGGTGACCGGTCCCGCCCCCACGGCGACCGGTTACCGCACCGATGTCCTGCGCTTACCGGTGGACGCGGACCGGGACGCGATCGACCGGGTTCTCGCCGGCATCAACCTGCGGCTGGTGGGACCGTCCAACGGGCACCCCCGGCCGGTGGCCCGGCTCGAGGCGCTCGACCCGGCGCGGCCCGCGACCGTCGACGCCTGGTTCGCGCTCTGGCACCTGCGGCAGGCGGCGGCCGCCGAACCGGCCCCGGAACTCGCCCGCACCGTCCAGGCGCCGGATCCGGTGACGCTGGAACACCTGCTGTTCCTGGGCCTGGACCCCGCGCCGTGGGACTCCCACGGCATCGACCCGGCACCCTGGGACTCCCACGGCCTGTTCGGCAGGGACTCCTACCTGCGGTCGGCACGCGGCGGACCGGTCCCGGTCAGCGTCGGCCTGCGGCCGCCGACGCCGCGGCAGCTGGTTCCCGGCGGCGGGTTCGACCGGCGGCCGGTGGTCGCCGTGCTGGACACGGGGATCTCCCCGCACGAGTGGTTCGGGGCGACCGACCGCGACGCCGGCTTCCCGCCGGGCGGGTTCATCCGCGTCCTCAAGGAGGTTCAGGACGCCATCACCGCGAGCAGCCGCGCCGCGGGCACGGCGGCCAGGGTCATCGAGGACCACTGGGACGCCGACGTCCCGGCGAACCCGCTGACCGGCGAGCTCGACCGGCACACCGGGCACGGCACGTTCATCGCCGGCATCATCCGCCAGGTCGCGCCGGACGCCGAGGTCGGTGTCGCCCGGGTGATGGCCGGCGACGGGGTCGCCTACGAGAGCGACGTGCTGGCCGCCCTCGAGCGGCTGGTGGAGCAGGTCCGGGCGGCGCAGGCACCGGGGGGCGACCCCGCCGACATGGTCGACGTGCTGTCGATCTCCATCGGCTACTACTGCGAGACGCTCGACGACGAGGCCGAGACGACCGAGTTCGCCCGGCTCCTCCACACGTTGAGCGACCTCGGCGTGCTGGTCGTCGCGGCGGCCGGCAACGACGCCACCACGCGCCCGTTCTTCCCGGCCGCGCTCGCCACCATCCCCCCGGTCGGCGGCGGGCAGCCGGTGATCAGCGTGGGGGCGCTGAACCCCAACGGCACCAAGGCCTTCTTCAGCAACCAGGCGCCGTGGGTGCATGCCTGGGCGACCGGTGCCGCGGTGGTGAGCACGTTCCCCACCATGCGGGGGAGCACCGGGCCGGCCAACGCCATCCGGGAGCTGGACCGGGAGTCGCTCGACCCGGACGACTTCAGCAGCGGGTTCGCCATGTGGCACGGCACCTCGTTCGCGGGTCCACACGCCGCGGCGGTACTGGCCAACCGCCTGGTCGAGCACGCGGAGTCCGACCCCGGTCGGCTGCGGATGGGGCTGGTCAGCCAGGAGGCGATGCGCGAGCGAGCCCGTCTCGCCGTCGACGCCTGCACGGCCTGCGACCCGGCGTCGTGAACCTTTCTCCGGTGCACTGGTCCCCGCCATGCCACGCCGGTTGTTGATGTCGGGCCGCGACGCGAGAACCGGCGTCGCTCGCGGGGAGGCGGCCCGGTGAGCCCCGAGGACGCCCAGGAGCCGACGGAGCTGCTCGACGCGCTGCGGACGATGTTGGAGAAGGCCGACCCCATGCCGGACGGTCTCGTCGAGCGGGTGCGGTTCGCGGTCGACCTCGCCGGCCTCGACGGCTGTGACCTCCTCGACGCCGAGCTCGCGCGGCTCGTCGAGGAGTCGCGGCTGGTGGCGGCGCGGTCGGACGAGTTCACCCGGCTCGTCACGTTCCAGAGCGACAACCTGACGATCATGATCACGCTCGACACCCGCGTCGACGGCACCACCAGGGTCGACGGCTGGCTCTCGCCCGGCGCGTGCCACCGGGTCGAGCTGCGCTGCCCCACCCGCGCCATGTCGACCGAGAGCGACGACGCCGGCCGGTTCGCGCTGGCGGAGGTGCCGGCGGGACCGGCGCAGCTCGTCGTGCACGACGTCGCCGGGTCGCACCGCGTCGTCACGCCGCCGATCGAGATCGGAAAAGGGGGTTTGTCACCCTAAACGTTGTTGGTCATCGTGGACGCCGCACGGATACTGGCCGAATGCCCCGTGAGCCGGCCGAGGAGGCCGTGGAAGCCCGCGCACGCGAGCTGCACCGGCGTGGGCTCGAGGCGCTCAACCGGGGTCGACCGCTGCTCGGTGCCAGGTCGTTGCGGGCGGGCCTGCGCCTGCTCGGCTGGCCCGAGCCGGCGGGACGCTGGCCGGAGCACCGCGAGCTGACCTTCCGCCTGCTCGGCTCGCTCGCCGCCGCCGAGGTCGCGTGCGGCAACAGCGACCGGGGGTTCGCGCTGCTGGACGGAACCGGCGCGCTCATCGCCGAGCACAACCGGGGGGTGCTGCTGCTCCAACGCGGTCTGCTGCTGACCATGACCGGGCGGGTCGAGGAGGCGGTGCGCAGCTTCGACGCGGCGGTGCCGCTGCTCGAGCGGGCGGGGGAGCGGGTCGCGCTCGCGCGGACCCTGCTGAACAGGGCGTTCATCCACCAGATCGCCGGCCAGGTGCGCCCGGCGCTGGCCGACCTGGCCCGCAGCGAGCAGCTCAGCCGGGAGCTCGGGATGACCGTCCAGGTGGCGAAGTCCTTCCACGGCCGCGGTTCCTGCCTGCTGCTCGCCGGGGACGTCCCCGGGGCGCTGCGTGCCTTCGACCAGGCCGAGCAGGGGTACGCGGAGAACGCGGACGGGATGCTGGTCGTGCTCGCGGTGGAGAAGGCCAGGGCCCTGCTCGCCGCCGGGCTCGCGGTGGACGCGGCCGAGGTGCTCGACGCCGCCCTGCCCGGGTTCGCCGGTCTGGGGATGACCCAGGAGCAGGCCGAGGCCGAGCTGACCCGTGCGCAGATCGCCCTGGCGGTCGGCGACCACGCCGCGGCAACCCGCTGGGCGGCCCGGGCGCGGCGCCGGTTCCGCCGGCGGCGCAACGAGGCCTGGGCGGCGGTCGCCGCGCTGACCCGGCTGCGTGCCGAGTTCGCCGACGGCCGGCGCGCGGTCGCCGCCGCCGGCACCGCCAGCGAGCTCGCCGAGCGACTCCGCGCGCTGGGGTTGGACAACGACGCCGAGGCCGCCGAGCTGCTCGCCGCTCGCGCGCACCTGAGCCGTGGCCAGGTCGACCTGGCGGCCGAGCGGGTCCGGCGACAACCCGGTCGACGGTCCAGGCTGGACACCCGGTTGCAGCGGCACGTCGTCCGGGCCCGGATCGCGAGCGCCCGCGGCGACCACCCGGCCACCTTCCGGCACGCCCGGGCCGGACTGGTCCGTCTCGCCGAGCACCGCAGCCACTTCGGCAGCATCGACCTCCAGACCGGCGTGGCCACCCTCGGTGCCGAGCTCGCCAGGGCCGGGCTCGACGCCGCGCTGGCCGTGGGCCGGCCGGCGACGGTGTTCCGCTGGCTGGAGCACTCGCGGGCGCAGGCGTTCCGCTCGCGTGCCGTGCACCCCACCGACGACCCGGCCACCGTCGACGCCGTCGCCGAGCTGCGGCAGCTGTCCCGCGTGGCGCGGGCCAGCGAGCTCGAGGGCCGCCGCGATCCGGTGGCGGCACGGCGCTGCGCGGAGCTGGAACGCCAGATCCGCGCGCAGAGCTGGCAGACCAGCGGCACCGGCGAGCACGACGCCCAGGCCGAGCTGGCCGAGGTCCGCGCCGAGCTCGCGGCGGCCGGCACGGCACTGGTCAGCTTCTTCACCGTGGGCACGCGGATCCACGCCTTCCTGGCCGGCGACCGGGTCGCGCGGATCGTCGCGCTCGGCGACCTGCCCACGGTGACCGAGTCGATCATGCGGTTGCGCAGCGACCTGGACGTGCTGTCCGGTCGCGCGCTGCCGGCCCCGCTCGACGCCGCGGTGCGCACCTCGGCCCGGCGCCAGCTGGGCGTGCTGACCGAGCACCTGCTGGCGCCGCTGCGGCCGAGCCTGGGCGACGAGGACCTGGTCGTGGTGCCGACCGGACCGCTGTCGGGCGTGCCGTGGGCGCTGCTGCCGGACCTGCGGGGCCGCCCGGTGACCGTGTCGCCCTCGGCGACCGTGTGGCTCTCCGCCCGGCGCGCCGCGCTCGCGCCGCCCGCCGGCACGCTCCTCGTCGCCGGCCCCGACCTCGAGCACGCCGCGGACGAGGTCGAGCAGCTGGCCCGCATCTACCCCGAGGGGGAGACCCTGGTCGGCGCGGACGCCACCGTCGAGTCGGCGATCAAGGCACTCGACGGCTGCGGCATCGCCCACTTCGCCGCGCACGGCCACCACGAGCAGGACAGCGTGCTGTTCTCCCGGCTCGACCTCGCCGACGGACCGCTGCTGGCCTACGACATCCACCGGCTCGGTGCCGCGCCCGAACACGTGATCCTCGCGTCCTGCGACGTGGGCAAGACCGTCGTGCGCGCGGGCGACGAGATGCTCGGCTTCACCGCGGCCCTGCTCTACAGCGGCACCCGCACCGTGGTCTCCAGCGTGGCGCGCATGAACGACCACGCCGCGGTGGGCGTGATGACCGCCTACCACCGCGCCCTGGCCCGCGGGGCCGCCCCCGCCAGAGCCCTGGCCGACGCCACGCTCACCGAGCCGCTGACACCCCTCGTCTGCTTCGGCAGCGGCTGAGCCGGTGCGGACGTGCCCTACGGTGTGCGTGACCACTGAGGACCGCTGTGGTCGCGAACCGCGTCGGTGCCGCGGGAAGATCGTCGGCGGTCGCGGTGTTGGGGGGAGTCACGTGGCCGCCGGGCGGTCACGTGAGGCGGTCCGCACCCGGCGGACCGGGTGAGCGGGAGAGGGACCGCGCTGTGACGACGACCCGCGTTCCGACGGGGCCGGCCGAGAAGGTCCGGTCGCTCGAGCTGTTCTTCGACCTCGTCTTCGTCTTCGCGATCACCCAGATCGCCGCCGTGCTCACGGCCGCGCCCACCGGCACCGGGCTCGCCCGGGTCACGGTGCTGCTGGCCGTGGTCTGGTGGATGTACGGCGGCTACGCCTGGCTGACCAACGCGCTGGACCTCGACCGCACCCGGCCCCGCCTGCTCCTGCTCGCCGGGATGGCCGCGTACTTCGTCATGTCGCTGGCGGTGCCGCGCTACTTCGAGGAGGGGCCGTTCGGGCTCGTCCTGGGGATCGCCTACCTCGTCGTGGTGGTCGTGCACACCGCCGGGTTCCTCGGCACCTCCGGGCGCGGGGCCATCCTGCGGCTGGGGCCGCTCAACCTCCTCGGCGCGGCGGTGCTGGTCGTCGCCGGGTTCCTGCCGCCGGACGTCCGGCTCTGGCTGGCGCTGGCCGTGGTGGTGCTGCACTACGCGACCCCGCACGTCGTGGGCATCAGCGGGTTCGTGGTCGGCGCCGGCCACTTCGTGGAACGCCACGGGCTCGCGTTGATCATCCTGCTCGGTGAGTCGATCATCGCCGTCGGCGCCGCGGCGACCGCGAAGGGGAGCGTGACCACCGTCGTGGTCGGCTCCCTGCTCGCGCTGGCGGTGAGCGCGGCGATGTGGTGGCTGTACTTCGACCACGAGGACGCGGCCGGCGAGCACGCCCTGGACGCGATGCCGGCGCGGCGCCGAGGGCTGGCCGCCCTGCTCTCCTTCGGGTACGCGTACCTGGTGATGATCGCCGGCGTCACGGTCGCCGCGGTCGGCATGAAGAAGGCGGTCAGCTACCTCGGCTCGCCGCTGCACGACCTCGAGCCCTGGCTGCTGCCGATCGGCCTGACCGGCTACCTCCTGGGGCTGGCCGCGTTCCGCCGCAGCCTCACCCCGAGCTGGCCCTGGCCCCGGCTGGCCGCCGCGGCGGCGGTCTGGCTCTGCGTTCCCGCCGGCCTGCTGGTGGGAGGCTGGCTGGAGCTCGCCGTCGCGGCGCTGGTGCTGGCCGGCACGGTCGTGGCGGAGTCCGTGCGCCCGACCCCGGCGCCGACGGGGGCACCGACGGCGGCACCGACGGCGGAGTCTGGCTGAGCTCGGCCGCTCGGGCAGTATGCTGCCGGCCGCGTCCCGCCACCCCGATCGGAGAGCATGTGACGGCCCAGCAACCGGCGATGAACCTCGGCAGGATCGACATAAACAAGCCCAACGCGGCTCGCATGTACGACCACTACCTGGGCGGGGTGAACAACTTCGAGCCGGACCGGCTGCTGGCCGGCCAGGTCGAGCAGGTCGCACCCTGGGTGCGGCACGTCGCGCGGATCAACCGCGCGTGGTTGCGCCGGGTGGTGCTCTACCTGATGGACCAGGGAATCCGTCAGTTCCTCGACCTCGGCTCCGGGATTCCCACCGTGGGCAACGTGCACGAGATCGCCCGGCGCGTGGACCCCGCGACGCGGGTGGTGTACGTGGACTACGAGCCGGTCGCCGTGCACCACGGCCGCGAGCTGCTCGCGGAGGACGAGAACACCGCCGTGGTCGAGGCGGACGTCCGCGACACCCGTTCGGTCCTGGAGAACCCCGACGTCAACCGCTTGGTCGACTTCGACCGCCCGGTGGGCCTGCTGATCGCCGGCCTGATGCTGTTCATCGGCGACGAGCACGGCCCGGCCGACATGATCCGCACCTACCGCGAGGCCTGCCCGCCAGGGAGCCTCCTGGCCATCTCGACCATGAGCCAGGACGAGGCCGACCCGCGGACCGCCGAGCAGCTGGCCGGGTTGCTGCGCCTCTACGAGGCCGCCGACGAGCAGGTCCATCCGCGCGACCGGGCCACCATCGAGAGCTGGTTCGCCGGCACCGAGCTGGTCGAGCCGGGCGTGGTGCTGCTCGACGCGTGGCGACCCGAGAACAGCGCGTCGACCTCCCCGGCCCGCCTGCTCGGCTACGGCGGGGTGGGTCGCGTGCCCGGCCGGGCCTGACCTCCTACAGCCGGCCCGCGACGGCTGTGGCGGCGGTGACGAGCGCGGGTGCGTTGCGCGCCGGATCGTTGAGTCGGACCAGGCGCACGGCGAACCAGGTCCGACCGACGCGGGCGAAGATCGCGTTGTCCTCGGCGTGTGCCTCCTCGCCGATGCCGGGTACCTCGGTGAACTCGTGCGCGTGCTCCCGGTCGATGTCGAGGAACTTCTTCGCGCCGTCGCCCACGAAGACCTCCACCTGGGCGACCGGGCCGCTGGTGGGACCCGCGTAGAGGCACTGCGGGCTCGCCGGGTTGGACTCGACACCGTCGACCAGCGGGGTGCCGGCGAGCGCCTCGGCCTCCGGCTTGGGCAACAGCGGGCACGCCGGCGGGAGAGCGGCCGGCTGGTCCGGCGGCGCGGAGGGCGGGGCCGCCTGGGGTGGCGGCGGGGGAGCCGGTTCCGCGGTCGGTCCCGCGGTCGGGCCCGAGCAGGCGGCGGTCAGCAGGAGTCCACGAGGAGGATGATCAGGCGCTGCACAGGGGTACCTAGGTCCCCGTCGCGGATCAGCTCCTGGAGCTGGATCGGGGCGAGCGTCACGGCGACCGCGTCGCCCCGGTCGGCCATGCGCACGACGCGCCCGGTCGCGCGGGAGGCGAGGGAGGTGAACGGGACGCCGGAGCGGCAGCGTGCGCGGCTGCTGCTCCACCAGGACCAGATCAAGGTGGGGCTGGCCGGCAACCTGCGTGACTACCGGTTTGTCGACCGCGAGGGCGAGCTCGTGACCGGCGCCCAGGTCGACTACAACGGCCAGCCCGCCGGCTACGCCGACCCGGCCGAGACCATCACCCACGTGGACGCCCACGACAACGAGACGCTGTTCGACGTCCTGCAGTACAAGCTGCCGCGAGGCACCGGGATGTCGGACCGGGTGCGGGCCAACACGGTCGCGTTGGCCACCGCCGCGCTCGCCCAGGGGCCGGCGTTCTGGCATGCCGGTACCGACCTGCTTCGGTCGAAGTCGTTGGACCGCAACAGCTTCAACTCCGGGGACTGGTTCAACCGGATCGACTGGACCTACCGCGAGTCGACCTGGGGCTCGGGCCTGCCGCCACGCGGCGAGAACGCCGCCAAGTGGGCCTACATGCGCCCGCTGCTGGCCGACCCGGCACTGGAGCCGGGGGAGCGGGAGCTGCGGACCGCCCACCGGCAGGCGGTGGACCTGTTGCGCATCAGGTTCTCCTCGCCGCTGTTCCGGCTGGGGTCGGCCGAGCTGGTGCGGCGCCGGGTGGGCTTCCCGACCGGCGGACCGGACCAGACGCCCGGCGTGATCGTCATGCACCTCGACGACCGCACCGGTCCGGATCTGGACCCCCGGTGGGAGAGCGTCGTCGTGGTCCTCAACGCCTCGGGCCGGGCGACCACCCAGGCGGTTCCCGCCCTCGCCGGCGCCCGGTACCGGCTGCACCCGGTCCAGGCCGGGGGAGCGGACCCGGTCGTGCGCACGTCCGAGTACCGCGCCGACGGGTCGTTCGCCGTGCCGGCCAGGACCGTCGCGGTGTTCGTTTCCCGGTGAACGCGCGGGTCCGGCCCTGTCCACTTCGGAAGAATATGGTTCACGTTAACATTCACAAAATGATCGTGACCGAAAAATAGTTCTCCTCGTGCGCGTCCGGCGCTCGACGAGATAAGAGAATTCTTCCTGTTCTCCGCTGTCAACAAGGCTGTGACCTGCGCAAAAGTGATCTTCGTGGAAATCTTCGTTACCACTGGTAGGCGAAAAGTCGAGTCGTGCTTGAGGGGGGTTTGAGCGATCTCCCGTAAAACTCTATTCCGGGAAGAAATTGATCTCAGCGAAGAGAGCGATCACTTTGATGAGTGCGCTAACGCACCAATTGTCGAGGCGAATTCCCCGTCCCGGGAGGTGTCGGCATGTGGCCGGCGCCCTGTGAGTACCACGCGGTGCGGTCCGCCCGGGAGGCCGTCGAACTGCTCGGCGCGTTGCCCGGCGCCGTCGTGCTGGCCGGCGGGCTGACCCTGGTGCCCGCCATGCGCCGCCGCCGACGGCGACCGGCGCACCTCGTGGACATCAACCCGGCCGGGGAGCTGGACACGCTCGTCGAGAACGACCGCGGGGTCGCCGTCGGCGCGACCTGCCGGCAGGAGACGCTCCGGCGGTGGGCCCGTGGTCGCTCCCCCCTGCTGGCGGACGCGCTCACCCAGGTCGGCACCGCCCAGACCCGGGCGCGGGGGACCGTCGCGGGCATCGTCGCCAACGGCGATCCGGCAACGCAGCTCGCGGCCGTGTGCGCGGTGCTCGACGCGACGGCCGTGGTCCACGACGGTGCGGGCGAACACCGCCGCCCCGCGGCCGACCTGTTCGCGAACGGCGGGCTGGCCGGACCGGCGTTGCTCGCGGGCGTGGAGTTCCCGGCCTGGCACCACGGCGACGGGCACGCCTTCGTCCAGGTCGGCCGGCGCGCGGTGGGTGCCACGATCGGCGGCGTCGCGGTCCGGGTCCGGCGGGATCGGGACGGCACCTGCGTCCGCGCCGACGTGGCGCCGTTCGTCCACGGCCACGACGGTTCCCGGCTCGAGGTGGTCGCCGAGACCCTGGTCGGTACGGCTCTGGACGACCGGGACCTGGCGCGGGCGGCGGCCCTCGCCGCCGACGCGGTTCCGGTCGCGGCGGACGCGATCGCCTCCGCCGACTACCGCACGCACCTCGTTCGCGTGGTGGTCCGGCGCGCGCTGGCCACCGCCGTGGGAGCGGCCTCGTGAGCCTGCCGGACGTGGGGCTGCCGACCGTGGGCGTGCTGATGGCCTCCCGGGTCTACGCGGACCGCATGGACAAGGCGGCGGCGGTCCTCACCGAGCTCGGCGTGCCGGTGACGACCCACGTGCTGTCGGCCCACCGAACACCCGACGAGACCGCCGAGTTCGCGAGGACCGCCGCCGACCGCGGGTACGCGGTGCTGATCTGCGGCGCCGGGCAGGCCGCGCACGTCGCCGGGATGGTGGCCGCGTACACGACGTTGCCGGTGATCGGCGTGCCGCTGGGCGGTGGTCCGCTCGGCGGCGTCGACTCGCTCTACTCGACAGTCCAGATGCCCAACGGCTACCCGGTGGCCACGGTCGCCGTCGACGGCGGGGTCAACGCCGGCCTGCTGGCCGCGCAGATCATCGCCACCGCACATCCGGAGGTCGGCGAGCGCGTCGCGTCCTGGCGGGCGCGGCGGGTGGCCGACAGCGTCCGACGAACCGAACAGGAGAGCCGATGACCGAGTCCTTCGTCGCCGAGTGCGAGCAGGGCGCCGCGGATGCCTGGCGCGCCTACCGCCACCACCCCTGGATCGAGGCGATGGCAGCGGGCGAGCTACCGGTGGAGAAGTTCGTCTCCTTCCAGGTCAACGACGCACCGTACATTGTGGACCTACATCGCACGCTTGCTCTCGGCGTCGCGAAGGCACCGCCCGGCTCGGCGTGGACGAAGGCGGCGACCACGGTGCTGGACGACGTCTGGGTGCTCAACGAGATCCAGGCCAAGCAGGAGCTGCTCGACGAGCTCGGCTACACCGAGACGCTCCGGATCGACCCCGGCAGGTACACCCCCGCCCGGGAGGCGTACGCCAACCACCTGGTGCGCACCGCGCTGGAGGGCGACATCGGCGACATCGCATCGGCGCTGCTGCCCTGCGCGATGTTCACCAAGGTCATCGGCGAGCGGTTCCGGGGCGTCCGGATCGACGGCCCCGCCCCTTACCAGAAATGGGCCGACATCTACGTGCAGCGTGCCGTGCATCGGATGGCGGAGGCCCACGCGGCCATGATGGAGGCCCGGGCCAGGGCCACCGACGAGGCGGGCCGGGCCCGGATGAAACTGCTGTACCTGCGCAGCGTCCAGCACCAGGTCGACGTGTTCGACTCGGCCTGGCACCTCGAGGTCGACTGGCCGGGGACGGTCCGGGACGAGGAGGCGGCGGCGTGAGGGCCGCCTGGATCGAGGCCACCCACGCCCCGCTGCGGGTGGGCGAGCGACCGCGCCCGGAGCCGGGCCCCGGACAGGTGGTGGTGGCCGTCCGGGCCGCCGGCGTCTGCCACACCGACCTGCACCTGCGCGACGCCGTACCCAGCTCCCCGCCACTGCCGCTGGTTCCCGGGCACGAGGTGGCCGGGGACGTCGTCGCCGTCGCGTCCGATGTGGACATCGCACTCGGAACACGGGTGCTCGTCTACTACTACGACGGGTGCGGGCGCTGCCCGGCCTGCGCGGACGGGCTGGAGAACCTCTGCCCCGCCCCGAAGGCGAAGTACGGCTTCGACACCGACGGCGGGTACGCCGAGTACATGCTGGTCGCCGCGCGCTGCTGCGTGCCGCTGCCGGACTCGGTGGGGTACGCCGACGCCGCGGTGATGGGCTGCTCCGGCACCACAGCCCTGCACGCCGGTCGGCGGGTCGCCGGCGTGCGGGCGGGCGAGACCGTGGTGGTGATGGGCGTCGGCGGCATCGGGCTCGCCGTGACCCAGGCGGCGGTCCTGGACGGCGCGAGCGTGATCGCGGTCGACGTGCACGAGGCGAGCCTCGAGAAGGCCAAGCAGGTCGGTGCCACCGACGTCGTGCTGGGCTCGGTCGACGTCGCCGCGGCGGTCCGCGAGCTGACCAGCGGCCGCGGCGCGGACGTCGCGGTCGACACGGTCGGTAACGAGAGCACCCCGGCGGTCTGTGTGGACCTGCTCCGCACCGGGGGTCGCCTGGTGCTGATCGGGTACACGGACCGCCCGGCGCCGGTCGACGTCTCCCGGATCGTCACCAAGGAGGTCGTCGTCCGCGGGTCGGTCGGGGCCACCCTGGACGACGCGCGGGAGGCCGTCCGGCTGCTCGCCGACGGCCACCTCCGCGCGGTCGTCTCCGGGCGCTACCCGCTGGCCGACGCGGACCGGGTGCTGGCCGAGTTGGCCGGCGGGGGGACGGTCGGCCGCATCGTGCTGGAGCCGTGATGCTCGAGCAACTCGTCGAGCGTCACCGCGTCCAGCGACGGGATCACCTGGTCGGCCGCGTCCAGCGCCAGCTCGGCGGTGACCTCGTTGGGCACGGCCACGCAGCGCAGCCCGGCGGCCTTCGCCGCCGCGACGCCCACCGGCGAGTCCTCGAAGGCCAGCGCGTCCTCGGCCCGCAGCCCCAGGGCGTCCAGCGCGGCGAGGTAGGCGTCGGGAGCGGGTTTGCCCGCACGCTTGCCGTCCTTGCAGACGACCACCGCGAAGTGCGCGCGGTCCAGACCGGTGTTGGCGAGCTGCTCGTCGATCCACCAGCCCGGCGCGTTGGACACGATCGCGCAGCGGAGGCCGAGCTCGGCGGCACGGGCGAGGTGGTCGCGCACGCCGGGCCGGGCCACGATCAGCTCGTCGCGGTGGGTCCTGCGCCGTGGCTCGAGCTCCTCCCAGTCCAGGGCGCGGCCGAGCGCCTCCTCGAGCTGGGCGATCGGCATGCAGGGACCGCGACCGGCGGCGATCTCGCCGAGCCAGTGCTCGCGGTCCAGGGTCTGGCCGAACGACTCGTAGAGCGCGTGCCAGGACCGCAGTCCCGCCACCTCGCTGTCGATCAGCAGGCCGTCGAAGTCGTACAGCAGTGCACGCGTCATGTCACCGAGACTAGGCAACCTCTCTCGACCATGACACGAGCCCGAGCAGAGGACGGTGTCAGCCGGTGAAGGAGATCCGCTGTTCGGTCGACGGCAGAACCGTTGGCGCCTCGGCGTCCCCGCGTACCTCGCTGGCGGACTTCCTGTGTCACAACGGAGAACCGGTCAACGTCGGCTGCGAGACGGGTTCGTGCGGCGTCTGCCTGGTACGGCTGGACGGGCAGGCGGTTCGTTCCTGTGCGGTGCTCGCCGTCCAGGCCGACGGCCGCTCGGTGCACACCGCGCGCGGGCTGGCCCTCGACGGCGAGCGACGGTCGATGAGCGAGCACAACGCGGTCCAATGTGGATTCTGCAGTCCGGCCTTCCTCCTCGTGATGGGCGAGGTCGACCCGACCGCCCCGCGGGTGGGCCTGTCCGAGGTCACCTGCCGGTGCACCGGCTACACCGGTCTCGCCGCCGCGGCGACCGCCGGACCGAGCACCCCGGGTCGCCTGTGCCGTGCCGAGGACGCGCGGTTGCTCGGCGGACGGGGGGACTTCGTCGCCGACCGGCGGTTGCCCGGTCAGCTGTGGGCCCGGTTCGTGCGCTCGACCCACGGCCACGCCGGGATCACCGTGGACACCTCGATCGCCGCGGCCCACCCGCGGGTGGTCGCCGTGCTGACCGCGGCCGACCTCCCCGAGGACGCCGCGTACCTGCCGGAGGTACTGGGCATCGCCGAGCCGACGCTGGCCCGTACCGAGGTGCGTTACGTCGGCCAGCCGATCGCGCTGGTCCTCGCCGAGACGCCCGGCACCGCCGAGGACGCCGCGGAGCTGGTCCTGGTCGACTACACGCCGCGTCCCGTATGGACGGAAGCCAGGACCGAGGGCGCGCCGCACGTCGTCGCCGCCCGCACCCAGGGGGATCCGGTCACCGCGGTGTTCGACGGGGCCGACGTCGTGCTCGACGAGCGGTTCACCGTGCCGAGGCAGACCGGCCTGCCCATGGAGCCGCGGCGGTTGCTCGCCGGCTGGTCGGGCGGGCGCCTGACCGTCTGGGGTTCCACGAAACACCCGCTGGCCAACCGGGCTGCCACGGCCAAGGCGCTCGGGCTGGGGGAGAACAAGGTCCGGATGGCGCCCAGCGACGTCGGCGGCGCGTTCGGGGTCAAGGGCGAGCTCTACCCGGAGGACGTCCTCGTCCCGCTCGCCGCGACGCTGCTGGGCCGGCCGGTCAAGTGGGTGGAGGACCGCGACGAGCATCTGGTGGCCATCAACCACTCACGCGAGCAGGTCTGGCACGTCCGGTTGGCCGCGGCTGTCGACGGCCGCCTCCTCGGCGCGGAGGTGGACCTGGTCAGCGACGCCGGCGCCTACGTCCGTCCACTGACGACTCTGGTCGCGGACGAGGCGAGCGCCACGTTCCCGGGCCCGTACCGCTTCGGCGCCTACCACGCCACTGCGAACTGCGTGCTCACCAACAAGACCCCGTCCGGGACCGTGCGCGCACCGGGTCGGTTCGAGGCGAACTTCGTCCGGGAGCGGGCGCTGGACCTGCTCGCCGAGCGGGTCGGCCTGGACCCCGCGGAGCTGCGCCGGCGCAACCTGCTCGGCCCGGAGGACCTCCCGTACGACGCGGGCACCTTCGGCGAGGGGCCGGTGCGCTACCCGGCCGGCGACTTCCGCGGGGCGTTCGCCAGGGTGCTCGCGCTGCCGGCGCCGGCGGCCGTCGAGGACGGGTTGCGGCGGGGCCGGGCGGTGGTGCCGTTCGTCGAGCTGTCCAGCCTCGGCGGCACCGAGCGGGTCCGGCTGTCGGCGTTGCCGGGCGGGCGGTACCGCCTCGAGACCGCGTCCGCGCCGTCGGGCCAGGGCCACCAGACGGCCTGGGCACGGGTCGCCGCCGACGTGCTCGACGTCGACCCCGCGCTGGTCGACGTGTGCTGCGGTGACACCGACGACGGTGGCGACGGTCTCGGCACGTTCGCCAGCCGCAGCGCGGTGATGGTCGGCAACGCGGTGGCCGCCGCCGCGGGGCGCCTGGTGGCCGAGGGCGGCACGGTCGTCGAGGGGACCTTCACCAACGACGACCACACCTGCCCCTACGGCGCGCTGGCCTGCACGGTCGCGGTCGACCCGGAGCTGCTCACCGTGCGCGTGGAGGAGCTCACCATCCTCTGCGACGCGGGGAACCTCATCGAGGAGCGGCTGGTGGTCGGGCAGCTCACCGGCGGCGTCGTGCAGGGCGTCGGCGGTGCCCTGCTGGAGGAGATCGCCTACGACGCGCAGGCGCGCCCGCTCGCCGCCGGTCTCGACGGCTACCTGCTGCCGCTGGCCGCGGACGTTCCCGACGTCCGCGTGCTACTCACGAACGACCACCCCGCGGAGGAGAACCCGCTGGGTGTCAAGGGAATCGGCGAGGCCGGAATCGCCGCGGCGGGCGCCGCGGTGGCCTCCGCGGTCGCCTCCGCGATGCCCGAGCTGAACCGCCATCTGACCGGTCTGCCGCTGTCCCCGTCCCGGTTGCTGGGTGCGCTGCGGGCGAAAGAACTCGAGGAGGGCATCGATGCCTGAGTCATACCCCCATTTCCAGGCGGCGTACCTGGCCGAGCTGCGCCGCACCTTCGACGAGCCCGAGTTCGTCAACTCCCCCCGGGGCAACCTCAGCCGGGAGCGGCTCGGCGTCACCTTCACCATCGCCGACCCCGTGCGACGCCACGTCGCCGTCCCGTCCCGGCGCACCAACATCATCTTCAACTTCGCCGAGGCCCTCTGGTACCTCGCCGGCTCCGACAGCCTGGACTTCATCAAGTACTACGCGCCGAGCATCGCCAACTACTCGGCCAACGGGCGCACGCTCGACGGCACCGCGTACGGGCCGCGGGTCTTCCGACACATGGGCCGGGTCGACCAGTGGCAGAACATCATCCGCACCCTGCGCGAGGACCCCGACAGCAAGCGCGCGGTGATCCAGATCTTCGAGGCCTACGAGCTGACCGTCCCAGACAACATCGACGTGGCCTGCACCCTCGCCCTGCAGTTCATGATCCGCGAGAACGCGCTGCACTGCGTGGGGTTCATGCGGGCCAACGACGCGTTCCGGGGCGTGGTGAGCGACATCTTCTCGTTCACGTTCATGCTCGAGCTGCTGGCCGGCCAGCTCGGCCTGTCCGTCGGCACCTACACCCACCAGGTCGGGTCCTTCCACGTCTACGAGTCCGACGCGGGTTGGGCGCACGAGGTCCTCCGCGAGGCGGAGGCCGCGGCGGAGGAGCCACCGGCGTTCCCCCGCATGCCGGCCGGGGACAACTGGCCGCACGTGCGGGAGGTGCTGCGCCTCGAGGAGCTGCTGCGCACCGACCGGCTGCGACTCGACGCGGAGGCGCTGTCCCATGTGGACCTCCCGGAGTACTGGCGGGCCGTGGTCGGACTGTTGGAGCTCCAGCGCCAGCTGCGCCACCGCACCCGGCTCGACCCGGACGTCGTCGGCGGCCTGCCGCCGGTCTTCGGCGACCTCGTCGCCGTCCGGTGGCCCCAGTTCGTGTCCGACGCGGCCAACTCCGCGGCGTGACCGGTAAACCACAACAAGAGGAGACACCCATGTCCAAGGACGCAGCCGAGTTCCTCGCCCAGAAGGGCATCAGGTCGGTGTTCGTGGCCGGACCGTTCTACGGCCTGGTCGACGAGAAGACCGGTGTGATGGACGACAGCGCCCAGTCCCGCATCAGCATGCTGATCGACTACTTCGAGCAGGCCGGCTGCAAGGTCTACAACGCCCATCGGCGCGAGGCCTGGGGCAAGGAGTTCCTCACCGCGGACGTCTGCACCAAGCTCGACTACGAGGAGATCGGCGCGGCCGACCTGTGGGTCGGCTACCCGGGCGTGCCGGTCTCGCCCGGTACGCACGTGGAGATCGGCTGGGCCAGCGCCACCGGGAAGCGGATGGTCGTCCTACTGGAGAAGGACCAGCGGCACAGCTTCCTCGTCACCGGTCTCGGCTCGTTCGCCAACATCAGCTACATCGAGTTCGAGGACCCGGCCGAGATCATCGAGGCACTTCCCGCGGCCATCGAAGAGGCGACCGCGGCGGCTGAACGCCGGGCGGCCTGAGGGCCATGGCGACGGCGAGAATCTGCTTCGCGATCCTGGCGCACAACCACCGCGCGGGTCTCGAGGACATGATCGCGAACTTCCGCACGGCGGCGCCGGACGAGGAGATCGTGGTCTACAACGGAGGGTCCGACTTCGACCTCGACGGCCTGGACGTCGAGGTCTGCCCGACCAGCCGGCCCCTGCGGTACTCGGGAACGGCCAGGTTCCACGCCGAGATCATGACCTGGCTGGCGGGGCGTTCCCGGCTGCCCGAGTACGTGGTGACGCTCGAGCCGGACATGATGATCGCCCGGCGCGGCTTCGCCGACTTCCTCGACGCCACGATGGGTGACGCCGCCTACCTCGGCACCCGCTTCCACCGGGTCAAGGACGGTTGGTGGGACAACCCCATCGGCCGGCGGGCCAGGTGGAAGTGGGCCGAGGGCTGGCGGGAGCTGATCGGTACGCCGGGGCCGTACCACGCGTTCAACCCGGGGCAGGTGTTCCGGCGCGAGTACGTCACCAAGTTCGCCGCGCTGCCGCACGTGGACCGGATCATCGCCCGTGCCGAGGCGTCCCGGCTGCGTGCGATCGACGAGGTGATCTACCCCAGCCTCGCGGCCGGGTTGGGTTGCCGGCCGATGGCGAACCCGGGCTCGCGGGCGATCACGCTGAAGTGGTACCCGCCGGCACGGATCGCGGACTTCCTCGCCGACGAGTCGGTGTTCCTCGTGCACCGGGTCTCCACCGACCTCGGCGCGGCGGACCGCCGCATGATCCACGACGCGCTCGCCGGGCGGCTGGGGCCGGTGTCGGCCTACGATGCCCGGCACGTTCCGTCGGATCCGTGGAGCCAGACGAAGATCCTTACCGAGAGGTTCTTCCGGCGCCGCTGGCTCGACATCACCACGGCCCTGCTACCCGAGGTGCCGCGTGCGTAGACACGCGCTCGGTGTGTACCTCGGCGGGTGCCTGCTGTCCGCGGTCGGGTCGGGGATCGTGGCGCCGTTCACGGCGATCTACCTGACCGCGGCCCGCGGGTTCCCGCTGGGCACGGTCGGCCTCGTGCTGGCGGTGATCGCGGCGGCCAACATCGCCGGGAGCCTCGCCGGTGGCCTGCTGATCGACCGGTTCGGGCTGCGGGGCGTGGTGGCGGTGAGCCTGGTCGTGCAGGCCGCGGGGTGGGTCGCGCTCGGGTTCGCGGCCACCCCGGGGCCGGCCATCGCCGCAGCCGCGTTGGCGGGTCTGGGCGGCGGCGGGTTCTACCCGGTCAGCGTGCCGATCCTGGTGGCCCTGGTCCCGCCGGCGCGGCAGCGCAGGGCGTTCAGCCTGCGCTCCACGGCGACGGGGCTGGGCACCGGGGTCGGCGCGGCGCTGGGCGGGCTGCTGCTCGGGACCACCTCGGTCGCCGCGTTCCAGCTAATGTTCGTCCTGAACGCGGCGTCCTACCTGCTGTTCTGCGGGCTGCTGCTGGCGGTGCTGCGCGGCCGGTCGCCGACCGTGGACCGGTCGGCACCCGGCCGGGGCGGGGTCGACGGGATGCTGGCCTGGCTCCTGGTGTTGCAGACGCTGCTCGTGCTCGCCGGCTTCGGGCAGTTCAACGCGGCGGTCCCGTTGCTGCTGCAGACCTGGGTCGGCCTGGGTACCGGGCTGATCGGGGTGGTCGTGGCCACCGGGACGACCACGCTCGTCGTGCTGCAGCTGGCCGTCGGCCGGCTCTCCGAGCGCCGGTCGCCGGCCACCATGCTCACCGCGCTCGGTCTCGTGTGGGCGGTGGGCTGGGGGTGCGGCCTGGTGGCCGTGTTCCTCCAGCCGGTCGGCACGACGACCGCGCTGGTGGCGATGGCCGTGCTCTACGGCGTGGGCGCCTGCGTGTTCCAACCCAACTTTCAACCGCTGCTCGCGGCCGCGGTCCCCCCGGCGCGGCTGGGTCGCGCCAGCGGGTACGCCGCCTCCGCCTGGGGGCTGGCGCTGGTCGTCGCCTCACCGGGCGGAGTGCTGCTGGTCGGTGCCGGCCCGGTGCTGCTGTGGGCGGTGCTCGCCGCGCTGGCGCTGGCCAGCAGCGCGCTGGCCCACCGGCTCGGCCGGCTCGCGCCCGGCGTCGTCGAGGACAGCGAACCGCCCGTACCGGCAGCATCGAGGAGGTAGCCGTGCCCGATCCCACCATCGCATGCCTCACCATCGGCTCCAGCGACTCCAGCGGCGGGGCGGGGGTGCAGGGCGACATCAAGGCCTTCGCCTCGATCGGCTGCTTCGCCGCGACCGTCGTCGTCGGGGTGACCGCCCAGAACACGACCGGCGTCCGCGCCAGGTACGGCCTGCCGGTCGACCTCGTCCGGGCCCAGCTCTCCGCCGTGCTCGACGACCTTCCCATCCGGGGGATCAAGGTCGGCACGGCGTGGAGCCCGGAGCTGGTCACCTGGCTCGGCAGCGCGCTCGCCGACCTGTCGGTGCCGATCGTCGTGGACCCCGTGCTGGTCACCGCGGCCGGCGCGTACCTCTCCGACGTCGAGCAGATCCGCTCGGCGCTGGTGGAGTCGCTGTTCCCGCTCGCCACGGTCGTGACCCCGAACCGCCAGGAGGCCGAGCTGCTGGTCGGTGCGCCACCGCACGCGCTGGACCGCCGCGAGCTGGCGGCGGCGCTGGTCGATCTCGGCGCCCCGGCCGCGGTCGTCACCGCGGACGCCCGGGACAGCGGCGACTGGTTCTTCGACGGGACCACCCACGAGCTGCTCGCCGGCGCCTACCACGACACCAACTGCGAGCACGGTGCCGGCTGTGCGCACTCCGCGCTCGCCACCGGACTGCTGGCCGGGGGGATGCCGCTGCCGGAGGCGATGCGCCAGGCCCGCCAGCTGGCCTCCGACGGCGTCCGCGACGGCCTGGGCCATCTCGGCTCCGGTGTGCACCCGGTGGACGTGCTGGGGCTGCCCCGGTTGGTCAGGACGCCAACCAGGTCCTGATCCGGTCCAGGTAGGTCGGTACGAGGTCCGGTGCCCACTTCGTGAAGTAGCCGCACATGACCAGGTTGTACAGTCCTATATGGACGTGGATGTGGTGGCGGCCGAGCTCGTCGATCGGGTGGAGGTCCTGGTATGCCTCGAGGAACGGCTGCTCGGTCTCCGGGAACCAGTCGAAGAGCAGCTCGCGGATCTTGCCGAACTCCGCGTACCTGTCGAGGAAGCGGGCGTGCTCGAAGTCGAGCAGGCGGCTCGGTCGCCCCTGCCGCAGCAGTACGTTGTCCAGGTAGACGTCGCGGTGGCACAGTGCCGGCTCGACCTCGCCGAACTCGGCGAGCCCCTGCTCGACGCGGCGTCGGGCAAGCGGGATGTCGACGTCCACCTCGCCGATCGCGGCGACGGCCTCGTCGAGCTGGACGATGACGAAGTCCTCGATGGAGGGGTACCGGTCCGCACCGAGCAGGTCGGTGAGGTCGGTGCCGCGGTGGGTGTGCAGCAGGCCGATCCACCGGCCGAGGGTCTGCGCGACCCGGACACGATCGGCCGAGTCGAGGTCCGACCAGACCGCGGCGGCCTGCTCGCCGGGCACGAACTCCTGCACCAGAACGGGACCGTGGACCGCTTCGTCGTCGGGCAAGAAGGCGCGGTACCGGCTGACCGGGACGTCCAGCTCCGCGGCGACGCGGGTGGCCGCCATCAGGTTGCGGAGCTTGTGCGGGTTCGGGTCCCGCGCGGGGACCTTGAGCATGAGCGCGCCCTCGTCGGTGTCGAACAGCCACTGCCTGCTCGAGTGCCCCAGCTCGAGGGGGGTGACCCCGCGCACCCGAACCCCCGGGCAGGCCCGCTCGAACGCTCCCCGAACCGCGTCGTCTGTGTGTGTCACGCGACACTCCTACCACAGCACGTGACCGAGGAGGCCGAGATGGGACCTGTCGTCGTCCATCCCGCAGAGCTGGCGGGGCTCGACGTCACCCGGCGCCCTACTCGGAGCTGGAGCTGACGTTCCTGCGTGGCTGGTGCCGGATGGTCGACTTCCTCTGGGCCGCGGCCTGGCCGACCGACTTCGTGTCCACCACGGCGAACGGGCTCGACGTCCTCCCCGAACGGCTGCTCGAGCGTGACGAGGACATCGCGGACCTCCCACCGCGGGTGCGCCGGAACGTCCGCAACGTCGTCCGTCTCGCCCGCACGCCTGCCTGGCGGCACACGCTCAACCTCAGGCTGTGGCAGCGGGTCATGCGGACGCGCGAGGCCAGGCAACGCGTTGTTCCCCTGCTCGACGCCATCTTCGACCCGCGCCCGGACAACGCGGGGGAGCGGCGTCGGGCGCTCGGCTACCTCCTGGCACCGCGCCGCCGGGGTTGACCCCGCCGCGTCCCGCCTCAGGCGACGGACCTCGGGTGCACCCGGCAGTTCGTGTGGAGGTACCGCGCCGCGCCGCCGGCGAAGTCGTAGATCGCCACGGTCTGGGTGTCCTCGAGCGGGTCGTCCGAGGGCATCAGGAAGTGCGTCTCGCTGACCGGGAGCAGCGGGTAGCGCAGCTGGTCCGGTTTGCCGAGGAACTGCGCGTGCACGGGATCAAGGGTGTGGGTCAGGAACAGGTTCCCGTCCCGCGCCGTCACCTCGAGGCGGGTGCCGGGGCGTTCGTAGACCCCCTCGTACCGGGAGGGGTCGAGGCGGAGCGTCGGGTCCGGCTCGGGCAGGTCGGGAACCCTGGTCGGGCCCAGTTCGGCGAGGACCCGGTTGAACACGGCCCTGCCGAAGCTCTCCCGGGGGCCGCCGTTGGTGAGCACGGCGACCGCGGTGTCCGAGTCCGGCAGGAGCCGCAGCCGCGCGTTCTGGCCGATCGTGCTGCCGTCGGTGGCGTAGACGGTCTCGCCGTGCCAGTCGCAGACGATGAGGCCCAGCGCCCACTCCGGCCCGAACATGTACGGGTCGGGGACGGGAACCCGCGAGGTCCTCAGCTCGTGCACCCGTTCCGCGGAGACGATCCGGGTGCCGTTCGGCGCGACGCCGCCGGCCAGCAGCACGTGCGCGGTCGTGAGCACGTCCCCCACCGTGGCGCAGACGCCGCCACCCGGGCCGTAGGCACGCGGCAGGTGGGGCACGGGGGAGACGACGGGCCCCTCGTCCCTCGAGCGGAGCACGTGCCCGGTCGCCGCGCGCTCGGGATCGACCCGGTCGGGTCGGCTGGTCGTGCTGGTCAGACCCATCGGCCCGAAGAGGCGCTCGGTCAGGAGGTCGTCCCAGCGCCGTCCCCCGACCACCTCCATGACACGGGCCAGGATCGCGTAGCCGAGGGCGGCGCTGTAGCCGTGGGTGTGGCCGAGCGGGTGGACCTGGTTCGCGTCGACGATGTTCTCGACCATGCGCTCGTACACGTCGTCGCCCTCGCCGGGGTCGCCGAAGGCCTCCTCGATCCCGTTGGTGTGGTTGAGCAGGTGGCGCGGCGTGACCCGGGCGCTGACGTCCGGGTCGGCGATCCGGAACCCGGGCAGATACGTCCGCACCGGCTCGTCCAGGCCCACCTTCCCCTCGTCGACGAGCCGCATGAACGCCAGCGCGGTCCAGGTCTTGGTCATGGAGCCGCACTGGAAGACCGTGTCGGTCCGGACGCGCTCCCCGGTCGTGACGTCGGTGACGCCGAGGGCGAACTCGGTCGTCTCCCCCCGGTGCAGGATCCCGACGGCGGCGCCGGGGACCTGGTACTCGGCCAGCAGGTCGGACACGTGGTCCTGGAGGTCGCTCACGCCATGCCTACCGGGGGAGGCCGACCGCGTTGGCGGCGTCGGCCTCGTAGTACTCGGTGCTGGCGAACTCGCCGGCGTACCGCTCGAACAGGTCCCGCGTGCCGTCGACCGAGTCGTGCACGAGGACGTTCACCGCCCTGGTCCCGTCCGTGCTCGCGACCGCCAACAGCCACCTGGTGCCCTTGGGCAGCGTGGCGTGCGCCTTCTTGAGCGAGCTCCAGTACCCGTCGGTGTCGGTGATGGTGGAAACGGCCAGTACGTTCATCGTCGGTCCTCTCAGTCGTTGTCGTCGGTGAGCGCGAGGCGGGTCCGGGCGGCCAGGTCCTCCTGGTCGACTCCGGCCAGGGCCAGCGCCCGCGGCACGGTGCCGGCCTGGGCGGACAGGATCCCGAGCAGTACGTGCGCCGGTCGCAGGTCCTTCTTGCGGGACACGGCGCCGAAGCCCCGTTCCAGCGCGAGCTTGGCCGAGGTGCCCAGCGCGGGCTTGGTGGGCAGCCTGCTCGGCCGGGGCAGGTCGTGGCCGGCGGCGGAGACGCCGACCACGTTCAGGCTGTGCTCGAACTCCCGCTCCAGGGCCGCGCGCACGCCGTCCCGGTCGAGCCCGGCCGCGCTGAGTACACTGTGGACCGACGGCTCCGGCTCGGTGGCCACCGCCAGCAACAGGTGCGCGACCTCGACCGTCGGCGAGCCGTCGTCCCGGGCCTCCAGGTGGGCACGCATGATGACCGCGTGCAGGTACTCGTCGAAGGGGCTCACCCCTCGCGCCTCCTCAGCTTGACCCCGGCGGCGATGAGCCGCTGGGCGTGCTTCTTGTAGACCGCCTGGCGGGTGACCCCGAGCGCCTCGGCGACCCGGGGCCACCCCCAGCCCGCTCGCATGGCCTGTTCCACTGCCGCGTCCTCCAGCCGGTCGGCCAGCCGCCGCAACGCCGCGACCGCGGCGAGTGCGTCGGCCGGGTCCGTGGGAACGGGCACCTCGGCGTCGGACATGAAGCAACCCTAGTTGCCTAACTCCATTTTGGCAACTAGGGTTGCTTATGGGGTCGCGGGGTGCGTCAGTGCGGCAGGACGAAGATCGGGTTGGCGTAGAACCACAGGTCCACCCACGGGTCGGCGTTGCCCGGGACGTCGATCGCGGGGCCGTGCGGGTCGACCGCCGCGCCCAGGTAGCCCGGGGCGGAGCGGTTGCCGTCGGTACCGCGCACTCGCAGGTAGAGCGGGCGGTCCACCCGGCCGAGCGAGTAGGTGAACGACGCCCGTTCGCCGCGCGGGTCGACCTCGAAGGAGGTGACGACGCGGGTCTTCGGCGTCGTGAAGGTGTCGGGGTCGCCGACCGGACCGGTGACCTCGCCCTGGATCACGTCGACCCGGGCCAGCCGCGGCACGAACTGCGCCCAGTTCGGCAGCGTGGCGAGGGCGATGTCGATGGTGAGCTCGACGGCCGTTCCGCGGCGCACCCGCAGCGAGCCGCCGAGCGGGACCCCGCCCCGTCGGTCGCCGCGCACCCGTGCCCGGACGTCCAGGCCGCGGAGCAGGCGGCCGTGGTCGACCCAGACCCGCCCGTCCCGCAGCCCGTCCATGACGGCGCGGTACCCGTTCGAGGACGCGCCGACGTGGGTGCGGCTGTAGAAGCCGGGCCAGAAGTCGCCGGCCGTGGTGAGTGCCCTGCCGCCGTACACCGGGTCCGGGTACCGCCCGTCGGTCTCGAAGTTCCCGCCCGGGCCCCGGGTCGCGACGTCGAGGTAGTTGACGTGCGAGTCGGAGTTGGCGGTGATCCACCAGGGCCTGCCCTCGGCGAGCAGGCTGTCCCAGAGCCCGCCGACGGTCGCGGTGAACCAGTCGAACCCGCCCCAGGTCCGGTAGCTCTCGGTCGGGTACCCCGGGAAGGACTCCGCCGACGGGCTGCCGGCGTAGAACCCGCGCCCGCCGCCCGGGCCGAGCGGCGCCGGGATGCCGGCCGCCTGGTGGCCGGGCGCCCCCTCCATGCCGATCGCGACGCTCGGGTCCGCGTCGCGCCACAGCCGGAACTCGTGCGGGGAGTCGATGCCCCGGCGTGCCGGGTGGTTGGCCAGGAACAACGCGGCCTCCACCCGCCGCTTGCGCACCGACGTGCCGAGGAACCGGATCCCGTCGGCGGCGAGCGCCTCCCTGGCCGGGATGGAACCGGCGTCGACCACCGAGCCGTCGTAGCGGTTCTCGAACTCCTTGAGCACGGCGACCTCGTTGCGTCCCGGGTGGACGAACACGGTGCCGTGCTCGGCGGCGGGGATGTTCCACTCCAGGCCCTGGAACACCAGCAGGTCCCGCAGCTCCTCGCGGGTCGCGACGATGTCCGGGTTGACCCGGTCCACGCCGATCCTGGCGTGGGCGGGGCCGCCGTGGTCGGTGATCACGATCCAGTCCAGACCGTACGCCCGGGCGTGCCGGGCCTGGTCGACCACGCGGTAGAGCCCGTCGCCGCTGTACTGGGTGTGGATGTGGTGGTCGCCCGCGAGCCAGCGCAGGCCCCCGGCGACGTACCCGCCGCGGCCGTCGCCCTGGCGCTCGGCGGCGGCCACCCCCGGGCCGATCACGCTCACCGCCGCGGCGCCGGCGCCGAGCATGCCCGCGCCGCGCAGCAGCCCTCGCCGGCTCAGCTGCTCGGGGTCGAGCTCGGAGTCCGGAATGGACAGGTCGATCGCGGCGGGGAGGTCACCGGCCCCGCCGGCCGGATCGTCGTGGGCGTGTTCGTGATCGTGGTCCTGGCACATGCCGTCTCCGTTCGCCTGGGTCAGCGCCGGTGCACAACGTCGTTCACCCGGCCGAACACCGGGTGACCGCGCCGCGACGCGGGGACGAACAGGCGGCCGAGATCCCGTGCCGCCCTCAGCTCCCGTACCCGGGCGACCAGTCCAGCGCCTCGACCTCGTCGAGCCGGCCCTGCGCGACCAGCACCATGATCCGGCGAGCCTCCGCCCGGGAGACGTCGCTCATGTGCCGCGGCTCGTGGTCCTCCTCCGGGTTCTCCCACACCAGCGACCCGGTCTGGAAGGCGGACAGCGTCCAGCCGCTCTCGTGGCCGACCGCGACGTCGGGGTGCTCGTCGTCCCGCGGCTCGTCCAGCTCGGCGAGGATCCCGTCGATCCCGGCCGTGCCGGAACTGTCCTCCTCGTCGCCGCCGCGATGCATGATCGTGAATGCCACGTCAGTCCTTGCTCAGCACGACCAGCGTGCTGGTGTAGTCGCCGGCGAGCAGGGGGCGCAGGCCGTGGTGGGTCAGGTAGGCGCCACCGTAGACCAGACCGGTGTCGGCGTCGCGGTAGCGGCCGGCCGGGTCCAGCCCGCGCAACCGCAGCGGCGGGTCGAGGCGGGCCTGGCGAACCGTCCTGGCGAGCACGACGACCACCACCTGGCCACCGTCGCGGGACACGTGGCACACGGCGTACCGGTCGGGGTCGGTGCCGAGCCGGTGCCGGCGGCCCAGCTGCACGGTCGCCCTGATCTCCTTGTACCGCGCCACGTACCCGGCGGCCTCGGCCAGCTCGTCGGTGGTCCAGTCGGCCAGCCGCCCGCCGATGCCCAGCGTTCCGGTCATGGCCGTGTGGAACCGGAACCGCAGCGGGATCGTGCGGCGGGTCAGGTAGCCGGGGGAGTCGGTGACCCAGCACGACATGGTCTGTGGCGAGTGGACGAACGCGTACCCGTCCTGGATGGCCAGGCGCTCGAACGCGTCGGTGTTGTCGCTCGGCCAGGCCAGCTCGAACCGGGAGAGGGTGGCGAGGTCGGCCCGGCCGCCGCCCGAGGCGCAGGTCTCGAGCCACAGGCCGGGATGCGCCGCCCGCAGCCGGTCGACCACCGCCGCGAACCCGGCCTCGTGGTGGAGCGACGCCGCGCCGGGGGCGTCGGTCAGCGAGCGGTTCAGGTCCCACTTGAGGTAGTCGACGTCTCCGTCCCGAACCAGGCGGTCCAGGGTCTCGAAGGCCCAGTCCTGGACCTCCGCCCGCCCGAGGTCCAGGCCGTAGCTGTGCCGCACCGGCGTCGGCTCGCGGTCGGGCCAGCGGTACACCCAGTCGGGGTGGTCGCGGAGGAGGTCGGTGCCGGGGCTGGCGCTCTCGGGCTCGACCCACAGCCCGAACCGCATGCCGAGCGCGTGGACCTCCTCGGCCAGGCCACCGACACCGCCGGGCAGCTTCGCCGGGTCCGGCCGCCAGTCGCCGAGGCCGCCGCGGTCGTCGTCGCGGTCGGTGAACCAGCCGTCGTCCACGACGAACAGCTCGACGCCCAGCTCCCGCGCGCGCCGGGCCAGCGCGACCTGGTCGGAGTGGCGCACGTCGAAGAACGTGGACTCCCAGGAGTTGTAGAGGACCGGCCGCACCGTGTCCGGGCGGGGCAGGACGAACCGGCGCTCGTAGTCGTGCCACCGAGCGGTGAGCTCGTCGTACCCGCCGAGTGCGAACACCCCGACCGTCCAGGGCAGCGTGAGCGAGGCGCCGGGGGCGAGCACCTCGCGCAGGTCGAAGTCGTTGAGCCCCGCGGTGACGTGCACGTGCCCGTCGCCGGAGTGGTCGGCGACGATCTTCCAGGAGCCGCCGTGCGCCACGGCGACGCTCCAGATCTCGCCGTGCTCCTCGCCGGCGCCGCCGTCGACCGCGAGCCAGGGCTGAAAGGCGTGGCCCGGGATGCCGCGCCGGGACTCCAGGACCAGTCGTCCCGGTCCGAGCGGTCGACGGTGGACGGTGGTCTCGGCGGCGTACCCGCCGGCGATCGTGGTGGCGTGGTGGTCGACCTGCCAGGGGACCGGCCAGCTCGCCGAGGCCGCGCGGGTCAGCGTCACCGGCCGGTCGTCGGAGTTGGCCACCTCCAGCGTGCGGGCCAGTGCCGGGCCGCGCACCGCGTAGCGCAGGGTCACCGCGAGCGGCCGGTGCCGGTCGACCAGGCGCACGGCAAGCGCGTCCGCCTCGACCTCGGTGCGGTCGTGGCGCAGGTCGAGCGCGGTGAGCCCGTCGGCGAGCTCGACGAGCAGCGCGCACTCGTCGAACCGGGCACCGCCGGCGGTGACCAGCTCCTCGTGGTGGGCGCGGGGCCGGGACCAGGTGTTGGACCCGATCCGCGTGGCGCCGGCGTCGTCGGCGAGCCGGTCCAGGTCGGCCGGGGCCAGCGGCGCGCCCCAGTACAGGTGCCGGAGCGAGCCGTCCGGCCGGACGGTGAAGGCGTAGGAGAACCCTTCACCGGCGAGCAGGTGGTGGCCGGACGGCTCGTCCCGGTGGATCATCGGATCACTTCACCCAGTAGGAGTAGAGGTCGGCGCCGGTCAGGTGGATGCGCAGCTTCACCGGCTTCCCGGCCAGCGTGGACAGCCGCACGTTCCCGCTCCAGCGCACCGTGGCGTCGTACTGGTCGCCGGTGATCGGCCGGGAGGTGAAGCCGGGGACCACCTCGCCGCTCTCCGCGTCGAGCACCTCGACCTTCACCGACCCGCCCCGGCGCACGACCGTGTTGAGGTGCAGCGCGGACCCGGAGAACACCAGCGGCTTGGTGGTGACCCATCCCGGGTCGCCGCTGTTGGGCCGCGCGGCGTTGGTCAGCGACACGAAGCCGTCGCGCCGCCAGGTCGCCCGGCCGGTCTGGCCGACGTAGGGCACCCGGTTCGGGTCGGTGATGTCCTGGCCGCCGTGGTCGGCGTTGAACGCGCCGTAGTACATGATCACGGTGCGGTCGGTGACCAGCGCGTTGGACGCGGTGTAGAGCGCGCCGTCGTCCCAGGCTCCCGGCTGGCCGGGGGTGAGCACGGGGTCGCGGACCGGGCGGCTCCAGTTGACCAGGTCACGCGAGGAGGCGATGCCCGGCAGCACCGGTCCGGCGCCGGCGCCGGACTGGGAACCGGTCGTGTAGTTGGTGATCAGGAAGACCCACGGCAGCCCGATCGTCGTGCTCTCGTAGGGCAGCACCGGCATGCCGTAGATCTGGCCCTCCAGCCCGCCCAGCGCCTGGGCCGCGCCGGTGTCGGCGTAGTCGCCGCTGACCGCGAGGACCGGCGTCGTCCAGTTGAGGAAGTCCTTGCTGGTGGACAGGAACGCCGAGCGGTTGTAGATACCCGGGGTGCCGGAGGTGAACATCCGCTTCTTGATCGTGGCGACGTACTCGCCCCGGCGCTGGTCCCAGGTCACGTTGGAGACGTCCCCGTCCAGCAGGACCGGCCGTTCGCTGCCCTGGGTCCAGGTGTAGCCGTCGGGGGAGAAGTAGACGTAGTAGCCGAGCGTGTCGTTGACGACGCCGCTCTTGAACTGCATCAGGGCGAACCGGCGCTCGGGGGTCGCGTTCGGGTTGTAGGCGATCGTGCCGCCGCCGGCGATGATCAGGTTCGTCTTCGAGGCGGGGATGTCCTTGTAGCCGACGTTTCCGCGGCCAAGCGGTTTCACCCAGCGCACGCCGTCACGGCTCTCGGCGTAGCAGAGATAGTAGCCGGGCGGGACGTCGTTGTTGCAGTCGTACCAGAGGCGGTAGGTGTTCCCGAACTTGAAGACCGAGCCGTAGGTGTAGGCCGCCGTGGTCTCCCAGGGGTGCTCCGGGCGGATCACCGGGTCGGGCAGCTTCGCCGCCGGGTGCACCACCCGGCCGATGTCCTTCGTGGACTCGATGCGGTAGTCGTCGAGGAAGAGCTCCCGAGCCGTGCCGAGTGCCGGGTCGTAGGCCGGCTGCGCCTGGCGCAGGGTCAGCTCGTCCCAGTAGTACACCCCGACGTTGTCGGCGCCGGCGGCGATGCGCACGCTCACGTTCGCCGTTCTGGCCGGCGCGATGCCGGACACCGTGACCGTCTGCCAGTCGAGGCTGGCCGGCGGGGCGACGGTCCTGGTGTCCAGCACGGTGTTCTCGAAGCTCGTGAACACCAGCGACAGCGTCGGCGGGGTACCGCTGCGGCCCTTGAGCCGGGCGGTCAGGGTGTACTCGGTCTCCGGTGCCACGACGAGCCGCTGGCTGGTCGCGCTCACGCTCGCGCCGGCGGCGTTGCTGATCTGGAGCGAGCCGAGGCCGGCGGTGCGGTAGGCGGAGAGGTTGACGATCGTCGCGCCGGAGACGGTGCCGTCCACGGCCCATGCCACGGGGTGGCCCGACCGGTCACCGATGTCGAAGCCGCCGTTCGGCAGCAGGTTCGGGGTCTTGCCGACGACGGCGGACGGTGGGGTCTGGCCGACCGCGGAGCCGGGGACGACGGCTGCCGCGGTGGCGAGGACAAGGCTGGCGAGCAGGGTTTTCCGGAGTTTCATCGGCCCTCCAACGGGGACGCCGGGAACGTCGTCAGCCTGGATGGAACGCCGTTCCATGTCAATAAGGAACGGTGTGTGCCTCGATGTCTCAGACGGTTCCCGCTGCCCGCAGCGCGACCAGCACGTCACGTGCCGCCTCGAGCGTGCGGTCGACGTCCTCCTGGGTGTGCGCTCCGGAGATGTGGTTGCGCTTCAACGACATCGGCAGCATGAGGAAGCCGCGCTCGGTCATCCCGCGGTGGAAGGCGACGTAGGCCTCGTCGTTGTTGCGCAGCAGGTCCCGGTACCCGAGGATCGGCGGTTTGGCGAAGTAGAGGACGAAGATTCCGCCGAAGCCGGCCGTCGTCGCCTCGATGTCGAGCTCGGTGACGAGCTCGGTCAGCCCGGTCCGCATCCGCTCGCCCAGCGCGTGGGTGCGCTGGTAGAAGTCGGGGTTCGCCTGGAGGTGGTCGATCGTCGCCAAGGCCGCGGCGCAGGCGATCGCGTTGCCGTTGAAGGTCCCGGCCAGCAGCACGTCCCCGGTCTGGCCGTTGAAGTGCTCCATCAGGTCCCGTGGGCCGGCCACGCCGCCGGACGGGAAGCCGTTGGCCAGGCCCTTGCCGAACGTGGTGAGGTCGGGGTTGATCCCGACCACCTGCTGGTAGCCACCCAGTGAGTGGCGCAGCCCGGTGATCACCTCGTCGAAGATCAGCAGTGCGCCCCGTTCCCGGGTGAGCTCCCGCAGGCCGGTGACGAACTCGGTCGTCGGCAGCAGCGCGCCCACGTTGTGCGGGATCGGTTCCATGATCACCGCGGCGATCCGGTCCTTGTGCACCTCGAACAGCGCGGTCACCGAGTCCAGGTCGTTGAACTCGGCTATCAGCGTCGAGTCGAGGGCCTGGGGCAGGATGCCCCGAGACAGCGGGTCGCGGCCGTAGGCGCGGTCCGCCGGGGAGATCACGTTCCGGGCGACGGCGTCCGACCAGCCGTGGAACCCGCCCTGGAACTTGACGATGAGGTCACGGCCGGTGACCGCACGGGCGAGCCGGACGGCCTGCGCGACCGCCTCCGAGCCGCTCATCGTCGCGATCATCGACTCGGCGGAGGGCAGGATCTCGACCACCCGTTCGGCGAGGGCGACCTCGCCCTCGGTCACGCCCAGCCCGACGAGGTCGACCCCCTCGAGTGCGGCGCGGACCGCGTCGTTCACGGCCGGGTGGTTGTGCCCGAGCAGGATCGCGCCGAACGCCGCGTGGTAGTCGAGGTAGCGGTTGCCGTCCGCGTCGGTCACGTACGCACCCGCGGCCTCGACGAAGGAGTACGGCGCGCCGATGTACCGGGTCGAGGAGTTGACACCACCGGGAATCACGCGAGCGGCGGCGTCCGCGATCGCCTGTCCGCGCGGGTGTTGAGGGCTTGGCATGCAGCCGACGCTAGATGAGCGCCGAAGGACATGGCAAGGCGTTCCATGTTTTACGTCCGAGCAAGGTGGACAGTGGGGGAAGTCCTTGACATGGCCGCCGGGCGAACTCAGGATGTTGCGACATGGAACCTCGTTCCGTGCCGAGCTCGATCGGCATTCTGCTGGTCGGAGCCGGCTTCATCGCAGACGTGCACAGCGCCGCGGTCGCCGCGAGCTCGCGCGCCCACCTGGCCGGGATCGTCGACGCGGACCCAGGCCGCGCGGCGGCCTTCGCCCGCTCGCACGGCGCCGTCCCGTACACGGTCGACCTGGCAGAGGCTCTCGCCTGGCCGAACGTCGACGCCGTGGTCGTGTGCACCCCCAACGACACCCACCGGCGGATCGGCGCGCAGGTCGCCGCGGCCGGCAAGCACCTGCTCATCGAGAAGCCGCTGGCGACCACCCTGGCCGACGCGCGGGCGCTCGCCGCGGAGTTCGCCGCGGCCGGCCGGGTGCTGGTCGCGGCCCACTCGCACCGCCACCACGCCTACGGGCGGGCGGTCAAGGAGGCGATCGAGGCCGGCGCCGTCGGTCGCCCCCGGCACGCCCGGCTGGCGATCCTGGGTGGGTGGATCTGGACCGGCTGGGACGCCTGGGCGGCCGACCCGGTCCGCTCCGGCGGTCACGCGCTGCACAACGGCGTGCACGTCCTGGACCTGGTCACCTGGTGGCTCGGCGGCGACCCGGTCCGGGTCTTCGCCCGCGGCCGCCGGCAGACCGCGGCCGAGCTGCGCATCTACGACTACCTGGAGATGGTCGTCGAGTACGCGGACGGGGCGGTGTCGGTCTGCGAGATGAGCCGTGCGCACCGGCCCGGCTCGTTCGGCCTGCGTGAGCTGCTCGTCACCGGCACCGGCGGCGTCATCCGGCAGGACTGGGACGGCGAGTCCTCCTTCCTCCACACCGAGGGCGGCACCGGCCTGGTCCCCGCCGCGGGCGGCGACGGTTTCACCGCCCAGTTCGAGTCCTGGTTGGACGCCATCGGCGGGGCCCCGTCGGCCATGCCGGTCGCCGACGCGGTCCGCGCGGTGGAGCTCGGGGTGGCCGTCGAGGAGTCGATCGCGAGCGGGCGGCCCGTCGCGGTGGGGGCGGCGGCATGATCCGCGTCTACCTCGAGGGCAGCGCCGGGATCGGCCGCCAGGACCACCAGAACGCGATGTACCGGCCGGCGTTCGCCGCCCACCCGGCCTTCGAGCTGGTCACCGACAAGGACAAGGCCGACGTGGTGAGCGTGGCGGTCGCGCTCGACCGGCGCGCCGAGACCATCGCCGACGCGATCCGCGCCGGCAAGCACGTCCTGGCCGACAAGCCGCTCGCGGCCACGCTCGCCGAGTGCGAGGAGATCGGCCGGCTCGCCGCCGAGCGGGGGGTTCTCGTCGTCCCCGCACACCACCAGCGGTTCTCTCCGGCGCTGCGCTCGGCCGCGACGGCGGTGCGTGGCGGCCGGGTCGGCCTGCCGTGGAACGTCCAGTGCGACTTCCTGGTGGCCGGCGGCGACCCCGCACCGACCGGCGAGCTGGTGAACCTGGCCCTGTACCCGATCGACGTCGTGCACGCGATGCTCGGGCTCCCGGTCCGGCGGGTGCACGCGGTCGGCGACCCCGACCTGGTCACGCTCCTGGTCGACCACGAGCACGGCGTCACCAGCACGATCCTCTGCGGCCGGATCGCCGAGCTCGCCGACGTCCGCTCCTCCGGGCTCGCCGTGCACCGCTACCGGGTCAGCGGCTCGCACGGCGTCCTCGCCGTCGACGCCGCCAAGCCCGCGCTCCGGGTCAGCACCGCCGCCGGGACCACCGGCAGGTGGACCGGTCCGAGCACGGTCGACGCCCTGCTCGACGTCCTGGCCGCCGGTGTCCGCACCGGCCGCGCCGCGCTGGGCGTCGCCGACGCCGTCCACGCCCAGCGCGTCGTCGAGGCGGCCCAGCTTTCCCTGGACACCGGAGCCCCCGTCCCCCTGGAGAGTGAGAACTGATGCGGCTCGTCACCTACCGCCGTGCCGGGGCCGTGCGCCACGGCCGCCTGACCGACGACCGGGTCGTCGAGCTGGGCGACGGCGACCTCGAGTCCCTGCTGTCGGCGGTGTTCCCGCTGCGCGAGGACGCCCTGCCCACACCCGTCGGCGAGCACGCCCTGACCGAGGTCGAGCTGCTCGCGCCCCTGCTGCGCCCGGGCAAGCTCCTCGCGGCGGCGGCGAACTACCAGGACCACGTCACCGAGACCGGCGGCGAGCCGCTGGACAAGTCCCACATCTCGCCGCGGCTGTTCCTCAAGCCGTCCAGCTCGATCGTCGGTCCGGACGCGGTGATCCCGCTGCCCGACGTGAGCAAGGAGGTCGACTGGGAGGCGGAGCTGGCGGTGGTCATCGGCACCCGCGTCCGCGACGTTCCGGTCGAGGAGGCGCTCGGCGTGGTCTCCGGGTACCTGACCTCCAACGATGTCTCCGCTCGCTCGATCGACCTCGGCTACGAGCGCGACACCGACGACAAGGCCGTCTGGTTCTTCGACTGGCTCGCCGGCAAGTGGTGCGACGGGTTCGCCCCGCTCGGCCCGTGGTTGGTCAGTGCCGACGAGGTGCCCGACCCGCAGGACCTGTCCGTCGAGCTGGCCGTCAACGGCACCACCCGCCAGCGGGGGTCCACCAAGGACATGATCTTCACGGTGGCGGAGCTGGTCGCCCATGCCTCCCGCCTGATGACCCTCGAACCCGGCGACATCATCCAGACCGGAACCCCGTCCGGCGTCGGGGCCGCGACCGGGGAGTACCTGGCGGCCGGCGACGAGATGACCGTCGTCATCGGCCACCTCGGCACCCTTCGCAACACGGTCGCCTAGACCCCTTCCCCACCAGAGAGGTACCCATGCGACGGAAGCTCATCGCCGCCCTGGCGGTCGCCGCGCTCGCGGTGGCCGGCTGCGCCGGCCCGCAGAACACCGGGACCGGTGCCTCCGGTTCGTCGGCGCTCAACATCTACCTGTACCAGGAGCCGGCCGGCCTGTTCGGTCCGCTCGCACCCAGCAGCGGCCCGGACAACCAGGTCATGTCCCTGCTGCACGAGGGCCTGCTGGGCGTCGACCCGGACTACGAGCTCCAGCCGCGCCTGGCGGAGAGCTACGAGGTCTCCCCGGACGCGAGGACCTTCACCTTCAAGCTCCGTGAAGGTCTGAAGTGGAGCGACGGGAAGCCGTTCACGTCCAAGGACGTGCTGTTCACCTACAAGCTCCTGGCCGACCCGAGGTCCACCAGCGCCACCGCGGGCAACTACACCGCCGTGGAGGGCGTCGCCGACTTCGTGGCCGGCAAGGCCGACGAGATCTCCGGGTTCTCGGCGCCGGACGACACCACGTTCGTGATGAAGGCGGCCGCTCCGAACTTCGGCCTCGCGGCGCTCGTGGGGACCGCGGCCATCGTGCCCGAGCACGTCCTCGGTGACGTCCCGGTCGAGTCGGTCGCGGAGAACGAGTACTTCCGGGCGCCCAAGGTGACGGTGGGCCCGTACACGTTCGTCGAGTACAGGACCAACCAGTACGTGCACGTGACCGCCAACCCGGAGTACCGGTCGCCGGCGAAGATCAAGGACGTCTTCCTCAAGCCGATGACCTCCGACGCCGCCACCGCACAGCTCGGCAACGGCGGCATCGACATCGCCTCGTACTCGCCCACAGACCTGGAGACCGTCGGCGGGTTCGGGAACGTGAGCACGCAGGAGAAGCCGGGTGCCGGGTTCGTGCGGATCGCGCTGAACCAGTCCAAGCCGTACTTCTCCGACGTCCGGGTGCGCCAGGCGTTCCTGTACGCCGTCGACCGCGAACAGATCGTGAAGACGGTGCTCGCCGGCAAGGGCGAGGTCCGGCTGTCCGACTTCGACAAGGACGACGCGCCCGAGGGGCTGGAGACCTACGCCGCCGACCCGGACAAGGCCAAGCAGCTGCTCACCCAGGCCGGCTGGGACTTCAACCGCACCGTGAACCTGCAGTGGGTCCAGGGGCAGCGCGACCGCGACGCGACCGTCACGATCGTCCAGAACCAGCTCGCGGCGGTCGGCGTGAAGGTCAAGCTGGTGAACATCCAGGCCGCGCAGATCTCCAAGACCTACGACGAGAAGTCCTACGACATGACGCTCTACGGCGGTGGCAACTACGCCGTCGACGCCTCGAGCGTCAACTACATCACCGCCTGCGCGCTCCGCTACCCCGCCGGCGGGAACATCAACTTCTTCTGCGACCCGCAGCTCGACGACCTGATGGCGCGGGCCAACGCCACCACCGACGAGGCCGAGCGGAAGTCGCTGTACTCCCAGGCCGCGCTGCGGGAGAACTCCCAGGCCGACCTGTTCTGGCTGTACTCCCCGTTCGGCCTGTGGGGTGTGAACGACCGGGTCCAGGGCTTCGAAGCCCCCGGTTCCCAGGACGCCGGGTTCTGGGACCCGGCGAGCTGGTCGATCGCCGGCTGATCCCCGTGCCGGGCCTGTCCCGCGGGGCCGGCCCGGCACACCCGACGAGCGGACGAAGGGAGGGCGGGAGTGGGCGCGTACCTCGCACGCCGGCTGATGACCAACGTGCTGGTCTTCTTCCTCATCACGATCGCGATCTTCTGGCTGGTGCACAAGACGCCGGGCGACCCGATCGCGATGCGGATTCCCCCCGACCAGCTGAACTCGGGAACCGCCGAGTACATCGCCCAGCGGCGCCACGAGCTCGGCCTGGACCGACCGATCGTCGTCCAGTACTGGTTCTGGTTGGTCAACGCGGTGCAGGGCGACCTCGGCTACTCGCTGCTCAACGGCCGCCCGGTCACCGAGCTGCTCGCCGAGCGGATCGGCCCCACCGTCGAGCTGATGCTCGTCGGGCTGCTGATCTCGCTGCTGATCGCGTTCCCGCTCGGCATCCTCGCCGCCCGCCGGCGCAACTCGGCCTGGGACTACGGGACGGCGGTAGTGAGCCTGGGCTCGGTGTCGATCCCGGTGTTCTTCGTCGCGCTCATCGGGATCTACCTGTTCTCGCTGAAGTTGCAGCTGCTGCCGGCCTCGGGGATCTCCGACCCGACCAACCCCGGCCTGCTCGACACGCTGAGCCATCTCGTCCTGCCCGCGGTCATCCTCGGTTTCGCGAACTCCGGGACCTACCTCCGGTACGTCCGCAGCAGCATGATCACCGAGCTGAACGCCGACTACGTGCGCACGGCCGAGGCCAAGGGTGCCTCGCCCCGACGGGTGGTCGTGCGGCACGCGCTGCGCAACTCGCTGATCCCCGTGCTCACGGTGATCGCGACCAACATGGGCCAGCTGCTCGGCGGCGCCGTCGTCATCGAGCAGGTCTTCGCCTGGCCCGGCATGGGGCAGCTCGCGGTGAGCTCGGTGTTCCAGCAGGACTACTCGGTCATCGTCGGGTTCGCGCTGCTCGTCGCGATCCTGGTGCTGCTGTCGAACCTGCTCGCCGACGTCCTCTACACACTCGTCGATCCCAGGGTGAGGCTGCGATGACCGATCTCCCCGCCGACCTGCCGGGCGAGCTCGAGGCGCGGGCGGACGCGTCGGCCGGACGCAGCACGCCCTGGCGGACGGGGCTGCGCCGCTTCCGCCGCCACACCGTGGCCGTCGTCAGCGTCGGGTACCTGCTGCTCGTGGTCGCCGCCGCGGTCTTCGCCCCGACCCTGTCCGGCTACGACCCCAACGCGGTCGACCTCGAGCACGTCCGGGAGGCGCCCTCGGCGGCGCACTGGCTCGGCACCGACCCCACCGGCCGCGACGTGTTCTCCCGGCTCCTGCACGCCGCCCGGGTCTCGCTGGGTGTCGGCCTGGCCGCGGCCGGCCTCGCGGTCGTCTTCGGCACCCTGCTCGGCGGGCTCGCCGGTCTGCTCGGCCGCTGGGTCGACAGCGTCGTGATGCGGCTCGCCGACGTGTTCCTGTCCTTCCCCACGGTGGTGGTGACGGTCGTCGTGGCCGGCATCCTCGGCCCCAGCGTGCCGACGATGATCATCGCGATCGGCCTGTTCCAGTGGCCGGTGTGCGGCCGGATCGTCCGCGGCGTCACGCTCTCGCTGCGCGAGCAGGAGTACCTGCTCGCCGCGCGAGCGGCCGGCGCTGGGTCGTTCTGGCTGATGACCCGGCACATCGTCCCGGCCGCACTGCCGCCGATCAGTGTGGCGGCCACCCTCGCCGTCGCCCAGGCGATCGGGCTGGAGTCCACCCTGTCCTTCCTCGGTCTCGGCGTGCAGCCACCGACACCGAGCTGGGGCAACATGCTCACCGACGCCCAGAGCCTGACGGTCATCGCCGGTCAGCCCTGGCTCTGGCTCGCACCCGGGATCGCGGTCGCGCTCACCGTGCTCGCGGTCAACTTCATCGGCGACGGGCTGCGCGACGCCGTGGATCCGAGGCAGTCATGACCGTGCACGAGCCAGAGCCCCTGCTGCGGATCGAGGGGCTGCACGTCGAGTTCCCCACCGAGGACGGCGTGGTGCACGCCGTGGACGGCGTGAGCATGGAGGTGAACCCCGGCGAGATCGTCGCGGTGGTCGGCGAGTCCGGCTCGGGCAAGAGCGTGACCGCCATGTCCGTGCTGCGGCTGCTGCGCGAGCCGCCGGCCAGGGTCCGCGCGGACGCGCTGACCTTCCGCGGCCAGGACCTCCGCGCGATGCCGCCGCGGCGGCTGCGCGCGGTGCGTGGCGGTCCGGTCGGCATGATCTTCCAGGACCCGATGACCGCGCTGAACCCGGTGATGACGATCGGCGACCAGATCGCCGAGGCCGTGCTGCTGCACCAGGAGAGGCGGGACAGGCGGGCGGCCCAGGCGCGCGCCGTGGAGCTGCTCGAGCTGGTGGGTGTGCCCGACCCGGGCCAGCGCGCGCGGCAGTACCCGCACGAGTTCTCCGGCGGCATGCGGCAGCGGGCCATGATCGCCATGGCGATCGCCAACGACCCGGACCTGATCATCGCCGACGAGCCGACGACGGCCCTGGACGTGACGATCCAGGCACAGGTGCTCGACCTCATCCAGAAGGCGCAGGCCGAGACCGGCGCGGCGACCGTCCTGATCACCCACGACCTGGGGGTGGTCGCGGAGCTCGCCGACCGGGTGGTGGTCATGTACGCGGGCCGGGTGATGGAGACCGCCGGGGTCGAGGACCTGTTCGTCCGGCCCAGGCACCCGTACACGGTCGGCCTGCTCGCGAGCCTGCCCAGGATGGACACCGACACCGACGCGCTCGACCCCATTCCGGGCAACCCTCCCAACATGTCCAACCCGCCGCCGGGCTGCCCGTTCCACCCGCGGTGCCCGCTGGCGAGGGAGCGCTGCCGAGCCGAGCGGCCGGCCCTGCTCGACCTGGGTGGCGGCCGCCGCAGTGCCTGCCATTTCCCCGAGGAGGTGGGACCGTGACGCTGCTGAAGGTCGAGGGCCTGAGCAAGCACTTCCCGATCCGGCGGGGGGTGCTGCGCCGCAAGGTCGGCGAGATCCGCGCCGTGGACGGCGTGGACCTCGAGCTGGCCGCGGGGGAGACCCTGTCGCTGGTGGGGGAGTCGGGTTGCGGCAAGTCGACCACCGGCCGACTGCTGGTGCGCCTGCTGGAGCCGACCGCGGGACGCATCGAGTTCGACGGCACCGACCTGTCCCCGCTGTCCCAGCGGGACCTGCGGGCCAGGCGCCAGGACATCCAGATCATGTTCCAGGACCCGTACGCCTCGCTCTCACCCCGGATGACCGTGCACGACATCGTCGCCGAGCCGCTGCGCGTGCAGGGCCGCTACCGGGAGGGCGGCGCGGAGCGGGTGGGTGAGCTGCTCGAGCTGGTCGGTCTGCGTCCCGAGCACGCCCGCCGCTACGCCCACGAGTTCTCCGGCGGCCAGCGCCAGCGGGTCGGTATCGCCAGGGCACTGGCCCTGGAGCCGAGGCTGATCGTGCTGGACGAGCCGGTCAGCGCGCTGGACGTGTCCGTGCAGGCGCAGGTGATCAACCAGCTGCGCGGCCTGCAGGAGCGGTTGGGCCTGGCCTACCTGTTCATCTCGCACAACCTGTCGGTGGTCCGGCACATCTCCCACCGCGTCGCCGTGATGTACCTGGGAGCGATCGTCGAGACGGGAACCAGGGCCGACATCTTCACCCGACCGACCCACCCGTACACGCAGGCCCTCCTGTCGGCCATCCCGGTGCCCGACCCGGTCGGCCGGGAGCGGCGGCAGCGGATCACGTTGACCGGCGACGTACCGAGCCCGAGCGACCCGCCCAGCGGGTGCCGGTTCCGCACGCGGTGCTGGAAGGCGCAGGATGTCTGCGCGCAGGAGGCACCCGCGCTGGCCGACCGGCTCGGCGTCGGGCATCCGAGTGCGTGCCACTTCCCCGAGATCTCTGCAGCGTAGGAGCGTTTCATGGCCCGTACCACTCGCCAGGCCTCTGTCGACGACTCGAAGCCGGCCTCGGCGAACTACCACGCGAACGCGCTGGCGCGCGGCCTCGCGCTGCTCGAGATGCTGGCCGCCGCGTCCGAGCCGCTCACGCTCATCGACTTCAGCGAGTCGACGGCGCTGCCCAAGAGCACGCTCGTCCGCCTGCTCGCCGTGCTGTCCGAGATGGAGTACGTGGTGCGCATCGACGAGCGGCCCTCCTACCGGCTGGGTCACAAGGTGCACCGCCTCGCCAGCTCGTACGTGTCCACACTGGATCTCACGGTGGTCGCCCAGGCGTACCTGAAACCGGTCGCCGAGCGGACCGGACAGACGGCCAACCTGGGGGTGCTGGACGGCGACCAGGTGCTGCACATCTGTGTCGCCGAACCGGACCGGCCGCTTCGGTTCACCACCGCCGTCGGCTCGCGCGACCACACGTACTGCACGGGCCTGGGCAAGGTGCTGCTGTCCGACCTGTCCGAGGAGCAGCTGGCCCGTACCGTGCCAGCCGAGCCGTTCGAGCCGTTCACCGAGCACACGATCACCTCCGGTGCCGACCTGCGCCGTGACCTGCGCAAGACGGCCCGCCGCGGCTACGCGCTGGACGACAACGAGCGCAGCAACGGGCTGCGCTGCGTCGCGGTCCCGGTCCGCGTCGGCGGGGAGTGCCTCGCGGCGGTGAGCGTGTCGGGGCCGGCCGGCGAGTTCACGCCCGCCAAGCAGCACGAGTACGTGTCCGTACTGGACGACGTGGCGAAGGCGATGCCGGCCGACCCGGACTTCACGACCGCACTGCGGATCGTGCACCGTTCGCTGCGGCCGGCCGGCGCATGACGCCCTCAGCCGACGTAGGCGATCGCCTCGATCTCGACCCGGACGTCCGGGTGTCCGAAGTCGACGCACACGGTCGTCCTCGCCGGTGGGGCGTCGCCGAACCGGCGCGCGTAGACCTCGTTGAACGGCGCGAACAGCGCCGCGTTGGACAGGAACGCGCCGACCTTGACGATCTGGTCGCGGCGTGCGCCCGCGGCGGCGAGGACGGCCTCGACGTTGTCGAGGACGCTCTCCACCTCCCGGGTGAAGTCGCCGATGTAGACCTTGGCCTCGGCGTCGGTGGCGACCTGGCCCGAGACGAACACGAAGTCGCCGGCGCGGGTCGCGTGGGACAGCGGTACTGCCGGAGCGGGGAAGCTCGCGGGATGGAAGCGTTCAATCATGACCACAGGGAATCACGTTCCGGACCTGGTGCTGACCGGGGGACTGGTCGTGGACGGCACCGGCGCACCGGGCCGGCACGCCTCGGTACACCTCCGCGACGGCCTGGTGCGGGCGATCGGCGGCGAGCCGCCCGCTGACGCGCGGCGGGTGGACGTCACCGGCCGCGTGGTCTGCCCGGGGTTCGTCGACATCCACACCCACTCGGACCTGACGCTGCTGTCCGACCCGCGCGCGCTGAGCAAGGTCCACCAGGGGGTCACGACCGAGGTCGTGGGCAACTGCGGCCTCGGCGTCACCGCGCCCGAGCAGCCCGACCTGCGGGCCGCGGTCAGCTACCTCGACCTGGACCCGTCGGTCGAGTGGAGCTGGCGGGACCTCCCCGGCTACCTGGACGCCGTCGAGGCGGCGCGTCCCGGGGTGAACGTCGCCGCCCTCGTCGGGCACCTCGTGCTGCACGCCCGGGTCTGCGGCTTCGCCGACCGGCCGGCCAGCGCCGCCGATCTCGACGCCATGGGCGGTCTGCTGCGCGACGCCCTGGACGGCGGTGCGGTCGGTCTGTCGACCGGTCTGGTCTACGCGCCGCTGCCGTTCGTGCGCGAGGACGAGCTGCTGGCGCTCGCCTCGGTCGTCGCGGCCGCCGGCAAGGTCTTCACCTGGCACGTGCGCAGCTACGAGGACGGCCTTGTCGCCTCGGTCGAGCAGGCCGTGCGGGTCGCCAGAGGGACCGGGTGCCGGACCCAGATCTCCCACCTGGTCTCGGTCGGCCGGCGCAACTGGGGCTCGGTGCGCCGTGCGCTGGACCTGGTGGACGAGGCGAACGCCGACGGCTTCTCGGTCGGCGTGGACATCTACCCCTACCTGCACGGCAACGCGCCGCTGGCCCAGCTGCTGCCGGCCTGGGCGCAGGACGGGGGCCCGGCGACCTGGGTGCCCCGCCTGCGCGACCCGGACGTGCGCGGCCGGGTCCGGACGGCCTGGCTGGACCGGCCGACCACCTGGGACGAGATCATGGTCAGCTGGACGGCCCGCCCCGAGCCCGACCCGGCCGTCGGGCGCAGCGTGGCCGAGCTGGCCGACGAGCTGGGCATCCCGGGGGACGAGGTGGTACTCGACCTGCTCGCCGAGCTCGGAACCGGGGTGATGATGACCGCGGGCGGGCGCAGCGAGGACGACCTGCGCGCGGTGCTCGCCCATCCGGCGGCCGTCGTCGCCTCCGACGGGCTCGCGCTGGACCCGGCCGGGGTGACCGGCGCGGGCATGCCGCACCCACGCAGCTACGGCTGCTTCCCGCGCTACCTGACCCGCTACGCCCACGACCTGCCCGAAGCGGTCCGACGGTGCACCTCGGCGCCGGCCGAGCGGGTCGGGCTGACCGACCGGGGCGTGCTGGCACCCGGCGCCCCGGCCGACGTCGTCGTGCTCGACCCGGAGCGGCTCGCCGACCGGGCGACGTTCACCCTGCCGCACCAGTTCGCCGCCGGCGTCGACCTGGTGCTGGTGAACGGGTCGGTCGCGGTCGAGGGCGGCGACCACACCGGCGCCCTGGCCGGACACGTACTGCGGACCTGAGACCGAGGAGCGCGATGATCGACGTCCACACCCACTGCCACCTCGCCGAGCACTGGGGTTGCGAGTGGCACCGGAACTGGCAGCCGGTGTACGGCCACGAGTACGCCGACCGGACCCCGGAGCAGTACGACGAGGTCATGGCCGCCGCCGGCGTGGACCTCGCGTTCGTGTTCGGCATGCGGGCGACCCGGGCCGGGGTGATCACCCCCAACGAGTTCGTCGAGGGGTTCTGCGCCGCGACCGAGACCAACACGATCGGCTTCATGGCCCTGGACCTGAGCGACGACGACGTGCTGGACCAGCTCGCCGACGGGATCGCACGAGGACTGCGCGGCATCAAGCTCTACCCGGTGCTCGCGCACTTCGACCCGCGCGACACCGCCCACGACGAGTTCTTCCGGGCCGCGACCGAGGCGGGCCTGATCGTGCTCTGGCACATGGGCGCCACCCCCAGCCCGGAAGGCCGGCTCGACCTCAGCGAGCCGCTGCTGGTCGACGACGTCGCCCGGCGCCACCCGGACCTGCGCCAGATCATCGCCCACCTCGGCCACCCCTGGCAGCGGGAGACGGTCGTCGTGCTCCGCAAGAACCGCAACGTGTTCGGCGACGTGTCGGCGGCGTGGGCGCGCCCGCTCGACGGCTTCATGGCGCTGGCCCGCGCCCAGGAGTGGGACGTCGTACCGAAGCTGCTGTTCGGGTCGGACTATCCGATGTGGACCCCGGCGGAGGCGGTCGCCGGGCTGCGCGAGCTGGCCGCGATGCGCCCGACCGGCCTGCCGGCGATCGCTCCGGAGACCATCGACTGGCTGGTCGACGGGGATCCCCGCGTGGCGTTGGGGTTGGCCTGATGGATCTCGCCGAGCTGGCCACGCCCGCCCTGCTCGTCGACGTGGACCGGTTGGACCGCAATGTCGCCGCGATGGCGACGTCCTTCGCGGGGACGGGGGTCGCGCTGCGGCCGCACGTGAAGACCTCCAAGTGCTGGGAGGTCGCGCGCCGTCAGCTCGCGGCGGGCGCGGTCGGGATGACCTGCTCGACCGCCGCGGAGGTGGCCTGGCTCCGCGAGCGGGGCGTGCCGGACCTGTTGTGGGCCAACGTCCCGATCGGTCCGCGCAAGGTCGAGTTCGCGGTGGACGCGGCGCGCGGCGGCGGACTGACCGTGGCACTGGACTCGGTGGCGGCGGCGCGGCCGCTCGCCGAGGCGGCCTCCGCTGCCGGCGTGACCGTCCCGTTCGTGCTCGAGGTGAACACCGGCCACGCGCGGCTCGGGGTCGAGCCGGACCGCGCCCCGGCCACGGCCGCCGAGATCGCCGCCCTGCCGGGGCTGGCGCTGCGCGGGGTGCTCACCCACGAGGGCCACATCGCCGCCGCCCCCGACCGGGCGGCGCTGGAGCTGGCCGGCGGGGCCGCAGGCGCGGTGCTCGCGGGCGTGGCGGGCGCACTGCGCGACGCCGGCCACGCGGTCGACGTGGTGTCGGTCGGCTCGACCCCGGGCGCGACCTCCGCGCCGTTCGCCGCGGGCGTCACCGAGGCCCGTCCCGGTACCTACGTCTACTACGACGCCAACCAGGTGCGGCTCGGCAGCTGCACGCTCGAGGAGTGCGCGCTGAGCGTGCTCACCCGGGTGGCCTCCGCCGAGCGGCCCGGCCGGGCGATCATCGACGCCGGGGTCAAGGCGATGAGCTCCGACACGATCGCCGCCGCCGGCTCGGTGGGTGTCGTCGTGGACGTGTCGGGACGGCCACTTCGGGGTGTGGTGTTCGGCGAGGCCAACGAGGAGCACGGGTTTCTGAACCACGAGGGCGGGATCGCGGTCGGCGACCTGCTGCGCGTCGTGCCCAACCACGCCTGTGGCACGACGAACATGTGGAGCCGCGTGTACGCCGTCCGGGGCACCGAGGTGCTCGACGAGTGGCCGGTCTCCGCGCGGTACTGATCTCTTATTGACATGGAACGCTGTTTCACGTGAGGTGGAGCCATGCAGGTCATCAAGGCCCCGGTCGGCGCATCGGCCGCGTCGGTCGCCGGTGGGCACCAGGTCCGGGAGACAGTCGAGCGGATCCTCGCCGAGGTCCGGGAGCGCGGTGACGCGGCGCTGCGCGAGTACTCGGAGAAGTTCGACTCCTGGTCCCCGGAGTCGTTCCGGCTCTCGGCGCAGGAGGTCGAGAAGATCGTGGCCGGGGTGCCGGACCAGGTCATCGCCGACATCGAGTTCGCCCAGGGCCAGGTGCGCGAGTTCGCCCGACACCAGCGCGACTCCCTGCGAGACGTCGAGGTGGAGACCCTGCCCGGGGTTCGGCTGGGCCAGCGGCACCTCCCGGTCGCGGCCACCGCGGCCTACGTGCCGGGCGGCCGCTACCCGCTGGTGGCCTCGGCGCACATGACGATCGTGACGGCGAAGGTGGCCGGCGTGCCCCGGGTGGCCGCGTGCACGCCACCGATCCGCGGCGAGGTGCCGGCGGCGACCGTGGCGGCCATGCACCTGGCCGGTGCCGACGAGATCTACCTGTTCGGCGGGGTGCAGGCGGTCGCCGCGCTGGCGTACGGCACCGAGACGATCGACCCGGTGAACATGCTGGCCGGGCCGGGGAACGCCTATGTGGCCGAAGCCAAGCGACAGCTGTTCGGCGAGGTGGGCATCGACCTGTTCGCCGGTCCCACGGAGATCCTCGTGATCGCCGACGAGACCGCCGACCCGTTCACGGTGGCCGTCGACCTGCTCAGCCAGGCCGAGCACGGCCCGGACAGCCCCGCCGTGCTCGTGACGACCTCCGCGGACCTCGCCCGCGAGGCGATAGCGCACATCGACCGGCTGCTGCCCGGGATGCCCACCCGGGACATGGCCGAGCCCGCGTGGCGAGACCACGGCCAGGTCGTGGTGGTGGACTCGCTCGCCGAGGCCTACGAGGTCGCCGACTCCTACGCCTTCGAGCACGTCGAGGTGCTCACCGCCGACCCCCGGGAGGCCCTGACGGCGATGCGCGACTACGGCGCGCTGTTCCTGGGCGCGGGTACCTGCGTCTCCTTCGGCGACAAGGTGATCGGCACCAACCACGTCCTGCCGACGCGGGGCGCGGCGCGCTACACCGGCGGTCTCTGGGTGGGCAAGTACCTGAAGACGGTGACCTACCAGGAGGTCACCGACGCGGCTTCCAGCGCCCGACTGGGCGAGATCTGCGCTCGCGCGTCGCGCGTGGAGCTGTTCGAGGGCCACGCCCGCGCCGCCGACCTGCGCACGACGACCCCGCCCGCCTGGGCCCTCTCGCCCCCCGCGTCCGCCTGACCGGCGGGTTCGGATCCGCGGCGTTCCGCCGGTGGATCCGAATTTCCCTCACACCCCCGTGGCGGATAGGTTTCGGGGCGTGACAGTGGTCGCTGATCGCTACCGGTTGCTCACCCGCCTCGGCCAGGGCGGCATGGGCGTGGTGTGGCGGGCCCACGACGAGCTCCTGCGCCGCGACGTCGCGGTCAAGGAGCTGCACGTCCGGGTCGGTGTCGACGGCGACTACCAGACCCAGCAGATCCTGCGGGAAGCCCGTGCCGCGGCGCGGCTGCGGCATACCGGGGTCGTCGCCGTCCACGACGTCGTGGTCGCCGACGGGCGTCCGCTGATCGTGATGGAGCTGATCGAGGGCCCGTCGCTCGCCGACCTGCTCCGCACCGAGGGGCCGCTGTCCGAGGAGCGCGTCGCCGAGCTCGGGACGCGGGTGCTCGAAGCGCTCGCGGTCGCCCACGCGCACGGCGTCGTGCACCGCGACATCAAGCCGGCCAACATCCTGCTCGACGGGGACCGGGTCGTGCTCACCGACTTCGGGATCGCGGCGGTGAGCAGCGACACCACGGTCAGCGACGCGGTTCTCGGCTCACCGGAGTACCTCGCCCCGGAGCGGGTCAACGGCGAGCCGGCCACCCCGGCGACCGACCTGTGGTCCCTCGGCGTCACCCTCTGCGCCGCGTTGCGGGGCGAGTCGCCGTTCCAGCGTTCGGACACGCAGGCGACGTTGGCGGCCGTGCTCACGTTCACCCCGCCCCGGCTACCGCAGGCACCTCGCCTCTGGCCGGTGCTGTCCGCGTTGCTGGACAAGGATCCCCGTCAGCGCCCCACCGCCGCGGCGGCGGCGTCGCTGCTGGCCCGAGCGGTCGGCAGACCCGAGCCGCAGGACCCGACCAGGCCGGTGGACGGGCCGGTCCCGGCGGCCCCGCGCGGGCGGCGGCCCAGCCGGCGGATCGCCGTGCTGTTCGTCGTGCTCGTCCTCGTCGCCGCGACGACGGTGCTGCTGGTCCTGCGGTCCGGCGGCGACGGTGACCGCACGGCCGGCCCGACCACCAGCACCGGCACCGGGCCGACGGTCTCGGCGGCGCCGGGGTTCACCGCGCACAGCGGTGACGGGTTCACGATCGCCACCCCGGAGGGCTGGTTCAAGGACGCCTCCGGCCAGGACATCTTCTGGGTGCAGGACCCGCACGGCGCGCAGACCGTGCTGGCGCACCTGGAATGGTGGGACCAGGGTGAGCGGGGCGGGGCGCTCGGCGTGCTCAGGGGGTTCGAGCAAGGCGAGTTCACAATGGACTTCATCACGAACTACCGGAAGATCCGGCTCGAGGAGCGGCCCGCGCCGCGCGGCCTGACCAGCGCGGAGCTGGAGGTCAGCTACCACGTCAGCGACCAGGGCGAGCTCGACCTGCACGAGATGTTGCATGTGGTCACCGGGAACGGCCGGACCTACATCCTCACGCTGGCCGCGCAGAGCGACGACCCGGCCGAGACCGAGCGGCTCTGGAAGGACAACCTGGACGTCCTGAGCGCGATCCGTGACAGCTTTCGGGTCACGGAATGATCCTGCTCTAGACTTCGTCCGTGCTGCGGGTCATGGTTCGGGGGTCGGGTGCCCCGGCCGTGGTGCTCGGTTCCGGTGAGACGCTGCTCGTCGGTCGCGCCCCGCAGGTGCCGGAGGGCCGGCCCGAGACGCAGCTGCGGTTCAGCCCCTACCCGCTGCCCGACTGCGCCGAGCACGTCTCCCGGCTGCTGGGCGAGGTCGTCGTCGGCGACGAGACCGTCCGCCTGCGCTGGCGCGGCAACCCCGCGGCCCAGCTGTCGAGCATGTTCGACGCTCCCGGCGGAGCCCGCCGGGTCATCCTGACCGAGGGTGTCTCGGCCCAGCTCGACGACGGCGAGAACCAGCTGCTGGTGTTGCGCGGCAAGCAGGTCGGCGCCGGGCATGCGGACCTGCTGCTGGCCATGGACGTGACCCGCGTCGACGAGACCACGACGCGACCGATCCCGCTGCCGGCCCTGCTCGACCGCGACGCCGCGCCCACCAAGGACGCCCCGGGGCTCGTGCCGCACGGCCGGGAGTGGTTCGTGGCGCTGGCACTGGCCGAGCCATGGCTCAGCGGCGCGGACGACTACCCCCGCCCGCCCACCAACCGCGAGATCTACGAGCGCGTGCTGTCCTGGCGCGGCTACGCCTGGAACCTCGAGCGCCCCCAGCGAGTCGACGAGGCGATCCGCAAGGTGTCCGCCGTCGCGTTCGGTCCCCACGAGGACCCGTTCCGCGCAGGTACCGACCGCCAGGTCCGCAACGTCCGCTTCGCCGTCGGTCGCCGCGCCGCCGAGGTACGCCTGGTGACCGCCGACGACCTCTCGGCGGCCAACCGCGCCCGGCGCAATCCGTCTACTGAGGAGCGTTGAACGTCCGGGTCAGGCGTTCGCCAGACGGAGGCGTTCGGCGGCCTGGGCGCGGACGGCCTCACCGCACACCGGCGGGTCCCCGTGCAGGGCCTCCCACCGGGCGTTGTGCAGGGCCGGCCACAGGCTCGCCGCCCAGGCGATCTCCTGCTCCTCCGTGCTGAGGACCCGCCCCCGGAGCTCCTGGTATGCCGCCAGGAACGCGGCGGAGCTCTCGACCGGCGCGAGGGTCGGCGGCGACACGCTGACGAACGTCCCGGACGCGGCGCCCACCAGGGCCGCCTCCGGCTGCCAGGCGAGGCTGTCCCAGTCGTGCACGGCCCACACCTCCCCGTCGCGCCAGCGGAGGTTCTGCGCCTCGAAGTCGGCGTGGCCCAACACGCACGGCAGGTCGGCTGCCAGCAGCCGGCCGCGTGCGCGCTCGGCGGTCTCGAGGACGAACGGGGGTACCGCGCTCTGGTCCCGCTCGTCGAGAACCCGCACGGCCGGCCAGAGGCCGGGGTCGCCGTGGTCCCAGCGCGCCCAGCGCGGGTTCGGCAGCGGCGGCGCGACCGTCACGTCGGTCAGCTCGGCCATGAGCCGGGCGAACACCGCCGCGTAGCGCACGGCGACGTGGGGCGAGTCGCCGTGCAGCAGCTCGCCGCCGGGGCGGGACTCCTCGGCGTGCACGGCCAGCGCACCGACGCCGACGACCGGCGTGAGCGGCCGGGCGCACGGGAAGCCACGCTCGGCCAGCCGCGTCTGGGCGAGGACGCACGACTCCGCCCGGCCGTCGTCCTCCCGCGCCTTGACCACGACGTCGCGTCCACCGGCCAGCCGCAGCCCGACCACCGCGGAAATCGACCGTCGCTCGAACAGCACGGCGACCGGCTCGTCCCCCAGCTGGTCCACGCACCACGCCGGCAGCCACCCCGGCAGGTCGTCCACCCTCATGGCGAGGACTGTGCCAGCCGCACGGGCGGCCCGCCAGCCGGGTAGTTCTGTCCTCAAAGGACTCTCGGTGGCGCGAGTTCGCCGATCCTTCGCCAGGTGCTAACCGCGTTCTCATCGGGTGTGTGGATCGATGGGGGACAGTGCGTCCGTGCTGGTTGACGCGGTTCCGGAAGCCGGTTTGGGGCGGGCGGTGGGGGTCGTCGCGGTGTTGGGGGACTCCGTGGGCGTGGGGATCGGGGACCCCGCGCTGGACGGCGGGTGGCGCGGGTTCGCGCCACTGCTCGCCGAGGCGCTCGGCGGGCCGCGGCTGGCCAACCTGGCGGTCAGCGGCTCCCGGGTGAGCGGGCTGCGCGAGGTTCAGCTGCCCCGGGCGCTCCATCTCCGGCCGGACGTCGCGGTCCTGGTGGTGGGCATGAACGACACCATGCGCTCGGACTTCGACCCGGCGAGGTTGGACGCCGACCTCGACCACGTCGTCGCGGCGCTGCGGGCGGTCGGGACGATGGTCGTCACCGTCCGGTACCACGAGCACCACCGGGTCTTCCCGCTGCCGGGCCCGCTGCGCCGGGCGCTCGCGGCGCGGATCGCCGCGCTCAACGCGGTCCTGGACGAGGTCGCGACCCGCAACCGCATCGCGCTCGTGGACCTGGGCGCCCTGCCCGAGATCTACCATCCGGCGGCCTGGGCCGTGGACCGGCTGCACCCCTCCGAGCTCGGGCACCGCATGCTGGCCCGCGCCCTGGCCGCCCGGATCGCCGAGAGCGGCCTGGCCGCGGCGGAGGTGTCGCTTGACTGCGCCGGCGGCCGCGCCACCGGTCCCCTCGCCCACTGGATCTGGCTCGTGTGCAAGGGGATCCCGTGGCTCTGCCGCCGAGGCGGGGATCTGGTGCCCTATGCGCTGGCTGCCCTGCTCCGACCCGCGGCGGCGCTCAGTCGGAGTTGGGCCAGACCAGCACGCCGGGACCGTCCGGTGTGAGAACCGGTACCCACGCCTCGTCTACCTCGGCCATACGGCTCTCGTCCAGTCGGAGGTCGTGCCGCTCCTCGCCGTGCCCGTCGGACGCCCAGTACGAGACGCCGCGGACGATCCGGGTCAACGCGTCCCGTTCCTCGTCCCGCCACCGGCGGTTCCAGGTGCCCACGCTGTCGAAGTCCTGCTCGAACAGCGCGCGCAGTGCGTCCAGGCCCTCGGCGGCGGGAACCGGGACGAGGTAGCCCTCGAGCTGGCCCTGCCGGCAGGCCGTGCCCCCGTACTGGTGTTGGTGGACAACTCCCGTCGGGGCCGCCACGATCACGTACAGCCATCCGTCGGCCATCCCGTCGGGGTCCAGGGAGACGAACCGCCGTAGGCGCATGAGGGGAGTCTCGCACACGGTCAGGACGGTCAGGACGCCGATGACGTGTGCAGGGCGAGCATGGCCTCGATGGTCCTCGACCAGGGGAAGCGCTCGGCGCGTTCACGGGCCGCGGCACGGCGGACGGCCACCGGCCAGGACAGGACTTCGGCCACCCCGGCCGCGAGGCCCGCCGGCGTCGCCGGGACGGCCACCCCGGCGCCGGGGGACAGCAGTTCGGGCGCGCCGCCGGTCACCGACGTGACCACGGGAGTGCCGCAGGCCATGGCTTCCAGGATGGACAGGCCGAAGGTCTCGGCGACACTCGGCGCGAAGGCCACGTCGGCCCGCGCCAGGGCGGCGGCCAGTGCCGCGCGGTCGCCGACGTGACCGTGGAACACCACCGGCAGGTCCCGCGCCTGCCGGGCCAGCCGCACGCGCTCGGGGCCCTCGCCGTAGACGTCCAGCCGTACCCGGGTGCCGGCGGAAAGCAGCTCCCGAACGGCGCCGACCGCCGCCGCCGGGTTCTTCTCCGGGGACAGCCGGCCGGCGTAGACCAGGCGTACGGGGCCGGTTCGCGCCCGCGCGGCCCGTGCGGGCCGGAACGTGGCCAGGTCCACCCCCAGGGGGACCCGGCGCAGGGACACGTCCAGCCCGGCGAACTCCCGTTCGGCGTAGTCGCTGGTCACCACGACGGTGTCGAACCGCGAGGCGATGCCCCTGTTCCAGCCGTGCACGGCGCGGGCGAACAGGGACCCGCCCAGCGCCTCGAGCCGGGGCAGCCGCGCCGCGATCCACCGGTCCAACCGCTCGTGGGAGAACAGCACGGTCCGCACGCCCCGCCGACGGGCCCACTCGCCGGCGGTCAGCAGCGTGGTCTTGTCGGACACCTCGATCGACACGGGGCCGACGGCGAGGTCGTCGAGCAGCCGCAGCACCGGGCCCGACCGCGGCATCACCCGGTAGCCGCCGCCGACCGGCACGCCGGGCACGGTGATCAACCACCCGCCGGCGGTGCGCCGGCGCCGGGCACGGTCGCCGGGCACGACCAGGACCCGTTCATGTCCCCGGGTCGCATACCCGCGGCCCAGGGTGTCCACGACGGTACGAAGCCCGCCCGAGGTGGGGCTGTAGAAGTTCGCCAACTGCACGATCCGCATGTACCGCGGAGCATCCGCCGCCCGGGTGCCGGTCGGTAGCCCGGCCGGCACCCGAGCGGTGAACTGCTGATGAAGATCACGCGGTCAGCACTGGTACTGGTCGAACTCGATGTAGCCGGTGCGGGTGCCCCAGGAGTTGGAGCCGCCCTCGCAGAACTCGACCTTGCCGCCCACCACGTTGGTGTGCGCGGAGTCGTCGTAGTAGGTGGTCACGCACTCCCAGCCGCGCCGGCAGGCGGCTGCCTGCGCCGGGGCGGCGGCACCCACCAGGGCGCCGGCGACGAGGACGGTGGCGGCGGAGACGGAGACGACCCGGCGACGCATGTGAACCTCCCGAGCAATACGAAAATAATTCACTATCATCCGGTCTTCGGGCGATGAGGGCAATCATCCGACCGGACCAACCCTTCCCATGCTGTGGACGCGGGGACGCGCTCGTTGACCCGACCCGAGCGCGCCGGGTACCGATAGTGCTGTGGGTACCGTCCTGTTGCTGACTCGGCGCCGTCATGTGGACTTCGTCCGCGTGGCCGCCTGCACCTGTCCGGCCGGCGCCTGAGAGCGGTGCGGTCTCCCGCCGCCAGTTCACGTCACGGCCGAACTCTTCTGTTCCCCTGATCCTGCCAGGAGAAATCCGTGTCCATCTCGACCCTGGGCACCACTGTGTCCACTTCAGACGAACGTGGCCGGCTGGCGCCGAGAAGCCGGCGCTGGCGGCTGCCGGATCTTCGCCGCTGGGTCAGCCCGGTCGGCCTGGTGCTGCTCTGGCAGGTCGCCAGCGCGACCGGCCTGCTGCCGCCGGAGAAGTTGAGCTCGCCGTGGACGGTGCTGCATGCCGGACTCGACCTCGTCCGCAGCGGCGAGCTCGGCTCGGCGTTCGCGGTGTCGATCACGCGGGTCGGTACCGGCTTCCTCTTCGGCGCCACGATCGCCCTGCTGCTGGGCATCCTCGCCGGACTGTCCACGTGGGCAAACGTGTTGATCGATCCGCCCGTGCAGATGCTCCGCACGCTCCCGTTCCTGGGGCTGATCCCGCTGCTGATCCTGTGGTTCGGCATCGGGGAGGAGCCGAAGATCATCCTTGTGGCGCTCGGGGTGGCGTTCCCGCTCTACCTGAACGTGCACTCCGGTATCCGGAACGTCGACGATCACCTGATCGAGGCCACGACCGCGCTCGGGTACAGCCGCGCCGAACGCCTGTGGCACGTCGTCCTGCCCGCCGCCGTGCCGCAGACCCTGGTCGGCCTGCGGCAGTCGCTCGGCATCGCGTGGCTGGCGCTGATCGTGGGGGAGACGGTCAACGCCGACGCCGGCCTCGGCTACCTGATCAACAACGCGCGCGAGTTCCTCCGCACGGACGTGATCGTCGTCGGACTGGTCGTCTACGCGGTACTCGGCCTGGTTACCGACGCCCTGGTTCGCCTACTGGAACGGAGGGCACTGCGATGGCGCGCACGCTGACCGTCGAGGTTCGGGACCTCACCAGGAGGTTCGGCACACGCACGGTCCTTTCCGGACTCGATCTCGACATCGGTACCGGCGAGTTCGTCGCACTGCTGGGCCGGAGCGGCTCGGGCAAGTCCACCCTGCTGCGCATCCTGGCCAACCTGGACCCGGAGACGACCGGTTCGGCCGAGGTGCGCGGAACGGTCTCGGTCGCCTTCCAGCAGCCACGGCTGCTGCCCTGGCGGTCGGTGTGGCGCAACGTCGTGTTGGGCCTGCGCCGGGACGGCCGGAACCACTCCCGGGACCGCGCGCTGGCCGAGCGTGCGCTGGACGAGGTGCGTCTCGCCGACCACGCCGACGCCTGGCCGCGCACCCTGTCCGGCGGCGAGGCCCAGCGCCTCTCGCTGGCCAGGGCACTGGTCCGCGAACCGGACCTGCTGCTGCTCGACGAGCCGTTCGGCGCGCTGGACGCGCTGACCCGGCTCGCCATGCACCGCCTGGTCGAGGACCTCTGGCAGCGGCACCGGCCCAGCGTGTTGCTGGTCACCCACGACGTCGACGAGGCACTCCTGCTCGCCGACCGCGTACTCGTCCTCGACGGCGGGCGGATCACCGCCGAACACGTGCTCGACACCCCCCGTCCCCGGCGCCTGGCCGACCACATCGACCTGCGCGCCCACGTACTCGCCGACCTGGGAGTCACCGACCATGCGCGTAGCTAAGCCGTTCGCCCTCCTCACGGCCGTCCTCCTCCTCGCGGCGTGCGGACAGTCACAGCCCGCCTCGACAGCCGAGCCGCCGCCGGTCAGCCGTGAGGAGCTGGCCTCGGTGACGCTGCGGGTCGGCGACCAGAAGGGCGGCTCCCAGGCACTGCTGACCGCCGCTGGGCTGCTGGACGACGTGCCGTACCGCATCGAGTGGTCCACGTTCACCTCCGGCCCGCCGCTGCTGGAGGCAGCCTCGGCCGGCGGGATCGACCTGGGCCGGGTCGGCAACACGCCGCCGATCTTCGCGGCCGCGGCCAACGCCAGGATCGCCGTTGTCGCCAGCTCCCAGGGCAGTACCGCGGGCGACACGCTGCTGGTGCCCGCGGACTCGCCCCTGCGGGAGGTGGGCGAGTTGCGCGGCAGGACGGTCGCGGTCGCGAAGGGCAGCTCGGCGCACGGGCAGATCCTCTACACGCTGCGCCGTGCCGGACTGTCCACCAAGGACGTCAAGCTGTCCTTTCTTCAGCCGGCCGACGCCTACGGCGCGTTCACCCAGGGACAGGTCGACGCCTGGGCCGTCTGGGACCCCTACAGCGCCCAGGCCGAGCTCGAGGCCGATGCCAGGGTCCTGGCCGACGGCACCGGTACCGCCAACGGCTACACGTTCATCGTGGCCGGCACCGACGCCCTGGCCGACGCCGGTCGCAACGCGGCCATCCTCGACTACGTCACCCGGCACGCCAGGGCGGAGCTCTGGGCCGACGCACACCGGGAGCAGTGGGCCCGGTCCTGGGCAGCGGAGACAGGGCTCGCGGTCGAGGTCGCCAGCAGGGCCGTGGAGCGCGGACCCGACGTGCCGGTCCCCCTGGACGACGAGGTCGTCGGCTCCGAGCAGGACCTCGCCGACGCCTTCACCGACGACGGGGTGCTCCCCGGCCGGGTCGACTTCGCCCGCTTCGTCGACAGGCGCTTCACCGACGACCTCGAGAAGATCAAGGACAGCAGCCGATGAGCCTCCACCTGCACTGGTTCCTGCCCACCTCGGGCGACGGGCGCACGATCGTCGAGCGGTTCCACGCCAACCGCTCGCTGGGCCCGGCCGCCGCGCGCGACGCCGACATCGACTACCTCGCCCTGGTCGCCAGGGCCGCCGAGCGACTCGAGTTCGAGGGGGTGCTCACCCCCACCGGCACCTGGTGTGAGGACGCCTGGCTCACCACCGCCGCCCTCATCCGCGAGACCACCAGGCTGAAGTTCCTGGTCGCGTTCCGGCCAGGGGTGATCTCCCCGACCCTGGCCGCCCAGATGGCCGGGACCTACCAGCGCATCTCCGGCGGCCGGCTCCTGCTCAACATCGTGACCGGCGGCGACGCCGTGGAGCAGCGCCGGTTCGGCGACTGGCACGACCACGACGCCCGCTACGCCAGGACCGACGAGTTCCTCGCGATCCTGCGCGGCGTCTGGTCGGGGCAGCCGTTCACCCACCACGGCGAGCACCTGCGGGTCGAGGGCGCCACGATGCTCGCCCCGCCGGACCCGGTACCCGCCGTCTACTTCGGAGGGTCCTCGGCCGCCGCGCTGCCGGTCGCCGCCAGCCACGCCGACGTCTACCTCACCTGGGGTGAACCGCCGGACCAGGTGGCGGCGAAGATCGCGGCGGTGCGCGAGCTCGCCGAGCGGGCCGGGCGGGAGGTGCGCTTCGGCATCCGCCTGCACACGCTCTCCCGGGACACCTCCGCGCAGGCCTGGGCCCAGGCCCAGAACCTGCTGGACTCCCTGGACGAGGAGCAGGTCCGCAACGCCCAGCGCCAGCTCGCGGCCAGCGAGTCGGTCGGGCAGCAGCGCATGGTCGCTCTGCACAACGGCAACGCGAGCGCGGGCGTACGCGCGCTGGAGATCTACCCGAACCTGTGGGCCGGTGTCGGCCTGGTCCGCGGGGGAGCGGGCACCGCACTGGTCGGCAGCCACACAGAGGTCGCCGACCGGATCGAGGAGTACCACGCGCTCGGCATCGACGAGTTCATCCTCTCCGGCTACCCCCACCTCGAGGAGGCCTACTGGTTCGGCGAGGGCGTCCGACCCGAGTTGGCACGCCGTGGACTGCTCGCCCCGCGGCTGCCCCTGCCGCTCGGCGGCTGACCGCGCACCGGAGGTCGGGTCGAGAGGAGGTGGTGGACCGTTGCCGGGGGAGCGCCGGTCGCCTTGACTGCGGGTGGCGGCCCGTGGCGCGCCGGCCGGCAGGAGACCTCGAGGGAGTGCCCATGACGCTCACCCAGCTCGCCGCGTGGCTGATGCTCTCCTCCGGAGGGCTGTTCGCCGGCGGCATCCTGGTCGTCGCGGTCGAGCGCACGAACCTGTGGCGCCGGATGCCGGTGGAGCAGTACGCCGTGGACTTCCGGCGCTCGCTCGCCCGTGTCGACCCGATGCTGCCGATCCTGGGTGCGCTGACCGCCGTGGGGGCGCTGTTGTTCGCGCTGAACTCGGGCGGTCGCCCGGCCACCCTCACCTGGGTCGCCGTGGCGCTGCTCGGGGTCATCATCGTCAGCTCCCTCATCGTGGCCGAGCCGATCAACGCGCGGTTCCGCCGGCTCCCGGAGGGACAGGCGCCCGAGCGCGCCGACCGGCTGCGGGTGGTGTGGCGCCGGTTCCACTACGGTCGGACACTGCTCGGCCTGGCCGCCTTCGGCTGCATCGTGGGCGCCGTGGCCTGACAGCTACTCGGGTTGGTTTCCCGTGTCGGGTCCGACGCGATGGGGCGTGTGGTAGCCGAGGTACATCAGGTGGGTGGTCATCCCCTCGGCGGCGTGTTCGAGGTTGTGGCAGTGGTCCATCCACAGGCCGGGGTTGTCGGCGCGGAAGGCGACCTCGTAGCGCTCGCCCGGCGCCACGTTGAGTGTGTCCGTCCACCATGGACTGCCGGTGGCGGCGCGGCCGTCGCGGCTGAGCACGAGCATGTGGTGGCCGTGCAGGTGCATGGGGTGGTCCTCGAAGCCGCGGTTGAGAATGGTGACCTTCACCAGGTCACCCTGAGCGACGGCCAACACGGGCGTGTCGGGGTAGACGCCGCCGTTGATCGTGGTCCACTGGCCCGGCCGGCCGTTGTAGAAGCCGATCGTCTCGCCGAGCAGCAGGGTGAACGTGCGGTCGAACGCGCTGTCGGCTCCGTACGGGAGGTCGGTCGGGGAGCCGTAGGCGGCCGGGTCGAGGACGTCGCCCGGCGGGGCGTGCCGGAGCTCGCCCAAGCCGTCCGGGGACAGCAGGACCGCTGGGCTTCCCCGACCGTTCGTGTCCCGGGTGAGGGTGAGCTGGACCGGCCCGGCGGGCATGGTGAGCTCGACGTCGTACCGCCCGCCGCCGGCGACGAGCAGCGCTCGCCCGGTGAGGTCGGTTGGTCCGGCCACGTCGTTGCCGTCGATCGCGGTCACCCGGAACGGGGCGCCGGCCAGGGCGTGGACGCGCGGCTCGTTGTCGGCGTTGACCAGCCGTAGCCGAACCCGCGTGCCAGGTGTCACCTGGCGGCGCACGGTGCCGGTGGACGGGGTCGCCGCCGCGACCGACAGGGCCGAGGTCCAGCCGTCTCGATCGTCGTGGCTGGTGGACCAGGCGTGGGCGAGCACGACCAGGTCGGTGCCCGCCGCGGCGGTGCGCGGTTCGACGACGAGCGCGCCGAACAGGCCGCGGCGCACCTGGTCGTTGGACTGCTGGTGGGAGTGATACCAGAAGGTCCCGGTCTGTTCGGCGACGAACCGGTACACGTGCCGTCCGGCGGGCCGGACCGCGTCCTGGGTGAGGCCGGCCACCCCGTCCTCGGCGTTGGGGACGTTCACCCCGTGCCAGTGGACGGTCACCCCGGCGGGAACGTCGGCGTTGGTCAGCGTCACCTCGACCAGCTCGCCCTGCCGCACGCGCAGCTCCGGCCCCGGCAGGGTGCCGTTGAACGTCCACGCGTCGACCCGCTCGCCGGAGGCCAGGGTGACCCGCGCGGCGCGCGCGTCGAGAGCGAAGCGCCGGTCGGGGGTGCGGTCCGCCGGCCCGGTGAGCGTGCTGATGTCCACCCCGGCGTGGTGACCGTCGTGCTCAGCGCCGCCGGCGTCCCCGCCGCCGTAGTCGAGGACGCCGTGGTCGGTCATGCTCGCCTCGGCGGGCACCCGGCTCGCCGCCGACGCGACGAGCCCGGCGGCGACCAGTGCGGCGACCGCCGTGCCACCCAGCGCGATGCGCACGCCCCGGCCGGCCCTGCCGGAGGCCTTGTGCTGCCACAACCAGGCCAGCCCCACGCCCACGGCCAGCCCCACCAGCATGCGCCCCGCATCGGGCAGGTAGGGCGGGGCCGGCGGGCTCACGATCGCGTACCCGTGCAGCAGCGCCCCGAACCCGGCCGCCCCGCGCCGCCAGGGCGCCAGGTCCCGCGCGGGCGGGGCGAGCACCACCGCCGCGGCCAGCGGCGGCACGGCGACCAGCACGACATCCGCGGCGAAGCGCCAGTCCAACGACCACAGGTAGCCGGCGACCCCGAGCTGACCGAGCGCGAGGACCGCCCCGCTCCACCGCAGCCAGCGCGCCGCTCGCCACCGGAACAGTGCGCCACCGAACAACGCGACCAGCACGATCGCCGAACCGTTGAGCACGCCCACGAGGATGTCCATGTCGGCGATGCTCGCCGCCGCACCGCCTCGTCCGCGTCGGACAGCGGGCCCGTTCCCGAGGTCCACCCCGGGGACGACGATCATCCCCGGGTAGTACGGACGTCGTCGCCGCGCCGTACGTCCCCGGCCGGATGCCCGGACCCGGCCGCTACCGGCAGGATCGGCCACACACGCGCAACGGAAGGGGAGTCGATGCGGAGACCGCCGCCCCTGGTCACCGACGTCGCCCTGGGTGCGGGGGTGGCCGTGCTGTTGCTCACCGCCGCCTGGCTCGGCCTGGGCCCGGCCGGGGTGCCGAACGCCCGCCCGGTCGACCTGGTGACGGTGGGGCTGGGCCTCGTGCTCGCCGGCGCGCTCGGGGCGCGGCGCCGCCACCCGCTGGCGGCGCTGGTCGTCCTCAACGCCGCCACGGCCGCGTGGCTGCTCGCCGGCTGTCCCGGGCGGCTGGTGACGCTCGTACCGATGATCGGGTTGTACACCGTCGCCGCGCGGCGGGGCTGGCGCCAGGGTCTCGCCGCGGCCGCGGTGACCGCCCTGACCATGGTGCTGATCGCCCTGACGACCGACCTGACCGTGGTCGGCGCACCGCCTCCCAACCCGGAGCTCGTCCTCCTCGCCTACCTCGCCGGCATCGCCGTGCACTACCGGCGCGAGCTCACCGCGGCCGTCGGCCGCCGGCTCGCTCGCGAGGCCGAGGCCCGCGAGGAGCAGGTCCGTCGTCAGGCCGCCGAGCAGCGGCTGCGCATCGCCCGGGAGGTCCACGACATCGTCGGCCACGCCATGGCCACCATCAGCGTCCAGGCCGGGGTCGCCCTGCACGTCATCGAGCAACGCCCCGGCCAGGCCGTCGAAGCCCTGACGGCCATCAAGAAGATCAGCGACGAGGGCCTGGCCGACATCAAGTCGATCCTCGTCGCGCTGCACACCGGCGACCCGACCGACGCGCCCACGTCCCCACCGACCGGCCTCGCCCAGCTCGGCCCGTTGCTCGACGCCACCAGGGCCGCCGGCCCCGAGATCGAGCTGACCGTGCGCGGCACGCGGCGGCCGCTGCCCGCCGCGGTCGACCTCGCCGCGTACCGGATCATCCAGGAAAGCCTCACCAACGTGCTCCGCCACGCCGACGCCAGTACCGTCCACCTCGACCTGGACTACCAACCCACCCAGCTGGCCGTCCACGTCCGGGACAACGGCCGCGGCGTCGCCACCGCGGACGGCGATGCGCACGGCGATGGGCACGGCGATGGGCACGGCGATGGGCACGGCATCACCGGCATGCGGCAACGAGTCCTCGCCCTGTCCGGACGGCTGACGGCCGGCCCTCGGCCCACGGGCGGGTTCGAGGTCCACTGTGAACTGCCCACCGCCGACCACCCCGTGGACCGACCATGACCGCCGTCCCCGTCCGCGTTCTGATCGCCGACGACGAGGCCCTCGTCCGCGGCGGCTTCCGCGTGCTCATCGACACCGAACCGGGCATGACGGTGGTCGGCGAGGCCGCTGACGGCGCCGAGGCCGTCGAACTCACCCGCCACACCCGCCCCGACGTCGTGCTCATGGACATCCGGATGCCCGGCGTGGACGGCCTGAGCGCCCTGCGCCAGATCACCGCCGACCCCGACCTGGCCGCCGTGCACGTCCTCGTCCTCACCACGTTCGACCACGACGAGTACGTCATCGACGCTCTCGACGCCGGCGCCAGCGGCTTCCTGGTCAAGAACACCAGTCCCCGGCAGCTGCTCGACGGCATCCGCATCATCGCCGGCGGCGAAGCCCTGCTCTCCCCGGGGCTGACCCGCAGGCTCGCCGCTCGCCTCGCCGCCCGGGCCGAACCGCCCCGAGCCAACCCCGACGTCCTCGCCCAGCTCACCGACCGCGAACGCGAGATCGTCGCCCACGTCGCCCACGGCATGACCAACGACGACATCTCCGCCGCCCTGCACATCAGCCGGGCCACGGCCAAGACCCACGTGAGCCGCGCCATGACCAAGCTCGGCGCCCGCGACCGCGCCCAGCTCGTCGCCCTGGCCTACCGCCACCGCCTCGTCCACCCGCCACCACCCTGACCCGGCGGGCCCGGTCCCTGTGCTGTGTACGCTGCGGCCGACGAGCTCATGGAAGGTGACATGTTCTCTATCTCCCTCGGTGCGGACGGCGCCGAGCTGCGTTCCCTCGAGCCGTGGCAGGCCGAGGAGTTTCTCGCCAGCATGGACCGGGGCCGGGATTTCGTCGGCCGGTTCATCGGGCTCGCCGACGCCGTCACCGATCTCGAGTCGGCCCGGGCGCTGCTCCGCGGCTACGCGGACAAGGCCGCGGCCGACACCGGGCGGATCTGGGGTACGTGGGTGGACGGGACCCTGGTCGGCGGCGTCCTGTTCCGGACGATGGACGTGCCGAACGGCAACGCCGAGGCGGGTTGCTGGCTGGAGCCCGCGGCGGCGGGGCGAGGCCTGGCCACCAGGGCGGCCCGGGTGATCATCGACTGGGCGATCCGGGAGCGGGGCATCCACCGCGTGGAGTGGCTGGTCTCCTCGGAGAACGAGGCCAGCATCGCCGTCGCCCGCCGCCTCGGCATGACCAGGGACGGGGTGCTGCGCGAGTACTTCCCGCACCGCGGGCGACGGTACGACGTCGAGGTCTGGTCGGTCCTGGCGCCGGAGTGGCGAGCCGCCCAGGACGCGTCCTAGCGCTGGTCGGCGGCCAGGTCGGGCAGGGCGCGGGCGACCTCGGCGGGGGAGGGCATCCCGGCGATCTCCGCCGCCACCGAGCGGGCGGCGTCGCGGTGGGGCCGGCCGGCGCGGCCGAGCAGCGCACCGGTGCGTTCGGCGATGGCGTCCGCGGTCTGGTCCTCGGGCGGCAGGTGCAGCCCGACGCCGGCGGCGGTGAGCGCCTCGGTGTTGGCGAACTGGTCGGCGCCCTGGGGCAGGAGCAGCTGCGGCACGCCGGCGGCGAGAGCGCCGAGGGTGGTGCCGCTGCCGCCGTGGTGCACGACGAGGTCGACGTGCGGGACCAGCTCGGCCTGCGCCACCCACCGGTGCACGGTGACGGTCCCGGGCAGCTCGCCGAGCTCGGCCGGGTCCACGCGACCGGTGGTGACGACCACCCTGGCGCCGAGCGCCGCCACGGCCTCGGCGGCGGTGCGTAACAGCTCGGCGGTGCCGAAGGCCGTTCCCAGCGTCAGGTAGACGAGCGGGTGGTCGGCGGTCGGCACCGCCGGTCCCGGTTCGGAGTAGGGCACCGGGCGCAGCTCGACCCGTTCCGCGCCGGTCAGGAAGCGCTCGTCCTGCAGGGATGGCGGGCAGATGTCGACGTGCGGGCGGCGGGGTGTCTCCGCGGGGCGCTCGAGGCCGATCCCCTCGGGGAACATCCGGCCGAAACCGTGCCAGAGGTGGGGTACCCCCGCCCGCTGGGCCGCCACCGCGGCCCCGGGCAGGCCCCACCCGTGCACGACGAGGTCGGGCCGCAGCCGGGCGAGCTCGGGTTCGAGGTCCTCGGCGTAGATCTCGTAGAACGCGTCGGCGGGGCGGAAGGGCGCCAACGCGTTCGCGGCCAGGGCCGGATGCACGGCCTCGCCCGCCGCGAAGTGCACCTCGTGCCCTGCCTCCCGGGCGGCGACCGCGAGCGGGATCAGCGGGTAGGTGTGGCCGACCGAGCCGGGGCTGGCGAACAGGACGCGCATGAGATCAACATACGGCTCGGCGGAACGCGGCCCGGTAGCTGTTCGGGTTGGTGCCGACGACCCGCCGGAAGTGCTCGCGGAACGCCGTGGGCGAGCCGAACCCGACCTCGCCGGCGATGCGGTCGACGGTGTGGCCGGTGGCCTCGAGCAGGTGTTGGGCGCGGCGGACCCGGGCCCGGTTGAGCCAGCGCAGCGGGGTGGTCCCGGTCTGCTCGCGGAAGTGCCGGTTGAGCGTGCGCGTGCTCATGCCCGCGTGGGCGGCGATGTCGTGCAGGCTCAGGTCGCGGCCGCAGTTGTCGCTCACCCAGCGCAGTACGGGCTCCAGGACCGATCCCCGCGGCGTGGGCGGGTTGTCGTCCACCACGAACTGCGCCTGGCCGCCCTCGCGCTCCAGCGGCATGACCGAGAGCCGGGCGGCGTCGGCGGCCACCGCGGAACCGTGGTCGCGGCGGATCAGGTGCAGGCACAGGTCCAGCCCCGCGGCCGCGCCGGCCGAGGTGAGCAGCTGTCCGTTGTCCACGTACAGCACGTCGGGGTCGACCTGGACGGCGGGGTGGCGGCGGGCGAGGGCCGCGGCGCCGCGCCAGTGGGTCGTCGCGCGCAGGCCGTCCAGCAGCCCGGTGGCGGCGAGGACGAACGCGCCGGTGCAGAGGGAGGCGATCCGGGCGCCGCCGGCCGCCGCGCGACGCAGGGCCTCGAGCACCGGCTCCGGCACCGGGGCGGTGGGGTCGGCACAGCCGGGCAGGACGATCGTGGCCGCGTCGGCCAGGGCGTCCAGCCCCCACGGCGCCCGCAGGGTGAAGGCCCCGGTGTCCACGGTCGGCGTGGCGGCGCAGATCCGGACGCGGTAGGCGGGGGCGCCGTCGGTCAGCCGGACGCGGGTGAACACCTCGATCGGCGTGGACAGGTCGAACGGGATGACCCCGTCCAGGGCGAGGACGGCCACGGTGTGCATGGGACCACCGTAGGCGCGCCCGGGTTGGCGAGAACCCGCCGGTTCCTGTCCCGCCGGCCGCTCCCGGTCCCGGCCGGAAGCTCCTAGCGTCGGCGGCGCCCACGGTCCACACCCGACACCGGAGCGCCATGACCATCCTCGTGCCACTGCTGATCGGCCTCGCCTACGTCGTCCTCGCCTCGCTGCTCCGCGAGCCGCACCGCCGCCAGGTCAACGCCGTGATGGTCGCCGGCGCGGGCGCGGCCTACCTCAGCGGCGGCGGCTTCGGACCGTGGGAGTTCGCCTTCACCGCCGTCGTCACCTACTGCGCCTACCGCGGCCTCGACTCCTGGAGCTTCATCGGTGTGGCGTGGCTGCTGCACACCGCGTGGGACGTGGCCCACCACCTCAAGGGCAACCCCATCATCCCCTTCGCCGAGCACTCCTCCCTGGGCTGCGCCATCTGCGACCCGGTCATCGCCGTCTGGTGCCTCGCCGGCGGCCCCTCGGTCACCGACCTGTTCGTGCGCAGCCGCCGCCCACGGCTTTAGCTCACCGACCAGCTACCAGCTGAGGGCGGACGTAGGGGATGAGGTAGCGGAGGGCTTGTGCGGCATGGACGGCGGCCGTCTCGTGATGGCGGTCATCCTTGTCCGGATCGGCGCGGTCGGCGATACCGCGGAGTACCAGCCAGCCGAGAGGGCCTCCTGACCGTGTCGTGGTGTCGTGGCAGAACTGGCTCAGCCCGCCCGCCTCCATCTCGACCGCCAGTGTCTTGTCGTTGTAGTCGTTGAGGTAGCGGCGGATTTCGTCGTCGGCGTCGGCAATCACGGCCTCGCCGGAGCCGATGACACCGTGGTGCACGCGGAAGGACTGAGCGACACCGCGACCGGGCAGAACCGCAGGCTCGTCCGCAGCGATGAAGAACGCGTTCACCGAGTGAGTGATCTCGTTCGGCGCCTGCAGTTCCTGCCCCCGCCGGAGGATACGACCCGGGAGGAGCTTGCGGCTCTCGTAGAACACCACCCGCGTGGCGAGAACGACGTCATCGATCGCCACGTCGCCGTGGATAGCCCCGCCGATGCCGACCAGGGCGACGACAGCGGGGGAGTACCGGTCCCGCAGGTTCGTCAGCGCGGCCATGATAGGGCGTTGGCCCTGCCCAGTGGGTTGGGTGGCCACCAGTTTTGTGGTTCCGCCGGGCACGTCGAGTTGCCCCGTATAGAAGCGCTGCCCGGTGGAGCCGTCGTCGGTGAGCTGGAGGACGTCCAGTACGGCTCGTGTCTCCGCGGGCAGGACCGTGACGATCCCGAAGTCCCACTCATCCGGCCGCAGAGCCGAGGAGCTCTCGCGGCCGTCGTGTCCCACGTAGACGGTGGCCTGTTCGCCCAGAGCGGAGTTGGTGAAGGTGTTGGTGCCACCGAGATTGATCACCCCGCGGTTGTCCGTCGTGCCGTTCATGTCGCCTTCTCCCTCGCTGCCGCCTGGATCTCCTGTGCTGCTCCAACCATGGCCTTGGCCGAGGCGCCGAGCGCCGAGTTAAGGAACGTGTTGACACCGCCCATGTTCAATGTCCCGCTGTTGATGATGTTGGTCGCCTGTCGCTCGAACGCAGAGGTATCGACGTCGTGCTGAGCGAGAAAGTCCATCGCCGCCTTGATGATGCGTTGTTCGATGATCTTCATGTGGTCGTAGATCGCTGTGCGGTCCAGCTCAGCCCTGTGCCAGCCGTCGGCGACGGCTTCTCTCACGACCACCCGCGGGCCGACCGGCACGCCGCGCCGCGGCCTCCGTGTCCTGTCCTTCTTGGACCACACGGCGCCCGCCAGTAGACCTGGCGTCTCCAGGAGGTGCCAGGAATGGAAAACGTCCTTGGGCACGTTGCCCAGGGCGCGAAAGGCGGACCGGACGATCGCGGTCATTCCGTGTTCGGCATAACGGTCGACCACGTGGAACCGTTCGTTCGTCCTCGTCAGCGCGCACGTGCCGACGTCGAGGCTCAGGCAGCGCCCCTTGAGGGAAACGCGAATGAACACGGTGGTGACCAACTCGCCGCCGGCGATGGGCACACTGGTCTCGAGGAAGTGGTGGGCGAGGGCCAGCGGGTTGTCGATGATTCGCCGGATCGTGAACGCCAGGTCGTCGCCGAGCAGCTGGCGGTTTGCGGAGAGGTCCGTGTCCGCGACGTAGAGGCGATCGCGCACCCGCAGCCCGGGGAGACCCTCGTTGCCGGCGTCATGGGTGAGCTGCTCGAGGGCGCCCTTCAGATGGTTGACCAGCTCGTGAGCTTGGAAAGGCGGCGTGCTGTGCTCCCGCTGCGCCAACCCCACCGCGGTCGCACCCAGGTCTCGTCGGAGTAGCTGGATCGTCATCGGTGGCAGCCACCGGTTGACCAGGGCGCCGGCTCCCACAAAAGGCGACGGCGCCTTCTGCGGCTCGGTCAGGAGATCCAGCGGGTCGACGTCACTTTCGGTCGGCGGCCGGCGGTAGACGACACACGGATGGTCCTGCTGTTCGTCGATCGTCTTCTCCCGGCGAGTAAGGGTTCGGGGGCGAAGGGACCCGGCGCTTTGGTTCGCGTTGAGCTGGAGCTGGCGAAGCACGCCGACGACCACGGCACAGGACATGATCACTCCCGCCAGGAGAACCGTCTCTGGGAACGTCGCTCCCAGCGAATCGCCGGTGCGGCTCGCCACGACCGGTGGCCCGACGGCGAGTGCGACACAGGCCACGGCCTGCACCTTGAGGCGCAACTTGCCTCTGTCCTTGCGTTCCATGTCCTTGAACCGGCCCCGCCGCTCCGGCCGCTCCCGCCATCGCTCCGCCTCGTCCGTGACGCGGAGGCGAAGTAGATCGAGCAGGTCACGGCCGGCCGAAAGCACCAGAAGATAGACCGAGAACACGCACAGCAGGGTGAGCACTGAGACCACCTGATGTGTCAGTAGACCGGCCAGCAGCGTGGCGACTATGGCGACGTGCAGTGCCAGATCGAGCGCCCAGGCGCGCCAGGCATGTCGGACCACTGGTACGAGATCGAACCCGTAGGACGGTGCCACCCTCCGCCGAGGGTCGTTGTGGACCTTCCGGATCACCAGGTTGCGGAAGGATCGGTCCAGGTACACCCCAGTACAGAGATGCCGGGTGGCGGACAGTTCCTCGTGCTGGTCCGGCTCGGGCTGGGTGCCGTCAGGCAGCACGTTCAACGATGCGGTCATCGCTCCCCCAAGGAGCCCTGATAGGTTCGGGTCAGGTCGACCTTAATTGGGTCCGCGACTTAAAGTCAATACGACCTTTAGGGGTGTGCATGGGGCGCGGGCGAGCCGTGGTGTCGCTCACGGTGGACTTGGTGATCTTCACCGTGCGGGCGGAGCAGCTGCAGGTGCTGCTGGTGGAACGGGGCAACGAGCCCTTTCGGGGCCAGCTGGCGCTTCCCGGGGGGTATCTGCGTGGGGCGGAGACGTTGGAAGAGGCGGCAGTTCGGGAGCTGTGGGAGGAGACCCAGCTGGATGGAGCGCGGCTGCATCTGGAGCAGTTGCGGACCTACAGCGACCCGCGCCGGGACCCGCGCGGCCGGGTTGTCACCACCGCCTACCTGGCACTCGGTGCCGATCTGCCGACTCCGAGCGCGGGCACCGATGCGAAAGAGGCGTCCTGGATGCCTGTGCGAGATGTTCTCGAGGAGGGGTTCCTGGCCTTCGATCACGGCGTGATATTGCGAGACGGCTTGGAGCGCGCGCGTGCGAAACTCGAGTACACCAGTATCGCGACGGTCTTCTGCTCCGAGCCGTTCACGATCGGCGAGTTGAGGCGCGTGTACGAGGTGATCTGGGGGATTCCGCTTGATCCGAGCAACTTCCGTCGCAAGCTCACTCGGGCGGAAGGCTTCCTTGAGCCGACGGGTAAATTTCGTACGTCCACCGTGGGACGGCCGGCCGCATTGTACTCTAGGGGCTCGGCGCCACTGCTGATGCCGCCTTTCCTTCGGGCGCAGGAGAACTCCCTGCCGAGTGCCGGAACGTGACCAGTGTTCTGTGGAAATCGGGGAATCCCATTGAAGTCACTCTGACCTTATTATAACTTAGGGTCATGAGTGATAACTTTCGGTCATCGTCCTTGTGTGCTGCCGTAGCGGCAGACGTGGTGTTGTTCACGAAGCGCGGCGATGTGCTCTCGGTCCTGGCGGTGGAACGGGGTAAGGAGCCGTTCCGCGCCGCGTTGGCCCTTCCCGGGGGCTTCGTCGAGCCGGGGGAGGTGCCGGTTTCGGCGGCGGTGCGCGAGTTGGCCGAGGAGACAGGACTGGCCATCGAGGCGACGCGCCTGTGTCAGTTCGGGTCCTATGACCGCCCGGGACGGGACCCCCGTGGACACGTGATCAGCGAGGCCTTCCACGGTTACGTCCCGGGAGCGCCCGACGTGGTGGCCGACGATGACGCACAAGCGGCCCGCTGGGTCCCGCTCGGCGAGTTCCTGTCTTCGGCCGCGGTCGTTGCCTTCGACCACCAGGACATCGTGGCCGCCGCTGTGCTCGCCCGGTTCGACTGGCACTACCCGAGGTCTGTGCCGGGTCCACGGCAACCGTGAGCCAGCTGCGCACTCTCGAGGAAGCACCGCCTCCCGGACTTCTCGACACTGTGGGCAGTCCGCCACCTCGGTGGCCAAGGAGGGTTGAGGAACATGGGAACGCTTCTCACGGTGCTGCTGCCGGCGACGCTGGCGGTGGTCATGCTCGGGCTCGGGTTGACGTTGCGGCTCGCGGACTTCACGCGGATCGCGACCGCGCCCAGGGCGGCGGTCATCGCGTTGGGCTGCCAGGTGGTGGTGCTTCCGGCGGTCTGCTTCGGGTTGGTGAAGCTCGTGGGCCTGCCGCCGGTCCTGGCCGTGGGCATGATGATCCTCGCCGCCTCGCCGGGCGGCACGACGGCCAACCTGTTCAGCCACCTCGCCCGTGGGGATGTGGCGCTGAACATCACGTTGACCGCGCTCAACTCCGTGATCGCGGTCGTCACGCTGCCGCTGGTCGTCGGCCTGTCGGCGGCTCACTTCCTCGGCGACGGGGCCGACATCGGGATGCAGCCGGCGAAGCTGGTCCAGGTCTTCGCCGTGGTCCTGGTTCCGGTGGCGCTGGGGATGTGGCTGCACCGGCTGTTCCCCCGCTTCACCGAGCGGATGCGCGGACCGGTCAGGAAGCTCTCCGCGGCCGTCCTGGGGCTGATGATCGTCGCGACCATCGTCCAGAACCGCGAGACCATCTTCAGCAACATGACCACGGTCGGCGGGGTCGCGCTGGCGCTGTCGGTGCTCAGCTTCGCCATCGGCTACTGGGCGCCGCGGCTGGCCGGGGTGAGCGGGCCGCAGTCGATCGCCTCGGCCATGGAGATCGGCATCCACAACGCCGTGCTGGCCATGACGGTCGCCGCGTCGGTGTTCGGCAGCACGGAGATGGCCATCCCCGGTGCCGTGTACGGGACGGTCATGTTCCTCCCGGCCACGGTCTGCGCTGTCTACTTCGCACGAAAGGGCGCCGCCGCGACCAGGACCCCGGCCGCGGCGCCCCGGCAGGGCCAGCCGGTCGGCTGACCGTCCACACGCGACCTGCGGTCCGGCTCAGGCCAACGCGGTGGCGATGCCGAGGCTGTCCTCGTAGATGTGGTACCGGGTGACCAGCCCGTCCTCCACCGTGACGTGCAGTGCGAACGGGGAGCTGTAGGACCGGCCGTCGGCCCGTACGGTCTGCCGGAGGTGGCCGAGGACGACCGCGTCCGTCCCGTCGACCAGGATGCGGGTCACCTCCGCCGCCGCCTTCTCGGCCACGTGGAAGGCGTTCAGCTCGCGGAAGTGGTCGGCCACGTCCGCGCGGGTCGAGCGGGGGCGGATCCAGGGAACAGCCGGATGACCCTCGGCCGGCCAGGCCAGCTGCCAGTCGACCTCGTCCGCGAACACCGCCGCGATCTGGTCCGGGTCGCCCTCGGCCAGGCGGGTGAGGAAGGCCGCGACGGTGCCGCGGGTGTCGGGCGGGGTGGTGGTGGGTCCCATGCGGGCGACGGTAGGGGGTTTCCCTGACAACGGCTGTCAGTGAGTGGTCCGGACCGTCGCCATCATCGCCATGTCCTCGTGCTCGAGGTTGTGACAGTGCATGACGAACCGTCCGGTGTAGTCGGTGAAGCGGACCGCGATGTCGACGACCTCCGCGGGGCGGATGTCCACGGTGTCCTTCCATCCGGCGTCGGCCGGGCCGGGGTCGCCGCCGTCGCGGGCCAGGACCTGGAAGGGGTCGAGGTGGACGTGCACCGGGTGGTGCACGTCGGTCACCAACCGCCAGACCTCCACCTCGCCGAGCCGGCTGTCGGCGTGGCTGTCGTCGGGGTGGAAGGACCTCCCGTTGATCGTCCAGCCGGTGTGGTCGTCGACCGCGCCGCGGCTGAACCTGAACGTGCGGCGCCGCGCCCCGGGCGGCACGACCAGCCGCTCGACCTCGGCGAGGCGGTCGGGTACCCGGCTGTCGTCGGGGGCCCGGCGGACCACGCGGAAGCGCATGACCCTGTCGGTGCCGCCGGCGCCCAGCCCGTTGACCATCGTCACTTCGGTTCCGACCGGCAGCACCGAGAAGTCCACGACCACGTCGAACCGTTCCGCCGGCGCCAGCTCGACGGCGTCGTGCGACACGGGCGCGGCGAGCAGGCCGCCGTCCGACCCGATCTGCGTCAGCGGCAGGTCGGGGCCGCCCGGCACGCTCAGCGCGAGCCGGTAGCGGCGCGCGTTGGACGCGTTGAGCAGGCGAAGCCGGTAGCGGGCCGCGTCGATCTCGTGCACCGGCCACGGGGCGCCGTTGACCAGCACGACGTCCCCGAGCACGCCCTCCATCCACTCCTCCCGCACCCCCGGCAGCGAGCGCATGGCCTCGTCGAAGGCGGGGTAGGCGAACGAGCCGTCCTCGGCGAAGGCGCGGTCGCAGATCATCAGCGGCAGCTCGCGCTCCTCCCGGGGCAGCGGCAGCTCGTCCTCGACCTCGTCGCGGACCAGGTGGAACCCGGCCAGGCCCCGGTACACCGCGGGACCGGTGAAGTCCATCCGGTGGTCGTGGTACCAGAGCGTCGCGGCGCGCTGCTCCATCGGGTACCGGTAGTCCCGCTCGCCCCTGGCGACCTCGCCGCGCATCCCGTGGTGCGGCGTCCAGTCCCGGTCGTCCCCGGCCGGCAGGACGAGGTCCAGCGGCCAACCGTCGTGCTCGTGCGGGGTGTGCCCCCCGTGCAGGTGCACGACGGTCGGCACGTCCAGCTCGTTGCGGTGCCGCACGACGAGCGGCCTGCCGCGGCGGGACTCGATCGTCGGTCCCGGGAAGATCCCGTCGTAGCCGAGGACCGGCGTCCGCGTGCCCGGGAGGATTTCGACGTGCGCGCGGCGCTGGGTGATCCGGTACAGCTCGGCGCCGCTCCGGTCGGTCCCCACCGGCCGCGCCACCGGCGGGATCGGCAGCGGCACCCGGAACGGTCTCGGCAACGGCAGCCCGCTCGCCAGCCGTTCCCCGGTCTGGCCGACGGTGTCCACGCCACATCCGGCCAGTGCGGCGCCCGCCGCGGCGCCGCCGGCGAGCCCCAGGAACGAACGGCGGGAGAGGCGGCTCACCGGGCACCCCCGCGCGGACGGGCGGCGGAGGGGGACCAGACCCACACCGCGAGAACCACCGTCGCCGTGGTCACGGCGACCCCGAGCGGGATGTGTACCTGCAGCACGCGCGAGTACCCCAGGCCGGTCTGCAGGCCGGCGGCGAGGAACAGCAGCACGACGGCGGGCAGCACCCAGAGCCGGCCCCGGCGCACCAGGTAGACCGCGGTCGCCGCGACCAGCACCAGACCGAGCGCGGAAAGCGTCGAACCGACCACCCCGTGCACGGCGATCGCGTCGACGTTCCCGGTGAGGAACAGCCCCGCGAGAACGGGCTGGGCCAACACCATCACGAGGTACACCGTGACGGTGATGCGTAGGGACCACAGTGAGAGCCCGGGCCCGCGTCGGGCTCGCACAGGTCGAACGAGTGTTTTCACGCACCGGACACTATAAGTAGACAGACTACCTATACATCAGGGATTCCCCTGATCCACGTGTCGTGTTCCGACCAGGACGGTGAGTAGAGTGCCTACCTGTGCGACCAGCAGCAGTCCGTGGCCACCTCGACGCGCTGATCCTCGCCGTGCTCGAGGACGGCCCGCGTCACGGCTACGCGATCATCGAGGCGTTGCAGGCGCGCAGTGGCGGTGCGCTGGACCTGCCCACGGGCACGGTCTACCCCGCGCTGCGCCGGTTGGAGAGCGCCGCGCTGCTGTCCGGGACGTGGAGCAGCGTCGGCGGCCGCGAGCGGCGCACCTACGCGCTCACCCGCGCCGGCAGGCACGCGCTGGCCCGGCAGCGCGCGGAGTGGAGCGAGTTCAGCTCGGTCGTCGACGCGGTGCTGCGTCCGGCGGGCGGTGCCACATGAGCACGGCGGACCCGATCGACAGCTATGTCGCCGCGCTCGAGCGAGCGCTGCGTGGTCCCCGCCGTGCCCGCTGGTGCATGGTCGCCGAGGCGCGGACGGGCCTGCGGGACGCCGCGGCGGCCTACCGGGCCGGCGGGCTGTCGCCGGAGCAGGCCGCCGAGCGCGCGGTTCGGGACTTCGGGCCGGTGAGCGAGATCGCCCCGTTGTTCCAGGACGAGCTCGTCGCCGCACGCGGACGATGGTCGGCCGCGCTGCTCGCCGTGGTGTTCCCGGCGATGCTGCTCGGCTGGGATCTGCTCTGGTCGAGCGGGGCGGTGAGCAGGGAGCCGGCCCCGGCGCAGGACCTGGTCGCCTCGCTCGCCGCGCTGCAGGACGTGCTGACCGCCGTGGTGGCGCTGGTCGCGCTCGCCCTGCTCGTGGTGACCTTGCGGCGCACGGTGCCGCCGCGCCCGCTGGCCAGCGTCGTCGGGGTCACCGGCACGGTGGGTGCGCTGGTCTGCGGTGGCAACGCGGTCGCGATGAACGTGGCCGGCGGGCAGTCCACGCTCACCCTGCTTGCCACGAACCCGACCGCGTGCGCGGCGTTCGCCGGCAGCGCCGCGGTGCTGGTGCTGCTCGTCTGGCAGTCGGTCCGCACCCTGCGCGTCGCGAGGACGGCCGCACCGCTGGGATGACCCCCCACGCCGCGACCGCCGGTCACCGTTGCGGTGACCGGCGGTCGCGGCGTGCGGTCGTGTTCAGCGCAGCCAGGGGTTGTGG
>NZ_MSIE01000069.1 GCF_001921205.1 Actinophytocola xanthii | reverse complement strand
CCTAGGGCGCGTCCGCACAGTCCCGGTCGATGGGCTTCGTGATCCAGGTCGTCGCTGGCAAGGCGGAGGGCAGGCCTCGTACCGGGTCGTACTCGGCCTGTCCGACAACGCCGCCAGCGGCGGGCTGGGCGCGAAGACCGCGACCGAGGGCTGTGCGGACGTGCCCTACCTAGTCCTCGGCGGGGGCGGGGAGGGGTGGCAGGCGGGCGGTCGCCGCTTCCAGTTCGGCGTAGGTGCGGGCGTCGAGGACAGTGTCGAGGAAAGTCTCGTACTCCCAGAGGGACACCGTGCCCTCGGCCATCGCGCGGTTCAGGCGGGTGACCACCAGCTGGCGGTCGACCGGTGCGATGAGGTCGTCGGCGCGATGGTCGGGTTTGGGGTCGCGGAGCGGCTCCTCGTCGGGGACGGGGAGGTCGACGACCAGCGCGGCCAGCTCCGCCGTCGTGCGCGCGGCGAGGACGGCCAGCATGCGGGTCGCGTAGTCGCCGGGGTCGAGGCGCTCGTCGAACAACGCGCGCTCGAGGTGTTTGGCTATCCGCGCCCGGTCGACATCGGCCGGCACGGGGTCGGCCACCTTCTCCGTCGGGCCGGCGGCCTTCTCGAGCAGCTTCATGACCGTGTCCACGGCGACGTCGCCGGCCTTCTTGCCGACCGTCGCCTCGAGCGTGTCGACGAGCTTCACGAGACCCTTCACGACGGCCCTGCTGAACTTGTCGCCCACGTCCCTGGGCTGCTCGGGGCCGCGCGGCAGACCGGCGTCATGCTCCTCGATCGCGCCGCCGGCGGCGGCCACGTAGAGGAGCGAGTCGAACGTCCCTCGGGTGATCAACCCCAGGGCGCGGGAGCGGTGCACCGACGCCACGAAAGCCACGCGAGCGAGCGGCTCGGCCAGCGCCGGGTGGCTTCGGTCCCGGCCGCGCAGGTGCGGCTCGACGTCGAGGAACAGCACGAGGAGGTCGACGGCGGTCCGGGCGTGGGTCGCGAACTGCGTACGCCAGGCCCGTCCCGCCCCGCTCACCCAGCCGAAGCCCTCGGCGGTCGTCAGGAGCGCGACGGCGAGCGCCCGGTCCGGCTCGCTCACCGGCTCCTCCGGCGGCGTCGTCTCCCAGCGAGGCCCCGGCAGCTCACCGACGAGGGACGGGAGCTCCTGCACCGGCACCGTGTACGCCGCGGTCCGGAACCGCTCGTACCGCGACCGGTCGAGGTGCCCCAGCGCCAACGCGTACTCCACGACCGCGAGTGCGCGCTCCCGCCTCGGTTTCTGCCGCGCCTGGGGGTTCCATGAGACTCCGCGCGGTGCTTCCACGACCGACATCATGCCGGCGGCCGGCGCCGGGTGTCCCCCCAGGGTGAGAGGTCCCGGCACCGGCCTGGTCGAGGGGTCAGGCGGCCTGCTTGCGGATGAGGTCCGCCGCCTTCTCCGCGATCGCGATCGTGGGGGCGTTGGTGTTGCCCCGCACCACGGTGGGCATGACCGAGGCGTCGGCGACGCGCAGGCCCTCCACGCCCCGCACCCGCAGCTCGGCGTCCACGACGCCGCCGATGGCGCACGTCCCCGCGGGGTGGAACACCGAGTGGGTGTACCGGCGGATGTAGTCCACGAGGTCCGCGTCGGAGTCCGATGCCGGCGGGCGGAACGGGGTGCCGGTGTAGCGGGCCAGCGCCGGCTGCCGCGAGATCTCCAGCCCCGTGCGCAGGGCCACCACCGCGTCGGCCAGGTCCTCCGGCTCGGCGAAGTAGTTGTGGATGATCCTCGGCTTCGTCGTGGGGTCGTCGGAGGCGAGCGTGACGCTCCCCCGGCTGCGCGGCGTGATCATCGACGGGCCGTAGGACAGGGCGTGGCCGGTCGGGATGCCCAGCCCGGAGTCCACGAACATCACCGGCGCGGACAGGTACTCCACGTCGGGGGCGGGGAGGTCCGGGCGGGTGCGGGCGAACCCGCCGACCTCGGGGCCGTTGCAGGTCAGAGGGCCCGTCCCGGACGACATGAACTGCTCGAGGTTCTCCGGCGCGGCGGCGGCCAGCATGCTGGTCGGCTCGTCGTGGGTGAAGATCAGCGGGATCAGGACGTGGTCCTGCAGGTTCTGCCCCACCTGCGGCAGGTCCACGACCACGGGCACCCCGAGCGGCGCCAGCATCGCGGCCGGGCCGACGCCGGAGTACATCAGCAGCTGCGGCGAGTTGTACGCCCCGCCCGCCAGGATGACCTCCCGCTCGGCGCGGATCGTAATCTCCTCGTCCAGGCGGTGGCCGACGACGCCGGTCGCCCAACCCTTGTCGATCAGCACCCGGTGCACCTGGAGGTTGGTCTCCACGGTCAGGTTCGGCCGCCCCATCGCCGGGTGCAGGAACGCGGTCGAGGAGCTCACCCGACGGCCGTCCTTCTGGGTCAGCTGGAAGTAGCCGAACCCGTCCTGCTCGGCACCGTTGAAGTCCTCGTTGGCGGGGTGGCCCGCCTCGAGCGCGGCCTCGACGAAGGCGGTGGACATGGGGTTGCGCGACCGGTTGTCCGACACCCGCATCGGGCCGCCGGCGCCGTGGTACTCCGACTCCCCGTGCTCGTTGTCCTCCGAGCGCTTGAACAGCGGCAGCAGCTCCTCGTAGCTCCAGCCGGGCTGGTCCCACGCGTCGTAGTCGAGCCGGTTGCCCCGGATGTAGATCTGCGTGTTGATCGAGCTGGTCCCGCCCAGCACCCGCCCCCGCGGCAGGTACACCCGCCGGCGGTCGAGGAACGCCTCGTCGTGGCTGTCGTAGTCCCAGTCCAGCGTCGTGCGGAACAGCTTGGCGAAGGCGGCGGGGACGTGGATGTTCTGCGAGGTGTCGGCCGGCCCGGCCTCGATGAGGCACACCGAGACGTCCGGGTCCTCGCTCAGCCGTGCGGCGAGCACACATCCCGCCGAGCCGGCGCCGACGATCACATAGTCGTACATCTGCTTCTCCTTGGGGGTTCGTGTCTCATCAGCTGCCGGTCCGGGCGGTCTCCGGCTCGGTCTCGACCTCGACGGCCTCGTCGGCGGGTGCGGTCCCACGGCCCCGGAGCAGCACGGCCGCGATGACCGCGAGCGCCACCCCGACGCCCGCGCTGGCGAGCCCCACCGCGTTGAGGCCGCTGGTGAACGCCTCCCGGGCGGCGGCGAGGACGGCCGGGCCGACGTCGCCGCCCAGGTCCCCGGCCACGGCCAGCGCACCGGCGAGGGTGTCCCCGACGGCGTCGGCCGTCGCCGCCGGCACGCCGTCGGGCATGGTCTCGGTGATCTCGCCGCGGTAGACGGCCGTCCCGACCGCGCCCAGGACGGCCACGCCCAGGGCGACGCCCAGCTCGCTGCACGCCTCCGACATGGACGCCGCCGAGCCCGCCTTCTCCGGCGGGGCAGCGCCGACCACCAGGTCGGTACCGAGCGAGGCCATCGGGCTGAAGCCCAGCCCGATCACCGTGACACCGCCGATCAGCAGCGGCAGCCCGTAGGTGGCGCCGACCAGGCTCAGCAGCAGGGCGCCGGCCACGAGGATCACCGCGCCGCCCAGCACCGTCCTACCCGGACCGATCTTCTGCGCCACCGCGGGTGCCAGCACGGCGCCGGTCACCGTGACCACTGTGGACGGCAGCAGCCACAGCGCGGCGCCGATCGGCGAGAGCCCCTCGACCAGCTGCAGGTACTGGTTGACGAACAGGCCGGTACCACCCATCACGACCGGAACGAGCAGCAGGATGCCCAGCGCCCCGGCGAACGAGGGGATGCGGAACAGGCGGACGTCGACCAGCGGGTCGGCCAGCGTGCGCTGCCGCAGCACGAACCCGACACCGACGGCCACGCCGACCGCGATCGACAGCAGGTGCGTCGCGTCCGCACCGTGGCGGGCGATCTCCTTGACACCCCAGATGACCGGCAGGATCGCGGCCATCGAGAGCGCCACGCTGAACAGGTCGATCCGCCCGGCATCGCGGTCGCGGTACTCCGGCAGCAGCAGCGGCGCGGTGACCAGCAGCAGTGCCATCACCGGCACGCCGAGCAGGAACACCGAGCCCCACCAGAACCACTGCAGCATCAGGCCGCCGATCACCGGGCCCAGCGCGGTGCCGGCCATGAAGCAGCTCATCCACACGCCGATGGCCATCCCGCGCTGCCGCTCGTCGGCGAACATGTTGCTGATCAGCGCGAGGGTCGACGGCGCGAGGGTGGCACCGGCGACGCCCAGCAGCGCGCGGGTCGCGATCAGCATCTCCGGGGAGGTGGAGAACGCGGCCAGCACGGAGGCGACGCCGAAGGCGGCACCGCCGATCATCAGCAGCCTGCGCCGGCCGATGCGGTCGCCGAGCGTGCCCATCGTGACCAGGAAGCCCGCGGTCATGAACGCGTAGATGTCCATGATCCACAAGGTCTGGGTACTGCTCGGCCCGAGGTCGGCACTCAGGTTCGGCAGCGCCAGGTAGAGCACCCCGAGGTCGATCGAGAGCAGCAACGTGGGCAGCGCCAACACCGCCAGCCCCAGCCACTCCCGGCGCCCGGCGAGCCGGGCTGTTCCGGCCGCGGGATTCGTACTCATCGAATGCTCCTCTCCTGGTGCACGTCAGGTCCTGGCCCGGTGTTCCGCGGTCAACCTCTCGAGCAGGGGGACCACCTCGTTGGGGCTGGGGACAGCGGCCTGCTCGACGCGCAGCCGCTCGGCGTTGCGCGCGAACGAGGGGTCGTCGAGCACCCGGACAAGCTGCTCGCGCAGCAACCCGGGGGTCAGGTGGTCGGAGTCGGTGACGTACACGCCGGCGCCGCGCGCCTCGAGACCGTTGCCCTGCGCGACCGGCCCCCACCACTTCTCGTGCCAGTAGGTGCCCGGCACGACCAGCTGCGGCACGCCGCTCGCCAACGCGGTGGCGAAGGTGCCGGTGCCGCCGTGGTGCACGACGGCCGAGCAGGTGGGCAGCAACGCCGACAGCGGGACGAACTCGACGGCGCGGACGTTGTCGGGGATGGCGCTCAGCGCGTCCAGCTGCTTGGGGCTGAACGTCGCGACGACCTCGGCGTCCAGGTCGGCGACGGCCTCGAGCAGGTCGTCGGCGGAGGCCTCGATGCCGTGCGACTCGCGGTGGGAGACGCCGAGGGTCAGACAGACCCGCCTGCGAGCGGGCGGCTCGCGGACCCAGTCGGGGACGGTCGCCGTGCCGTTGAACGGGATCTGGCGGACCGGGACGTAGTGCACGCCGGCGCCGGGGTGGTGGTGGACCCAGGCGGGAGCCGGGTCGATGGTCCACTGGCCGAGGACCATCTCCTCGTCGAAGTGCGCGCCGTGCCGCTCGAGGAAGGGACCGAGCCACGTCCGCATCGGGTCGTCCGGCGCGTTCGCGCCCTGCTCGGCGTGCGCCTGCCGCCACCCGGCACGGACCTGGGCCAGCGCGTCCACGCCCCAGGGCATCCGCGCGTGGGCGGCGCCGGTGACCCGCGCGGCCACCGGGCCGGCGAAGGCCAGGGTGTTCCAGATGACCAGGTCCGGCCGCCAGCGCCGGGCGTGCTCGACCAGGTCCTCGACGAACGAGTCCGAGGTGAGCAGCCGGAAGAACTCGGGCACGAGGTGGTCGAACACCCCGGCGGGGTCGCCCCACCCGTAGCCGCTCTGGACCGGCTTCTCCCAGCTCGCGGGGTCGCCGGCCGGGGCGACCGGGTCCTCGGCGGGCTCGGCCTCGGCGAGGTCGTCCTTGAGGCCGGGCATCGGTCGACCCACCGGGGCCGGCGTGAGCCCGACATCCGCGATGGCGTCGGCGAGGTCGGGCTGGGCGGCGAACTCCACCTGGTGCCCCGCGGTGCGCATGGCCCACGCCAGCGGGGCCATCAGGTAGACCTGCGATCTGTTGAGACACGTGACGAACAGGACGCGCATGAGTGTCCTTCCCGCGCGAACGGCGAATCTGTACCAGGCTATGAATCGCCAACCCGGGGAACATCTCCCAGAATGCGCTGGTTCATTTCCGGACACCGACGAACAGGCCGCGGCCGAGCGGACCGCCCTCGACGAACTCCACGGCAAAGCCGGCGTCCACGAATGCCTGTTCGTAGGTCTCCCGCGAGAACAGCGTGAGTCGGTAGTCCTCGCTGAAATGGTGCAGCCCGGCCTGGAGGTCGGCGACCGCGAAATGCACCCGCACGCGGGTGGCGCCGTTCTCCCGGACCGAGTGGGAGACGCGGGTGATCGTGCGGCCGTCCCGGTGCACCGCGTCGCCGGCCACCCACCGCTCGACCGCGTTCTCCGGAAACCACCACGGCTCGACCGCCACGACCCCGCCCGGCACCAGGTGCCGGGCGAAGCAGGCCAGCGTCGCGTTCAGCTCGGCCGGCGTCGCCACGTGCCCGATCGAGCTGAACATGCAGGTGACCGCGTCGAACCGGCGACCGAGGTCGAACCGGCGCATGTCCGCGTGGTGCAGCGGGACCCCGGGGAGGTTTCGCCGGGCGACGCGCAGCATCGCCTCGGACAGCTCGAGGCCCTCCACGTGGTCGAACAGCTCGCGCAGCCCTCGCAGGTGCTCGCCCGACCCGCAGGCCGAGTCGAGCAGCGACGACGCGTCCGGCTTCAGCTGCTCGACGAGCACGCGCAGCCTGGCCGCCTCGGTCGCGTAGCTCTTGCCGAGCCCCTCGTAGTAGGTGGCGTAGACCTCGGCGAGGTCGTCCTCGTACATCCGCCAGCTCCGCCTTTCCCGGGCCGCCTCGCCGGAAGGAAGAAGGCCGGCGTGGTGGACCGGCGCGAGGCTGGGCCAAGGATGGGACGGCACGACCGCCCGGGACATCTCCCGGGGTGCGGACTACCTAGGGCACGTCCTGGGGCGCGTCCTAGTCGTTCAGATAGCCGACCAGGAGGTCGGCCAGCTCCGTGGGACGGCTCAGCGTGACGCAGTGGCTGGAGCGGATCTCGTCGGGCTCGGTGATGCCCAGCCGCTCGGCGGCCACCCGGCGCATCATGGCCGGCGGGAGGAAGCGGTCCTCGGTGCACAGCACGAACCGGGTCGGCACGTCGGGCCACGCCGGCAGCGGCCAGGGCTGGTCGTCCGCGGCGCCGCCGGTGGGCCGTTCCCGGCGCATCGCCTCCTCGGCCAGCGGGCGGGGCACGTCGTGCAGGAACAGGACGTACGGGTCGTCGCTCCCGGTCACGCCGCCGTCCCGGGCCGCCTGTTCCTTGACCGCCTCGGCGTAGCCGGCGTTGGCGAACCACTCGTTGGGCGTCTCCCCCGGCCGCGGGACCAGGCTCTGGACCAGGACGAGCAGGTCCGCCGAGAGCCGCTCGGCGACCAGCGGCGCGACGAAGCCACCCGAGGAGTGGCTGACCACCACCACGTCCTGGTCACCGGGGCGGTCGCCGACCGCCCGCACCACGGCATCGGCGAACTCCGTCAGGCCCGCCGTCTCGTCCTCGGTCGGCAGGTCGGGCGCGACCGTGTCGTGGCCGCGGGACCGCAGCTGCTCCTCGACCAGGTGCCATGCCCAGCCACCGTCTCCCGAACCGTGGACCAACGCGAAAACAGCCATGCGCGACGATACCGCGGCGATGGGGGCCACCGGCGCGAAGAAATGCCGGCGCCAGGGGCAGCACTGTCGGAGATGACCGGCCGCGACACCGCGCCGACCATTGGTGACAATGCCGGAGAAAGGACACGGGATGTCAAAGGCGTCGTCGCTCGTCGCCCAGGCCAAGAAATGGGCAGGGCACTACGGTTCGTTCGCGAACGGAAAAGAAAGCGCCGTCCTCAGCGTGCCGCTGCGCATTCGCGGCACGTGGGAGCAGGGCGACGCCGACAGGTTCGCCGAGGTGTTCGTCGAGAACGGCAGCATGCTCGTCGGCGACGAGCAGCTGACCAGCCGCGAGGAGATCCGCGCGTACATGGCGTCGGCCTTCGAGGGGGCGTACCGGGGCAGCAGCCTCGTCGACGAGCCCCAGGAGATCCGCTTCCTCTCCGAGGACTCGGCGATCGTGATCACCGAGGGCGGCGTGCTCAAGGCCGGTGAGACAACGCTGCCCGCCGAGCGGAAGGTCCGCACGATGTGGATCACCGTGAAGCGCGACGGCGACTGGTACCTGCTGAACTACCAGTCCAGCCCGATCGCCGGCTAGGGCTCCTCGGCGGAGGACAACGCGACGCCCCCACCCGTTCCCGGGTGGGGGCGTCTTTCGCAGTGCGACGGGTCCGGGAATCTGGGAGCCTGAGCGCCATGCCCGAGGAAGAGTTCGACGCGTCCGGCGTGTTCGACGACGCGTACCTCTATTTCTTCGCCGACCGGCTGGAGGAGCACAGCGACGCCGACGTCGACCTGATCTGGGACCTGCTCGAGTTCGAGCCAGGAATGCGGGTTCTCGACCTGGCCTGCGGTCACGGCCGGATCGCCAACCGGCTCGCCCAGCGCGGCTGCCGCGTCACCGGGCTGGACACCACACCGGTGTTCCTGGAGCGGGCCCGCGCCGACGCCGACGCGCGCGGCGTCTCGGTCGAGTTCGTGCACGGCGACATGCGGGACCTGCCCTGGCCGGGCCGGTTCGACCGGATCGTCAACTGGCTATCCGCCTTCGGGTTCTTCGACGACTCCGACAACCGGAAGGTGCTGGTCCAGGCCGCGGCCGCGCTCGCACCCGGCGGCCGGTTCGTGATCGAGACGGTCAACTACCCGCGGCTGGTTCAGGACCGGGTCACCAGCGTCGTGACCGAGCGTGAGCGCGATCTGGTCGTCGACCGGCACCAGCTGGACCCGCTGACCGGGCGCAACCACATCAACCGGGTGGTGGTGCGTGACGGCCACACCCGGCGGGTGCGGTTCTTCAACCGCCTGGTCACGTTTCCCGAGCTGCGCGACTGGCTCGGAGCGGCCGGCTTCCCCGCGGTGGACGGCTACGGCGAGGACGGCCGGCCACTGACCGTCGAGCACCGCCGAATGATCGCCGTCGCCCATTAGGACCCGTCCGTTCGCCCGCATGCGCATGCGAAAACGAGAACGACCGGAACTCCGCGCGGAGTTCCGGTATCGTTCTGGATATGAGAGGCGGCGGTGCCACGGTAGAGGCGTGGCACCACCGCCTCCGCTAGCTCAGCGCTCAGCCGCCGGTGTTGCCACCGCACACGAGCGAGTTCGCGGGGCACACGCCGAAGTCGACGTCGCTGGCGCCGGAGGCGGACAGAGCCTCGTCGTTGGTGGCGGCCAGCAGCGTGGTGATGTCAACCATGACTACTCCTCTGGTCGAGCGGGAATGGAATTGGGTTCAGCAGCTGCGATTACCAGGATGGTGGTTTTCACACCGGGATACCCACCTCCAGAATGCGCTCCTCACCCGCACGGTAAAACGGCTCCTAACCCTTGATGGGGCTGCTCTGATGGGAGAACAGCCGCCACTCGCCGTCCTGGCGGGCGATGACCCAGGTGGCACGGATCTCGCGCTCCGGGGCGATCTCGGACTCCCCGTCGAGGATGATGCCGCCCTGGGTGATGACCATGGCGGCGTCCTCGGACAGGAAGTCCACCTGCAGAGGCCAGCCGGTGACGTGCGCGCCCCGGTACGGCCCCTGGAAGCCGGCGCCCATGTAGCTCCGGATCTCCTCCGCGCTGGTGAGCTGGTCGTCCTGCATGAGCAGGCTGCCGTTCTCGGCGAAGACCCCGGCGAAGGCGTCGGCGTCGTTGGCCAGCCAGGCCGCCTGGATGCGCTGCGGCACCGTCAGGACCGCCTTCTCCCGCTCGCTGGTGAACTCGCGGTAGAAGGAGTGGTCCTCCGGCACGCCGACGGCGGCGAGGATCTCCGACGCCGTGGGCGTCGACTGGGCGGGTGTGGACATGCTCGCGCTCCTCGGTAGGCGGCGGGTCACCAGCGCAGCGTGGCGCCGGCGCCTCGGGGACTGTTCTGGTAGCCGGCCAGGAACCACTCGCCGTCCCGCTTCACGGCCACCCACGTGGACCGGACCGCGAGCTCCGGGTCGATCTCGGTCTCGCCCTCGGCGAGGATGCCGCCGTGCGTGCGCAGCAGCGCCACCTCGTCGTTCACGAAGCGCACGTCGACGGGCTTGCCGGTCACACCCGAGCCCTTGAACGGCCCCGCGTAGGCGGCGGCCATGAACGCCCGGATCTCCTCGCGGCCCTTCTTGTACACGTCACCGGGCAGGATCAGCGTCCCGTCCTCGGTGAAGACGTCCGCCACGGCCTTGGCGTCGTTCTTCGCCCAGGCCGCGACCAGGCGCAGCGGTACGGACAGAACTTCCTTTTCCCGATCGCTCGTGAACGGCCCGTAGTAGTCGTCCAGTCGAGCCTTGGCATCATCAACAACGGACACGGTTTCTCCCTGCTTCGGTAGTACGGATCCACCCCATGCTCATCGACCGCGCACAGCGCGTCATCTCCGGAATTGCCGAATTGCCCGACCGCGCCGCGCCTTGTGCGCATTCGCGGAGATGCCGCGGGCGGAGCGGAATGGGATTGTCGGGTAGCCCGGAGGCGCCATTTCAAGGCGAACCACCGCGACGTCGAGGGAGTAACTGTGCAGACCACACCGACGAGTAGCGAGCTCGTACAGCGGGCGTCCGACATGGTGCCCCTGCTGCAGAAGTACGCGCCGTGGGCCGAGGAGAACCGGCGGCTGGCGGACGAGGCGCTCGAGGCGATGGCGGATGCCGGCTTGTTCAGGATGCGCGTACCGACGCGCTACGGCGGGTACGAGAGCGACGTCCGCACGGTGTCCGAGGTGGTCGCCGAGCTGGCCAGGGGCGACGGCTCCACGTCGTGGACGACGGCCGTGTGGATGATCAGCACCTGGATCGCCGGCATGTTCCCGGACGAGGTGCAGGACGAGATCTTCGCGACCCCCGACGTCCGGGTGTGCGGCATCCTCAGCCCCACCGCGACCGCCGTGCCGACCGACGGCGGCATCGTCGTCAACGGCAGATGGGCGTTCAACTCGGGCGTCCAGCAGAGCCACTGGAACACCAACGCCGTGATCCTGATCGACCCGGAGACCGGCCCCCAGCCGGTGATGACCGCGATCCCGATCGCCGACCTCGAGATCGTCGACGACTGGTACACCTCGGGCCTGCGCGGCTCCGGCAGCGTGAGCACCGTCGCCCGCGACGTGTTCGTCCCCCTGGCGCGGGTGCTGTCGATGGGACCGGTGCTGCGGGAGGAGTACTCCTCGGCACTCAACGCGGACTCGCCGGTCTACCGCGCGCCACTGCTGCCGACGGCGTGCTCGACGGTGAGCGGCACGGCGATGGGGCTCGCCCGGGCGGCCAAGGAGGCCTTCTTCGAGCGCCTGCCCGGCCGGAAGATCAGCTACACCGCCTACGAGAGCCAGCGCGACGCCCCACTGACCCACCTCCAGGTGGCCGAGGCCACGGTGAAGATCGACGAGGCCGAGTTCCACGCCCGCCGCGCCGCCGCCACCGTCGACGCCAAGGCCGAGGCCGGCGAGTCCTGGACGCTCGAGGAGCGGGCCCGGGTCCGGCTGGACATGGGCGCGACCTGCCAGCGCGCCAAGGAGGCCGTGGACATCCTCAACACCGCGAGCGGCGGGTCCTCGATCTACAGCCACGTGCCGATCCAGCGCATCGAGCGGGACGTGCAGACGCTCAACCTGCACGGCGTGATGCACCCCAACACGAACCTGGAGCTGTACGGCCGCGTCCTGTGTGGGCTGGAGCCCAACACCCACTACCTCTGAGGAAGACCACGACGAGATCGCGCCGCCCGGCCGGGCGGCGCGATCTCCTGTGTGTTCGGCCTGTGTGTTCGGCTGTGTGTTCGACTTCGTGGTCAGCGGGGTTCCACCTCGGCAGCTGCCGACGGCACCGGAACGCGACCCACGGCCGGGACCGCGGGCTCGTGGAGCAGCCGCTGGCCGAGGGCGACCACGAGGACGGCCGCGCCGGCGACAGCGACGGAGAACGCGAAGGCCCAGCGGTCGCCGTGGCTGTCCACCAGGCTGCCGGCCACCGCCGTCCCGGCGGACATGCCGAGCACCGCCGCGCTGGCGGTGTAGGCGAATCCCGTCGTCATCGAGCTGCGTGGGACCAGGGTGGCGATCAGCTGGCTGCTCGAGACCAGCACCGGGGAGATGCCGAGGCCGGCCACGACCGCGCACCCGATCATCACCGGCACCGACGCGGCCAGCAGCAGCGGGAGGAAGAGCACGAACAGGGCGGCGATCGCGAGCAGGACCAGCCGGGGCTGCGACAGGCGCCAGGACCGCGACCCGAACACGATGCCCGCGACCATGCTCGCCAGGCACATCAGCGCGAGCATCACCCCGGCCGCGCCGGGCGCGCCGAGCCGGTCGGCGAAGGCGATCATGGCCAGGTCGCTCGAGCCGAGCAGCGTGCCGATGCCGAAGTACAGCACGACGATCACCCGCATACCGGGGATGGCGAGGACCCGCCCGCCGGTCGCCGGGTCCGGCGGCCCGTGCGGCGGCTCGGTCCCGCGCAGGCCCGCCAGCACCAGCCCGCCGACCACCATCAGGACCAGCGCGCTCCACAGCCCGGCGCTGGGCAGCAGGTAGGTCGCCAGGAGCACGACCATCAGCGGGCCGATGATGTAGATGATCTCGTCGAGCACGGCCTCCAGGGCGTAGGCCCCGCGCAGCTGGGCCGCGTCGTCGAGCAGTGCGGCCCAGCGGGCGCGCACGAGCGAGCCGTAGGGCAGCGAGGTCACCCCGACCAGCGCCGCTCCGGTGAAGTAGGTCCAGACCGGGGCGCCCGCCGCGACCAGCGCGATCAACCCCAGCACGCCGACGACGTGCCCGAGCAGCGAGCCGCGGATCACCGGGCGCTGGCCGCCGCGGTCGGCGAGGCGGGCGAGCACCGGCTGGCCGACGGCGGTGGCGACGCCCAGCGTCGCCGACACCGCCCCGCCCAGCGCGTAGGAGTCGGTGGCCGCGGTGACCAGGAGCTGGCAGCCGAGCAGTCGCATGGACATGGGCATCCTGGCCAGGAAGCCCGACAAGACGAACGGCGTCGCCCCCGGGATCGTCAGCAGCGTCCGGTAGATCCCCATCGACATGGCCGTGTCTCCTTCACCCTCGTCCGACGCGTCATGCGCTGACCCGGCTCGCGGCGTAGTAGTCGCGGAGCATCTTGACCAGTGTGGGCTGTAGCCGTGCGGCGTCCAGCAGCTCGGGCGGCGGGGTGAACGTCGGGTCGATGTCGTCGGCCAGCTTGAGATAGGCCGGCCGCAGCTGCGCCTCGATGAGCGAGGGCCAGTTGATCGGCACCTTCCAGTCGCACTCGTAGCCGGTGGCCAGCTGGTGCACGACGGCGCCCTCCACGATCTCCTCGCGCGTCGCCGCCTGGATCGGGGCACGCACCGGGCGGAACGCGTCGAGCTCGAACTCGGGCTCCTCGCCGAGGATCCGCCTGGCCATCTCGCCGGCCAGCAGCGGGGACAGGTGCAGCCCGTCGCGGTAGGTCCCGGTCATCATCCACAGCCCGGACAGGCCCGCCTCGCCCAGCAGCGGGAACCCGTCCAGGGCGACCGGCCGGTTGCCGACCTGCACCCTGTGCAGCCCGCTGTTGTGCAGGTTGCGGCGCACCTGTGCCCCCGCGCAGTCGAGCAGGAAGTCCAGGTCGCGGATGACCGCGGTCTCCACCGGGTCGGTGGAGATGATGTTCGTGGCCCCGACGTAGACCTCGCCCTGGCCGCGCGGAACCACGTGCAGGCCGCAGGCGAACGCGCGGTTCGGGGTCCTGATCACGCTGCCGGGCGCCGTGCCGTCGCCGGTGCGGACCAGGGCTGACACGCCGTAGCCGCTGACCAGCGGGGGCACCGTCGCCGCCACGTCCGGCACGGTGGCGAGCAGGTCCTGCGAGCGCACGCCCGCCGCGAGCACCACGTGCTCGCCGCGGACCAGCGAGCCGGACTCGAGCACGACGCCGCGCGCCCGGCCGTGGGCGTAGTCCACCCGCGTCGCGAGCTCGGGCAGGACGGTTCCACCGGCGCGCACGAACGCGACGTGCAGCTGGTCGAGCAGGGCGGCGGCGTTCACCGCGTGCTCGTTGGGGATGTGGAACGCCTTGAGCGGCCGGGCGCCGGGATCGGGGTCGAGCCACTCGAGGTCGGCCGGGTCGACGTCGGAGAACGGCTCGTCGTGGCGGCGCAGCTCGGCCTGGATCGCGGCGTAGTTGACGTCGTCGATGCCGGGCACGCCGATCGTGTTGAGGATGACGACCGTGCCCTCGGCGGTGCGGACGTCCTCCCCACCGCTCTCCTCGGCCAGCTGGGCGGCCCAGGACGGCCACATCCGCGCGGCGTGCACGTCGAGGTTCAGCTTGAGCCGGCCGTACTCGCTGGCGACCAGGCTCTCGGTGATCTCGCCGAAGCAGCCCAGCATCGCCCCGGCCGCCGCGGAGGCCGCCCACGGCCGGTTCGGCCGCCCGACCATGGCGACCCGGTGTCCTCGCCGGGCGAGGGTCAGCGCGAGGGACTGGCCCAGGGCGCCGTTGCCGACGACGACCACGTCGTAGTTCTGGTCGCCCTGTCCGCTGCTGGTGATCGTCTCCACAGTTCGCTCCCTGGGTGGTGCCGTCGTGGTTGCTATGCCGCGCCCGCCGCCAGTGCCACGGCGGCGCGGGCGGCGACGAAGAACGGACGGGCCTGCTCGCGGAACTCGTCGAACGTGCGGAAGCCGCGGTCCAGTGCGTGGGTTCGGACCTCGTCGGTGCGCCACAGCGCGGCGAAGGCCGCGTCGACCAGGTGCACCGGCAGGTCGCCGTGGTGGAAGAACGGGTTCTTCGCCATCGCGTGGCGGTCCAGCTCGAGCAGCCGCGTGCACCCGGCGGCCAGCTCGGGCAGCTCGGCGGCCAGCTCCGGTGGCAGGTGCTCGTAGACCAGGCGGCCGGAGCGCAGCCGGAACGTGCGCACCAGGACCCGGGTGGCGAGCTCGGCGGCGTCGAGCCGCTCGGCCTCGCCCGGCGCCAGCACCCCGCGGCCCACCAGCTCCTCCACCGCGAGCCCGTCCAGCCAGGCCGGCGGCACGCCGGCGGCGAGCAGCTCCGGGTACTCCGGGGTGAGCCGGTCCAGGACGTAGCGGGTGTGCCGGCGCGGGAAGTCCGGCAGGAACAGCTGGGCGTAGGCGAGGACCTGGCGCTCGGTGGGCCCGGCCGGGTCGGCGGTGGCCGGGGTGTGCTGGAGGCGCCACTCGCGTGCGTAGGAGGTGTCCGGCACCGCGACCACGTCCGCGGGCGCGGCGGGCACCTGCCCGGCCAGCAGCGCGCGCACGGCGGCCTCGGCGTCGATCCGCTTGATGTCGCCGAGCCGGTCCGGGCGCAGCTCCTCGAGCACCAGCCGCATGGCGGCGGCCTGCCCGGCGTTCTCGGCGGCGGCGAGCAGCGCGGCGGCCGTGCGCAGGCCGAAGTGGACGCTCTCGGCGACCGCCAGGACCGCGGCCGAGTCCGGCTCGGCGAGCCGCCCGGCCGCCACCAGCCGGTCGGTGACGCTGACCAGGCTGACCAGGGCGTGGGTGAACGCCCGGTAGTCGACGTCGGCGTCGCCGTGCATGAGCGCGACGTCGGCCTCGGAGACCAGCCGGCCGTCGCGGTACCAGCCGAAGACGGTGCCCATCCCGGTCATGCCGTGGCCGACGAGGTCGGCGGCCCGCAAGGCGCCGATGCTCGCCGCGCCGACGAGGGTCGTCCCCGCGGCGTGGGCGGCGACGAGCTCCTTGTGCCGGATCGGCGCGGTGTGCTGGTACAGCCCGTCCACGACCAGCACGACGTCCTGGGGGCCCGGACGCAGCCGGTAGAGGTCGCCGTGGGCGATCGGCGGGTGGTGACACACGCCCGCCAGGCCCAGCACGGGCGAGCCGGACAGCGACGGCCCGGCGAAGACGTGGACGGTCATGACCGCTCCAGGTCGGCCGGCTCGGGCACGCGCGGCAGCTCCTCGTTGGCCTCGTGGTGCAGCTCCGGCAGGCCGGGGGCGACCACCTTGCAGACGGCGAATGGCTCGCCGGGCGGGGTGAGGTCGACCCGCAGCACGGGCCGGCGGGTCATCGCGCTCACCTGGTCGGTCAGCCAGTCCAGCAGGCGCTCGGTGGAGGCCGTGGTCCCGGCCACCGGCGTCGCCACGTCCGCCCAGGTGTGGGTGGGTTCGACGGCCGGTGGCGCGGCCGGCCGTCGAACCCCTCGGTACCCCACCGTGCCGAGGTCGTCGCGCAGGCCGCTGACCACCGACATGCGGCTCTGCACCGCTTCGGTCAGCGCCCGTTGCAGGGCGGGCTCGGGCAGCACGTGGCAGCCCGACCCGGCGTAGATGCTCGGCATGTCCGGCCGCCAGAGGAACACGGCGAAGGCCGACGTGCCCGGCACCGCGGAGCACTCGACGACCTCCACCCAGAACCCGTCGTCCTGGACGTGCTCGATCAGGTCGCGGCTCCAGCAGTCGGGCAGCGTGGTCAGGTCGATCACCCGGCGCTGCCGGATGGGTGTGCGGGCCATGCCGGCGCTGGAGTAGCGCTCGACGACCTCGAGCAGCGCGTGGACGGTCGCCTCGGCGAGGCTGTTGCCGGCGGCGAGCCCGTTGGAGGAGGCGAAGACCGTCCGCGGGCGCCAGGTGTCGTCGCAGATGCCGTCCAGGGCCACCGAGTGCAGCGGCACGGCCAGCCGCGCGCCGTCCCCCAGCGAGGTCGCCGGCACCCAGGGCATCGGGAAGCGGTCGGACACCACCGACTGCTCGGTGGGGGTCACCTCGGTGGTGCTGTAGGGCAGGTCCAGCTCGGCCGCGGTCGCGACGAAGGTGTCCGCGGGGTGGAACCGCTCGCAGAGGAAGATCTCGATGGCCTCCATCACCGCCGAGATCCGCGCGTTCAGCCGCGTCGTGCCCTTGCCCTGGCTGACGCACATCGTGTGGCCGAGCGGGCGGACGGCCATGTAGACCGGCATGCCGATGGTGTCCAGCCCGGTCAGCTCGGCCACCCGGGTGATGCCGTAGGCGGGCATACGCGGCGCCACCAGCTCCCAGGTGCGCTCGGGGGTGCGCTCGCGCAGTATGCCCGGCCCCGCCGCGGGTGCGGTCGGGGCGCTCACGACCGGCTCCGGCACAGGGTCAGCGCGGTCTCGCCGACCGCACTCGGGTCGGGCTCGGTGCAGTACTCCAGGACGAGGTCGCGGACCCACCGGGACTTCTCCGCCGGGGAGACGAGGTGGTGGCGCGCGGCCTGCTCGGTCGCCCCGATGCGCCGCTTCAACTCGCGCAGGGTGGCGCCGAGGACGTCCTGGACGGTCGGGGTCTGGACGACGACCGCGAGGTGCAGCGCGGTGCCGCCGACCGGGGCGACCCGGTAGGCCCAGCCGCGCGGGACGTAGAGCAGGTCGCCGGCCGCGGCCCGCAGCGGCGGCGCCGGGTCGGCCCCGTCCTCCTCCGCCGGCGGGACCGGCGTCCACTCGGCCTCGCCCTCGAGCTGGACGGCGAGCACGTGGCCCGCGGGCGCGGTGGCCGGGGCCGTGCTCGGCCCACCGGCCGGGGTGAGCAGGACCGAGGCGCTCACCCGCGCGTCGAAGGCGCCGCGCAGCCGGTCGACCAGCGGCCGCACCCGCGGGTGCCAGTCCTCGAGTTGGTCGAGCCGCAGGGTGGCGCCGGCGCGGAGCTGCTCCAGCAGCGCGCCGCGGTGCACGTACCCGCCCGGGGCGACGTTGAGCACCCGGCGGTTGGTGGTCAGCCCGGCGGCGGGCAGCGCGACGCCGTCGCGGAGCACGCTGAAGTAGGGCCAGCACAACAGTCCACAGTCGACTGTCTCGAGGATCTCCCGCTCGGTGAGGACGGGGGCCTGGTGGCCGGCGAGCACGGCGGGCTCACGGTTCCAGTTCTCCCGGGCGAGCGCGGCGAGGCGGTCGGCGAGCTGTCGCGGGGTGGTGCTCATGGGTTCACGACCCGTCCCTGGTGTTGATCGTGGTGAGGGCCCTGGCGAGCACTCCGTCGGTGTCCACCTCGTGCGCGAACTTCTCCAGCTCGGCGAGGACGGTCTCCACGGTCTCCGGCAGCGACAGCGTGCTGTGCTGGCGGAGCAGCGCGGACATCCGCTCGGTCCCGAGCCACTCGGCGACGAGGGCGCCCAGCAGCTCGTCGGGGCTCGGCTCGGCCATCAGGAAGGTGATGTGCAGCGAGGTCTCCCCGACCGCGCTGGCGGCGTGGCCGTAGGCGTAGGGCATGAACAGCACGTCCCCCGGCCGCAGGACGAACGAGTCGACCTCGCTGGCCGGGTCGACGTCGAGGGTCGGGTCGGGGGTGTCCCCGTCCTCGGACCAGTAGAGGTGCCACTCCTTGGCGCCCTCGAGCTGGACGACGATCGTGCGGGACCCGTCCCGGTGCGGCAGCAGCCCTCGCTTGCCCTCCGGGGTGAGGAACATGAGCGAGGTGACGTCGGTGGGGAAAGTCGTGGCGAGCTCCTCGACCTGCCGGCGGGTCGTCGGGTTCCAGTGCTGGACCTCGCTCATCCGCAGGGTCGCCCCGGCCGCGAGGTGCCTGCGCACGCCGTCGGGGTTGAGGAACCCGTCGACCTGCTGGCCGCGGATCCGCCGGCTGGTGGTCACCTCGGACAGCGGCGCCCGGACACCGTCCTGGAACAGCGTGAGGTACGGCCACCTGAGCAAGCTGGCGTCGATGAGGGCGTCGATCTCCGCGCTGGTGGGCAGTCCCTCGGTGGAGACCGCCTGGCGCAGCAGGACGGGCTCGCGCCCGTGGTAGGCGCGGCGCAGCTCACCCTGCTCGCTCAGCAGGGAGTGCAGTGGGGTCATCTCGTCTCACCCGCTCATGGGTCCGGAGTGGAGGAACGGGGGGTGATGCCGCAGTAGAGGTGCGGCATCACCACCCGGGTGGCGAACTCAGACGCCGGCGGGCGCACCCACGACGATCGAGTTCGCGACGGCCTCGCCGAGGTCGACGTCCATGGCGCCGGAGGCCGCCAGGGCCTCGTCCTCGGTCGCGGCAAGCAGCGTGGTGATCTCACCCATGGCCACTCCTCCAGTTCGGTTTCCGACATTGGTGTTTGCAGCTGCGACTACAGCGTTGTGCCTCCTCGGACCGGGCGGCCACTTCGAGGTTGCGCTGCGGGAGGCATCGGGAGAGATGCCCGGACCGGCTGTGCGGGAACAGAATCGGTCGTTGGCCCCCGGCGAGAGGAAGGGCCTGCCGATGCCCGCGCTGCCCACCTTCCGGCTCGAGGAGTACTTCTCGAGGTGGGAGTTCGTCGCCCCGTACCACCTGACCGCCTCCGACGCGGAGACGGTCTCGATGGCGGAGCTGCTGGCGATGGCCGGCGAGGAGGACCGCGCCCGGTGGGAGACCCTTCGGCTCGGCTACAGCGAGACCTTCGGCCTGCCCGCCCTGCGGGCGGCGATCGCCGAGACCTACGAGCGGGTGGACGCCGAGCAGGTGATCTGCTTCGCCGGCGCGGCCGAGGGCATCACCCTGGCGATGCAGGTCCTGCTCGACCGGGGCGACCACGCCGTGGTGGTCACGCCCAACTACCAGGCGGCCGAGACCGTGCCCCTGGCGATCTGCGAGGTCACCGGCGTCGCCCTGCGCGAGGACCAGGGCTGGGCACTCGACCTCGCGGAGGTCGAGCGTGCGCTGCGGCCGAACACCCGGCTGGTGTCGGTCAACTTCCCGAACAACCCCACCGGCACCGTGCCCGACCAGCGGACCTGGCGGCGGCTGGTGGAGCTGTGCGACGAGCGCGGGGTGCGCCTGTTCAGCGACGAGGTCTACCGCGGCGTCGAGCTGGACCCCCGCGACACCCTGCCCCAGGCGGCCGACCTCTCCTCCTCGGCCGTCTCGCTCAACGTGCTGTCGAAGGCCTACGGCCTGGGCGGGCTGCGGGTGGGCTGGATCGCCTGCCGCGACGGCGCGGTGCTCGAGCGGCTGGAGCGGGCCAAGCACTACTCGTCGATCTGCAACCCGGGCCCGAGCGAGGCGCTGGCCGTCATCGCGCTGCGGGCCCGGGAGCGGATCCTGGGCCGCAACCGACGGATCATCGCCGAGAACGTCCCCGTGGTGCGCGCGTTCCTCGACGCCCATCCCGACCTGTTCGCCTGGGAGCCGCCGCGGGGCGGCTGCGTGAGCTTCCCGCGCTACCTGGGTTCCGACGGCGTGGAGGCGATGTGCGCGGAGCTGGTGGAGCAGGCGGGCGTGCTGCTGCTGCCGGCGAGCATCTACCGCTCGGAGCTGACCGCGGTGCCCACCGACCGCTTCCGCATCGGTGTCGGCCGGGCGGACCCGGGCGAGGCGCTCGACCGCTGGGCGAGCTGGCTGGACGAGCGCCGATGAGGCCTCCTGCCGCGCCCACGACCACCAACAGCCACGATCCTGAGGAGGTGGACCAGTGAGCAAGCAGCTGCCGGTCGTCGGTCTGGCCGACATCACCGCCGTGGCGACGAGGAGCCTGGTGCTGGACGCGGTCCGGTGCGCCCTCGTCGCGCACGCCGAGGGCGCGACCGTGCTCCCGCCACCGGCGCACCTGGACTTCCCGGCCGGCGACTGCCACGTGAAGACGGGCTACGTGAAGGGCATGCCCCATTTCGCCGTCAAGGTGGCGACCGGCTTCCCCGGGCGCGGGCTCCCGGCCAACGACGGCCTCCTGCTCGTGATCGACGCGTCCACCGGGCGCCCGGTCGCCGCACTCGCCGACGAGGGGTGGCTCACCGCCTGGCGGACCGCAGCCGCCGGTGCGCTGGTCACCCACGCGCTCACCCCGGCCGGTGTGACCCAGGTGGGCGTCCTCGGCACCGGCCCCCAGGCCCGCCTCCAGGTCGAGTGGCTGCGCGAGCTGCGCCCAGTCACCCAGGTCGTGGTCTGGGGCCGCCGCCCCGCGGCCGCCGCGGAGGTCTGCGCCGACCTGCGCGCCGCCGGCGTGGCCGCCGAGCCGGGCGCCGCCGAGCGCGCCGCCTCCCAACCCTGCGTGATCGCCGCGACGCCGGCCACCGCGCCCCTCGCCCCGGCCTCCAGGTTCGCCCTGGCCAAGCACATCACGGCGATCGGCACCGACATGCCGGGGAAGAACGAGCTGCCCCCGGAGCTGTTCGCCCAAGCCACCCTCATCGCCACCGACGACCACGACCAGTGCCTCGACCACGGCGACTTCGGCAACGCGGTGCGCGCCGGTGAGGTCGCCGCCGACGCGGACGTCCCGGTCGGCACCGTGCTGGGCTGCACCCCGCGGAAACGGCTGGGCCGCGACGTCCTCTCCATCGCCGACCTCACCGGCATCGGCGCCGCGGACGCGGCGGTCGCCTCCGCCGTCACCACCGCCCTCTGGGCAGCGTGAGCAGGAACGCGACGCCGATGAGCGCCGCCGCGTAGAGCAGGCTGGTGCCGAAGAACGGCAGGATCGCCACGGTGCCCACGGTGACCAACAGGACACACAGGCGGATCCCCCGCCCGCTCAGCAGGCGCCGGGCGGCGAGGAACGTGGCCAGGAAGATCAGCAGGAACGCCGCCGAGGTCGCGGTGATCAACCTCGTCTCGGTGCTGCCGGTGAGCGCCAGCAGGCCGACCGGGACCGCGTAGCCCGGTACCAGGGCGAGCAGGGCGGCGTAGGGCACCGCGTCCCGCCCCGAGGTCCTGGCCAGCGCGGAGGGGAGCATCCCGTCCCTGGCCGCGGAGTAGACCACCCTCGAGGTGCCCATCACCCACGCGTTGCTGGCCAGCAGCAGCAGCACGATCGCGACCACGTTCCCGACCAGCGCGACCTCGCGGCCGCTGGCCACCTGCAGCAGGGTGGCGAACGCGGTGATCTGGCTGCCCTCGGTCGCGCCGGCCGGCAGCACCAGCACGACCGTGACCGACATCGCGAGGTAGAGCGCGCCCACCGCGAGCACCGCCCAGAGGATCGCCCTCGGGTAGGTCCGGCGCGGCTCGACGACCTCCTCGGCGACCGGCGCCGCGTTCTCCCAGCCGATGAACCCGAAGAAGCAGATGATCAGCGCCTGGCCGGCGGCGAGCCAGCCGTGCGGGGCGACCGGCTGGAGGTTGGCCGGGTCGGCGTGCGGCAGCGAGATGACCATCACGACCACCAGGAAGCCGACCAGGGCGCCGAGCACCAGGCCCTGGACCCGGCCGCTCACCTTCACTCCGAGCAGGTTGAACAGGATCGACCCGACCATCAGCAGGAAGCCGACCCCGGCGACCGCCAGGGTGTCCGGCTCGGGGTCCCAGCTGCCGAGCAGGTAGCGCGCCGCCGCGAGGCCGAGTACCGGGTTGGCCACGAGCAGGGTCAGCATCAGGAACGAGGAGGTCCACCTGGCCGCTCTGCCCCCGAACGCGTACTCGATGAACTCCGCGATGCCGCGGCTGGTCGGGTGGCGGATCGAGAGCCGGGCGAAGACCAGCCCCAACGGGTAGGAGTAGATGACCAGCACGACCCAGGCCACGAGCGACAGCGGCCCCGCCTCGGCGGCGGCGTGCCCGGGCAGGATGAGGATCCCGGTCCCGATCACCGAGGTGACGTAGTGCACGACGAGCCCGGGCACGCGGATCGACCGCCGCAGCTCGGTGGGCGCGGGCGTGCCCGCCGTCGGCGCCGAGGTCGGCTGGCTCATCGGAGCGCCTCGCCGATCTCGTGCAGGAGCAGCTCCACCATCGGCCCGCTGGCCGCCCGCCCGACGAGCCCGATGCGGAACGCCTCGTGCTCGGCGTAGGGGGTCAGTCCGCCGGCCACCATGATCCCGGCGTTGCGCCCGAGGTGCTCGCGGATCCGGTCGGCCCGTGGGTCCCTGGCCACCACGACCAGGCTCGCCGCGCACTCCTCCGGCGCGGACACGGCGAGCCCGAGCCGCCGCAGCCCTTCCCGGCACTCCGCGGCCAGCGCCGCGCGCCGGGCGAGGAAGGCCTGTGCCCCCACCGCGTGGATGCGGGCGACGCTGCTGGCCAGCACGTGCACCAGGTTGGTCGGCATGGTCACCGGCGTCGGCTCCCAGTCCGGGCTCTCCCGCGCGGCCCTGTCCCAGGTCAGCAAATCGAAGAACCAGGTGGGCGGCCGGCAGGAGCGGCTGTGGACCCGGTCGCGGCCGCGGTCGGTGAGCGCGACCACGCCCAGGCCCGGGGCGCCGCCGAGCCCCTTCTGCGACGCGGTCACCAGGGCGTCGAGGCCCATCCCGGTCATGTCGATGTGCTCGCCGCCCGCCGCCGCGACGGCGTCGACGAGGATCACCGCGCCCTGCGCGTGGGCCAGCTCGGCCAGCTGCCGCACCGGGTGGCGTACCGCGGTCGCGGTCTCCACGTGGGTGACCAGCACACCGTCGCTGCCCGGCAGCACCTCGGCCACCCGCCGCGGGTCGACCGGCAGCCCGGGCTCGCACGGGACGGTCGCCACGACCAGGCCGTGGGCGCGGGCCATGGCCGCGAGGCGGGCGCCGAAGTAGCCGGACTCGACGACGACCACCCGCTGCCCCGGCTCGAACAGGTTGGACATGGCCGCGTCGAGCGCCGCCGAGCCGGAGCCGGGGATCAGGTAGGTGTGCCGCGAGCCGAGCAGCGCGCTGAGGTCGGCGAGCGCCTGCCGCAGCCGCGGCACCCAGTGTGCGCCGTAGTGCGGCTGGATCGGCCGGCCCAGGATCTCCTCGTCGTCGGGGTCCAGCCGGCAGGGGCCGGGGATCATCAGGTGCTCGTGGGCGGCCCAGGCCGAGGTGACCGTGCTCATGGCGTTCCCTTCCCCTTGCCCGGCTCAGGCGGCCGGGCTGGCGGCCGGTGCCGGGGACAGCCGCGCCGCCACGGCGGTGAGCAGCTCCCAGAGCCGCTCGACGTCCTCGTGCGTGGTGTGGATGTTCCCGATCGACACCCGGATCACATAGCCCTCCTCGACCACGGCGTGCGACACGAACGCCGAGCCGGAGGCGTTGACCTCCTCGACGACCGCCGCGTTGAGCGCGTCGACCTCCGCGCGGCGCCCCCGCAGCGCGGCCGGCTCGAAGCGCAGGCAGACCAGCGGGTAGAGCGAGGTCACCGGGCAGTGCCAGTCGGGGTGGCGCTCGACGCTGGCCCGCAGCCACCGCGCCTGGCCGACGCTGTTCTCCAGCCGCCGGGCGAGCCCGGCGCGGCCGAACGACCGGATCACCCACCACAGCTTGAGCGCCCGGAAGCTTCGCCCCAGCTGCGGTGAGAGGTCCATGAAGTCCACCGTGTCCGCGTCCTGGTGGGAGGTCAGGTACTCGGGCACCAGCCGGAAGGTGCGGGCCAGCGCGCCGCGGCGCCGGCAGTGCAGCACGGTCGCCTCCATCGGCACGTACAGGCACTTGTGCGGGTTCACCACCAGCGAGTCCGCCGGCGAGAGGTCCTCAACCGCGTCGGTGAGCGAGGGCGCGAGGCGCCAGAAGCCGCCGAACGCGGCGTCGACGTGCAGCCAGACGCCGTGCCGGGCGCACACCTCGGCGACCGGCGCGACCGGGTCCGCTGCGCCGACGGAGGTGGTGCCGACGGTGGCGACGACCGCGACCGGCACCGCGCCCGCGGCGAGGTCCCGCCGGATCGCCTCCTCGAGTACCTCGGGGCGCAACCGGTAGTGCTCGTCGACGGGCAGGCGCACCACGTTGGCCTGGCCGATGCCCAGCGTGATCGCCGCCTTGTCCACCGAGCTGTGCGCCTGCTCGGAGGTGTAGACCCGCAGCGTCGCGCCGGCCGGGACGCCGTTGACCCGCACGTCGTCGCCGAGCGCGGCGTCCCGGGCGGCGGCCAGGGCGTAGAGGGTGGCCAGGGACGCGCCGTTGACCAGGACGCTGTCGGCGCCGGCCGGGTAGCCGACCAGCTCGGCGACCCAGTCCAGCACGACGCGTTCGAGCGCGGAGGCGGCCGGCCCGCTCTTCCACAGCATGGCGTTGACGTTCATCGCGGCGGTCAGCGTCTCGGCCAGGACACCCGGGAAGCTCGCGCTGTTGGCGAAGTAGGCGTGGAACGACGGGTGGTTCCAGTGCACGACGTGCGGCAGCACCCGGTCGCGGGTGTCGGCCAGGACGCGGGCGAAGTCCTCCCCCGCCTCGGGCAGCGGCGCCCGCAGCGCGTCCATCAGCTCGGCGCTGGTCCGCGGCACGGTCACCGGCACCTCCCGCACCGACTCGAAGTGCTCCCGGACCATCGCGAGGAGCTCGCGCCCGTGCCGCTCGAACTCCGCCGGCGCCCAGTCGCCGACCCGCTCAGACATTCGCCGCCTCGTCCTCGAACAGCTCGGTGACCTCGCCGTCGTGGGCCACCGTGCGGTCCTCCCAGTCCCAGCCGCCGGACACGGTGAGCGTCGTTCCCGAGACGTAGTCGGCGCGGTCGGAGACCAGGAACGCCACCGCCTCGGCGATGTCGCGACCGGTCCCGAGCCGGCCCGCCGGCACCCGCCTGGCCATCCAGGCGGCCTGCTCGGGCGGGAGGTGGCCGTTGTCGATCAGGCCGGGCGCCACGCAGTTCACGGTGATGCCGTGGCGGGCCTCCTCGGCCGCGAGCGACCGGGTGAGCACGGCGACGCCGGTCTTGGCCACCGCGTAGGCGGCGATGTTCGGCGCGCCACGCACGAGGACGGTCGGGCTGAGGCCGAGGTTGACCACGCGCCCGTACCGCCGCTCCCGCATGGTCGGAAGCACCGCCCTGGTCACGTAGAACGTGGAGTTCAGGTTGCTGTCCATGATGGAGTCCCAGCGACGCGCGGAGGTGGCGGCGACCGGGCTCAGCGTGAACTCCCCGACGTTGTTGACGAGCACGGTGGCACCGACGCCGAAGTGCTCGGCCGTGGCCCGCACCAGGTGCTGGGCCTGCTCGGGATCGCACACGTCGGCCCGCAGCGCGACGGCCTGCCCGCCGGCCGAGCACAATCGGTCCACAAGGGACTCTGCGCTCGCGGCGTCGGAGCGGTAGTTCACCGCCACGTGCATGCCGTCGGCCACCAGCCGCTCGCAGAGGGCGGCCCCGATGCCCCTGGCACCCCCGGTCACCAGTGCCACACGCATCGCCGGCTCACTCCTCGCCGTGGTTGTGGTCGTGCTCGTGGTCGTGGTCGTGCTCGTGCGGGACCTCGGTGAGGTAGACGATCTCGCGCGGGACCGAGCAGTAGCGGGCCTGGAAGTCGTCGATCAGCGGGCCCTCGCCGGCGGTGAGCGCCTCGGCCTCCTCGCGGCTGCGCCACGGGTACAGCACGTCCACCCGGGTCGGCTCGTCGTCGTGCTGCAGGAACGTGGCATGGCCGAGGAAGGCCGGGTGCTCGTGCGCGGGTGGGCCGACCAGGTCGTCCATTCGCTGCATGAGCTCGGGGATGCGGTCGGTGAACTCGGGCTTGATGCGCCAGGTCTCGAGGACGTGAATCATTGCTCTCCTGCCTCCGTTGTTTCTCCTGTGGACGACGACTCGGCGCCGGCCTGATCTCTGGCCTGGAAGTACTCGTTGAGCAGCGAGGTGCCCTCGGGGACGAACCGCGTACACACGAAGACATGGTCGCGCCGGTTGCGGGACTGGGCGGCCAGCAGCCGGCCGGCCGCCGCGTGCACGAGGTCGGGCAGGCCGCCGTGGCGGCGCAACTCCTTGGTCCGCCTGCGCAGCTCGCGCAGTCGGTCGATCATCTGCTCGTGCTCGCGGTTGAGGGTCCCGGAGAACCCGGGGCTGGTGAACGGCGGCGCCATCGAGGGCCGGATCACCTGCTCGTAGAGCGCCCGCGGGAAGTCCGCCGCGTAGTGCATCGTGGCCGTCGCCGCGTCGTAGAGCACCCGCAGCTCGTCGAACGTCTCGGCCAGCTCGCCCCACCGGGCGCCCCGGAGGGCGTTCGCCGCGGAGTCGAGCAGCGTGTTCATCGCCGCGAGATGCAGGTGGAACAGCTGGTGGCCGAGCTTCCACCGCAGGACCGCCTTGTCCAGGCCCGGTACCGCCAGCATGGCCCGGTCCAGTGCGGTCACGCCGCCGCCTCCGGTGCCTGCCCGGGGCGCTCGTACCGGCTGTGCCAGCGCTCCAGCGTGTGGAGCAGCACGACGACGCAGCCGGCGAGGATGTCGTAGCGGTCCTGCGCGGACAGGTCGGTCGACTCGAGGTCGGCCAGGACCCGGCGCTGGACGTCCAGACAGGACCGTGACCAGGACAGGAAATCCGACTGTTCCCGGACGAGCCGGAAGTACCCGTCGTACTCGGCTCGGCTCGACGCCCCGGACACCGCGTCCGGCATGCGGCCGTCTGCCGGCAGCGACACCGGCCGGACCAGGCCGAAGTCCGGTGACACCTCGTTGTTGTCTCCCATCGGCTTCTCCCCCGACATCACGTCGATCCCTCCAGGTGGCGGCGAACCACGTCGCTCGCGTTGCGGCCGGGCACTCCGAACACCCCACCTCCGGGGCGGGTCCCCGCCGCACAGAGGTACAGGCCCGGCACCGGCGTGTGGTAGTCGGCGTAGCCTGGGACCGGGCGACCGGCGAACAGGTCCAGCGGCGACATCGCACCGTGGTACAGGTTCCCGCCGGGCAGGCCGAGCTCGCGCTCGAGGTCCAGCGGGGTGTAGACCCGCCGTGCGGTCACGGCGTCTCCCAGGCCCGGCAGATAAGGCTCCACATAGGACATAACATCGTCCGCGAAGGACTCGCGCAGGTCGTCCCAGGTCGTGCCGACCAGGGTGTACGGCACGTACTGCACGTACATGCTCATCACGTGCTTGCCCGGTGGGGCGAGGTCGGGGTCGAGGATGCTCGGGATCGTGCACTCGACGTGCGGCCGTGCCGGCGGGCGCCCCTGCCTGGCCTCGGCGTGGACGAGATCGAGGTGGTCCATGCTCGGCAGGATCTGCAGGGTGCCCCGGTAGTGCGGCCCCCAGCCGGTGAAGCCGCGCACCCCGGGCAGGCGGTCCAGCGCGAGGTGGATCTTCGCGGCTACACCCTCGTAGTCCCGGCCGAGGACCGCGCCGCGGTAGGCCGCGGGGACCGCGCCGGGGTCGAGCAGGCGTAAGAAGGTCGTCTTCGGGTCCGCCGCGGAGACCACCACCCTGGCGCGCAGGGCTCGTCCGTCGGCGAGCTCGACGCCGTCCGCGCCCTCGGGGCCGACGCTGATCCGGCTCACCGGGACGCCGGTCAGCACGTCCGCGCCGTACTCGGCGCACACCGCCGCCAGCGCCTGGGTGATGCCGCCCATGCCGCCCTTGACCTGGCCCCAGGACGGACGGCCCGCCTCGGTCGAGCCCAGCTGGTGGTACAGCATGAGGTAGGCCGTACCCGGCATCGACGGTCCGGCGTCGAAGCCGACCGTGCCGTCGGTGCACAGCGTCACCTTGAGCTCGTCGGACTCGAACCACTCGTCGAGCAGGCCGCGGGCGCTGCCGAACAGGGCGGTGACGAGCCGGGCGAGATCGGCGTCGGGCAGGTCCACCGTGTCGCGCAGCGCGGCCTTCAGCGCGGGGATGTCGTCGAACAGCGGCGTGCGCGCCTCGCCGACGAAGTACCGCTCGACGATCCGCGCGATGCGGCGCATGGTGTCGCCGTAGTCGGTGTAGCTCGCGGCGTCGCGGGCGGAGAAGCGGGCGATCTCGGCGGCCGAGGCCGCCGGGTCGGCGCTGAGCGTCATCGTCCGGCCGTCCGGGAACAACGCGGTCACCGACGGGTCGCGCGGGATGATCTCCAGGCCGTGCTTGGCCAGGCTGAGGTCGTCGATGATCTCCTGCCGGAACAGGGTCGTCACCAGGCTGGCGGTGGAGAACCGGTAGCCGGGAAACAGCTCGTCGGTGACGCACGCGCCGCCGACCTTGTCCCGCCGCTCGACGACGGCGACCCGGTGGCCGGCCTGGGCGAGGTAGGCGGCACACACCAGGCCGTTGTGCCCCGCGCCGACGACGAGCGCGTCGTAGGTCTCTTCTCCCTGGGCTTCGTGCACGATCGAGGGTCTCCGTTCCAGAGGTTCCTCGGCTGCACCGCAGCCGCGCGGAGGAGGACGTCCGCGGACACATCGTCTTACCGGCGGGAACCGGCACGCATCTTCCCGGTTGCGCTCGCGTGGACCGCGTCGCTGCGCCCTACCGGGGCAGCAGCCGCGGCTCGGTGCTCTCCCGCTCGAGCCGCCCCGCGAGCCAGGCCCGGTACCCGCCGGCCGACGGGGAGGCCCGCGGGTAGTCCTCACCCAACTCGCTGACGTAGCGACGGAACGAGGCACCGTCCGGGTCGAACCCCAGCGCGTACCGCGCCCCGCCGCCGCTCGCGACCGGCTCGGTGAACAGCCACGGCGCGAGGTAGGTCGCCGGCCCGGCGCTCACCCGCGCCGCGGCGTCCCAACCGGCCACGACCAGCAGGGGCGCGTCTCCCGCACCCGCCGGCACGACGGCGAGGCCGTGCCGGTCCGCCGCGGAACGGACGGCCCGTGCGGCGGCGGTCCCCCGCGGGCTGGCGTCGGCGGCCACGGCGAGACGCCAATGTCCCTCGGCGGCGAGGGTGTCGACGGTGTGGCGCAGCGTCGCGAGGTCGCGGGGGTCCAACGCCTGGGAGGGACAGCGCGGTGAGGCCACCGGCCCGCCGGTGGCGAGCACGGCACCGAGCAGGGCGCTCGCACACTCCGGCCCGTCCGGTGGCTCGACCGGGCCGGTCTCGGTGCCGGTGCCGGTGTCGGTGGCGAGAGAGGCGACGCCGCCCCGGTACCGCACCCACAGCTCGGCCCGCCCCGCCGGCAGCTCCACCGCACGCCAGCCGCCGGTCGTGCCGGCGCGTTCCGTGGCCGGGCGCAGGTCGGTCCGCGCCGCGCCCACCTCGGCGTCCGGCGCGGCGACGTGCACGAGGTTCCAGCCGGGCAGGTTGGGCACCACGAGCACCTCGACCCGCCGGCCGCCCACCTCCACCGCCGCCGACCTCGCCACCCCCGGTACCGGTTCCTCCGGCCGCAGCACACTCGCCTGGGCGACCCCGGCCACCAGAGCCGTGGCGAGCACCGCCGCCCCCGTGCGCAGGCCCGCCCCCTGCCACCGGCCGCGCGGCCGGGCGACCACGAACCACCCGAGGGCGACCAGGCAGAGCAGCACCCCGGTGTGCAACAGGGTCAACGTCCGTTCAGGACCGGTGGCCCCGAACCAGGCGCCGAACAGGGGAACCGCCGCGAGCGCGGCCAGCGGCAGGAACACCCACGGGGCGAACCGCCGCACCCGGGCGACAGCGGGCGCGAACCGCGGTTCGCGGGACAGGGCCAGGTACAGCGGGGCGGCGAGCGCGGCGAGCAGCAGCGGCACCACCTGCTCGGGCAGGGCCAGCCCGCCGGCCAGCAACAGCTGAAGCGTCGCCGCCGCGCAACCGGCGCCGACCACGCCGGCGGTGGTGGAGCGGCTCGGTTCGGCGAGGAACCCGCGCAGCAGCACGAAGCCGGCCACCACCGGTACCGCGGCGAGCAGTGCCACCCGCAGGACGAGCGGCCCCATGCTCACCCCCAGCTCGAGGTGGCCGTGCTCCCCGCCGGCGGCCAGCAGGAGGGCCATGGCTCAGGCGGCCGCCGGACGCGGCGTGCACGAGCACCGCATCAGCGCGCGCTCCTCCGGTCGGGGCCGCAGGTGCAGGACCATCGCGACCACCATGGGTGCGAAGACGATCGCGTTGTAGAACAGGTGCAGCTCGACGCGCGGGAACACGAGCTGGGCGATGCTGGTCGGCGCGGCCTTGCCCATCAGGTTCGCGCCGGTGACCGCCTGCAGCAGCAACAGCAGATGCTCGAAGTGGTGCCACACCTGGATCCACATCGCGATGTTCCACCACGTCCTGGAGCGCCCGACGAAACCGTGCCGGAGCATCACGAACGCCACGAGCATCACCACGGCGAACCCGTAGTGCAGCCACTCCGAGGTGACCAGTGCGGGGAAGACGAGGCCGAGCGCACCGCCGGCCTGTGGCCGGGGCCAGCCGAGCACGTAGATCTGGTAGGCCTGGGCCAGGTGCTCCACCCAGTGGGCGACCACCACGAACAGGAACACCATCAGCGCCGCCTTGTGGTGGCGGGTGTTCAGCAGCCCGTCGGGTCCGGTCCAGCGCTTCGTCGTCGTTCCCACCGGCCGTACAGCGGTCATCACCACTCCTCGGTGTCGCGAGGGCACGTCCGCACGGCCCTCGATCGCGGTCTTCGCGTCCAGCTCGCCGGATGACGAAGCCCATCGACCGGGACTGTGCGGACGCGCCCTGGCCAGCGCAGGGCGTCCTGGTCGATGCTCTCAGCTGGCGGTGACCGGTCACAGCGCCGACCGGAGGATTCTCCCGGCGCGCACACTGCTCTCGGTAGTCCAAAGGACAGTCAGGTCCCGGGTAGCACCGGCACGGGCAGCCGGGGCAGCTGGAACATCGACACGAAGCGGTCGAGTGCGTCGGGCGCGCCGGCAACGGAGACCCGCCCGCTGGCAAGCGCCTCGGCGGCCGTCACGTCACCGGTCAGCAGCGACTTGAACAGCGGCCCCGCGTCGATCACCGCGTCGGCACCGGACAGCGGTCCCGGGGCGACAGCGACGCGTCCGTCGTCGACCCGGACATGCACGACCAGCGACCCGACGTGCAGCTCGTAGCCCGCGGACACGTCAACCGCCCGTTCGGGCAGGAACGTCGCGCGGAGCGCGACGACCAGCGAGTCCTCTGTGATGACGTCCTCGGGCCGGGGCGCGGCCAGCGCCATCGCCCCCCACCGGCCGAGCGCCAGCACCACGTCCTCGAGCGCGCGGCCGTACTCGGTCAGCTCGTAGCGTTCCTGCGCCTGCCCGGCACGCGGGCCGACCGTGCGCACGATACCGCTGTAGGTCATCTCCTTGAGCCGCATGGACAGCAGGGCCGTCGAGATGCGCGGCAGTCCCTGGTGCAGCTCGGCCCTCGTCTTGGCACTTACCAAAAGGTCGCGGACAATAAGCAGGCCCCAGCGTTCGCCCACCATTTCGATGGCCCGGGAAAGACCGCAATACTGCCCGTAGCTCGAGCGAGTGACCTTCAGCAGCTCGGAGATCACGGAATCAAGGCGGCCCGGATCGGACCCGTTCGTCGTGAGCCGAAACCGGTCACCCGAGATCGTCACACCGTCCTCGTCCATGACGACCTTCCACGTGGGCTCAGTCATTCCAGCGTCCATTCTGCTCGGCCAACTACGGCATCGGCGGGTACGTGCTACCGCACGTCACGCGGTGAGGATCGGCCTCATGGCTCCATGGTCTGCCGGTGGCCCACACCGCCGCATCTCCGGGGATGCTTCGCGCCCGACGACTCCACGACGGCCGGGCCGAACCGCCGGCTGCGCATCTTCTATCCTCCGTTCGCAGCATTCCCGCCGGAATGAGGTCGGGGTATGAGAGACTCGGCAACGCCGGAATAACCAAAGTGAACGTGAAGAGGTGCCGTCAGAGGTGTGGTCCGCGTCGGAAGGTCGGGAAGCTCCCGAACAGGCGATGAACGGCCCACGACGGGGGAGAGCAATTGGCCTTGCGACTACTCGGCCCACTGGAGTTGTCGGCCGACGGACGTGAGCGCGACCTGGGAGGTGCGCGCCAGCGAATCGTGCTCGCGATGCTCGCCCTCAACGCCAACCGGGTCACCCCGACGGACCACCTGATCGACGCGGTGTGGAACACCTCGCCGCCGACCACCGCGCGCGCCCAGATCCAGATCTGCATCTCCGCGCTGCGCCGGGTCATCGGGGACTCGGACGGCCCGCTCCGGATCCACACCCGCGCTCCCGGCTACCTGCTGGAGATCCCGGAGACCGAGCTCGACTCGGCGCAGTTCACCAGGCTCGTCGCCTCGGCCCGCCAGCTCGTCAACGCCGACCGGCTCTCCGAGGCCGTCGCGGCGCTGCGGGCGGCGCTCGGCCTGTGGCGCGGACCGGCCCTGGCCGGGCTGAACAGCGACCTGCTCCAGCGGGAGGCCGCCAAGCTCGAGGACGAGCGGGTGGCCGCCACCATGGAGCGGCTCCGGCTCGACCTGGCGCTGGGCCGGCACGAGGAGATCGTCGGCGAGCTCATCGCGCTGGTCGAGGAGCACCCCCTGCGCGAGCAGCTGTACGAGCTGCTGATGCTCGCGCTCTACCGCTCGGGCCGCCAGGCCGAGGCCCTCGAGGTCCACCGGCGGGCGCGCAGCACCCTGGTCGAGGAGCTGGGCATCGAGCCGGGGCCCAGCGTGCGTCAGCTGGAGGGCGCCATCCTCAACCGCGACCCGGAGCTCGACCTCGGCTCCTCGGCGCCCACCGCCCCGACCTCCCCCACGACGCCGACGACGACACCGAGCGTCGCCGACGCGGCGGCTCCGGCCGCCACCGGCGGCGGGACCCCCACCAACGAGCCGCAGTCGGCCGTGCCGCGCCGGCTGCCCGCGAGCATCGCCGACTTCACCGGCCGGCAGGCGCAGCTGGAGGAGATCAAGCGCGCGCTCGGCGAGTACGAGGAGGAGTCGAACCACTTCGGCACGCGCATCGTCGCGATCTCCGGCAAGGGTGGGGTCGGCAAGTCCACCCTCGCCCTGCGGGCGGCCCACGAGCTGCGTGAGGTCTACCCGGACGGGCACCTCTACGGTGATCTCGAGGCATCGGCCGGGGAGAACCGGGTACGCGGGATGCTCGGCCGGTTCCTGCGCGCGCTGGGGGTCGAGGGGTCGGCGCTCCCGCACGACGACGAGGAACGGGCCGACCTGTACCGCAGCCGGATGGCCAACAAGCGGGTGCTCGTCGTGCTGGACGGCGTGAGCGACGAGGACGAGGTCATCCCGCTGCTGCCCGCAGGGCAGGGCTGCGCGGTGATCGTGACCAGCCGGGCTCCGCTGAGCGGGCTGCCCGGCGCCTACGCCGTGTTCATCGACGTCCTGGACGTCGACGCCTCGCTGGAGATGCTCACCAAGATCATCGGCTCGCAGCGCCTCGAGCAGGAGCGTGAGGCCGCCGTCGAGCTGATCACGCTGTGCGGCGGCCTGCCACTGGCCATCCGAATCGCCGGCGCCCGCCTGGCCTCGCGGCCGCACTGGCGGCTGGACGTGCTGGTCGCGCGGCTGCGCGACTCGGTGCACCGGTTGGACGAGCTGTCCTATCGAGGGCTTGCCCTGCGTTCCAGCATCGACCTCAGCTACCACACGCTCTCCCCCCTCGAGTCGCGCCTGTTCCGTCGGTTCGCCCTGGTCAGCGCGCCCGACTTCCGGCCGTGGACCTCCGCCGCGCTGCTCGACATGGACGAGTTCGACGCCGCCGAGGTGATGGAGAGCCTGGTGGAGGCGCAGCTGCTGGACGCCGTGCAGTACCCCGACGAAAGCCTGCGCTACCGGTTCCACGACCTGATCCGGGTCTACGCGACCGAGCGGCTGCAGGCCGAGGAGCCGGCGGCCGACCAGACCGCCGCGGTCACCCGGCTGCTCGGCGCGTGGCTCGCCGGCGCGGAACGGGCGCACTACAAGGAGTACGGCGGGCACTACACGACACTGCACGGCTCCGCGCCGCGCTGGCGGGCCGCCGGCGAGCTCGACGAGATCGAGGACCCGATGGACTGGCTGGAGACCGAGCGCCGCTCGCTGGTCGCCGCCGTCCATCTGGCCGCCGACCACCGGATGACCGAGTTCTGCTGGGACCTCGCGCTCACCCTGGTCACCCTGTTCGAGGTCAAGGGCCACTTCGACGACTGGCGCGAGACCACCAGGCGGGCACTGGGCGCCTGCGAGCAGGCGGGCAACGAGCGCGGTCGTGCCGCGATGCTCTACTCGCTGGGCACGATGCACATGGCCCAGAAGCGCCTGGTGGAGGCCGGGGAGTACTTCGAGCGCGCCCTCGCGGCCTTCGAGGGGGTCGGCGACGTGCACGGCAGCGCCCTCGTGCTGCGCAACGCGGGCACCGTGGACCGGTTGCGCAACCGGGACGAGGAGATGCTGGCCAAGTACCGGGGCGCGCTGGACCGGATGCGTGCGGTGGGCGACCGGATCGGCGAGGCCCACGTCCTGCAGAACCTGGCCCAGGCGCGGATCGACGAGGGGAACGCCGAGCAGGCGCACGAGCTGCTGACCGCCGCGCTGGAGCGCTGCCGCGAGGCCACCTACCTGCGCGGCGAGGCGCAGGTGCTCAACCGCTTCGCCGAGCTCCACCTCTCGACCGACCGGGTGGAGGAGGCCCATCAGGCGCTCAACCGGGTCCTGCTGATCGTCCGCGACATCGGCGACCACATCGGCGAGGCGCACGCGCTCTACCGGCTGGGCGTGGTCCGCCAGCGCACGGGTCGGCTGGACAACGCCGAGATCACCCTGCAGCACGCCCTGTCGGTCGCGACGAGAGCGGGGCAGCGGATGGTGGAGGGCAGGGCGCACTACGCCCTGGGCGAGATCGCCCTTGCCCGGGGCAGGGCGACGGCCGGTGCCGACCACATCGACGCCGCGGTGGCGACGTTCGCCGAGCTCGGCTCGACGGTCTGGCACGCGAAGGCGCTCATCCTGCGTGCCGACATCGCCCAGGGCCGCGGCGACGCCGGCCGGGCCGGCCGGGACGTCGAGCAGGCCGTACGCCTGCTGGACAACGTCGGTTCGGCCGAGGCGGCCCGACTGCGGGCCGAGCTGGAGCGGGACCGCAGAACACCGCTGGCAAGCAACTCGGCCGGGAGCGACGATCGCGGTCCCGGCTGAGCGCGGTATTCGGAATTCACGGCCAATCCGTTCAGTCCATCGAGTTGGTCCCGGCCGAGCAGGCGGGCTGGTCCCAGCTGCAGTCGGCGACCGAGTTCGCGGCCGGAACGGTAACGACGACACCCACGATTCCGATGAACAGACCGGCGACGGAAACGGTGATCTTGCGAATAGCAGACATGGTTCGGGCCTCCGAGGTTTCGTTTGGTTTATTGCGGGTAATACCGGTTGAGAACGAGTCAACGACGGCCCGCCTTCGTTTGACCCTCGGCGGCCTTATCGGCCGCTATTGGCCGGCGATAGCGCGCCGATAGGCCCCCGGTAGCCGGTTGCGTGACAGTTGCCCCCATGGCCCGCGCAGGCGAGATGGGGGCAGGGATGACGGAGACGATCCTTCGGCTCCACACCGACGAGGTGTGGCGTGCACTGGACGCGATCGACGCCGTCTCCGTGCTGGCCGAGGACCTGATCGGGCGGACCGTCGCCCGCGTCGACCACCACTCCCGTCCGCTGGGCGCGCTCCTGCCGTGGACCGGTCCCCGACCGGCGGACGCGCAGGTCGTCGACCTCGTGGTGCTCGAGCACCCGCCCGGTACCGAGACCTGCCTGGTCCCCGCGGAGAGCCTGCGCCTGGCCGGCTCGGCGGCGCTCGCCGCGCTGGCGGCCCGCGCGCTGCTGGTCCCTGGTGGGATCACGGTGGCGGTCGTGGGGACGCCAGGCCCCTCGCAGCCGCAGCTGTCCGTCATCGCCCGGCACGTACCGGACATCAGCCACGTCGCGCTGTGCCTGACCGGCATCGCCCGGACCACCCAGCTCGAGCCCGAGCTGCTCGACCAGCTCCAGCTCAGCGGGATCGGGCTGTCGGTGGTCGACACCGCCAGCGACGCGGTCTTCGGCGCCAACCTCGTCCTCGTCGCCGGCGACACGCCCCGGGCCGACCTCGCCGAGCTGCGGCTCGGCCGGCTGGCCAGGGGTGCGGTGCTGATCAACGCGACCGGCCGCGACCTCCCGGCCACGCTGGTCGACCGCGCGGACCAGGTCGTCGTCGACGACCTGGCCCTGCTCTCGACCAACGGTCACCGCTACGTGGTCGCGGCGCACCGGGCGGCCCTCGCCGCCCACCACGCCCCTCGGATCGCCGCCGACCTGGGCCAGCTGCTGACCGGCCGGGACGCGGCGGACCGGCAGGCGGACGCGGTCGTGCTGGTGGAGCTGCTGGGGGTGTGGGAGCTCAACCCGCGGCTCGCCGTCCGCATCTACCAGGCAGCCCAGCGCAGTGGTCTGGGCAGCCCGATCCACACGAACGGGAAGTAAGCGACATGTCCGAGCTCGGAGCCCGCGACCGCGCCAACCCGCCGACCTGCGGCAGCCGGCGGCACGACGACGCCGAGGCACCGGTACCGGCGGTACCCGGCATGCGGCTCTGCGGCGGTTGCCGCGAGAGCCTGGAGGACACGCTCATCGAGCTGCCCGAACTGTACGAGAACTGCGCCTACGCGCTCGCCCCCCGCTCCGGCGGGCTGCGCGAGCGGGTCAGCGGGCACCGGCCGGACGGGATCGTCCTGCACGAGGCCGCGTTGACCGCCCGCGCGGACATCCTCGGGGTCCTCGCCTCCTGGTGCGCGCTGGTGACCGCGGAGCGCGGCGTCCCGGGGCCCGGCGAGCTGGCCGTGCGCCGGCTGACCGGTTTCCTGGCCGTCCACCTGCACTGGCTGACCAGGCACCCGGCCGCACCCGAGCTGGCCGACGAGCTGGACGAGCTGAGCGCGGCGGCCACCGAGGCACTGCGCCACTCCGGAACCGCGATTCGCAAGGTCGTCGGCGAGTGCTCCATCGCGGGGTGCGAGCTGGTCGTCTATGCCGAGACCGAGCGGGACAACGCGAGCCCGTTCGGCGTGAGCTGCGAGAACGGCCACGAGTGGGCACCGGAGAGCTGGCTGTCGCTGTGGCGGCCGGAGGCACCGGCACGGACGGAGGGCTCGGAATGAGGTCCGCGACCGGACCCCGCCGCACGGTCCCCACCCAGCTCGCGGCCCTCGCCGCCGGCGTCACCGAGGCGACCGTCCGCAAGTGGGCGAGCCGGGGCAAGCTGACCCGCTACGGGCGTCCCGGGCGCGCCGAGTACGACCTCGACGAGCTGCGGTCGCTGGTCGTCGACGGCCGCAGGAAAACGGTGGAATAAACACCGAGGAATACCCGTCCTCACGCCTGGCGCGGACCCCGTCCGCGCTTTCGGCATGTGCCGTCGATAATTCCTGGCATAATTCCTGACGCAGAGCTGGAGCAACCTCGACATGTTCTCGAAGAACGCTTGACATAGATACGAAGAACTGTCACGCTTTTCTTACCACTCGCCTGCCCGAATTCAGTTGCGAGGCAGCGGAGGAGAACCGAGGCCCACCCCACGTCGGGTGGGCCTCGTCGCATCCCCCACCTTCGAGGAACGGAATCCACCATGCGTATCGAGATCAAGGTTCTCGGACCCCTCGAGGTCTCCGTCGGCGGAGTCTCGGTCGTGCCGAGCGCCAGCAAGCCCAGCCAGATGCTGGCGATGCTCGCGTTGAACGCCGGTCAGGTCGTCACGATGGACGCGCTGACCGAGGAGGTCTGGGACTACCGGCCTCCGCGCAGCGGCGTGCCCACCCTCCATACCTACATCCTGAAGTTACGACGCAAGCTGCAGCACGCCCTCGCCAACCAGGGCGAGGTGGACTCGAAGGACATCCTGATCACCCGCCGCTGCGGGTACCTGCTCAACGTCGATCCCGACTGCGTGGACGCGGTCCGCTACGACCGCCTGTCGGCGACGGGGCGCCAGGCGGTCAACGAGGGCGACCACGAGACGGCCTCCAGGATGCTCGGCTCGGCGCTGAACCTGTGGCACGGCCCGGCCCTGACCGACGTGCAAACCGGGCCCCAGCTGGCCATCGAGGCCATGCGACTGGAGGAGAACCGCCTGGGCGACCTGCACCTGCGCATCGAGGCCGACCTCCGGCTCGGGCGCCACCACCAGCTGCTCGGCGAGCTGGCCATGCTGTGCGCGCGCCACCCGATGATGGAGAACTTCTGCGTCCAGCACATGATCGCCCTGTGCCGCGCCGGCCGGCACAGCCAGGCACTCGAGGTCTTCCTGCGGCTGCGGGCGACCATGGTCGAGCAGCTGGGCGTGGAGCCCTCCGCCCGTGTGCGTCATCTGCACCACGCGATCCTGTCCGGCCAGTCGGTCGTCGACGACCCGAACTTCGTCGTCAACAGCTGAACTGGACCCGCGCATGAGGGCTGGTGCGGGCGGCGGTCAACGCCGCCCAGGAGACGAGCTCGACGAGGTCGGCGTCCGCCGGGTGGCCGGCGCGGTAGGCCGCGACCAGGTCGGCGTCGACCTGGTAGGACGCCTTGGCGACGAGCAGCGCGAGCCGCGCGGCCGGGCGGTCGGGCGCGGGGACCACCTCCACGAGGTCCTCCACCCACGACCGGGAGAGCCCGGGTGGCGTGCCGTCCCAGTCGCGGACCTCGGCCACGACGAGCTCACGGACGGCGGGCGGCACCGCGTCGGTCGCGTCGACGGCGGCCACGGCCCGCGCGAACGCGTCGGCGATGCGCGGATCCGCCGCGGCCCAGCCGAGGTCGGCGGGCGGATCGGCGGGCGGCAGGAGCGCGAGCGCCTCGCCGGCACGCCCACCGCGTAGCGCCGGTCCGCGCATGACCCGCCCGACGAACGCGGCGGCGCGGCCCCGAGCCGCGCGCGGTACCCGGGGCGGCAGCGGCGACTCGCCGAGGAACACGTTCACCACGCGGTTCAGGTACTGGAACGCCACCGCGACGCCGATCAGCTGGGGGGCGTCGCTCTGGGCGAACGGGCGCGGCCCCGCGGCCGCACCGGCACGGGTGGTGCTCTCCCGGGCCCACCGGGACAGGGCGGCCAGGTCCCCCTGCTCGGCGGCGACCCCGCTCACCAACCCACCCAGGGTCGCGGTGTGCACCTCGACGCAGTACGGGCAGGTGTTGGCGGCCGACACGCCCGTCGCGACGGCCTCCTTGGCCGCCCGGCTCACCGTGGTGGTGACCACCAGCGACTCGCTCAACACCGTCCACGCCGCGGCGAGGGCGCCCGGCGCCGGCGAGTGCAGCGCGACCGGCGGGGCCAGCATGCCGAAGCGGCGTTCAAGCTGCCGGTACACCCGCGCGGTCAGCCCTTCGGCGGCGCGGGGGTGCACCGGGGTGACGTACCGAACCTGGTTGAGCGAGGACCGCAGCGCGGTGCGGATCACCCTGCCGGCCATGCGCACTCCCTGCCTCGTGGCGATGTCGTGCCCCAACCGTAGGGCGACGGCGAGAGGCGGTGTTCTCGCAGAGTGCGCGCGTCGAGCCGCTCGGCCACCCGACGAGGATCACTCCAGCAGCCGGGCGAGCCCCGCGTACCCGACCTGCTCCAGGCGGCGGCCGGACATCGCGTAGTAGTCGGCGCCGGCCCGGATGCCGTGGCCCTCGACCATCCGGTTCATGAAGTTGAACAGCGCGCACACCATCACGGCGTGGTGCAGCGCCAGCTCGTCCCACCCGGCGGCGAACACCGCGTCCGCGTCGGCCTGGGTGAGCCCCGCCGGGTCGCGGGTGAGCCTGGCGACGTAGCGCAGGACCGGCCGCATCCGCTCGTCGACCGGCGCGGCGTCGAGGTCCGCGACGGCCGCGGGCACGGCGCCCTCGGCGATCCCGCAGGCCTGCGCGGTGACCGTGTGCACCCCGTGGCAGTAGTCGCAGGCGTTCAGGCCGGAGACGTAGGCGGCGATCAGCTCGCGCTCGCCGGGGGTGAACGGCGACGGGCCGCGCATCACGACCTCGTGGTAGTCCAGCAGCGGACGGGAGGTCTCGGGGAACGCCCGGAACACGTCGGTCAGCACCGCGTCCTCGGGTAGGGAGCTCAGATACGACACGCCTCGTCCTCCGCCGCTCGATCGATCTCGTTGCGCCGCAACCAACACACGGTCAGGTACACCCGTTCCGCGTGACCTGCCGGGCCGGTTCGCCGCTCGGCGGCCGCCACCACCCGCTCCGCCGCCGACCACTGCTGGCGCAGCGCCGCCGACCGGGTTCCCCCGCCGGCGTCGGCCGCGGCCAGCGCGGGCCGG
>NZ_MSIE01000068.1 GCF_001921205.1 Actinophytocola xanthii | reverse complement strand
GCCGCCGCCGCTCCGGCCGGTGGCGACCCCACCGGCGGCATGGACCTCTGACCGGGACACGCATCGGGGGTGGCCCGCCGCCGCGGCCCACCCCCGATGAGTTCCGGACCCGCGCGAGGTCTACCTCGTCGACGCACGACGAGGAGGAGACACGATGGCGGACCTGCGTGGAGTGCTGCAGACCTGGGTCGACAACGGTTCCCTGCCGGGCGCGGTGGGCCTGGTCGCCCACGGCGACCGGGTCGAGGCGGCCGCCGTGGGCTGGATGGACCTCGAGCGGTCCGCGCCGATGGCCCGGGACTCGATCTTCCGCATCGCCTCGCTCACCAAACCCGTGACCGCCGCGGCGGTCATGCTGCTGGTCGACGAGGGCCGGGTGGGCCTCCACGACCCGGTGGCGCGGTGGCTGCCGGAGCTGGCCGAGCCGGTCGTCGTGCGCACCCCGGCGAGCCCGGTCGAGGACGTGGTCCCCGCGGCGCGGGCGATCACCGTGTTCGACCTGCTCACCTCGTGCGCGGGCTACGGGTTCCCCTCGGACTTCACCCTGCCCGCCGTGCGGCTGCTGGCCACGGTGCAGAAGGACGGCCGCGAGCCGGCGAGCTTCCCCCCGGCCGACGTGTGGCTGGCCGAGCTCGCCCGGGTTCCCCTGCTCAGCCAACCCGGCGAGTTCTGGCTCTACGACACGTGCTCGACGCTGCAGGGGGTGCTGGTCGAGCGGGCGACCGGTCGACCGCTGCCGGACTTCCTCGCCGAGCGGGTGTTCGCCCCGCTGGGCATGGTCGACTCGGCGTTCGACGTCCCCGCGGCCAAGCGCCAGCGGTTCACCAGCCACTACCGGGTGGACTCCACCGGTCGGCTCACGCTCGCCGACGGCCCGGACGGGCAGTGGAGCACGCCGCCGGCGTTCCCGCTGGGCTCGGCCGGACTGACCGGAACCGCCGACGACTGGCTGGCGTTCGGGCGGATGCTGCTAGCCGGGGGCGAGACCGCCGACGGCCGCCGGCTGCTCTCGCCCGAGGCGGTGCGGCTGATCACCAGCGACCACACCACCCCCGCCCGGCGCGAGCTCGGCGAGCTGTTCCTCGAGGGCCAGGGCTGGGGGATGGGTGGCTCGGTCGACATCGTGCGCACCGAGCCCTGGCACGTGCCGGGACGGTACGGCTGGGTCGGCGGGACCGGTACCGCCGCGCACATCGTTCCCGCGACCGGCACCGTCGCGATCCTGTTCACCCAGGTGGGGTTGGACGGACCCACGACCCCGGAGTGGATGCGCGACGTCTGGTGTTCCGCCTCCCCGGGGTTTGTCCCGGTTGGTCGCCTTGCGCGGTGAGCGTTCGGCTCGGGGCACGTACCTGTCCACGCCCAGGGCGGCTCAGCCGGGGCGCCGACCGCTCACCCGGGGGCCGGGCGCGAGATAGGGTCGGCCGGGTGGTGAGCGAAGTCGACCTGGTCCTCGCCGACGGGCGGACCCTGCACGCCTACGACACCGGCCCGCCGGGGGAGGCCGACGCGCTCGTGGTCTTCTGGCACCACGGCACGCCCAACATCGGTACGCCGCCGGAGCCCCTCTTCGCCGACGCGGCCCGGCTCGGCATCCGCTGGCTGTCCCTCGACCGTCCCGGCTACGGCGGCTCCACTCCCCGACCGGGGCGGACGATGGCGTCGGTGGCGGCCGACGTCAGCGCCGTCGCCGACGCCCTGGGTGTCGACAGGTTCGCTGTCATGGGTCATTCCAGTGGTGGTCCGCACGCCCTGGCCTGCGCGGCGCTGCTGCCCGAGCGGGTGGTCGCCGCGGTCGCCGTGGCCGGGCTGGCCCCCTACGCCGCCGAGGGGTTGGACTGGTTCGCCGGCATGGCCGCGGGCGGCGAGGCCTCGCTGCGTGCCGCGGCGGCGGGACGGGCGGCCAAGGAGGAGTACGAGACGGGGGCGGAGTTCGACCCGGAGTCGTTCACCGCCGCCGACTACAGCGCCCTCGCCGGGCCCTGGGCCTGGTTCGACGAGGTCGTCGGCCCGGCCGTGGCGGCGGGCGGCGCCGGGGCGGTCGACGACGACCTGGCCAACGTCGGGCCGTGGGGGTTCGACGCCGCCCGGCTCACCCCGCCGGTCCTGCTGCTGCACGGTGAGCGGGACCGCATGGTGCCGGCCTCGCACAGCCGCTGGCTGGCGCGGCGGTGCTCCACGGCGCGACTGCGGCTGTACCGCGACGACGGGCACATCTCGGTGCTCGACCACGCTCCGGCCGCACTCGACTGGCTCCGGGAGACCGTCGGTCATACCGGGGTCTGACCGGCCGCGGGCGGATGTGCCGGCCGCGGCGGCCGGGCAGGCTCAGGCGCCATGACCACCTCACGCCGCTGTTTCCTCACCGGGACGGCCGCCGCCGGCCTGCTCCTCGCCGCGCCGGCGGTGGCCTCGGCGTCCGCCGCGGCCACGTTCACGCTCCCCGCGCCCTCCGGTCCCTACCCGGTCGGGGTGCGTCGCCGACACCTCGTCGACCACGGGCGTCCCGACCCCTGGCATCCGGCGGCCGACCGCGAGCTGATGATCAGCATCTGGTACCCGGCGCACCGCTCGGCTCGCCCCCGCGCGCCGTACCTGGACCCGCTGGTGGCCGAGAAGTACACATCGGACGGTGTGTTCGGACTGCCGGCCAACGAGATCCGCTGGGCGGCTCCGACCGTGACCGCGCGGCGGGGTGCGCCGCCGCTCGGCGTTCACCCCCTGGTCGTGTACCGCCGGGCGCCGGCAACAGCCGCGCGCTGGGCACGGCCCTGGTGGAGGACCTCGCGAGCCACGGCTACGCGGTCGTCACCATCGACCACACCTACGAGACGCCCGTCGAGTTCCCCGGCGGCCGGCTCGTCGAGGCGGGGATCCCGAGCGATCCACCCGACCTCGAGGCGGCGAAGCGCCTGTTCATGGACACCCGGGAGGCGGACGTCCACTTCGTCCTGGACCGGCTGCGGGACGAGCCCGTGGACCTCGGCCGGATCGGGGTGTTCGGCCACTCGGCGGGCGGGGTGATCGCGACCCGCGTCATGCGTGCCGACAGCCGGGTGCGCGCCGGCGCGAACCTGGACGGCTTCTTCGAGTTCGGCCAGAATTATCCCGAACGGGGGGTGGACCGGCCGTTCCTGCTGATGGGTGCCGCGTCCCATCCCCAGCAGCCGCCGCTGTTCGGCGCGGTGCGCACCCACCGCAGCGATCCGGGCTGGGCGGCGTTCTGGAACGCGTCCACCGGGTGGCACCTCGACCTCGCCGTGCCCAGAGGCCGCCACTACACCTTCACCGACGTGCAGTGGTTCCTTCCCCAGCTGGGCTACGACCAGACCGGCCTGCTCGGCGCGGTGGGGCGGGACGTGGTGCACGCCCAGCGGCAGGTGCTCCGGTTCCTCTTCGACACGCACCTGAAAGGACGGTCACGCCCGGTGCCGACCCACCCGGAGGTGGAACGCGTCGACTGACGCCGACCGGTCCGTTACGGACTCGACGCGCGGTCCTCGCGGCCGTCGCCGGTCGTGCCGGTGCCGAGGGCCGCGCGCTGCTCGGGGGTCAGGTCGGCCAACTGCTGGCGCAACCCGGCCAGCTCGGCGCGCAGTTCGGCCACGGCGGCGACCGTGCGGGCCTCGGCGGTCTCCTCGGCGCCGGACAGGGTGCGCACGAACCACGAGGCGACCAACCCCGTGACGACGCCGAGCAGGGCGATGCCGCCGATCATGAGCGTGGCCGCGACCAGCCTGCCCTCGGACGTGACCGGGTACCGGTCGCCGTAGCCCACGGTGGTGATCGTGGTCAGGGTCCACCAGAGGGCGTTGGGGAAGTCGGTGATCGTGGCGTCGGGGGCGTACCGCTCGGCGTCGAGCACGGCGAGCGAGGCGCTGAGTCCCAACAGGAGGGTCGCCCCGCTCGCGTAGAGCGCCACCCGCTGCCGCAGGCTGTGGATCAGCAGGCGGTTGAGCAGCGTGACCGCCGCCACCATCCGCAGGACACGCAGCTGCCGCAGCATCGGCAACACCACGATCGCGAGGTCGAACGGGTGGCCCAGGACGAACGCGAGCTTGCGCCTGGCCAGCGTGAACCGGGTGACGTAGTCGACGGCGAACAGCGACCACGTCACCCAGATCACGGCCTCCAGCGCGGCCCTGGTGCCCTCGGACGCGCTGACGTAGAGCACCTGCACCGCGTAGCAGGCCAGGAACAGCCCGGCCAGGGCGGTCAGCGGCCAGTCCGTCCGCCGCCGCCACGCGGCGAGCCTCGGCTCCTCCTCCGCTCCCGTCCCGGGCCGGGGCGGCGTCTCGCTCGACATGCCCCATTGTTAACCGAGGCGGGCTCAGGAGCTGGCGAGCCCCACCTTCAGCGCCCGGGCGATCTCGACCGCACGTCGGGTCTGGAAGGAGACCGCGTCCAGCTCGAGCTGGCCCGGCGGGACCTGGCCGTTGTTGGAGGTGTGGCTGGCGCCGTAGGGGTTGCCGGCCTGGAACTGGATGGGGTCGGCGTAGCCGGGCGGGACGATGACGCAGCCCCAGTGGTAGAAGGTGTTGTTCAGGGCGGTGATCGTGGTCTCCTGCCCCCCGTGCGCGGTGGCGGCGGAGGTGAACGCGGTGGCGGCCTTGTTCACCAGCTTGCCGGCGCCCCAGAGCGGTCCGGTGGTGTCGACGAACTGCTTGAGCTGGGCGGCCGGCATGCCGTAGCGGGTCGGCGCGCCCAGGATCAGCAGGTCGGCCCAGTCGAGGTCGTCCAGCGTGGCCTCGGGGACGTCCTGGGTCTGCCGGGCGTGGGTGGCCCACCCCTCGTTGCTGGCGATCGCCTCCTCGGGGGCCAGCTCCCGCACCTTGCGCAGGCGGACCTCCGATCCGGCGTGCTCGGCCGCCTTCTCCGCGGCCTGGGCCATCGCGTACACGCTCCCGGTCGCCGAGTAGTAGATGATCGAGGTCTTCAGGTCCGACACTGGGTCCCCTCCTCCTTCGGTTGAACAGTCAACTTCCGGTCGGTAATACCCCCGTGGCGCCTCGCCAACCCCCGGTCACCCCATCGGGCGGCCACGCGCGGCCGGGCGGGGCTAGGGCGCGTCCGCGCAGTCCCGGTCGATGGGCTTCGTGATCCAGGTCGTCGCTGGCAAGGCGGAGGGCGGGCCTCGTACCGGGTTGTACTCGGTCTGTCCGACAACGCGGCCAGCGGCGAGCTGGGCGCGAAGACCGCGATCGAGGGCTGTGCGGACGTGCCCTAATCCCCACGGCCGGGTCGGGCATGTAGGAGGCGTGGACACGGCGACCGAGGACACACCAGCCCGCATCGAGCCCGGTGCTGAGTTCGACGCGTTGTTCGACTCGAGCTTCGAGACGATGAAGCGCCTGGCGTACCTGCTCGGCGCGGACGATCCGGAGAACATCGCGCAGGAGTCGTTCGTGCGGCTGCACGAACGCTGGGACACCCTGGCGGCGCCCGACCGGGCGGCGGGCTACCTGCGCCGCACCGTGGTCAACCTGTCCCGGACCCGGTTGCGTCACCTGCGGGTGGTCCGGCGGGTGCCCGAGGCGCGCCCGATCCACGAGGTGTCGGCCGAGGAGGCGGTGCTGGCCGGCGACGACCACCCGCGCCTGCGCGCGGTCCTGGCCGCGCTGCCCAGGCGGCAGCGGCAGGTGATCGTCCTGCGCTACTGGCTCGACCTCGACCAGAACGCCATCGCCGAGACCCTCGGCATCGCGGTCGGCACCGTCAAGGCCACCACCAGCCACGCCCTGGCCAACCTGCGCCGCGCGTGGCCCGAACGGGGAGAACGCTGATGCCCGAGCTCGAGGACCGGCTGCGTGCCGCGCTGACCACGATGGCCGAGGACGTGCCGGAGAGCCGTGACCCGCGGGGCGACCTGGACCGGCGGCTCGCGGCGAGCCGCCGGTCACGTCACCGGCTGCCCACCCTGGCCGCCGCCGCGGCGGCGACCGTCGCCCTCGCCGGCGTCGTCGCGCCGGTCGCCCTCGACCGCGGTGACCCGGTCCGCGCCGGCCAGGCGCCGTCGACCTCGACCGAGTCCCGCGAAGACTGGCGCGCGGAGTGGCCGGGCTTCGCCACCCCCCCGCTGCCCCTTCCGCTGGGCCGGGAGCCCGAGTCCGGGCTGCGGCTGGGCCTGGCGTACCTGGAGAACGCCGAGGTCGGCTGGCTGCTGTACGAGCTCGGCGAGCCGGGGCCGCACCCGCCGCAGTGGCGGGAGCCGATGGCCGGCCTCGACCTGGAGCGGGCGGTCCTCGCCCCCCGCTCGCCCCTGGAGATGGCCACGCAACTGGAGGCACCACCCGACCTGCTGGCCGAGCTCGAGGGCCTGGTCGTCGTCTTCGCCCGCGACGACGTCGCCTCGATGACCGCCCGGCGGGGCGCCGGCACCCCGGCCAGAATCCCGAGCATGCTCGACGGCCTTTCCGGCAAGCACTTCCTGTTCGACCTGGACGGGCCGGTCGACGGGGCCGTCTTCACCGCCCACGACGCGCGGGGCGACGTCCTCGCGACCGTGACCGGTTGACCGCCGCGGCGTGGGAAGCGCCGCTACCGGGTCGACCCGGGCTGACCGGCCGCTCCGGGGCTGTCGACGCCGGTCATCTCGAAGGCCATCAGGGTGGCGGCGATCCGCGTGGTGCCCGGGGTGCGCGGCGGGTGGGCGAGCTCGTGCAGCTCGGCCATGAGGACGCGCAGCCGGGCCCGGTACTCGGCCCACGCCTCGGGGGAGACCCACAGCTCGGCGTCGGTGACGACCGAGGCCGAGTCGGGCGCCCGCTCGGTGAGCCGCTGGCGGAGGTTGCTCACGATCGCCTCGGTGAGCAGCGGGGAGGCGTCACGGCGGTCGGACAGCGGGCTGCCCTTGACCGTCCGGTACAGGCGCTCGCGGCCGCCGCGCTTGGGGCGCACCTCGGCGAGCTCCGCGAGGCCCGCCCGCTCGAGCGTACGCAGGTGCTGGCTGGCCAGGCCGTGGGAGATCCCCAGCTCGGTGGCGAGCGCTGCGGCGCTCAGCGGCCCGCTCCACATGAGCGAGAGCATGCGCAGGCGCGTGGGGTGCCCGAGGGCACGCAGGACGGGGTCGACCACGACCTCAGTATGCCTACCCCCTAGCAATCGCTAGGGTGTCGCTGTGGACTTCCGTCGGCTCTGGTTAGCGGACGCGGCCGCCCAGCTCGGCATGCGGATGACCTTCCTCGCCGCGCCGCTGCTCGCGGTGCTGTACCTGGAGGCGTCCACGTTCGAGGTGGCGCTGGTGCGCACCTGCGAGACGCTCGGCATGCTGCTGTTCGGCCTGTTCGCCGGGGCGTGGGTGGACCGGGTGCGGTGCCGGCCGGTGCTGCTGGGCACCAGCCTCGGGCGCGCGGCGCTGATGCTGTGGGTGCCGGCGGCCGCGCTGCTCGGGGTGCTCGCGCTCTGGCAACTGTACCTGGTTCTGTTCCTCGTCGGGGTGCTGACCGTGTTCTTCGACGTCGCGCACCAGACGTACCTGCCGCGCCTGTTGCCGCCCGAGGAGCTGGTGTCGGCCAATGCCAGGCTCTCGGCCAACGCCTCGGTCGCCGCGCTGGCGGGAGCCGCCGGCGGCGGGTACCTGGTCCAGCTGCTGACCGCGCCGTTCGTGTTCGTGGTCGACGCGGTGTCGATGGTGTGGTCGGCGCTGTGGATCCGCGCCATCCGGCACCGAGAGCGGCGCGTGCCCCGCTCGCCCGACCGCCACCTCGGGCGCGAGATCGTCGCCGGCCTGCGGTTCGTGTTCGGCCACCCGCTGCTCCGCCCGATCGCGTTGAGCACGGCGACGACCGTCCTCGGCCAGTCCGCGGGGATGGCGGTGAGCGCGGTGTTCCTGGTCCGGGACATCGGGCTCACCGCCGGCGTGATCGGCCTGCTGGGCACCGTCGGCCTGCTGGGCGCCCTGGCCGCCTCCGCGGTGGCCGGCCGGCTGGTGGCGCGGCTGGGGCAGGCCAGGGCGTTGGTGGGCGGCACGCTGCTGCTCGGTCCGGCACTGCTGGCGCAGGCGTTCACCACGCCCGGCTGGGGGCTCGTCTGGTGGAGCGCGAGCGCGCTCGCGGCGAGCTTCTGCATCATCCTCACCGCCGTGGTGCAGGCGACCATCCGGCAGACGGTCTGCCCGCCGGAGCTGCTCGGCCGGGTCAGCGCGACCATGGAGCTGATGGCGTGGGGCGTGATGCCGGTGGGCAGCCTGCTCGGCGGCGCGTTCGGTGCCTGGGCCGGTACCCGGGAGGCCCTACTGGTCAGCGGGGCGCTGGCCTGCCTCGCCGGGGGATGGCTGCTGGTCTCGCCGCTGCGCGGGATGCGCGAGGTGGCCGGCGCCGCGGGTTCCCCCGCGGAAAAAACGTCCTGAACGTGTCGATCCCCGGCGTTCCTCGTTCGACCAGGGGGTGAGAGGGTCCGGAAGAGGGACCCGGGCGGACAGGGAGACACCGACGATGAAGTACATGCTGATCATGCGCGCCGACGACGAGGCCTACGCGTCGATGGGAGATGCCGACTTCACCGAGATGCTCGAGACCATGGGCAGGTTCAACGATCAGATGATCCGGGCCGGCGTGCTGCTGGCCGCGGAGGGCCTCGAGGACCCCGCCGAGAGCGTGGTCGTGGACTACTCCTCCGACCCGCCGGTGGTGACCGACGGCCCCTACGGGGAGACCAAGGAGCTGTTCGGCGGCTTCTACATCCTCAACGTGAGCTCGAAGGAGGAGGCCGTGGAGTGGGCCAAGCGGTCGCCGATGACCGGTCGCGGCTTCAAGACCGAGATCCGCCGGGTCACCACCATCGACGAGTTCCCGCAGGACAACGAGTGGATCCGCCGGGAGCGCGCCTGGCGCGAGGCCACCGGCCAGCTCTGAGCGGGGTGGGCGGAGATGAGCGACCCGACCGGCCGTGAGGCCGTCGCCGCGGTCTGGCGGATCGAGTCGGCGCGCATCGTCGGCGCGCTGGCCCGGTACACCGGCGACTTCGCCCTGGCCGAGGACCTCGCCCAGGAGGCACTGGCCGAGGCGCTGGTGAGCTGGCCCCGGGACGGCGCGCCCCGCAACCCCGCGGGGTGGCTGCTCACCGTCGGCCGGCGGCGGGCCGTCGACGCCTTCCGCCGGCGTTCCGCGCTGGACGAGCGGTACGCCGCCCTCGCCCGTGACCTGGGCGAGGGCGGAGCGTCCGACGGCGGGGAGGTGTTGTGGGACCCCGACCAGCTCGACGACGACGTCCTGGCGCTGATGTTCATCTCCTGCCACCCGGTGCTCTCGCGGGAGGCGGGGGTCGCGCTCACCCTGCGCGTCGTCGGCGGTCTGACCAGCGACGAGATCGCCAGGGCGTTCCTGGTCCCGACGGCCACCGTGCAGGCCAGGATCACCCGGGCCAAGAAGACCCTGGCCGCGGCCCGGGTGCCGTTCGTGGTGCCCTCGGCGCGGGAGCGGACCGAGCGCCTGGGCACGGTGCTCAGCGTGCTCTACCTGATCTTCACCGCGGGTGCCTCGGCGAGCAGCGGCGAGGACCTGATCCGGTTCGACCTCGCCGGCGAGGCACGGCGCCTCGCCCGGGTGCTGGCCCGGCTGGTGCCCCAGGAGCCCGAGGTGCACGGCCTGCTGGCGCTGCTCGAGCTGACCGCCGCGCGTTTCCCCGCCCGGACCGGGCCCGGCGGGGAGCCGGTGCTGCTCGAACAGCAGGACCGCCGCCGCTGGGACCGGTCGGCGATCCGGCGGGGACGAGCCGCGCTGGCCCGGGTCGAACAGGCCGGCCGGGGCCTCGGGGCCTACGGCCTGCAGGCGGCGATCGCGGAGTGCCACGCGACCGCCGACTCGGTCGAGACGACCAACTGGGATCGCATCGTGCTCCTCTACGAGGCGCTGGGCCGGCTCGCGCCCTCACCGGTCGTGGACCTGAACCGGGCGGTGGCGGTGTCGATGGCCCAGGGCCCGGCCGCGGCCCTGCCGATCGTGGACGACCTGGTCGCCGCCGGAACGCTGTCGGCCTCGCACCTGCTGCCGACTGTGCGCGGCGAGCTGCTCGTCCGGCTGGGACGGGGCGAGGAGGCGCGGACCGAGCTGGAGCGCGCGGTGCGGCTGTGCGCCAACGCCAGGGAGCGGTCCGTCCTGGAAGGCAAGCTCGCCGACCTGGACCGCTAGACCACCTGGTGCGCCGCCGGCGGCGTCAGTGCATGGCGATGTCCACCCGGTGCACGCCGCTCAGCGCGGCGGGCACGGCGTGGTCGGGGCGCGCCACGTCGTCGAGTGCGAAGGACCGGACGCGGGTGCCGGAGCCGGTGACCGTGACCTCCAGGGTGAGGTTCCGGTAGGCGAGACCGGACAGCCGCAGCCGGGAGAAGCCGGCCGGCACCACGGGCCGGAAGCGGAGCTCGTCGCCGTCGGGTGCCAGGCCGAGGAGTCCGTAGTGGACCATCGCGAGATATCCCGCGGCACTCCACAGCTGACGGGCCGAGCCGTCCGGCGCTCCGCTGTCCGGGCGGTAGAACTCGTGGTAGGTCGGGGCGCGGCCGGCGAGAGCGGCGAGGGCGGCCAGCTCCGCGGCGAACACCTCGACCGCGCCGCGGGTCGCGGCCGCCCAGCCCCAATACCCCTGGACGAACGGCCACACGGTCGCGTTGTGGTAGTAGTACTCGTCCCGGACCAGCCACGGCTTCCACAGCGGGTACGGCGGCCAGAGGCAGGGCAGGCCGTGCCGGGTCGGGACCACGGTCCGGAGGATCGCGGCCGCCTGGTCGTCGTCGGCCACGCCCCACAGCACGGCCAGCGCGTTGCCCAGGCCCTCCCAGCGGTCGCTCGTCCGGCCGTCGGCGTCCTCGTAGTACGCGTAGTGGCCCCGGTCCGGCTGCCACAGCCGCTCGTTGATCGCCTGCCGGAGCCTCGCGGCCGCCGCCTCGAACGGCTCCGGGTCCTCCCCGAGCAACGCGGCCGCTCGCGCGGCCAGGACGTAGCCGCGGTGGTGGAGAACGTTGGTGCTCAACGCTTTCGTGGCGCCGACGGCCCGGCCGCGGAAGGCGAAGCGCGGCGGGTAGCCGCTGTTGGACTCCATGAAGCTCGCGCAGCCGCGGAACAACCCGCCGTCGGTGACCTCCCGCTCGGCCCGGGCCAGGCTCGCCCTGGTCACCCCGTGGCTCCAGCGCAGGAAGTCCAGGTCGCCGGTGGCCTGGTAGCAGGCCCAGGCGCCCACGGCACCGACGACGGAGTCGGTGAGGCGGGGCCAGCCGCCGAAGTGCGCGGCCCGGTCCTGCGGCCACGCCGCGCCCGAGCCGGCCACGCCGCGCAGGGTGGCGGTGGAGACCGTCGGATGGGTCAGCGCGGTGGCCAGGTCGATGGCGAACGAGGCGTCCCGGACCCAGACCGTCGGCCAGGACTCCCCGGCGACGAACACGCCGCCGGAGACGCTGTCCGCCACGTCCCGCACGGCCTTCGCGTAGGCCGCGTCGTGGGCGGGGTGACCGGAGTCGAAGCTGGGTGGCGCCACCGCGCCCACGCTACCGCCGGCCTCACCGGCACTCGGGCAACCGGTCCAGGATGTCCACGATCTCCCGGAACTGCTCGCTGGTCGCGGCGTGCGGCGCGGCCACCGTGTGCACGTCGAAGCGGTTGCGCGGGGTCAGCCGGTCGGCCTCGGCGATCATCCTGTCCTGCAGGGCGAGTGGGATCATGCGGTCGGCGGTGTGCCGGATGAAGGTCCGCGGGATGCGTCCCCAGGTGTCCGCCCGCACCCGCGAGTCCTCCCGGCCGACGGTGAGCGACTCGTCGGGCTGGAGGTGGGCGAGCAGCGCGTAGAACTCGCTGTCCGGGGCGCCGGCCATCAGCGCCTCCTTCAGTCGGGCGAGCGCGTCCTGGTCGCCGGTGCGGTAGTTGGCCCGCACCGCGCCGACGACCGCCGGGTCGGCGACCACCAGCGAGGCGAGGCTGCCGGCCAGCGTCGAGGACCCCTCCGGCGTGGACAGGTAGTCCTCCGGGCAGGGCAGGTCGACGCAGCAGAACGCGGTGTCGTAGACGACGCGGTCGACCAGGTGCGGCACCGCGTTGCCGACCCGGTTGAGCGTGGCGCCGCCCATGCTGCCGCCGTAGAGGACGACCGGGCCGAACGGGGCCACCGCGCGGACCACCTCGACGGCCGCCGCCTCGTAGGCGTCCAGCCCCACGCCCGCCATCGGCGAGGGGCGGGTCGCCAGCGAGGTCGGGTCCTGCGGGCACTGGTAGTCGTGGGCGAACTGCGCGTCGGCGACGCCGTGCCCGGGCAGGTTCACCCCCACCGTGCGGTGCCCGCGCAGGGACAGCGCGTCGATGCCGCCGGGGGTGCCGCTCGCGCCGGTGACGACGACGAACGTCGTCGTGCCGCGCCGGGGATGCCGCTGCGCCGCGGCCGGGCCGCCCGCGGTGGTGGTGAACCCGGCGGCCGCGATCCCGACGGCGGCGGCGTGCAGGGCGTTCGCCTGGAATGCCTCGTGTCTCCCATGTCCCCAGTGGACCGCGCCGCCGTGCCCCGGCGGGAGCGGCGAACGTGGACACCTGGACCCACGAAAGTTGCCGACCGCGCGGTGGCGGAGGCCGGCGGCAATACGGTGTCGGGGTGAGCAGCCGGCAGACCTCCGACCGGGCCGCCCGCTGGCCGCCGTGGCGGGACGCGCGCTGGCTCGTCCTCGCGGTCGTGCTCTTCGGCGCGATCGACCTGCTCGTCTACGGGCTGGGCCCGCCCACGACCGGCTGGGCCGGCCCGCACGCGGCGCTGCTGCTCCAGCTGTCGGTGGACCTCTCGCTGCTGCTGCTCACCCGCTTCCCGCTGCGGGTCGCCTCGTGGGCGGTCACCGTCGCGGTGCTCATGCTCCTCTCCGAGCAGCTCGCGCCCGGCCTGCTCACCCCCGTGGCGCCCGCGGCGCACGTCGCGTTGCCGTTCGCCACGCCGGCGATCGTCACCAACCTGGTCCCGCTGCGGCGCCGGCGGGTGGTGTTCACCCTCGTCGGTCTGCTCGCCGTGCTGGGCACCCGGTTCTGGGACCCCAGCTGGGAGATCACGCCGCTGGGGGTGGTCAACACGGTGCTCCCGGCGCTCGCCGTGCTGTACCTGCGGGCCAGGAAGGAGCTGGTGGACTCCCTGCGCGAGCGCGCCGAGCGGGCCGAGCGCGAGCAGCTGCTGCTCGCCGAGCAGGCCAGGGCGCAGGAGCGGCGCCGGCTCGCCGAGGAGATGCACGACGTGGTGACCCACCGCCTGAGCCTGATGGTGCTGCACGCCGGGGCGCTGCGCACGAGCTCGGGTGACCCGGCGGTGCGGTCGGCCGCCGAGGAGATCCGGCAGGCCGGTACGCAGGCACTGGACGAGCTCCGGGACCTGGTCGGGGTGCTCAGGGACGCCGGGGAGGCCACCGCGGCGCGGCCGGCCGAGCCGACCGTCCCGGACCCGCGGGCGCTGGTCCACGAGGCCCGCGCCGTCGGCGAGGACGTCGAGTACGAAGTGGACGGTGAGCCGGAACGGGCCACGCCGACCGTCCGCAGGACCGTGTACCGGATCGTGCAGGAGTCGCTCACGAACGCGCGCAAGCACGCCCCCGGCGCCCCGGTGACCGTCGAGCTGACCTACCGCACTGACGGCGTCCACGTGGACGTGACCAACGGGGCGGGCCGTCGCCGGGCCGACGGCGCCCTGGCCGGCAGCGGGTCGGGGGTCGGCCTGCTCGGACTCGGGCAGCGGGTCGAGCTGGTCGGCGGCACGCTGAGGGCCGGTCCGCTGCCCGAGGGCGGCTACCGGGTCGCTGCGATACTGCCGGCCTACGTGCCGACGCGGGGAGAGCCGAGATGATCCGGGTCGTCGTGGTCGACGACGAGCCGATGGTGTGCGCCCACCTGCGGGTGATCCTCGACGCCGCCGGCGACATCGCGGTGGTCGCCGCCGCTCACGACGGCGCCGAGGGGGTGGAGGCGGTCGTCCGGCACCGTCCCGACCTGGTGCTGATGGACCTGCGGATGCCCGGCGTCGACGGCCTGACCGCGATCGAACGCATCGCGACGCTGCCCGCGCCGCCGCCGGTCGTCGCGCTCACCACCTTCGACGCCGACAGCTACGTGCTGCGCGCACTGCGCTCCGGCGCCGCCGGCTTCCTGCTGAAGACGACACCTCCGGAGGACCTGGCCGAGCTGGTGCGGGTCGCCGCGGCCGGACACACCGTGCTGTCCCCCGCCGCGACCGCCCGACTGGTCACCGCCTCGACCGACGGCCGGCGACGCGGCGAGGACGCTCGGGCCCGGCTGCGCGAGCTGACCGACCGCGAGCTGGAGGTGATGTCCTGCCTCGGCCGCGGCCTGTCCAATGCGGAGATAGCCACCGAGCTGTGCCTCTCCGAGGCGACGGTGAAGAGTTATGTCTCGCGGATGCTGGTCAAGGTGGGCTGTCGCAACAGGACCCAGGCGGGCCTGCTCGCCCACGAGGCAGGCCTGGTGGGCTAGGGCGCGTTTGGTGGATCTTGGTCGATGCGGTTCGTGATCCGGATGGTTCCTGGCAAGGCGGAGCGTCGGCCTCGTACAGGGTTGTACTCGGGCGATGCGACAACGCCGCCAGGGGCCATCCGGGCGCGGACCGCGCGGCCGGAGATCCACCAGACGTGCCCTAGGGCGCAACCGTTCCTCCGCGCCAAACCCGCAACCACCAGATCTACGACCATCCATTACAACTCACCTAGTACTGCAACGGCACTCAGGTGAGTGGGTAGCCGCGTCCTTTGTAGTGGCTGAGTCGGGCTTGGTGTTGTCGGCGGCGTCGCCAGGTCGACCAGGCCCAGACGTGTTCGGCGGTGTCGGCGATCCGTAGGACGAGCTTGGTCAACAGGCGGCGGATCTCCGGTAGCGTGAAAGCGATCATGTCTGGCTTGCTCGCGCTGGTTCCCCTTTTGTGGCAAGGGAGCGGGACACGGCCAGCCAGGCGTGGCCGAGCATCGCGAGGGTGATGTGGGGGTACTGTCCCGCCACCGGCCGCGTTGGCCGCGGTGACCAGTGCCGACTCGTTGCAGGCGACCGCTGCCTGCGCGGTCAGGGGCAGTAGTAGGGCGGTACCGGCGGCGAGAACGGTGCCCGCGGCAAGGGTGAGAATTGTGCGATTGTGTCGCATGAGGACTATCCTGGAACTTGGACCGATGGTGGAGGAGCAAGAAGCTCGAACGTCCCGCAGGAGCGGCCACCGGCGGTCAATAACTAACCAGCCTGAACGCTACACCACTTGGTTCGAAATAGCGAACTGATCTTTGATCTCGCGATGGTAGCACAAATCGCGTTCGGCGGGATGGACTTCCACCCGCATCTGGGGTTGTCCTTCATGTCGACAAATTCGCAACAGAGTCCAGTTCTCGTCATATTTGACGACTGTCGCCTCGGGCTTCGCGTTGGTCCCCGTGCGTCCATCTGGGGGACCACGGTATGAGTTGTGTCGATGACGGAGTAGATTGCATTTGTTACCCCGGACCTCGGTGACGTGGCACCTCCGCGACAGAGGCGAAATCAGATCACGAGCTGAGGTCCTTTTCATTCGATTAATCGTAGTCACTCTCGCTGGCGCACCGTCAGCCGAGCCAATCCGACTGTGTTCCAGGAAATGAAGACATGAGAATTCGACAGAACCACCTCCTCCGTCGGGGGATCAGCGGCACGCTGGCAGCGGTCCTCGTGGTCCCGGTCTTATGGGCAGTTGCCCCGTTGACCGCGCACGCCGCGGTCCTCTGTGTCGTGAGCGCCGGTGTGACCCAGACCGGTACGACCGTAGTCGGAAGTCCCGGCAACGACACGATCGACTGTGGCGGCACGGACCCCGGCAAGACGATCACCGGCAACGGCGGAAACGACACGATCACCGGCTCGGCCTTCAACGACACCATCGACGGCGGTGACGGCAACGACACGATCACCGGTGGCACCGGCGCCGACTCCCTGACCGGTGGTCTGGGCGCCGACACGATCTCCGGCAGCGCCGGTAACGACGTCCTCATCGGCTCGTCCAACGACGGCGCCCAGGACAGCCTCGACGGTGGCGACGGCATCGACACCTGTCAGGGCCCGGCGCCGGACCCCGACATCCACGCCAGCTGCGAGAACACGAGCACCCCGCCGGGAACGGGTCCGGGCTCGGGTCTGGGAAACGCGACCGCGCTGTGCACCGCGACCGGCGGTGTGCTGTCCCTGACCGTGAACCCGGTGGGATACATCTGCGTGTTCAACCCACTCCGCCCCGCTGACCGCCGCGTCGCGGAAGCCCGCCGCATCTGCACCGGGTCCGGCGGAACGTTCGTGAGTCTGCTGCTCCCGGTGAGCTACGCCTGCCTCCTCCCGAACGCCCGCTCCGCCAGTTGATCTGGTTTTCTCGCCCTTGATGAGCAGGGTGAGGAGAACGGCCGCGCCCCGGTGGAGCGCGGCCGTCCGGCGTTCGACGGCGGCTGGCAATTCCTACCGAAATCAGGATGCGGTCACGTCCCGATGTCCGGCGAGGACCATCAGCCGGGCCTCGTCGGCCAGCGATTTTTTCGACGCATCCCCGAAATGCCCCGGGCCTCGACTTCCACAGGAGGTGGCGGCGCATTGCCGTCGTCTGGCTCGGTGCTGCGGTCGGGAGGGCTGGCGTCGGCCGGTGTTGTCCGTGTGTGTGGTGGATGTTCGCGGTTGACCAATCCGATCCGTTGTCGGTGGCGAACTACCGGTATCAGACACAGGCGATCGGAAGGCGCTTCATGATGAAGTCGCGTAATGTTCTGTTGGCGATCCCGGTGGCAGGGCTGGCGTTGCTGTTCGGACCTGTCGCTCACGCCCAGCAGGAAGCGGTCCAGATCCAGTTGCTGGATCTCAACGGTACCGGGGCCACTGGTACCGCGATCCTGACTCCGGCCGCCGGTGGTGCGCTCACGGTGTCGATCGAAGCGAGCGGGATGACTCCCAACGCGCCGCATGCTCAGCACATTCACGGGTCGGCGTCGGGCCATGACTTCATGTGCCCGACCAAGTCCGCCGACACCGACGGTGACGGGTTCGTCAACACCGAGGAGGGTCTGCCCGCCTACGGCGACATCTTCGTCTCGCTGACCACCCAGGGCGACACGACCAAGACCAGCGGGTTGGCAGTGGACCGCATGCCCACCGCCAACGCCGAAGGCGTGCTGAACTACGAGCGCACCATCGAGGCGAGCGCGTTGCCCGCGGGCACCATCGAGCACCTCAAGGATCTGCACGTCGTGCAGCACGGCATCGACGTCAACGACAACGGGGCCTACGACATGGAGGCCCTCGGCGAGTCGACCTTCGCCAAGTCGTTGGGGGTCGACGGTATCCCGGAGGAGGCCACGAACCCGGCCACCTGCGGCATGGTCTCCGGCGCGGCTCCAGGCTCGGTGCCGGCCGGCGGTGTCGAAACCGGGTCCGGCCCGACCTCGGGCGTCGGCACGCAGACACTGCTGTTGTCCGGCGGGCTCGTGCTGTTCGGCGCGGCCGGGACCGTGCTGGTGCGCCGACGCACCCGCCGGCAGTAGCCGAGAGACCCCGTCATGACCGTGAAGGTCCACGCTGACCGTCGCCGCCGCGTCCGTAGGGGCGTGGCGGCGGCCGTCAGTCTCGCTGCGACCGGTGTCGTCCTGCTCGTACTCGGCCTGTTGACCCGCCCATCCGCACCGCCGACACCGCCGGCACCGTCCCGGCACGTGGCCGCGCCACCCATGTCGACCACCTCGCCGCAGGAACAGCCCTCGCCCAGCACACCCCGGGCCCTGACCACGGGGCCGCTGATGGACTCGGCCACGCCGGTCGAGATCACCATTCCCGCCATGGACGTTTCCTCCCCGCTGGTCGATCTGGGTCTGCAGAACGACGGCGCGATGGAAGTTCCCCTCAACGGTCAGAACGCCGGCTGGTACACCGGCGCACCAACACCCGGCGCGCTCGGGCCGGCGATCATCGCCGGCCACGTCGACTGGGACGGCCAACCCGGCGTGTTCTACCGGCTCGACACCCTGCGACCGGGCGACCAGATCCAGGTCCGCCGCACCGACGACAGCACCGCCACCTTCGCCGTCACCTCGGTCCAGCAATACCCGAAGAACGCCTTCCCCACCAACAAGGTCTACGGGGCCATCGACCACGCGGGACTACGCCTCATCACCTGCGGCGGCGAATTCGACAGCTCACACAGCAGCTACCGCGACAACATCGTCGCTTACGCCAAACTCGTCAACCCCCGCCCCTGACCGACCGCACCACAGTGACGACACCAGCCGCGCCGCTACAGCCCACCCCGCCGCGGCTGGTATCGCGCCCGGGTGCCCCACACCAGCCAGGGACGACCAGTCGGGAGCGCGTCCGTGACCTCGCGTGACGAAGTGGAAGAGCCCGCGGCCTGCCGACGCGTCGGCAGGCCGCCGGTACGGCTTGAGCAGTGCGAGATACTCGTCGTAGAACGGTCGAACATGCGGCTGCTGACATCGTCGAACAGCACGCGCATCTCCTCGCCTGCTGGCCGCGGCGCGGAAACCGCAGGTCCCGCCGCCTGGCGCGTTCCCACTGCTCCTTGCCGTGACCGAGGCCGGGGTCCTCCTCGACGAAGCCGTGCTTGGCCAGCTCGCGCAGGTGGTAGCTGGTGGCGCCCGTGTTCACGCCCAGCTCGGCGGCCAACGTGGTGGCCGACGCTGGCCCGCGGCGCACCGTGAGATGCGCCGGCGCATCGGATGCGCGAAACGCCTTGAGCACGTCCGGGTCGACGATCTCCTCGGGAGGGGGTGGCTCGGTCACGATCATGGTCACCGCGAGGAGGCAGACCTGACCTCCGCGACCCCATGACGAGGACGGCAGTCGTGTCGAGCGCAGCACAACGCGCCGGAGGCGGTCGAGGCGGCAACCCGCCGGCGCCGGCTCCACGGTGCCCCTCGCCCAGCTCACCGGGAGCGGCCTGCGCCGACGGTCGCGGCTGGCGGGCCACGACATACCGGCGTTTCGTCGCCGCCTGCTTTGTGGGGAGATCGCGCCGTGCCTCTTTCCTCATTTCCCCTCGAGTTCGTCGAGAGCAACGAGTGCGGCGTCGGGGGTTGGGGCGGCGTGGAGATGGTCTCAACGGTCAGACGCGTTGCCCGCTCATCCGACTCTTCGGGGTATTTTCGTGGTGCCGCCACAACTCCAGGTTCCTCGGCGTTCGATGCCTCCAGCAACCGGGGCGCGACGGGGTGTCGCTGGTAGTGGTCTATACAGTGAAGTTGTTCTGGTACTGGGGGTGGACGTGGATCTCAAGGCGCTACGGGCCGCAGTGGTTTCGGCACGGGAACAAGCGGCCGGAGATGAGAGCCGGTTACCTGACTTGGGATGGGCGATCTACGCCTACTGCTTCGAGCTGCGGAATCATCAGGATCCGGTGACGTCCGCCTACCTGGAAATCCTCGAGGAGGGGATCGGCGTGCTGCGGCGGTTGCAGCGACGCGACCAGAGTTTCATCGGGGCTCTCGGACTGATGCTGGGCTGGCAAGGCTACGCACTGCACCAACTCGGCCGGGCTGAGCAGTCCCGGGAGAGCCTGGTCGAAGGGACGGCGTTGTTGCGACAGGGCGCACGTCAACGCGTCGGTACCCAGCAATATGAACTGTACGAGACCCAACTGGCACTGGCGCTGGGTTTGTCGGCGTACGCGCTCAGCGCGGCAGGTGAGCACCAGGCAGCCCTCAGCTCCGCCCGAGAGGCGCTCGGGATCTGGCGCACCCGCGCCGCCGAGCAGCCCGGCCAGCACGATCGCACCGTGGTTCAAGCACTGGACACCGTCTGTTACCTGTTGTCGCTTCGGCGACAGTTCGAGGACGCGTGGGGACCAGCCGAGGAAGCCGTCGCCATCGCACGCAGGATCTACACCGCTGAGCCGAGCGGAGACAACGCGCGGTTGTTGGCCAACGCGTTGGACAGGCTGACGGAGTTGCTCGCGAACAGCAGTCGGTGGTCGGAAGCCCTTCCCCTGCTGGAAGAGTCGATCAGTCTCTACCGGGTGGCCGGCCGACGAGGGACGTTCAAGTACTCCCTCACCCACGCGACGGCGCTGAACAACGCGGCCAAGGCCTACCTCCAGCTCGGCCAACGTGCCCAAGCGGTGTCGCGGGTGCAATCGGCCGCGGTGAGGTGCGCTCTGTGCGCGCGTCGAACCGCTGATGTGGCGACCTTGCAGACAGTTGCACAAGACATCATCAACGTGCTCGGCGAGGTGGGGTTGGACAATATGGCTCGGACGCTCGCGAAGGGCGTGAACCGCCGCCTCTCGGGAAAGGCGTCGGCGTTGTCCAAGCTGTTCGGACCGTTCCGGTCCGGCTGACGTCGTCTCATGGCCCGTAGTGGACGAACGGCGCCCACAACGCCGGGTCGCGAGGGAACCGTGCCCGGAGCCGGACCGTCACATCGTGCAGTGCCACCGCGGCGCCGTCGGCTGTTGGCGCGTCCCCGAGACTCCGGTAGAACCGGCGGGCGGCCATCGCGGCCACTCCGTCGTTGACCGGCCACAGCGTCGCCACCACGTGCCGGTACCCGGCGAGCCGGAACGCGGAGGCCAGGTGCATTGCCTGATCGGCTTGGAAGAGACTGCTCTGCCCGGTCGAGCACGCCGACAGGTATGCCAGTTCCCCGTCCCGGACGCCGGCGCGGCCGATCTCCGGGACGCGGAGCACCCTGTCGTGCAGGTACAGCCCACTCGCGGACGCTCGTAAGGGGTGGCTCGTCGCGTGGCAGCCGAAGTGCGCCCACCCCGCGTTCGGCAGCGCGGCGAGAACAGCGTCGGCGGTGGCTTCGGCGTCGAGCAGCATGGTCGTGTCCGGGGACCGCTTACGCAGGTGGTCGGCTTCGCGAGCGGTGGCGGGCAGATCCGGCATCCCGGCGGTGTGCTGGACCGCGACAGCAAGCCGTGTTCGTGCGCCCGGTTGTTTTCGCGTGCGTACGAGCGCGTCGATGGTCGGCGTGTAGGAGCTGACCACCCGGTCCAACGCGCAGGGCCCGTCCGAGATCCCGGCCGCGTGTAGAGGCAGGAGTCCGAGCGATCCTGTGGCCACCCACCAGATCCTGGGCAGAGCCGAGGTGGGGCCTGCTGTGGTGGCACCGATGGCGTCGAGCACCGGCCCGGCGACGTTGTCCCACAACCAGGCGAGCATCTCGTCGTCCGCGCCGCGTGCCACTGCCACTTGGGCCTGGCGACCCGGCTGGTCGGACAGCATCTCGATGCCGGCCAGCACGTTCGCTCTGTCGCGCACGGCCGTCAACGTCAGATCGGGCAGCGGGACGTGTACGGCATCATCGTCGCGGAGCACCACAGCGCCGCCGCCGATCCTTCCTGCCGTGACCAGCACGATCGCACCGTCGGTGATGACACGGCGAAGCCGTGTGGGTGTGGGCCGGCGGAGGAACTCCGCCCAGCCGGGCAGCTCCCGGATGCGGTTGAGCAGCGCGCTCCAGTCATCGGTGACCCGCTGCGGTGAGATGCGGCTACCGGGCGCTGCGGCGAGGTCGTGCAACCGGCCGTCGAGCCGGGCGCGGGCGGTGCTCTCTGTTGCCAGTCGTCGAAATTCACCAGCGAGATCCGGGGCGACGGATTCGAGTTCGTCGAGCTCGGTGCCGGTGTCGAGGCTGTGAGAGAGCACCGTGCCGCGACCTGTTTCGGCGAGTTCGACGGCGCCTTCGATGTCGCCGATGGCCAGGTGCACCGCGGTCGCGTCACTGACGAGATCGCCGGCGGAGGAGAGCTGGTGTTCCTGGTCGGTCCAGCTGAGGCCGAGTGGCGCGCATTCCGGGAGGAGTTCGACCGCTCGGCGCAAGGCTGCGGCGGCCTCGGGCAGCAATCCCGCTTGCAGGGCCAACTGCCCGATGTTGGACTGCGTCGCGGCGAGTAGCGCGGGGTCGTAGGCCGGTGCTCTTTCGACCATGAGGAGAAGGCGCCTGACGGCGTCCGCCTTGCGACTGGTGTCGATCCCGGGTGCTTGGTAGGCGACGGCGAGATTCCGAAGCCTTCCCAGGAGTTGCGCGGGGTGTGTCGCCGCCACGACCTCCTCGATGAGTTGGACGGCCCGGTCGAGATCGCTGGGATCCCTGTCGGCCTCGTTCCGGCTGACCAGCGCGCCTGCCAACACATCAGCAGCGTGGGTCCATCGCGGATGTGGCCGCGTCAGCCCCGCCACAGCGAACTCACCGTGCTCGATGGCGCCCTGCAGCGCGCCGGCCTCACCCGTCACCTGGTACCGGGTCAGGTGGTGGACCGCGAGCTCCGCGTGCAGCGGGGGCCGCTCGCCGGGAGGCGCGACTGCCAGCGCACGCGTCGTCAGAGAGGTCGCGGTGTCCATGTCCTCCGGGTCGCGGCTACGCTCGAACTGGGACACATAGGTGCCCGCGAGCGCGGTGAACACCTTCGGAGCCTGCGGATCGCCTTCCCGCAGAACACGCATGGCACGGTGACCGAGCTGGATCGCCTGATCCAGGTCGGCGGCCGCGCCGAAGCGCTCGAATCGCTTCCTGTACGCCACGCCGAGGCCCGCCAGGCACGTCACCCGGGCCTCCGGCCCCAGGCCGGGGTGGGCCAGGGCCTCCTCGGCGAGGTCGATCCCGGCGTCGAGGTCGCGATAGTCCCCACCGTGGTCGAACCGCCTGGTCAGAGTCACGACCAGGTTGAAGAGGGCGACGCCTGCGTAGTCGGGGGTCGTTGTTCGACGTGCCTCCCGTGCCAGTTCGAGTTCGCGGTCCAACTCTGCGTCGTCGCCGGTCAGCGCGAACCGGGCGTTGTGCACCATGGCGAGTTTGGACAGCAGTTCAGCGTGGTGGGGATGGTCCTCACCGGTCGCCGCAGCCGCTCGCTGGGCATGTGCGAGCGCGTCCTCGAGGTCTTGGGCCGATCCAGTGACGCGATATCGGCTCAGCAGGTTGAAGGAGAGGTCGGACTCGAACGTGACGGCGTCGTCGCCCTCGAGAACGCCGTCGTTCACGGCGTCGACTCGCGCGGCAATCGACGCATCGAGATCGCGAAGGTCACCCTCGCGTTCGTACCGGTCATCGTACCCGGTCGCGAGGAGGGAGAGCAGTATCCGCCGATAGGGATCGTTCACGCCGGTGACGGTGAGGCCTTGTTCGGCGCAGCGGATCTGTTCACCGGATTCGCCGGCTTGCTGATAAATGTGAGCGAGCCGGGTGAGCAGGACCGGAGACTGTCCGGTCAGGTCCAGTGCCGTCTCACACGCCGAGGCAGCGAGTTCGAGGTCGGAGTGCGCTCGACCCGCTTCGTGGAAGTGGATGACGTGGAGCAATGCCAGTTCGGCCAGCGCGGGACCGCGCTCGGGAGCATCGGGTGGCAGCAGCGTCAAGCCTCGCTGGAACGAATCGAGCGCTGCCTCCAAGTCACTGAGCGCCTCCTGCCGGTGGAACCGGGAACGGAGAGCATCACCCAGGACGAGGTGAAGCCGCCCGAGCCCAGGGTGGTCCGGTGACAACCGCGGCAGCTTGTCGCGGAGGACCTCGATGGCGGTGTCTCGATCCGGCCAGCTCGTCGCCGGATCGAGGACCGAGTCCACGGCACCGGCGACCAACTCGCTGACGCGTCGTCTGTTCCACCCCCAGCCCATGGGATCAATCCTGCCCTAAAGTGGATCGTGTGACGAACGGGCATTCGCAGTCGGCATGGCGCACTGAACTCCTGTCGGCTCTCGACCAACTCAGCTCGCTGCGCGACGACCTGCGGTCAAGCGAGTCACCGATCGAGCCCGACCTACTGATGGAAACCGTGGAGCTGGTGGCCAAGGCAGAGCGGGCCGTATTCGAACTCACCCGAACCAATCCAGGGGTTGACGTCGATGCGGTGCGCGATCTGGGTAACCGAGGTATCGACTTCCTGACAATCGCGTCGACGGTGGGAATCACCACCGTCCTCCTGCCTTTCTTGCAATCCCTGGTACAGAACGCGGGCAACGATGTCTACAAGGCATTGACCAAGCTGGTTCGGTCGAAGACCCGACACAGCGATCAGCGCGACGATCCGGAGCGGATCGTGCTGGACGACAAGCAGTCAGAGGTACGCGTCATCATCGATTCCTCGGTGGATCGCGCCGCCGTCGACTCCCTGCGCGAGATCGACCTGACCGATCCGGCAATGCGCCACACGGTCCTCCGGTGGAACGCGGACAAGGGTCAGTGGTTGCCCGACTCCACGACCCAACCCGTGAGCTTCTGGTTGCCGGGGGATCCACTCGACGTCCGAGACGGGGCACCCTGAGAAAGACTCCCGATCCGGGACGAGGCAAGGACGTACACCATGGCGGGGTGCGTTGAACCCCTGGTTCCGCCCGCCGCAACTCGGGGTTCTCACGTTCCTGAGATGCATGGCGAGGAACCTCAGCCATGCCTCGGCCTGCTGAGCCCGCCACGGGCCCACGGTCGCTGTCAGGCTGGCGGGGCTGGGATAACGAGCGGGGATGAAACCGTCGAGCAGGTGCTCCTCGATCTGTGCCCGCGTCTTGAGAGGTCGGTCCAGCAGTACGGCGGGGTCGGCGGCCGTTTCCGCGTACGCGGCCCGGGCCAGTGCTGTGGTCGGCGGTCTGGACAGCGCCTGCGCGAGCGGCCCGGTCGGGTCCTCGCGTAGCCGCATGAGAACAGGCGTCCATTTCTCCCGATCGTGCTCGGGAGTTGCGTCCCGCAGGTACTTCTCGACGACCTCTTGCTCCAGCGGAGCGAGGTGGATGACCGTGGCCTCGGCGAGCGTCTCGATGTCGTGCGCCGAAGAGGCCATGCGAATGTGTGTGTACTCGGTCGGTCGACTGGTCAGCGCGAGGGGTACCCGCCCGCCCGGCTCGCGCTGTCTCAACAACTGCTGGATCAGCCGCACTGCCAGCACGGTTTTCCCCGCTCCTGGTGGGCCGAGTATCACGAGACGTCGGACGGGTGGTTGCTCAAACACCGCCTTCAGCGAGGAATCCGCCGAGTGCGGCCTACCGGCCGTGCGCCAGGACACCTGCAACTGCGACGGGTAGTTGAGCCCATTATCCCGCGTCGGCGTTCCCCTGGCCTGTTGTCCGCGGTTGTCCAGCAGCGTTGCTGGACAACCCACTTTGCTGTTAGGAACCAGGGTGGCTGGTTACGGCAAAGAGAAGTCCACCGTACGAGAACCGAGCCAGATTTCGCGACAGGGAGACAGAGAATGAATTTCGCCCAAATCCTGAGACGGGTGGCTGTAGTGGTTGCGATGCTAACCGTCCCGATCGCCGTGCCCGCCCCCGCGGCGAGTGCGGACACCGCCGAAGCGCTCGGTCGATGCCGGAACGACCAGTGGTTCGAGAACAGCATGAGCTTCGAGTTGCAGGGAACGAACCCCAACTGGTTCCCTGCGGAAATCAGCACGATGAGACCAGGGAATGTCGTACGCATCGTAGCCACCGGCAGCGTCCACTACGGCGGCTTCCTCGGCTCGGCAGGGGAATGGGGCCCTGACGGCAACGGACACCTCGTCGACCCAGGCGACACGGCGTGGAACTACCCCGGAGCGTCCCAATACTCCGTCGCCGCTTGGTGGAACCCGACTGCCACCCTGGTGCGGCACAACACCTGCTTCGTCATCCCCAACGGCGGCGCCGGCCCGCGGATGTTCCTGGTCGGCATCAACGACATCTGGGATGCCTTCGGCGACAACCGCGGCGCCTACCGGGTCGGCGTTCGAGTCTACTGTGCCAACACGGGCTGCGCCTGACCTCAACTGCTGCTCAGGTGATCGCGAACCAGACCGGATACGCCAGAATTCGGACAGGGGAGCACGGTGTCGGGGCCCCGGCGGCTACGCAGGGGCCTTGCGCTGGCCACGGCTCGCGAGGCAGGAGATCAGTCACTTCACTCGTCATGATCCACTACGCGCCTCAGGCAAGTGCCGTCGCAGTACCAGGCCAGACCACCTCGTCGAGGAAGTCCTCGACCGCCGTCGCCACCCGGCCGAGCACCGCGGCGGAGGCGGCGAGCCGGCCGGGGACGTACATGCCGTGGTCGGCCCCGTCGACCTCCAGCACGTGCGGGGACAGCTCCCGGGCGAGCCGTCCGTCCCAGAACCGGTCCGCGGTCCCGCCGACCAGCAGCACCGGTGCGCTCGCGCGGCGCAGGCCCTCGAGGACCGGGTCGACGGTCAGCAGCGGGGTCAGCCACACCGCCGGCAGGCTCCGGTCGGCGGCGAGGCCGGCGGCGTGGGTGCCGAGCGACTTGCCGACCAGCAGCGGCCGCCCGGGCACCGCGGGAACCTGGTTCACCACCCAGGACTCGGTCGACTCCGGCGGTACGCGCTCCGGGTCGTAGGGCGGATCCCAGTGCACGTACCGGATGCGCGCCCCGCGTGCCTCGGCGGCATCGGCGGCGTAGCTGAGCAGCGGTGCGTGGGCTCCGTAGCGCCCACCCGGCAGCACGATCGCGTCGCGGTCCACGGCGACAACCTACGGCAGCCGTTCCGGAACCGGGCTTGACGCAACCGGGCGGTTGCCATAGTGTCGCAATCGTTGAGTTGCTACTTACTGGAGGTTCTCATGGCGTTCCCCGATCGCATCGAGCGCGTCGTCGAGCTCGCGCACCCGCCGGCGGCGGTGTGGGCGGCGCTCACCACGGCCGAAGGGCTCGGCGGCTGGTTCGGCAACGAGGCGACGATCGACCTGCGCCCGGGCGGGTCCGCGCGGATGACGTGGACGGACGGGGCGAGTGCGAGCATGCGGGTCGAGCGGGTGGAGGAGCCGCGGATCTTCGGCTTCACCTGGCACATCTACGGCCTGCCCGAGGAGGACCCGCGGCGCACCTACGTCGAGTTCACGCTCGAGCCGGACGTCGGGGGCACCCGGCTGACCGTGGTCGAGAGCGGCTTCGCCCAGCTGCCCGACGACGCCCACGACAAGGCGTTCGGCGGCAACACACAGGGATGGGCGAGCGAGCTGGGCGAGCTGGTCGCCTACCTCGATGCGGCCTGACGTCGAGGCGGTCGCCGAGCAGGTCTTCGTCGCGCTGGCCGACCCGACCCGGCGGTCGATCCTCGCGGCGTTGGCCTCCGGTGGCCCCGCGACGGCCACCGACCTGGCCGGCCGGCTGCCGATCACCCGTCAGGCGATCGCCAAGCACTTGGCCCTGCTCGCCGAGGCGGGCCTGGTCAGGGCCGAGCCGGGGGAGCGGCGCCGGGTGCGGTACCGGCTGCGCTCCGCCCCGATGCGGGTGGCCCAGCAGTTTCTGGCCGCCCTGGCCCGTGACTGGGACGGCCCGCTCGACGCGTTGCGCGACCACCTCGACCGCGCGGTAACCCACTTCCCGGAGGAGAACCAGGATGGATGAGCAAGCTCCGATGAGGACACCCCCGATCGTCTCGCGGCAGGAGTGGACGGCCGCACACCAGCGTCTCCTGGTTCGGGAGAAGGAGCTGACCCGCGCCCGCGACGCCCTGGCCGCGGAGCGCCGCAGGATGCCCTGGCTCGCGGTGGAGAAGGAGTACGCGTTCGACGGTCCTAACGGGAGAGTCGGCCTGCTCGACCTGTTCGAGAACCGCCGGCAGCTGATCGTCTACCGCGCCTTCCTGGAGCCCGGGGTGTCGGGCTGGCCGGACCACGCCTGCAAGGGCTGCTCGATGGTCGCCGACCAGGTCGCCCACCTCGCCCACCTCAACGCCCGGGACACCACCCTCGTCTTCGTCTCGCGCGCCCCGCAGGCCGACATCAGGCGGGTCGCGACGCGGATGGGCTGGTCGATGCCCTGGTACACGCTGACCGACCGGTTCGACGCCGACTTCGACGTGGACGAGTGGCACGGTACGAACGCGTTCATCCAGCACGAGGGCCGGGTGTTCCGCACCTACTTCGTCAACAACCGGGGTGACGAGGCGCTGGGCACCACCTGGAGCTACCTGGATCTGACCGCTCTCGGGCGACAGGAGGAGTGGGAGGACTCGCCTCCGGGCTACCCCCAGACGCCGCCCTACGTCTGGTGGAGATGGCACGACCAACCGGACGCCTCGCCCGGCTGAGCCAGCAGGGAGTCAGTCGCCGCCGGCGGGGATGGCCGGCAGCGTCGCCGAGATCGCCGTGCCGGCGCCCGGCTCCGACTCGATCTCCAACCGCCCGGCCAGGCGCTGCACGCGCTGCCGCATGCCGGCGAGCCCGAACCCCCCGGTCCCGGATCCGTTGACCCGCTTGGCGTTCGGGTCGAAGCCCGTCCCGTCGTCCCGGACGTCGAGGGTGACCAGGTCCTCCATGTAGGACAGGGTCAGGCCGACCCGGCTGGCCCGCGCGTGCTTGGCCACGTTGGCGAGTGCCTCCTGCGCGGTCCGCAGCAACGCCACCTCGACCTCGGCGTGCATGGGTCGCGCGTCGCCGGTCGTGGTCAGGGCCGCGGGGATGTCGTTCACCTCCGCCCAGCGCCTGGCCACGTCCGCGATGGCGTCGGGGAGCCGGGCCTCGGCGAGCACCGCCGGCTCCACCGCGTGGACCGTCCGCCGTGCCTCGGTGAGGCTCTCCCGGGCTAGGCCCATCGCGTTGCCCAGGTGTCGCCGCAGGGCCGGCCGCTCGTCGAGGACCCGCTCGGCGGCCTGGAGCTGGGTGAGGATTCCGGCCAGGCCCTGGGCGAGGGTGTCGTGGATCTCGCGGGCCATCCGCTGCCGCTCGTCCACCACCCCCGCCTCACGGGCCTGGACCAGCAGCTGGGCGTGCAGGCCGGCGTTCTCCTCCAGTGCCGCCTCCAGCTTGAGGTTGGCCTCGTGCAGCTGGGCGAGCGCCTGCTTCTGCCTGGCGTTGCGGTGGTCGGCCAACTCGGTGAAGTAGAAGAGCACCACGGCCAACAGCGTGGAGACCAGGCCGACGGCGACCCAGGCCCCCCACAGGCGGTTCTCGTGGATGTTGGCCGCCCCGCCGAGGAACGCCATCGCCGAGATCATCGCCGTGCCGGCGGCGCCGGCGTAGCTCCAGCGGCCCTTCAGATACTGGATCGCCTGCGGGTAGCCGATCCAGGCGAAGAAGCCGTACCAGGGCGCTATCGCCACCAACCCCGCGGTCAGCGCGAGCAGCACGACGTAGTACACCACCAGCAGCGCGCGGTTCCTGTTCCGTCCCCAGCGGAGGGTGTGGAACCAGAGCATCCAGAGCGCCGCCGCGGCACTCAGCCCGAGCACCGCCGTGAGCTGCACCGGTGCGTCCCAGAGCGGCTGCAGCAGCGTGATGGTGAGGCTGACCGCCAGCAGGACGTAGGGCACGACCTTGAACGCCGTGTCCTCCTTGCGCTCCCAGCGGTCGAACTCGGCCCGCAGCTCGGCCTCGATGCTCACGTGTCCGCCTCCGGAAGGTGCCTCACGCTCTACTCCCAGCGGAAGTAGCGGGCCGCCAGCCCGCCGGCGGCGACCGTCCACCCCAGCATGACGGCGACGTGCAGCAGCTGTGGCCAGTGACCGGCCGTGGCGTCCTGCAGTGACTGCACGCCGGCGCCGAGCGGGGTGAAGTCGCTGATCGTCCGCAGGACGTCGTTCATCGCGTCGCGCGGCACCCAGAGCCCGGCGAAGAACATGACCGGGAAGAACAGCAGCATCCCGATCCCGCCGGCGGCCCTGCCGTTGGGGGCGACCGAGGCGACGAGCAGCCCGAGCGCGAACATCGCCAGCGCCGCCAGCACGTAGCCCACCAGGTAGGCCGGCAGCTGCCGGGGCAGGCCCACGTCGAACGCCAACCAGCCGATGAGCAGCACGGCCAGCATCGTCGCGATCGACAGGATCGTGGACATCAGCAGCTGGGCACCGAGCATGGCCTGGGGCTTGACCGGGGTGGTCCGCATGCGCCGCAGGACGCCCTTCTCCCGGTAGGTCGCGAACATCTGGGACAGGACGTTGAGGGCGAACAGGGCGAGCCCCATCACGATGATGATCGGCACGTACAGGGTGATCGGCCGCGTCCCGCCGAGGTCCGTGTCGGGTTCGCGCATCGCGGGGATCGCGCCGAGGATGACGAGCAGGAGCGGGGGGAACGCGAGCACGAAGAACACGCCAACCGGCTCGCGGAAGAACAGTCTGGTCTCGGTGGCGGTGAGCCGGGACAGGGCGGACATGGTGGTCTCCTCAGGAGTCGATGGAACGGCCGGTGAGCGCGACGAACGCGTCGTCGAGCGAGGTCTGGTCCACGCGCAGGTCGGCCGCGATGACCTGGTTGCGGGCGAGCACGGTGGTCACGGCGTGCAGCAGGTTGCCGGTGCCGGTCACGACGAGCTGGCTGCCGGCCCGTTCCACCGAGGTGACCTCGGGCAGCGCGGTCAGCAGGGCGTGGTCCAGCGGCGCGGAGGGCCGGAAGCGGAGCCGCTGCCGGTCGTCGACCTTCGCGACCAGCCCGGCCGGGGAGTCGAGCGCGACGAGCCGGCCGGAGTCGATCACGGCGATCCGGTCGCAGAGCCGTTCCGCCTCCTCCATGAAGTGCGTGACCAGCAGGATCGTGACGCCGCGGTCGCGGATCGTCTCGATGAGGCTCCACGTGTCGCGGCGGGCCTGCGGGTCCAGCCCGGTGGTGAGCTCGTCGAGCACGGCCACCCGGGGGTTCCCGACCAACGCGAGCGCGATCGAGAGGCGTTGCTTCTGCCCGCCGGAAAGCCGCCGGAACTGCGCGCCGATCTTGTCGGTGAGGTTCAGGGTGGCGAGCAGCTCCCGCCAGTCCGCCGGTTCCCGGTAGAAGGAGCTGTAGAGCTCCATCGCCTCGCCGACCTTGAGCTTCTCGGGCAGCTCGCTCTCCTGGAGCTGTGCGCCGAGCAGCTCGCGCAGCTCAGCACTGTCCTCCCGCGGGTCGATCCCACAGACCCGGATCGCACCGCCGTCCCGCGTGCGCAACCCCTCCACGCACTCGACCGTCGTCGTCTTGCCGGCCCCGTTGGGGCCCAGGATGCCGAAGATCTCGCCCTGCTCGACGGCGAAGCTGACACCGTCCACAGCGGTGTGGTCGCCGTAGCGCTTGACGAGGCCGTCCACCTCGATGATTGCCATACGAGAAGCCTGCCGCGCGAGGCCCCTCACCCGGATCGACTGCGCGGCCAGCGCTTGCGCCGACCGCGGGGGACCCGTCCATCAACCGATCGGTTGATGAGCGGATCGCTCGGGTCAGCGGCAGGCCCGCGGGCCGGCCGTGGGCAGGGTGACGGTGACCGTGGTGCCGGCGTGGGGACGGGAGTCGATGTCGATGCGGCCGTCGTGGTTCTCCACGATGGCCTTCGAGATCGCCAGGCCGAGCCCGGTGCCGCCGATCGCCTGCTCCTCGGCGTTGGACGAGCGGAAGAACCGGGTGAAGATGTGCTTCACCTCGTCGGCCGGGATGCCGATCCCGGTGTCGCGCACGGCGATGGAGACGGCGCCGCCGTCCTCCAGCACGTCGGCGGTGATCGTGGTGGTGCCGCCGCCGGGGGAGAACTTGACGGCGTTGCCGAGCAGGTTCAGCAGGACACGTTCCAGCTGCTGGCGGTCGGCGCGAAGCGGGGGCAGGCGCTCGGGCAGGTGTTCGGCCAGCGTGACGTCGGCGGCGGAGGCGGCGGGCTCGATCGCCGCGCGGCAGGTGCGGACCAGCTCGGCGGGGTCGACCTCGGTGAGGTTGAGCCTGATCGCGTCGCCCTCGATCTTCGCGAACGCCAGCAGCGTCTCGATCAGGTCGAGCAGACGCTGCCCGTTGCGCTCGATGGTCGCCACGATCTCCCGGCCACCGGGAACGAGGTCGTCGTCGCCGAGGACCTGGGTGAGGCTGAGGATGCTGGTCAGCGGGGTGCGCAGCTCGTGGGACACGGTGGCGATGAACCGGTTCCGCATCGCGTCGAGCTTCTGCAGCTCGGCGTTGGCCTCGGCTAGGGCGTCGGCCTGTGCGCGCAGGTCCGCCTTGGCCGCCCGGAGCTCGGTCTCGGTCTCCTTCTGGCGGCTGATGTCGGTGTAGACCGCCGCGACGGCCGGGCTGCCGCCCTGGATCGACATCGGGTACCTGATCGAGACGTAGGTCCGCGGACCCGCCGTGCCCGGCAGGACCTCCTCGGCCTCCTGGACGGTCCGGTCGGTGAGGCAGCGCCGGTCCCGTCCGGCGATGCCGCGCGCTGTCTCGACCTCGATCGTGTCGAGCGCGGTACGGCCGACGAGGTGGTCACGGCTGCTGCCGAACGCCGTCTCGAAGGCGCGGTTCACCAGGACGAACCGGCCCAGGTCGTCGGCGAGGTAGATCGGTGTGGGCGCGCCGTCGACGAGGGACTGCAGGATCGTGCCGGCGTCGCGGGCGTCCTGCTCGGCCCGGAGGCGGGCGGCTTCCCGCTCCTTGGTCTCCAGGGCGTGGCGCACGGCCGGGCCGAGCCGGGTCAACCGGTCCTTCAACAGGTAGTCGACCGCTCCGTGGCGCAGGGACCGGACACAGGTCTCCTCGTCCATGACCCCGCTGACCACGATGACCGGGACATCGGGCGCGACCTCGACAGCGACCTTGAGCGCGGTGAGCGCGTCGAACTGCGGCAGGTGGTAGTCGGCGATCAGCACGTCCGGTGCCTGCCGCAGCGCCGCCCGGAAGGCGGCCTCGTCCTCGACCCGGGTGCACTCCGGGGCGAACCCTGCCGCGGTCAGCTCGATCGCCAGCAACTCGGCGTCGTCGGGGTTGTCCTCCAGGATGAGGACCGTGAGCGGATGCCCCATCGCGCTCACAGGGACTCTGGTTGGTTCAGGACCAGCCAATAGTGTCCGATGTGCCGCATCGTGTCGAAGAAGGTGTCCATGTCCACCGGTTTGACGATGTAGCTGTTGACGCCGAGCCGGTAGCACCTGGCCAGGTCGCTCCGCTGGGCCGAGGACGTCAGCATGATCACCGGCAGGTGTCGCGTCCGGTCGTCGGTCTTCAGCCGTTGCAGCACGTCGATGCCGTTGAGCAGCGGGAGCTTGATGTCGAGGAGAACGGCGCGGGGCTCGTGTCCCGCCGGGCGGTCGGCGTAGGTCCCCTGGCGGAAGAGGTAGTCCAGCGCCTCCACGCCGTCGCGCACGACGTCGACGTGGCTGACACCTCCGCCGTCGCGCAGGGCGAGCAGGGCCAGCTCCATGTCGTTGGGGTTGTCCTCCACCAGGAGAACCGTCGGCGCGCCCTCCGCCATGCGTGGTCCCTTCCTCCCTCGTACGGCCGCCGGGGCGCGCACCACTTCCAGGATCGGCAGCGCCGGCGCGCCGGGTGAGGGGTGGTGCGTTCTCGTTCGGGTGATTTCGCCTCAGCGGCACGCTGGTGCTGCCGATTGGGATCGACATGTCGGACAACGACCTGCTGGACATCCTGCACGACGCGGTACTCAAGCGTGACGCCGACGGCCGGCTCACCTACGTCAACCAGGGCGCGGTGGAGCTGTACCGACGGAGACCCGAGGAGCTGCTCGGACAGGTCGTCCACGACGTGCTCGGGACGACGTTCCCGGTGTCCCGCGAGGAGGTCCAGCGCCAGCTCGAGACCACCGGGCAGTGGTGCGGCGAGCTCGTCCACCACCGTCCGGACGGCACCCCGATCGTGGTCAGCAGCCGGCAGGTCGCGCGCCGGGAGGGCGGGCGGGTCGTCTCCGTGGTGGAGATCAACGACGACATCACCGAGCGCAGGATCGCGGAGAACGACCTCCGCGTGGCCGAGAAGCAGCTGTGGCTGATCCTCAACGGCACCGAGGACTACGCCATCAACATCCTCGCCCCCGACGGCCGGGTCATGAACTGGTCGGCCAGCGCCGAACGGCTCACCGGCTACAGCGAGGCGGAGGCGATCGGCCGTCCCTACGCGAGCCTGTTCGCGCCGGTCGCCGCCGAGGACGGTGGGTTCGACGAGGTGCTGGCGGCTGCCTGGTGCGGCCCGATGCAGCTCGCCGGGGAGGTGCGGCGCAAGGACGGCGGGTGCTTCTCGGCGCTCGGCACCGTCACGCCCGTGCACGACGCCGACGGCGGGGTGAGCAACTTCGTCACGATCATCCACGACGAGAGCGAGCGCGAGAACGCGGAGGCGAAGTTCCGCGGGCTGCTGGACAGCGCGCCCGACGCCATGATCGGGGTCGACCCGGACGGCAGGATGGTGTTCGCGAACCTCCAGGCGGAGGCCCTGTTCGGGTACTCCCGGGCCGAGCTGATCGGCCAGCGGATGGAGATGCTGCTGCCCCTGCACATCCGGAAGCGCCACGCCCACCACCGGGAGAGCTTCGCCGCTCACCCGCGCACCAGGCCGATGGGTGCCGGCCTCGAGCTGAGTGCCCGGCACCGGGAGGGGACCGAGTTCCCGGTGGAGGTCAGCCTGAGCACGCTGGTGACGAAGGAGGGCCGGATCGTGTCGGCCGCGATCCGGGACATCACCGGCCGCCGCCGTGCCCACCGCGAGATCGAGGCGCTCAACACCGACCTGCGCGAGGCCAACAACGAGCTGGAGTCGCGCGTGGACGAGCGCACCGCGGCCCTGACCGCGCAGGCGGCGGTGCTGAAGGCGACCAACGACGAGCTCGAGACGTTCTCCTACAGCGTCTCCCACGACCTGCGCGCCCCGCTGCGCGCGATCGACGGTTTCGCGAAGGTCCTGGAGCGCACTGCGGTCGACGCGCTCGACGAGGAGGGCCGGCGCTACCTGGGCAAGATCCGCGCCGGTGCCAAGCAGATGGGGCAGCTGATCGACGGCCTGCTCGCGTTCTCCAACCTCCAGCGCCAGGCACTCGTGCGGACCTCGGTCGACCTCGCCGCGCTCGCCAGGACCATCTGGGAGGAGCTCGCGCCGGAACGGGACGGCCGGGAGGTCGACCTCACCGTGGCCGACCTGCCGCTCGCCGAGGCGGATCCCCGACTGCTGCGGCATGTCTTCGGCAACCTGCTCGGCAACGCGATCAAGTACTCCCGCATGCGGTCCCCGGCCCGGGTCGAGGTCGGAGCCACCCGCGAGCATGGCGTCCCGGTCTACTTCGTCCGCGACAACGGGGTCGGCTTCGACATGCGCTACGCGGACAAGCTGTTCCAGGTGTTCCAGCGCATGCACCGCGCCGAGGACTTCGAGGGAACCGGGATCGGCCTGGCGCTCGTCGCCCGCATCGTGCACCGCCACGGCGGCAAGATCTGGGCCGACGCGGAACCAGGGCGGGGAGCGACGTTCTTCTTCACCCTGGGGCCCGACGTACCAGGCTGACCGCGGGAGCCGCGACATCCGCAGGGGTACGGTCCGGCCGGACCGGTTCGCGTCGCGGCCGGGACGACGTGCCGGAGATCGGCGCGCGTCTGTGCGGCGCTCCGTGTTCGAGCGGCGGTGATCAGCACCTTAAGCTGTCCGCGTGAGCGACGTGGAGGCCGAGGGCAAGCGGGTCAGCTGGGCGGAGCTGTTCTTCGACCTGGTGTTCGTGTTCGCCATCACCCAGCTCACGGCGGTGCTGCACGAGGACCACTCCTGGTCCGGTGTCGGTGCCACCGTAGTGTTGTTCCTGCCGCTCTACTGGGTCTGGGTGGGGACGACCATGCAGGCCAACCAGCGCGACCTGGAGCGCCCGGCGGAGCGGATCGCGATCTTCTTCGTGGCGATGTGCGGCCTGGTGATGGCGTTCGCCGTGCCGTACGCCTACGACGACCGCGGTCTGCTGTTCGCCGGCGCCTACTGGGCGGCGCGCCTGGTCTACGGCGTGTTCGCGTTCCGCGGGGAGCTGTTGAGGCTCCAGCCGTTCACGGTCAGCATCGTGCTCACCGGGCCGCTGCTGGTGCTGGGTGCGTTGCTGGACGGGCCGGCCAGGGAGATCCTCTGGCTGGCCGGCGCGCTGCTCGACCTGGCGGTGCCGTCGCTGCTGCGGCGCAGGCTCGCCGCGATGCACTTCGACGCCCGCCACCTGACCGAACGGTTCGGCCTGTTCGTCCTGATCGCGCTGGGCGAGTCGGTCGTCGCGGTCGGCGCTCCGGTGGCCAACTCCGGGGAGCCGGTCGGGGTGGCGACGCTGTCCTCGGCGATCGCCGCGTTCCTGCTGTCCTGCGCGCTGTGGTGGGTCTACTTCCACTTCGCCAACGACGCCATGAGGCACGCGCTGAGCACGGCCGCGGTGCAGCTGACCATCACCCGGCACGTCCTGTCCTACGGCCATGTGGTGTTCATCGGGGCGATCGTGGCCATCGCGGTCGGCATGGAGGAGGCGGTCGCCGAGCCCACCCACCACCTCGACTGGGCCTACCTGGGCCTGCTCTACGGCGGTGCGGCACTGTTCCTGGCGACGTTCGGCTACACCCGCTGGATGATGTTCCGTCTCGTGTCGACCACCAGGCTCGTGGCCGCGGCCGTCGTGCTGGCCCTGCTCTCGGTCGCCTGGGTGCTGCCCGCGCTGGGCGCGGTCCTGCTGCTCGCGGCCGCCGTCGTCGGCCTCAACGTGGTCGAGCTGCTCCGGGTACGCCGCCGGCCGGCCCGCGCCTGAGGACCAGACCGCTGACGTCGCACCGGGGTGTGGGCTACGGTGTGGGCGTGACGGACTTCAAGCTGCCCCTCTACGGGGCGGACACCGAACGCGGCGACCTCGCTCCCTGACCCGCCGGTTCGTCCTCGTCCCGTCACGTCCACGCGAACCCCTCAGGGAGCACACCCATGTCCGGCGACAGCCTGCGTTCGTTCGTCCATGCCCTGCCCAAGGTCGAGCTGCACGTCCACCTGGTCGGCTCGGCGAGCGTCGACACGGTCCTCGCTCTGGCGCGGCGCCATCCGGCGGCCGGCGTGCCCACCGACCGGGCGGAGCTCGAGCGCTTCTACGCGTTCCGGGACTTCGACCACTTCCTCCGGGTCTACTGGGCCGTCCAGTCGATGCTCACCGACCGGCACGACATCCGGCTGCTCGTCACCGGGCTCGCCGCCGAGCTGGCGCGGCAGAACGTCCGGTACGCCGAGGTGACCGTCACCCCGTACAACCACCTCCTGGACGGCATGGCGGGCGAGGAGCTGCTCTCCGGGCTGACCGAGGGGCGTGCGCTCGCCGCGGTCGAGCACGGGGTGGACCTGGCCTGGTGCTTCGACATCCCCGGCGAGAAAGGGGTCCGCGCCGGCCGGGAGACGCTGCTGTTCGCACTGCGGGAACGGCCGGAGGGCCTGGTCGCCTTCGGCCTCGGCGGTCCGGAGGTGGGCGTCGGCCGGGCGATGTTCGAGCCGTTCTTCACCGCGGCCCGCGAGGCCGGCCTGCACAGCGTCCCGCACGCCGGGGAGACCACCGGCCCGGCGACCGTCTGGGCCGCGCTGCACGACCTGGGTGCGGAGCGGATCGGTCACGGCACCAGCGCCACCGCGGACCCGGCGCTGTTGGCCTACCTCGCCGAGCACCGCATCCCGCTGGAGGTCTGCCCGACCTCCAACGTCGCCACCCGCCAGGTGCCCTCGATCGCGGCGCACCCGGTGCGCCGCATGCTCGACCACGGCGTCGTCGTCACGCTCAACACCGACGACCCGCCGATGTTCGGCGCGACGCTGGAGGGGGAGTACCTCGCGGTGGCCACCGAGCTCGGCCTGGGACGGGCCGAGCTCGCCGGGCTGGCGGCGAACGCCGTGCGCGCCTCGTTCCTCGGCGAGGAGCGGAAAACCGCTCTGCTGCGCGAGATCGAGGCGGTCGCCGCGGCGCGGTGACCTGCTCGTGTGGTGTTCTTCCTTGCCACGTCGTAAAAAGGAGGGATGAGGTACTGGGTGCGTGTCGTAGTCGCCGCGCTCACGGCGGTCGTCCTGGCCGGTTGTGAGGGCGTGGCTCCCACCGAAACCACCACCAGCCCACCGGACCCGGAGGCAGCGCCGTGGACGATGCCGGACGTCGTCGGCTCGACCCTGCAGGAGGCGCAGGACGAGATCCAGCGCCTCACCGGGGGACAGCTCCTCGTCACCGACTCCCACGACGCGACGGGCCAGGACCGAGCCCAGGTCCTGGACGGCGACTGGATCGTCTGCACGCAGAACGTCGCCCCCGGCACGCGCATCACCACCGACACCCGGATCGACTTCGGTGCGGTGAAGGCCGAGGAGACATGCCCGTAGCGCGCCGGGGGTGACGGGGCCCGACGCGCTACGGCTCACCGGTGTCGCGCTCCTGGCGGAGGAGGCGTCACCAGTTGCACCCGTGGTCGGCGACCTGGGCGGCCACCCGCCACCACGAGATGTTGGGGCGCTCGGCCTCGATGTCCCAGGTCGGGCCGCCGAGCTGAGGGAGCCGGCCGTACGCGGCATGGCACCAGAGCTGCTTGTAGAGCGACTCCCGCCGCTCCTCGCTCAGCGACGAGGGCAGGGGGGTGCGCTCCTGGAGGTCGCGCCACATCGCGGGCGTGGCACCGGCGCCGATCACGCGGGCGAGCGCGGTCGGCCACATGCTGGCCGTGAACGTGTGGCCCTCGCCCAGGACGTCGTTGTACACGCTGGTCCTGGTGAACAGGTCGGTGTCGCCCTCGGTCGAGTCCGAGCCCATCCAGTCGGTGGACCAGCTTCCGTACTCGGTCTCGTGCAGTCCGTCCACGGCCCACATGTAGGGCCGCCAGTTGAAGTCGACCACGATGTTGATCGCCTGCCCCGTCTCGTAGGTGAGTTCCACCGGCTCGCAGTCGCCGGCGCTCTGGTGGGTGAACACGCCGTCGCTGAGCCGCCACTCGACGCCGATCCCCCAGCCGTCGCCGCAGAACAGGTCCTTGATCGTGAAGGAGTTGAACCCGTGCTCGGGGTGACCGGCGTGCGCGGCGTGGTTGCCCGAGTTGAACCACACCTCGCCCGCGGGCGCGCCGTCGGCGTGGGTGACCGTCCCGTGACTGGTCGCCGCGGCGGCGGCGACCACGGAGCCGAGTAACAGCCCGAGCGTCGTCACCGCGACCAGCGCGGAACGAATGATCGTTTTTTTCGTGCGCATAAATCCCCCTGGATATTCCGCGAAAACCGGGAACCGCGTCGCCGGCCCGCCGTCGCGCCGATCCGCGGGAAATCGGTCCGTACGGCCTTCGCCGGTGTGCGGACCGGGCTGTTCTCCCAGCGAGCCGGCGGCGCTCCCCCTTGGTGCGCACCCAGTCGACCAGTTCCCGCGACGCCCTGAAAGGCCGATTGACAGGTCCGCACAAGTCCGTACAGTGAGCGCGGTCCACGCGAACTAGGGGATTGGTCTTGCCCGCAGAAGTCGCGAACCACGAGCAGCCGGAAGGGCGGACGGGCGGCGGTCCGGAAATTCCCAGCCCCGCCGCCGTTCACACCAAGCGCGACTTCGGTCGCGCGCTCACGGCGACCCGGGAGGCGGCCGGCCTCACCGTGCGGGACCTCGCGCGGCGGGTCGGGGTTCCCCTGGGCACCGTCAGCGGGTGGTGCACCGGCCGCCACCTCCCCACGCTCTCGCAGCGGGACCTGTTCCTGCGGCTGCTCGCCAGCTGCGGCGTCGGCGACGACGACCAGGTCGAGGAGTGGCTGGCCTGCTGGCTGCGGTTGCGGCGGCCGTTGGGGCACCAGCGCAGCGACGCGCCCACGCCGTACCGGGGCCTCGAACCGTTCCAGGCCGAGCACGCGGACTGGTTCTTCGGCCGCTCCCGGCTGACCGAGACGCTGGTACTGCGGGTCACCTCCGGGTCGCCGGGGATGGTCGTCGCCGTCGGCTCGTCCGGGTCGGGGAAGTCGTCGCTGTTGCGCGCCGGTCTGGTCCCGGCGCTGTGCGGGAACGGCCACCGGGCGCCCGGCCGGTGGCAGGGGCTGCTGCTGACCCCCGGGCGACGGCCGACCTCCGCGCTGTCCGCCCAGCTCGCGCTGGTGGCCGACGCGGCGCCGGACACCCTCGAGGCCGAGCTCCGCGACGACCCCGCACTGGTCGCGCGCCGGCTGCGGCGGTCGGTTCCCGGGCAGCTGCTCCTGGTCGTCGACCAGTTCGAGGAGGTCTTCACGAGCACCGGGGCCGACCTCGCCGAGCAGGAGGCGTTCCTCCGCGCACTCGCCGAGCTGTCCGAGCCGCACGACGACGCGCTGCGCGTGGTCGCCGGCATGCGGGCCGACTTCTACCCCGACGCGCTGCACTGGCCGGTGCTGGCGGCGGCGCTGCAGGACAACCAGGTCACGGTCGGCCCGATGACCGAGGAGGAGCTGTGCCAGGCGATCGTCGAGCCGGCTCGCCGAGCGGGCATGGACATCGAGAGCGGCCTGATCGACGTCCTGCTGCGTGACCTCGCCCCGGCCGGCGCGCTCGGCGGGCGGCGGGACACCGGCGCGTTGCCGCTGCTGTCCCACGCGCTGCTGGCCACCTGGGAGCAGGGCCGGCGCAGCCGTATGTCCCTTGAGGACTACCGGGCGACCGGCGGGATCGACGGCGCGATCGCCAAGACGGCCGAGGACGTCTTCACCGGGCTCAGCGAACAGGAGCGGACCCTGGTGCGGCAGCTGTTCCTGCGGCTGGTGCACGTCGGCGACAACACCCCCGACACCAGGCGACGGGTCGCCCTCGAGGAGCTCGCCGGGGGCCTCGACGACGACCGCGACGTCAGGATCAGGGAGCTGTTGGGCCGCTACGTCGACCGCCGGTTGATCAGCGCCGACGTCGACGGCGTCGAGATCAGCCACGAGGCGCTGCTGGAGTCCTGGCCTCGGCTGCGGGAGTGGATCGACACCGACCGGACCGGCCACCGCCTGCACCGGCGGCTGACCGAGGCCGCGCGCGGCTGGCAGGAGGCAGAGCGCGACCCGGACGCCCTGTACCGGGGCGTGCGGCTGGACGCCACGACTGACTGGGTCGGCAGACAGGACCACCGCGACGAGCTCAACCAGCTGGAACAGGAGTTCATCGACGCCAGCGTGACGGCGGACCGGGCGGAGCGCCTGCGTGAGCGCCGCCGGACCAGGCGCCTGCGCTGGCTCGCCGCGGCGCTCGCCGCACTGCTCCTGGTGTCCGGCGCGGCGACGCTCTACTCGGTCGAGCAGCGTGCCGCCGCCGACCGGGAACGGAACCTGGCGGTCTCCCGGCAGGTCGCCGGCACCGCCACCCGCCTCGCCGACAGCGACCCGGCGCTCGCCGCGCAGCTGGCGGTGGCGGCGTACCGGATCGCGCCGACCGTCGAGGCCACCTCGGCCCTGCTCGCCGCGGCCGGCCGCCCGGCGGTCAGCCGCATGGTCCGCCCGGGCGGGGCGCGGCAGGCGGTCGCGGTCAACCCGGCCGGAACGATGCTGGCCGCGGCCGGTGCGAGCGACTCCGACACCGCCGTACTGCTGTGGGACCTCGCCGACCCGGCGCGGCCGCGGATGCTGGACGCCAGGCTCACCGGGCACACCGACTCGGTCTACGCCGTCGCGTTCTCGGCCGATGGCGCCACCCTCGCCACCGGCTCGGCCGACGGCACCGTGCGCCTCTGGGACGTCGCCGACCCGGCGCGCGCCCGGCCGATCGGCCGGCCGCTCACCGGCCCGGGAGACCGGGTGCTCGCCGTCGAGTTCACCTCCGACGGGACCACGTTGGCCGTGGGCAGCCGCGACACGACGCTCCGCCTGTGGGACGTCCGCGACCGCGAGAACCCGGTTCCCCGGGGGCAGCCGCTCACCGGAGCGACCGGCGCCGTGCAGTCGATCGCGTTCACCCCGGGCGGCGACCTCATGGCGCTCGCCGACGCCGGGGGAGCGGTCCGCCTCTGGGACCTGCGCGACCGGCCGCGCTTCCTCGGCTCACCGCTGACGGTGTCCAGCCGGGTCAACACCGTCGCGTTCAGCCCCGACGGCGCCACGCTGGCCGCTGGGAGCAACGACTCCGCGATCCGCCTGTTCTCCATGGCCGACCCGGCTCGTCCCGTGCCGATCGGCACGCTGACCGACGCCACCGGCTGGGTCAACGCGATCACCTTCAGCGCCGACGGGAAGCTCCTGGCCGCGGCCAACGCCTCAGCCCGGGTCCAGCTCTGGGACCTGACCACCCAGCGGCTGCGCCTGGACCTTCCGCACGCCGCGCCGACGACCGCAGTCGCGTTCCGCGACGAGGACCGGGTGCTCTACACCAACGGCGCCGACGGCGTCGCCCGCCGCTGGCTGGTGCCCGGCCCGGTCCTGCCCACCGAAGGCCGGGAGATCACCGGCCTGGCCTTCCACCCGGACCGCCCACTGCTGATCGACGCCGGCGTCGACCTGCGGCTCTGGGACGTGACCGAGCGGGACCGCCCGGTGCCGCTCGGCCCGGTGGTGAGCGGGGCGCCCGAGTACGACCGGATGACCGGCGCCGTCGCGCTCCACCCCGACGGCGACGTCCTCGCCGCCGCGACCCGCTCGGGCAACGCGATCCTGCTCTGGGACATCGGCCGCCCCGACCGTCCGCGGCGGCTCCCGGCACGGCTGACCGGTCAGACCGGCCTGATCGAGCACCTCGGCTTCAGCCACGGCGGCGACCTGTTGGCCAGCTCCGGCGACGACGGCAGGGTGCGCCTGTGGGACATCAGTGACCTCGCCCGGCCCAAGCCCCTGGCCGCACTCGACCCGGGCGTCGGCTTCGTCTACGCCTCGGCGTTCACCTCCGACGACAGGACGCTCATCGCCGTGGCCCAGGGCGGTTTCGCCGCGCTGTGGGACGTGCGCGACCCCCGGCGCCCACAACCGCTCGGCACCGTCCAGGTGGCCCCCGACGACGCGCGTTCGCTGTCGATCAGCCCCGACGACACCACGCTCGCCGTCGGCGTGGCCAACAGCACCGTGGAAATGTGGGACATCACGAACCCGCGCCGCCCCAGCCGAGCCGCGCCCCCCGTCGCCGGCCCCGACGGCATCGTGCACGCCCTGGCGTTCAGCCCCGACGGTTCGGTGCTCGCCGGCGGCGCGGGAGCGGGCCAGACCTGGCTCTGGCGCCTGACCGACCGACACCGCCTCGACCGCGTGGCGATCCTGAGCGCGTCGACGACATCCACCTGGGCCCTCAGGTTCGCCCCCGGCGGCCACCTGCTCGCCTCCGCCAGCGGCGACGTCCACCTGTGGGACACCGACCCGGCCCGGGCGATCCGCCGCGTCTGCGCGAACACCGGCGACCCGATCACCGGCAGCGAATGGGCCGAGCACATCCCGGACGCGCCATACCGGCGAATCTGTCCGTAACGCCGAGAAGACCTCCGGGGTAGGGAGACAAAATCCCGGAGGCCCACTCGTATTCAGTTGTCGGAATTCGCGCGTAAACCACATCTTCCCGAATTGCCCACGCGTTTCTGCTTGGGGCATGACGACGCTGTTCAGGCGACGGGGCAACCGGGAGTTTCGACCATCGGGTTGTCCTTTCTCCTCCAGTGTCCCTTTCGACAATCACACGCTACGCTCCCATTCGACCGAAGGAGACCGCCTTTCGCTTGGTGATCGGAGAGGGATACATGAAAGACGAGCCGCGCGCTCGGGACCGCCTTATCGGAGCACGCATCCGGGCGATACGGAAGGAGTACACCACCCTCAGCCTCGAAGCGGCGTCGACGATGGCGCAGTGGGCGCCCGCGAAACTCAGCCGCACCGAGCGAGGGCTGCGTCGCATCACCGACCAGGAGGTGGCCACGCTCATCACGTCGTGGCAACTGCCGGCGAAAGAACGCGACCGGCTTCTCGAGGAGCTACAGATCGGAGCGTCCTCGGGGTGGTGGGACCGGCCCATTCCGGGCGTGCCCCACGAAGTCGGCGCCCTGGCGTCGTACGAGGCCGACGCCAACGAGCTGGTCTCCGTCGCGATCACGCTTGTTCCTGGTCTGTTGCAGACGTACAAGACCGCCGTGGCCGCCCTCACCGCCGACGGCGTGCAGGCACAGGACATGGAGACGAACTGGATGGCTCGGCTCCACCGTCAGCAGATCCTGACGCGAGTCGACTACACAGCCTTTATCTCGGAGACGGCCCTTCGAACACCGTACGGGGGCCCCGATGCCCTCCGCGAGCAGCTGGAACACCTCCTGGCAGCCCAGGACAGGGGCGTCGAGGTGCGCATCATCCCCGCCCACCAGACACGGGTCACAACCCTGCACCCGTTCCACCTCATGCGCTTCGCCAACACCGCGCCAGTCGTACATGTCGAGATGGCTGCGGGCGGGTTCTACATCCACGACAAGGAGGTGCGTCCGTACGAGGTCGTCCTTCAGCGCCTCGACCAGGTAGCTTTTTCACAGAGCGATACGCGAACGCTCCTTCAGCGACAGGTGAAGGGATTCGATCATGTGGCGCAAATCGAGCAAGTCTGCGGACGCCAGCCAGTGCGTGGAGGTTCGGCATGACCTCGCGGCTGTTCGGGACAGCAAGAACCCAGAGGTTGTCGTGTCCCTGGAACGTCGGGCACTGGCCCAGTTGACGGCGTTCGCGCGAGGCAGGCGGTAGGCACGACGCCACGAGTCGCGAACAGTCGGTCGGGGCCTTCACCCCGTACTGGTGATCGCGTCCTCGAGGATGTCCATGCCCTCGGTCAGCAGGTCGTGCGGGATCACCAGCGGCGGCAGGAAGCGCAGCACGTTGCCGAAGGTCCCGGCGGTCAGGACGACGAGCCCCGCCCGGTGCGCGGCCGCCGCGATCGCGGCGGTGCGCGCCGGGTCGGGTGCCTTGTCGGCGCCGACGAGCTCGATCGCCAGCATCGCGCCCCGCCCACGCACGTCGCCGATGAAGGGGAACTTCTCGGCCAGGGCGTCCAGGCGCGGGCGCATCACCGACTCGATGGCCCTGGCCGCGCCGGCGTGGTCGTCGGTGCGCATGGTCTCGATCGTGGCGAGCGCCGCCGCGCACGCGATCGGGTTGCCGCCGAAGGTTCCGCCCAGCCCGCCGGTGTGGACGGCGTCCATCAGCTCGGCGCGACCGGTCACCGCGGCCAGCGGCAGGCCGCCGGCGATGCCCTTCGCGGTGGTGACCAGGTCGGGCTCGATGCCCTCGTGCTCGCTGGCGAACCAGTCGCCGGTCCGGCAGAACCCCGTCTGCACCTCGTCTGCCACCAGCAGGATGTCGTGCTCGCGGCACCACCGCGCCACGGAGGCGAGGAACCCGGGCGCCGGCACGACGAAGCCGCCCTCGCCCTGGATCGGCTCGACGACGACCGCGGCCACGTTCGCCTCCCCCACCTGCGTGTGCACCAGCGTCGTGAACTGCTCGAACGCCTCGGCGGCACAGTTCTCCTGGCCCGTGGGCCAGCGGAACGGGTAGGCCATCGGCACCCGGTAGACCTCACCGGCGAAGGGGCCGAACCGGTGCTTGTAGGGCATGGACTTCGCGGTCAGGGCCATCGTCAGGTTGGTGCGCCCGTGGTAGGCGTGCTCGAACACGACCACCGCCGGCCGCCCGGTCGCGTGCCGGGCGACCTTCACCGCGTTCTCCACCGCCTCGGCACCCGAGTTGAACAGGGCCGAGCGCTTCTCGAACCCACCGGGGGTGAAGCCGTTCAGCTGCTCACAGACGGCCACGTACCCCTCGTAGGGCGTGATCATGAAGCAGGTGTGGGTGAACGCGCCGACCTGCTCCCGGACCGCGTCCACCACCCGCGGCGCCGCGTTGCCCACCGAGGTGACCGCGATCCCCGACCCGAAGTCGATCAGCTGGTTCCCGTCGACGTCCCGCACGATCCCGCCGCCGGCCCGCTCCACGTAGACCGGCAGCGTCGTCCCCACCCCCGACGACACCGCCGCGGCCCTGCGTGCGTGCAACTCCCGCGACCGGGGCCCGGGAACCTCCGTGACCAGGACCCGACGCTGCTCCACCGTCGCCACCTCCCGAGAGAACGATCCCGGTCATCGTAGGTCGAGATCCGCCCGTCATGCCGTGCCCGCGGGGTTGTCGATCACGTACCGCCACCGGCCGTCCGCGCCTCGCCGGGCCACGTCCGCGGCCGTGCCGGTCAGCTCGACCTGGCTTCCATCAGGTGCGCGGCCGTCCACCGACCAGTCGACGACGAGCAACGCGAGATCGCCCGCGCGGTACAGGTGCCGCAGCGTCGCGCTGAACCCGTCGAAGGACATCAGGTGCGCGTTGGCCTCCGCCCGTTCCGTTCCGGTCACCGGAAAACCGGGACGGGGCACCAGCACCGCGGCCGGCTCGTAGGCCTGCTCCACGACGTCGAGATCACGCGCGGCGAACCCGGACAGGAACGTCGAGAACGGAAGTGTGGGGTCGTCATGAGAACTCGTCATGACCCCGACAGCATACCGCGCGGCGGTGTCCGGGACGGCTCCGGGAGGGGGCCGGCCCGAGAACGCCAGGCGGCCACGAGGACGAACGTGACGCTGACGAGCATCGCCCAGGCACCGAACTTCGCCGGGTCGACCAGGCGCCAGGTCTCGAGCTGGTGGGGGTAGTGCCAGGCGCCGAAGAACGTCGCGATGTTCTCGGCGAGCCACAGGAAGAAGCCGATGAGCGCGAACGAGAGCGCGAGCGGCATCCGGTAGCGCCGGTCGCCCACGGTGAAGTGGACGTTCGCGCCCCAGGTCACGGCGATCAGCAGGCCGGCGAGCGGCCACCGCAGGTCCGGGAGCCAGTGGTGGGTGATGAGGTTGGCGTAGATCGCGGCCGCCACGGCCGCGGTCGGCACCGCCCGGTAGCCGGAGACCCGCAGGTCGAACAGCCGCCAGGCCGCCACCACGTAGCTCCCGACGGCCGCGTAGAGGAAACCGCTGTAGAGCGGGACGCCGAGCACCTTGGTCACCGCCGGCTCCGGGTAGGACCACGACCCGAGTGGCACCTTGACCAGCTCGAACGCCAGGCCCACGGCGTGGAAGCCGGCGATGACCGCGACCTCCCTCGTCGTCTCCCACCCGACCGCCCGGAACACGGCGGTGACCAGCACGCAGTAGGCCAGCAGCGCGTCGTAGCGGGCGATCGGCAGCGGCACGACCGTCGACAGCGCCAGCCCGGCGAACACGGCCACCGCGAACGCACAGCACCGCGCCTCGACCCAGGCGAAGCGCAACAACTGGGTGGCCGCGAACGCGAGGCGTGCCATGTACCGAGGACGCGCCCGCCCGCATTCGGTTGGCCGGCAAGGACATGATCCACTGAGCACCATGGACATCGACACCTTCCGCATCGGCGGTGAGCACCCCGTCCGCCGCCTCGGGTTCGGCGCCATGCACCTCGAGACCGACCCCGCCCCGGCGCGCGAAGCCTCCATCGCCGTGGCCCGCCGCGCGGTCGAGCTGGGCGTCACGCTCATCGACACCGCGCACCTCTACGGCTGGGGCGCCAACGAGGAGCTCCTGGCCGAGGCACTCCACCCCTACCCGGACGACCTGCTGATCGCGACCAAGGTCGGCGTCGCACCGCCGGCCCCGCCGCTCGAGGCCAGGGTCGACGGCCGGCCGGAGCTGTTGCGCGACCAGGTGGAGCAGGGCCTGCGCCGGCTCCGCGTCGACCGGCTCGACCTGCTCCAGCTGCACCGGGTGGACCCGGACGTACCGCTGGCCGACCAGCTCGGGGCGCTGCGCGAGCTCCAGGTCCAGGGCAAGATCGGCCACATCGGACTGTCCGAGGTCACCGCCGCCGAGCTCGAACAGGCACGGCGGATCGTCGACGTCGCGAGCGTGCAGAACCGCTACAACATCCTCGACCGCGAGCACGAGCCCGTGCTCGAGGCCTGCTCGGCGGCCGGCATCGCGTTCCTGCCCTGGCGGCCGGTGCACCCGGCGGTGGCGGACCCGCGGGGCGAGATCGCCGCGGTCGCGACCGAGCTGGGCGCCACCGCCGCGCAGGTCTCGCTGGCCTGGCTGCTGCACCGGGCACCGGTCGTGCTGCCGATCCCCGGCACCAACAGCCTGGCGCACCTGGCCGAGAACGTCGCCGCGGCCTCGGTCCGGCTCGACGAGGACCAGCTGCGGCGCCTCGACGAGGTCGCGCCACCCCTGTCCTGATAGGAACGGTCCTGTTACGGTTCCGGGGACGGGCGCCGTCCTGCGCCCAACCCCCGGTCCCGGTGCCCACGCCATCGGCCGTGCGGGGGCAAAGGGGGCCACTGCCCTCGGGATGCCGGTCGAGCACTGCCCTTTCCGGCGGGGATGCGCGAGCGTGGGTCGCGGGTCGCCGCCGCGGAAAGGACATGCGAATGACCGTGCACCGTTCCTTCAAGAAGCTCGTCCGGGCCCGCATGGCGAAGACCGGGGAGAGCTACACGGCGGCCAGGGCCAACCTCCTCGCCGCCGCGCCGAGCGCGGGGCCGGGCGACGCGCCCGTGCTCGTCACCTCCGACGCCGCCATCCGCGACCGGACCGGCCGCGGCTGGGAGGAGTGGTTCGACCTGCTCGACGCCGAGGGCATGACCACCCGCCCCCATCGGGAGATCGCCCGGCACGTCGCCGCCCTGCTCGACGTCGCCCCGCTGGCCTGGTCGGCCCAGGCCGTCACCAAGAGCTACGAACGGGCCCGCGGCGGCCGCGCGGTCGGCGAGAAGGACGACGGCACGTTCACCGTGAGCGTCTCCAGGACCGTCGGGGTCTCCGCGGACGACCTCCACGCCACGATCACCGAGGACCCGGCCCGCTGGTTCGGCGAGGGCCTGCGTCCCCGCCCCACGACCGCGGCGCGCACGGCACGCTACGACTACGGCGAGAGCCGGGTCGCCCTGTTCGTCGGGGCCAGGGACGCCACCAGGTCGACCGTGACCGTCGAGCACTCGCGGATCACCGACGCCGGGGAGGCCGAACGACTGCGCGCGTTCTGGCGGGAACGGCTGGCCGAGCTGAGGGCTGCCGTCGAGACCCGGCAGGAGCGGGCCGATGCCTGAGCTTCCCTGGCTCGCGGTGCTCGTCGGCACCGCCGCGGCGTTCGTGATCGGCGGCGGCTACTACGCGGTACTCGCCACCGCCCGGACCGAGGACGCCGACCTCGGCACGTCCTCTCCGCTGATCCTGCTCGTCGAGCTCCTGCGGTGCCTGCTGCTGGCCTCGGCGGTGACCGGGCTGGTCGCGGCCACCGACACCGCCACCTGGTGGGGCGGGCTGCTCCTGGGCCTCGCCCTGTGGGTCGGCTTCCCGCTGGTCCTCCTGCTCGGCGCGGTCGTGCACGAACGCACCCCGGTCCGTCTCGCGGCACTGCACGGCGGGGACTGGCTGCTGAAGCTGCTCGTCCTCGGCGCGATGGGCGGCGCCCTCACCGGCTGAAGCCGGCTACCCGGTCAGCGCCGCCGCGAGTGCGGCCGGGACGCCGGCCAGGGTGGGACTGTGCACGGCCTCGACCCGGTGCACCAGTCGGGGTTCGGTCACGGGCACGGCGGTGACGCCGGAGAGCGCGGCGCCGGTCGGGTCGGGCAGGACCGCCAGGCCGTGACCAGCGCCGACGAGGGCGACCAGACCGCCCACGTCGGTTCCCTCGTACCGGACCGATGCGCGGTAGCCCTCGGCCCCAGCGGCCGTGCGCAGCCTGCCCAGCGGCACCGCCGTGTCCGGGGCGTCGATCCACCCGGCGGCGGCGAGGTCGGCCAGCCGCAGGCCCGCCCGCCCGGCCAGCGGGTGCCGCGGCGGGAGCAGCACCGCGAGCGGTCGCTCGAGGACACCGACCGCCCTGAGCGGACCGGCGTCGGGGAGGGGGAGCGAGTCGCTGGGCGCGACCGCGCCGTCGGCCAGTCCGACGTCGACCGCCGCCGTCGCGACCTCCCGGATGAGGGCCGAGCGCCCGAGCACCCGGACCGTGACCACGAGGTCCGGGTGCTCGCGGCGCACGTCGGCGAGAGCCGGTCCCAGCGCGGTCACGGCCAGCGGCGACGCCCCGACCACAACCCGGGCCGACGGCGGCGCGGCGAGCCGGGCGACGTCCGCCCGGGCGGCGTCCAGGCGCAGCAGCAGCGGGACGGCGTGGTCGAGCAGCCGCGCCCCGGCTCGGGTCGGGGTCACCGGCCTGCGGTTCAGCAGGACGGCACCCAGGTCGGCCTCCAGCGCCGCGACCTGCTGGGACACCGCCGACTGGGTGAAGCCGAGTTCCCGGGCCGCCGCGGAGAACGACCGCCGGCGGGCCACGGCGACGAAGCTCCGGAGGAGGTGCGGGTCCACTCCATCAGTATCGCTTATGGCACCCAGCCCGATCATCGTTGGAACTGTTCGACGACGAGGCCCAGGATGAGCCCATGACCTACGCACCCGCCCGCCTCGCCCTCGTCGGTGACCGCTCGCCCGCCGTCCGCGCGCACACCCGCATCCCGGGACTCCTCGACGCCCTGGCCCGGCGGGAGCGGCTGGTCCTCGACGCCTACTGGGTCCCGACCGAGGACGCCGAGCAACCCGGCGCGCTGGACGGGTTCGACGCGATCTGGCTGGTCCCCGGCAGCCCTTACCGCAGCGAGGCCGGGGCGCTCACCGCCGTCCGCACCGCCCGTGAGCGGGGCGTCCCCTTCCTCGGCACCTGCGGCGGCTTCCAGTACGCGATGGTCGAGTACGCCCGCCACGTGTGCGGCCTCGGCGGCGTCGAGCACGCCGAGGTCCACCCGGACGCCGCCGACCCGCTGATCGTCCCGCTGTCCTGCTCGCTCGTCGGTCACGAGACCGTGGTGACGGCGGTGCCCGGCACGCTCGCCGAGCGCGTGCTGGGCACCGACCGGACCGTGGTCCGCTACCACTGCGCCTACGGGCTCGGCACCGCCCACCTCGAGGTGCTCGCGGCGCACGGGCTTCGGTTCAGCGGGCACGACGAGTCGGGGGAGGTGCGGATGGCCGAGCTGCCCGACCACCCGTTCTTCCTCGCCACGCTGTTCCAGCCCGAGCTGGCCGGGGACGGGACCGAGCCCCATCCCGTGGTCCGCGCCCTGGCCGCGGCGGCGGCGCTCCCCGTGGGGTGAGCGCGCTCAGCTTCCGGCGAGTCGCGCCGGGTCCTCGGCGACGACGGTGTTGGTCAGCGACCCGAGGCCGTCGATCTCCACCGTGATCGTGTTGCCCGGCTCGACCGGCCGGACGCCTTCCGGGGTCCCGGACAGGATGACGTCGCCGGGCTCGAGCGTGGTGAAGCGGGTGATGTACTCGATCAGGTACGGGATCGGGAAGATCAGGTCCTTGGTCCGGCCGTCCTGGCGGCGTTCGCCGTCGACCGTGCAGGACACGGCGACGTCGGTCGGGTCGTAGTCGGTCTCCACCCAGGGGCCGATCGGGCAGAAGGTGTCGAAGCCCTTGCCGCGCGTCCACTGGCCGTCGGACTTCTGGATGTCCCGAGCGGTGATGTCGTTGCCGCAGGTGTAGCCGCCGATCACGGCCCAGGCGTCGGCGGCGGCGACGTGCCGCGCGGTCCGGCCGATCACCAGCACGAGCTCGGCCTCGGGGTCGAGCCGGCGGGACAGGGCCGGGTAGACGACCTCGGCGTCGGGGCCGACGACCGCCGCCGGCGGCTTGAGGAACAGCAGAGGTTCCTCGGGGACCTTGTTGCCGAACTCCTCGGCGTGGGACCGGTAGTTGCGCCCCACGCACAGCACCGTTCGCGGGGTGACCGGGGCGAGCAGTCGGACCTTGCCCGCCGGCTCCGCGGTGGGCTCCAGGTCGAGGAACGGGGTGCCCCGGGCGGCCAGCACGACGCCGTCGTCGAGGACTCCCCAGGCGGGGGCGCCGCCTGCGGTCTCGTAGCGAACGATCTTCACGGGAGTCCCCTTCTCAGCAGTCGTTGTACTCGTTCGTCCACAATGCACTCTCGGCCGGATCGCCCGCCGCCGGGGTGATGCCGATGTCGTGCATCGTGGTGAGCGTGGTCCGCACCGCCTCGGCCTCGAAGCAGCCGTCCGTGGACAGCGCGGGCATCAGGGCCTCGAGGGTGCGCCGGAGGATCCCCACGTCGTCCTCCGACATCCGGTCGGCGATCTGTTCGGCGGTCGCGGCGGCGTCCGCGCGGACCGTCTCCATGGCGGTGTCGAGCGCCCGGGTGAAGGCGCGGACCGCGTCCGGGTTACCCCGCGCCCACTCGCGGTTGGCGGCGAAGCCGGTGTAGGCGAAGTCCGCCAGCGCCGGCACGTCGCCGGCCGCACCGTCGATGAGGATGGTGCCGAAGCCCTCCGCCTCGGCCACGTAGGGCGTCGGCGGCGAGAGCTGGTAGGCGTCGATCTGGTCGGTCTCCAGCGCGGCCAGCAGCGACGAGCCGTCGCCGATGGCGATGATCTCCGCGTCCCGCTCCGGGTCGAGCCCGGCCTCCCGCAGGTAGTAGCGCAGGTACCGGTCCGACGCGGCGCCCGGCGAGGTGACGCCGAGTCGCAGCCCGCGCAGCGCCGCGTACCGCTCCGGCAGCGGGGAGGACCTGCTCACCCCGCGTTCGCGCGCCACCTCCTGGTCCATCACGAGCGCGAGCGTCACCCGCCGCACCAGGTTGTGCACCATCACGAGGCCTTCCTCGCCCTCCTCGGCGAGCGTCACGAGGTCGTCGAACCCGATGTCGGCGATCTGCGCGCTGCCCGACACGGCGGCCGCGACCCCGTCCGCCCCGCTCTGCAGCTCGACGATGGTGACCTCCAGGCCCTCCCGCTCGAACGTCCCGTCCCGCTCCGCCACGTACATCGGGGCGGGGAACGCACTGGGCAGGGAGGCCACGGTGATCTGGGTGCGGGCCGAGCCGGTGCAGCCGGCGAGCGGCAGCACCAGCCCGACGACGCTCGCGAGAGCCAGGTACCGCGCGAGCACTCTCATGCTGTCTCCTTCGCGTCGATCTCGTGCTGCCAGCGCAGCGCGTGCCGCAGCGGGCGGAGCAGGACGTTCATCAGCAGGACGATCGCGCTCAGCGAGAGCACCCCGGCGAGCACGCCGGCGGTGGAGAAGCCGGCGGCGCCGCGCGGGTGAGGTAGCCGAGGCCGCGGTTGGCCGAGATGAACTCCCCGGTGACGGCGCCGATCATGGCCGCGGGCAGCGTCACGCGCAGCGCCGCCAGGATGAACGGCATGGCGCTCGGGATCATGACCGTTCGCAGCTGGGCGCGCCGGGACGCGCCCATCACCCGGGTCGCGTCGAGCAGGCCGCGGGGCACCTGGTGGAAGCCGGCGACCGTGTTGACGAACACGATGAAGAACACGAAGTACGCCGCGATGAGGATCTTCGGGGTCAGCCCGAGACCGAACCACAGGATGAACACCGGGCCCATGGCGACGGCCGGCACCGAGTAGGCGACCAGGAAGTAGGGCTCCACGATCCGGTGGGCCAGGCGCAGCACGCCCAGCGGCCAGGCGACGAGCACGCCCGACACCGCGCCGAGCAGGTAGCCGAGGAGGGCGGCGGCCACCGTGAACTGACCGTGGTACCAGAGCTGGCCGGAGACGGCCCATTCGACCAGGTCCGGGTGATCTCGGTGGGGGATCTGAGGAAGAACGGCCGCACCAGCGTGCCGGAGGCGAGCTCCCAGGCGAGGAGCACGGCCACGACGACGGCGAGCCGGGTCAGGAGCAGGAACCGGCGGTGCGTGCGGCGGGCGGCGAGGTGGTCGCGCGCGGTGGTGTCGAGCACGGCCACGCCCCGAGGGCTGAGCCGGCTGCCGGTCGTCGTGCTCATCCGTGCACCCGCCCGCCGTGCCAGGGCAGGAGCCGGGACTCCAGCGCCCGCAACAGTCCGTTCGCGACCATCACGACCGCGGCGATGACCACGATCCCGGCGAAGACCGTGGCGATGTCGAACGCCCGGGACGCCCGGGCGACCAGGTAGCCGAGCCCCTGGGTCGAGGCGACGAACTCGGACAGCACCGCACCCTCGATCGCCCGGGTGAAGGTGATCCGGATGCTGGCCACGACCGCCGGAACCGCCGCCGGCAGGGTGACCTTGACCAACAGGTCCCGCCGGCTCGCCCCGAACACCCGGCACACCCGAAACAGTCCCGGTTGGACACCGCGCAGACCGGTCGCGGTGTTGACGAGGACGATGAAGTAGACGAGCAGTGCGGCCATGACGATCTTCGGGGTGGTGCCAAGGCCGAACCAGAGGATGAACAGCGGCGCGAGGGCGATCTTGGGGATCGAGTAGAAGGCGACCAGGAACGGCTCGAACACCTCGTACCCGCGTCGGCTGCTGGTCAGCGCGACCGCGCTGACCAGACCTGCGACGACGCCGATGAGGAAGCCCGCACCCGCCTCGCCGAGGGTGACCGACAGGTGGGCGAGCAGCTCACCGCCCGCGAGCAACTCGCCGATCCGGGCGAGGACGGTGGCCGGGTCGCTGACATAGCGCGGGTTCACCAGCAGTCCCAGCCCGAACTGCCAGAACAGCAGGAGGGCGATGCCCAGGACGGCGGTGCCGAGCCAGACGAGGGCTCGCTGCCGCTGCCGGTGGCGGCGCTCGTCGGTGGCCACGCGGTGCAGGACCGCCCGTGCCCGGTCGGTGTGCCGCACCGCGGGCTCGGTGAGCGTCATCTCGCCGCCTGCCCGATCTCGGCCCGGATGTCGTCCCACAGCGCGTCGTACAGCTCCGCGAAGCCTGGCGCGTCGTGGATGTGGAAAGGGTCCCGGGGTCGTGGGATGTCTACTGTGTACTCTCGTTTGACGCGGCCGGGATTGGCGGTGAACACGAGGATCCGGTCGGACAGCGCGATGGCCTCGACGAGGTCGTGGGTCACGAACAGGACGGTCGGGCGTGCGCGGTGCCAGAGCTTGAGCAGCTCGGCCTGCAGGATCACCCGCGTCTGCGCGTCCAGGGGGCCGAACGGCTCGTCCATCAGCACGACGTCGCTGTCGTAGACCAGCGTGCGGATGATGCCCCCGCGTTTGCGCATCCCGCCGGAGAGCTCGTGCGGGTAGTGCTCCTCGAAACCGCCGAGCCCGACGAGGTCGATGAGCTCCTGGGCGCGTTCCCGCCGCTCGCGGCGCGGAACGCCCCGGAACTCGAGGCTGAGCTCCACGTTGCCTCGTAGGGAACGCCAGGGCAGCAGGTTGTCGTCCTGGGTGATGTAGCCGACCGCGGTGTTGACCCCACGTACGGGGCTGCCGCGGTGGGAGACGGTGCCGTCGGAGGGGGTGTCGAGCCCGGCGAGCAGGTTGAGGCAGGTGGACTTGCCGCATCCGGAGGGTCCGACCAGGCTGACGAACTCGCCGGCCCGCGCCTCGAACGCGACGTCCTGCAGTGCCAGTACCGGCTCACCGCGCCGTCCCTGGGAGACGAATGCCTTGAAGACGTGGTCGAACCCGACGGCGCTGGTCGTGGCATCGGTGGTCTGGTGCATCGATGGCTCTCCCTTCGGCCGGCTCCGGTGGCGGCGCTGGGCGGGTCAACGCGTCATGCGGTCGCTCCGGTGTCCTTTTCGGACTTCTCGTCGAGGAGGGTGCTCACGGTGCTGCCCACCGAGAGCTTGTGCCAGAGGGCGAGCTTCGCGGCTCGCTCGGAGTCCCGGGCGCGCAGGGCGGTCATGATCCCCTCGTGCTCGGCCTGGGAGGCCGCGAGCCGGCCCGGGACCATGCGGAACACGCGTTGGAAACCGGAGTGGCGCTGCCAGATGTCCATTGTCAGGTCCCGCAGCATCCCGTTGCCGCAGGCGGCGATGATCGTGCGGTGGAACTCCTGGTTCAGCTCGGAGAACCCCGGTCCGTCCAGCGTCGTGACCGCGGCGCGCATGCGCGCCATGAGATCGTCGAGCACGGCCAGCTCGTCGTCGGTGATCCGCTCGGCGGCGACTGCTCGGCCAAGGCCCGCCGCTCACCTGGCGGCAGCGGCGACCATCGCGTACAGCAGCGAGTCCCGCCGAACCCCGCGGACGAGCATGTGCCCGCGCAACCTGCCCTCGAGCTCCATCCCGACCTTCTCCAGGACGCGGGCGGAGGCCCGGTTGTCCGGGTGGCAGGTCGCGCTGATCCGGTGCAGCCCCAACTGCTCGAAGCCGAAGCGCAGCAGCGCGGTGGTCGCCTCGGTGGCGTAGCCCCGGGACCAGACGTCGCGGTGGAAGACGAAGCCGAGCTCGCCCCGCTGGTGATCGGTGCTGGTGACGCCGATCTCGACGCTGCCGACGAGCCGTCCGGAGCCGGTCTCGATCGCGGCGAGGTTGAAGCCGCGCCGCCACGGGTCGTTGGCGTGGGCGAGGGCGTAGGCCAGAAACTGGCGGGTGTCCGCCGGGCTGTTCGGCCCCCAGTCGGTGAACCGCGTAACCACCGGGTCCGAGGTGAAGGAGTGCACCGCGTCCTCGTCGTCGAGGGCGAACTCGCGGAGCACCAGTCGCTCGGTGACCAGCCGGACGTCGCTCAGCTCTCGCCGTGGTTCCATGTGTCCCAGCATCCCCGACCACCGAACAACCGCGATGACCGGTGTCGGCGGAGAGGGAGGACAGCAAGCCCTCTGGTAGGGCTCTACAGGAAGAACCGAGTCGTGGCCTCTTCCTGACGGGTTATCGTCCAAGCTCCTTGAGCACTACTCGTGACGGGGAATCCCGCCTCGTGAAAGTATGTTTAGAACTTTTCGAGGGGTCAGACTGCCCGAAGACCTAGGGTGCTTCGACGAAGATCGGTCATCCGACCTTGCGCCACTGGCCACAGCCCTCGTTGTGGAAGGAGTAGTCGCTGGCGGAGATCGTGGCCTCGACCCGTGACGCGCCTTCCACGAAGTTGTTGTCGATGGTCTCACCCGTTTCGTCGAGCCGTGCCCAGTAGCATCCCGCCGACGCCTGCTCGACGGCATAGGTCCCCGGCTGCACGTCCACTCCGACGCGGAATGTGCCCTCGTAGAACAGTTCGCCGGCGGCCTCGAGACGAGCGCTCTCGGTGGCCTCGGTCATCGCTTCACGTAGTGCCGTTGCCTGCGGATGCTTGGGGCACAGGGCGAGCATGCCGTTGACCGCGGCCGACCACTCGGGTGTTACGTCACCTGTCGGGTCGAGATAGGGGTTGGCGGGATCGACCGCGGCGCACAGGCCGTACAAGGTCGTGATCGAAGTCTCGTCCGGGTACTTGGACGCGGCGAGCGCTCGGTTCTCCAGTGGGGTCAGCGCCGCACCGTTGCGGTTCGCTTCGCACGAGGTTGGCTTTGCCGCCCATGCCGGGGAAAAGTTGGCCCGCTCTTCGACCATGAACTGCATCGACGTCGTGGAGTGGGCTTCGTGGCAGTCCAGGGTGACGAGAAGCGGAACCGATGTCGGTGCGGGGGTAGTCGTGGAGGTGCTCCTGGTAGACGTGGTCGTCTCCGCGAGAGCTGGACTGGCGGACACGTCGTCGTCGCGCTCCAGCACCAGGATCATGACCACCGCCAGGACGAGCCCGACCGCAGCGCCCACGGCCAACACCTTGATCCGGTTCGAGTCCATGGTCACTACGTCGGCGCGCAAGGGTCGACTGTGTCACCAGTCGGCGCAAGGGCCGATAACGAATGAGGCGCACGCGCCGGTTGACGATGCGGCGGCCAGAGAGGAGTCCTCGCCGAGAGGGCCTGGACGGAGTCGGGGACCGGGCGAGCGCCAATCGCGTAGGAATAGTGCGCGTGTCCGAGGCAGGAGTTGCACCCTACTGACCCGATGCGTCTTCAGCCGGTGGGTGTTCATTGAGCTTCCCCCAAGATCGTGGAGGCATGGACTATGAGGATCATG
>NZ_MSIE01000067.1 GCF_001921205.1 Actinophytocola xanthii | reverse complement strand
GCGACCGGCCTCGGTGGGCTGCCGGCCAGCGACATGCAGGCCGCCGCGGCGAGCCAGGCCGCGGCCGCGGCCCAGCAGTCCGGCGCGCCGATCGCCCCGGCCGCCGGCGCACCGGGCGGGGTCGGCCAGCAGGACAAGATGGCCATGCGCCGGTTCGGCATGGAGGCCATCGGGTCGAGCCAGTGGTTCGGTGACGACGAGCCGGTGGTCGGCCAGAGCCAGCGGCGGCGGCGGGACTTCCGCGAGAGCGACGAGGTGACCGAGTCGGTGTCGATCCTCGACGAGGAGCACAAGCTCCCGCCGACGGTGATCGGAGACGGCCAGCAGGGTCGATGACGCTCGGCTCGCCGACCGGGACCGCGGACCCGATCACGATCAGCACCCTCGAGTTCGACGTGCTCTGGGAACAGCGCGCGCCGGAGGAGATGCCGCTGGTGCTGCGGGTGCCCTCACCGGGCCGAACGGACCTCGAGCGAAACCGGCTGGTCCGCCAGGCCTGGTCCTCGCTCGAGGCACGCGGGCTCGGGGGTCCGGTGAACCTCGACCCCCGCCTGGCCCACCTGATCTCGCTGCTCCGCCGCCCCGACCGCGAGGTGGACGGCCGGCTGTGGCTCGGCTCGCCCCTGCGGGTGCTGGCCGCCGCCACCGGCGAGGAGGCGGTGCTGGCCACGCTGTCCGGCTCGTCGCTCACGCTCGGCCCGGCCGAGGCGAGCGGCCTGCCGCGGTACGCCCTGTCCGTGCTCCCGCCCGCGCCGGCCGGGCCCGGCCGCTCGCTGACCCTGCCCACCGCCGACTTCGAGGCCGCCGCGCACGAGGCGACGGGGCGCACGGCGTTCGAGGCCGCCCTCATCGCCCGCGGCGTCCGCCAGGCCGACAGCGCCGAGCTGGCGACGATGATCGGCGACATCGTGCGGCAGGGCCAGTTCGGCAGCGCCGCCCGCGACCGCTGGGGCCGGCGGGTGCGGGCACCGCGGGTGCTCTCCTTCTTCGACACCCCGGACGGCCGTTACCTGCACCTGCGCAGCTCGGCCCCGGACGCCGAGCCGTGGACGACGATCTCCCCCGCCGACCACCGCCGGCTCCTCCAGCACCTGACCGCCCTGCACGGCTCCGGCTCGGACGAGGACCCGGACCACCTCACGGTGTGAGCCGGGCGCGATCACGTGGCTGGCTGGGGCTCCAGTAGCTCGGGCCGGGCCTCGGGGGCGGCGGAGCGGCGGGCGTCGGCGGCGTGGTCGTCCGGCTCGGTCTGGGAGTCGCGTTCGGCGCTCACCCGGGCCGTGTAGACCTCGATCTCGCGGCGGATCGTCTCCTCGTCCCAGTCGAGAACCTCGCCCATCAGCCGGGCGACCTGTTCGGCGCAGTCGACGCCCCGGTGCGGGTACTCGATCGAGATGCGGGTGCGCCGGGCGAGGGTGTCCTCGACGTGCAGCGCGCCCTCGTGGCTGGTCGCGTAGACGATCTCGACCTGCAGGTAGTCCGGCGCGGCGGTCAGCGGGCGCAACAGCTCGGGGCGGCCCTCGGCCTGTGCCAGCACCTCGTGCACCAGCGAGCCGTACCGGTCGAGCAGGTGCCGGACCCGGTAGGGGTGCAGGCCGTGCCGGCTGCCGAGCTGGTCCACCTGGTTCACCAGGGCGTGGTACCCGTCGGCGCCGAGCAGCGGGACCTTGTCGGTGATCGAGGGCTGCAGGCGGCCGGGCAGGTCCGCCGAGGCCGCGTCGACGGCGTCCGCGGCCATCACCCGGTAGGTCGTGTACTTGCCGCCGGCGATCGCGACCAGGCCAGGGGCGACCCGGGCCACCGCGTGCTCGCGGGACAGCTTCGAGGTCTCCTCGCTCTCCCCGGCCAGCAGCGGCCGCAGGCCCGCGTACACGCCCTCGATGTCGTCCTGGGTCAGCGGCGTCGCCAGGACCTCGTTGACGTGCTCCAGGATGTAGTCGATGTCGTGCTTGGTGGCCGCGGGGTGGGCGAGGTCGAGGTTCCAGTCGGTGTCGGTGGTGCCGAGGATCCAGTGGTTGCGCCAGGGGATCACGAACAGCACGGACTTCTCCGTGCGCAGGATCAGCCCGGACTCCGAGACGATCCGGTCCCGGGGCACCACGATGTGCACGCCCTTGCTCGCCCGGACGCGGAACCGGCCGCGCGAGCCGGACATGCGCTGCAGCTCGTCGGTCCAGACGCCGGTGCAGTTGATCACCGCGTTCGCTCTGACCTCGGTCTCCCGGCCGTTCTCCACGTCGTGCACGCGGACGCCGGAGACTCGGTCGGCTTCCCGGACGAACCCGACGACCTGGGTCGAGGTCCTGATCACCGCGCCGTAGTGGGCGGCGGTGCGTGCCACGGTCATCGTGTGCCGGGCGTCGTCGGCCTGCGCGTCGTAGTAGCGGATCCCGCCGATGAGCGCGGACCGCTTCAGCGCGGGCACCATGCGCAGCGCGCCGGCGCGGGTCAGGTGCTTCTGGCCGGGCACCGACCGGGCACCACCCATGGTGTCGTACATGAGCAGGCCGGCAGCCGTGTAGGGGCGCTCCCACACCCGCCTGGTGAGCGGGTACAGGAAGCTCACCGGCTTGACCAGGTGTGGCGCGAGCCGGGTGAGCATCAGCTCACGCTCCCGCAGCGCCTCGCGCACGAGGCCGAACTCGAGCTGCTCCAGGTAGCGCAGTCCGCCGTGGAACAGCTTGCTCGACCGGCTGGAGGTGCCCGAGGAGAGGTCGCGCGCCTCGACCAGCGCGACCCGGAGCCCTCGCGTCGCCGCGTCCAGCGCCGTGCCGGCACCGACGACGCCGCCGCCGATGACGACGAGGTCGAACATCTCCTCGCTGAGCCGGCGCCAGGTGTGCTCTCGCTCCTGCGTCCCCAGTCGACCACCGATCGTGTCCGAAGTGGAGTGCGTGGTGCGGTCGTTCACGGACCCTCCTCGACTACTGCTGACCCGGACCCGATCCACGCTACCGTCCGAACGTCCGACAAGCGCGTTTCTGCCGGTAATCGTCGTCTGGACAAGTTGACCATGCCCGGCGTAGCGTCCGAGATCGCTCAGGGTAGGCACCGGCGCCCCACCCTCCAGGCCACGGACGCCTACCACTTCGGCACGAAGGAGTGGTCGTGGATCTGAACTTCGGCGAGATTCTTGTTTGGGAACTGTTGGGCACCGCCGCGCTCATCCTGCTCGGCGCCGGTGTCGTCGCGAACGTCGTGCTCAAGAAGAGCCTCGGCAACAACGGCGGCTGGCTGATGATCACCATCGCGTGGGGCTTCGCGGTGTTCGCGGGCGCGAGCATCGCGAACCCGAGTGGCGCACATCTCAATCCGGCGGTCACCCTGGGCCTGATCGCCACGGGCAACTCCAACTTCGGCTGGGCCGAGGTCCCGGCCTACCTCATCGGACAGATGCTCGGCGCCATGATCGGCGCCACCCTGGCCTGGCTGACCTACAAGCTCCAGTTCGACACCCATGACGACCCGGCGGGCACGCGAGGGATCTTCTGCACGGGGCCTACCGTGCCCAACTACGGCTGGAACCTGGTCACCGAGATCATCGGCACGTTCGTGCTGGTGTTCTGGATCCTGCTGAGCCCGGCCGCCGCGCCGGGTGACGGCGGCGTGCCGACCTTCGGCAACTCGGCACTCGGTTACGCGGCCGTGGCGTTCGTCGTGATCGGCATCGGCGCCTCGCTGGGTGGCCCGACCGGGTACGCGATCAACCCGGCTCGCGACCTCGGGCCGCGCATCGTCTACGCGCTGCTGCCGATCAAGGGCAAGGGCAGCCCGGAGTGGAACTACTCCTGGGTGCCGGTGGTTGGCCCGATCATCGGTGGCGTCCTCGCCGGACTCCTCTTCCAGATCCTGCCGGTCGGCTGAACCAGAGAGGCACATCAATGACGAGCTACGTAGCCGCGATCGACCAGGGCACGACGTCCACCCGCTGCATGGTGTTCAGCCACGCCGGCGAGGTCGTCTCCGTCGACCAGAAGGAACACGAGCAGATCTTCCCGCGTGCCGGCTGGGTCGAGCACGACCCGGAGGAGATCTGGCGCAACACCAGGGAGGTCGCCGCCGGCGCGCTGGCAAAGGGCGACCTGCACGCCTCGGACGTCGTGGCGGTGGGCATCACCAACCAGCGTGAGACGGCAGTGGTGTGGGAGAAGTCCACCGGGAAGCCCGTCTACAACGCGATCGTCTGGCAGGACACCAGAACCGACCGGATCTGCGCCGAGCTCGAGGCGCTCGGCGGCGGCCAGGACCGGTACAAGGCGAAGACCGGTCTCCCGCTCGCCACCTACTTCTCGGGCCCGAAGGTCCGCTGGATCCTCGACAACGTGGACGGCGCACGCGAGCGAGCCGAGGCCGGCGAGCTCCTGTTCGGCAACATGGACACCTGGTTGCTGTGGAACATGACCGGTGGGCCGAACGGCGGCGTGCACGTCACCGACCCGACCAACGCCTCGCGCACCCTCCTCATGGATCTGTCCACTTTGTCCTGGGACGCGTCGATCGCCGAGGACATGGGGATTCCGCTGTCGATGCTGCCGGAGATCCGCTCCTCCTCGGAGGAGTACGGAAAGGTCCGGGAGCGCGGCGCGCTCGCCGGCGTGCCGATCGCCGGTATCCTCGGCGACCAGCAGGCGGCGACGTTCGGCCAGGCGTGCCTGTCGGTCGGCGAGGCCAAGAACACCTACGGCACCGGCAACTTCGTCCTGCTCAACACCGGCAACGAGCAGGTGGCCTCGGAGAACGGCCTGCTGACCACGGTCTGCTACAAGATCGGCTCCCAGGACCCGGTGTACGCGCTGGAGGGCTCGATCGCGGTCACCGGCTCGCTCGTGCAGTGGATCCGGGACAACCTCGGGATGATCACCTCGGCGCCGGAGATCGAGGAGCACGCCCGCACGGTCGAGGACAACGGCGGCTGCTACTTCGTGCCGGCGTTCTCCGGGCTGTTCGCGCCGTACTGGCGATCGGACGCGCGCGGCGCGATCGTCGGCCTGACCCGGTTCGTGAACAAGGGCCACCTGGCGCGTGCGGTCCTGGAGGCGACGGCCTTCCAGTCCCGCGAGGTCATCGACGCGATGAACGCCGACTCCGGCGTGCCGCTCAAGTCGTTGAAGGTCGACGGCGGCATGGTCGGCAACGAGCTGCTGATGCAGTTCCAGGCCGACATCCTCGGGGTGCCGGTGATCCGGCCGGTGGTCGCCGAGACCACCGCGCTGGGCGCCGCCTACGCCGCCGGGCTCGCGGTCGGGTTCTGGGGCGGCGAGGACGACATCCGCAACAACTGGGCCAAGGACAAGGAGTGGACGCCGTCGATGGACGACGCCGCCCGCGAGAAGACCTTCGGCCAGTGGAAGAAGGCGGTGACCCGGACCTTCGACTGGGTCGCCGAGGACGACTAGGCGGTTGGTCGGGGCGGCCGCGCGGCGGCCGCCCCGAGCCCCTCAGTCCAGGTCCCTCAGTCCAGGTCCCTCAGTCCAGGTCCCTCAGTCCAGATCGTCGTGGCGCATCAGCCGGCGCCCGGCCTCGGTGATCGAGCCGGACAGCGACGGGTACACCGCGAACGTGTGGGCCAGGTGCTCGACGGTGAGCTGGTTCTGCACCGCGAGCGCGATCGGCAGGATCAGCTCGCTCGCCGTCGGCGCCACCACGACGCCGCCGACCACCACGCCGGTCGCCGGGCGGCAGAACAGCTTGACAAAGCCCCGGTGCAGGCCCTCCATCTTGGCCCTGGCGTTGGTCGCCAGCGGCAGCATGATCGTCCGCGCCGGCACCTCGCCGGAGTCGATGGCCTGCTGGCTGATGCCGACGGTGGCGATCTCCGGGTGGGTGAAGACGTTCGCGGCCACGGTCTTCAGCTTGATCGGCGCCACGCCCTCGCCGAGCGCGTGCCACATGGCGATCCTGCCCTGCATGGCGGCGACCGAGGCCAGCATGAGCACCCCGGTGCAGTCCCCGGCGGCGTAGACGCCGGGGACGCTGGTCCGGGAGACCCGGTCGACCGAGACGAACCCGCCCTCGGCGGTCTGCAGACCGAGCTTCTCCAGGCCCAGGTCGGCGGTGTTGGGCACCGACCCGACGGTCATCAGGGCGTGGCTGGCCTCGACCGTCTGCCCGCCGCGCAGGTGCACGACGACACCCTTGGCCGTGCGCTCGACCCGCTCGGCCCGCGCGTGCTTGACCACCTCGGTGCCCCGGGCCGCGTAGACGTCCTCGAGGACGGCGGCGGCGTCGGCGTCCTCGTGCGGCAGGACGCGGTCCCGGCTGGAGATCAGCGTGACCCGCACGCCCAGCTCGGTGTAGGCGGAGACGAACTCGGCGCCGGTGACGCCGGAGCCGACCACGACAAGGTGCTCGGGCAGCTCGGGCAGGTCGTAGATCTGCCGCCAGTCCAGGATCCGCTCGCCGTCCGGCTCGGCGCCGGGCAGGACGCGGGGGGTGGCGCCGGTGGCGATCAACACGACGTCCGCCTCGAGCTTCTCCACCTCGCCGTCGTGGCCCACCGCCGCCACCTGGTGTGCGGCCAGCCCGGTCCGCTCGTCGCAGAACCTGGCCGTTCCGCTGATCACCCGGACGCCTTCGCGCTGGACCCGGTTGCGGACGTCCGCGGACTGGGCGAGCGCGAGCCCCTTCACCCGTCCGTGGACGACCGGAACGTCGACCGGCGGCACGTGGCTGTCGGTGCGAATGCCCAGCTCGTCGGCGTTGTGGAAGCTCGACCGGGCGCCAGCGGAGGCGATGAAGGTCTTGGACGGGACGCAGTCGTAGAGCACGCAGGCGCCGCCGAGCCCGTCGCGCTCGACGATCGTGACGTCGGCGCCGTGCTGCGCGGCGACCAGCGCTGCCTCGTAACCCGCCGGGCCCCCGCCCATGATCACGATCCGGGTCACTGTCGACTCCCCTCAATGTCGCTGTCCCTCGTGTCGCTGTCCACGGTGTCGCTGTTCCACGGTGTCGCTGTCCCGCGCTGTTTCCAACGGGGCCAACCGTACGCGGCGGCCCGGCGGCCAACACGTTGGCGCCATCACGACGCACATGATCCCGGGTATCGCTACGCTGTCGACGTGCCGCTCTACGCCGCGTACGGGTCCAACATGGATCCAGCTCAGATGATGGAGCGAGCTCCGCACTCGCCGATGGCGGGTACCGGCTGGCTCGTCGGCTGGCGGCTGACCTTCGGCGGTGAGGACCTCGGCTGGGAAGGCGCCCTCGCCACCATCGTCGAGGAGCCGGGCTCCCAGGTGTTCGTCGTGCTCTACGACGTGACGCCGGAGGACGAGGCACGACTCGACCGGTGGGAGGGTTCCGAGCTGGGGCTGCACTCGAAGATCCGGTTGCGGGTGCAGACGCTCGAGGGGTCGGTGCTGGCCTGGTTGTACGTCCTGGACGCCTATGAGGGCGGGCTGCCCTCCGCCCGGTACCTGGGCGTGGTGTCCGATGCCGCGGAGTCCGCCGGAGCGCCGGCCGACTATGTCGCCGACCTGCGGATCAGACCGTGCCACGGAATCGGCCCCTGACATCCGGGTAATTACATACCGTTATGTCAAGGTCTTGATTGGGTGACTTCCACGGGGAATAGTGGACGTCATGGAAGCACGGCCAGAATGCCCGTTCAGCCCGAGCGGACGGCACGAGCCTGAGGCCAGCGGGACAGGTCGCTGCGCCTTCTGCGGGGCCACCTTGTGAGTCGCCACTCCATCAAGCAGTTACCGCGGACCGGCCACGGTGACTCCTTGTGCAAGCACCTCAACCCGGGGAGTTGCACCCGGTGGTGTTCCTACGGCCGGTTCCTGAAGGTCTGCTTCGCGATCTTCCTGGTGGTCGCCGGGTTCGGCGCGCTGAGCTGGGTGCTCGACGAGGCAGGCGGCGGATGGGACCGCCTGGTCAACGCCGGGATCGCGATCGGCCTCTACACGCTGGTGATGGTGCTGATGCTGATCCTCGCCAACGATCGGGACCAGGGCGACCACTACTGAGCCCGCGCCGGCGGGTGGCCGGCGCGGAGTGAGGTCCTCAGCCGGCCGCGAGTGCGGCCAGCGCGGTGTGGGTGAGCACGCGGACCCCGGTCATCAGGGCGCGCTCGTCCAGGTGGAAGGTCGGCTGGTGCAGGTCGGGCATCTGCCCCTGGCCGGACCAGACACCGAGTCGGGCGAACGAGCCAGGGACGTGCTCCAGGTACCAGCCGAAGTCCTCACCGCCGGAGGACTGCCGCGTGGTGGTCAGGGCGTGCTCCCCGAGGGCCGCCTCCACGCCGGCGCAGAGCACCGCGGTGCTCTCCTCGCCGTTCACCACCGGCGGCACCCCCCGCCGGTGCTCGAGCTCGAACCCGACACCGGTCGGCGCGAGCAGCGACTGGATCAGGCCTGCCACCAGCGGCTCCAGGTCGGCCCAGATCTCGTGGTCGCCGGTGCGCAGGGTGCCGCGCAGCACTCCGTCCTGAGGCACGGCGTTGGGTGCCTCTCCGGCGTGCACCGCGCCCCAGACGAGCACCGTGCCGGACCGGGGGTCGATGCGGCGGGACAGCAGGGCCGGCAGACCGGTGATCACGGTGCCCAGCGCGTGCACCAGGTCGGCGGTCAGGTGCGGGCGCGAGGTGTGCCCGCCGGGCGAGGTCAGGCGCAGCTCGAGCAGGTCGGTGGCCGAGGTGATGGCGCCGACCCGGGAGCCGACGTAGCCCACCTCGAGCCGGGGGTCGCAGTGCAGGCCGAAGATCGACTCCACCCCGTCGAGACCGCCGGCCGCGATCACGTCCAGCGCGCCGCCCGGCATGATCTCCTCAGCCGGCTGGAACACCAGCCGCACCCGGCCCGGCAGCTCGGGTGCCGAGGCCAGCGCCAGGCCGGCGGCGAGGAGCATGGCGGTGTGCGCGTCGTGGCCGCAGGCGTGGGCGGCGCCCGGCACGGTCGAGGCGAACGGCAGCCCGGTCAGCTCGGTGACCGGAAGGGCGTCCATGTCGGCCCGCAGGGCCACGCAGCGCTCGCCGGCGCCGACGTCGCAGATGAGCCCGGTGCCGCTGTCGAAGATCTTCGGACGCAGCCCGGCGGAGGACAGCAGGCCGGCCACCATGTCGGTGGTGGCGAACTCGTTGCGCGACAACTCCGGGTGTGCGTGGATGTGCCGGTACCAGGCCCGTACCTCGGGCGAGTTGCGCGTGAGCCACTCGTCGAGCCAGGCGGGCCCGCGTCCCGCACCGATATCCTCCACAGTGGGCATACTGACGCCCTCGTCGGTAATCAGCACGCCGACCCCGTCCGCTGCTGTCACATCGTCCCGGTCCCCCGACATGTCGGAGCGCGAATCGACCACTGTCACCCGGTTAATCCTGCACCATGGCCGGTGGAGGATCGAACGAGAAACACTTGTTGACCGATTGCCGGTCAACTCACTGCGCCGAACGGCGGGTCTTCTTCGGTCTCGCTAAACGATCACAATCGGCCAACGACCCGGTCACCCGGCCTTGGCCTTCTTGCGCTTGACGCTGCGTCCCCAGATCACGAGACCGAGCAACACCACCGAGGCCACGCCCATGACGATCTTGCGGCGGGATTCCGCCCGATCCTCCTCGGTGTCCGCCGGCTCGAGCCGAACCCCGGTCGGGGCGGTGGAGCCGGGCTGGGACGGCGCGGTCGGCGGCGGCTGGTCGAGCAACGCCGGAGCGGCCGCGGCGGGCAGCGCCGGGAGCGCCAGGAACAGCACCGCCAGGGCGATGACCACGATTCGGGAGGCACTCCGCATGCCTCCTAGCCTAATCACCGGGCGGTGAGTCCGCGAACACCTCGAGTATCCGCCGCGCGGCCAGCGTGGGGGTGAGCTCACCATCGGCCACCGCCCGCTCCAGGTCCGGCGCGACCTCCCGCACCCCGCGGTGCTCGCGCAGCCGGGTGAGCACGGTGTCCCGCACCATCGCCCAGGTCCAGTCGACCTGCTGGCGCTGCCGCCTGGCCGCCAGCTCTCCCGTCCCGGCCAGCGTCCGGTGGTGCAGCTCGACCTGTTCCCAGAGCGTGTCCAGGCCCTTGCCGGTCTGGCCGCTACAGGTCAGTACCGGCGGGGTCCAGCCGACCTCCGGGGAGCGGAGCAGCCGCAGCGCCCCGGACAGCTCGCGGGCCGCCTTGCGCGCCGGCACCTCGTGGTCGCCGTCCGCCTTGTTCACCGCGATCACGTCGGCCAGCTCCAGCACGCCCTTCTTGATGCCCTGCAGTTGGTCGCCGGTGCGGGCGAGGGTGAGCAGCAGGAAGCAGTCGACCATCCCGGCCACGGAGATCTCCGACTGGCCCACCCCCACGGTCTCCACCAGCACCACGTCGTAGCCGGCGGCCTCCATCAGCACGATCGTCTCCCGGGTGGCCCTGGCGACCCCGCCGAGCGTGCCCGAGGTCGGCGAGGGGCGGATGAAGGCCGCGGGGTCCACCGCGAGGCGCGACATGCGGGTCTTGTCGCCGAGGATCGAGCCCCCGGTGCGGGAGGACGACGGGTCGACGGCGAGCACCGCCACCCGGTGCCCGGCCTCGGTGAGCATCGACCCGAGCGCGTCGATGAACGTCGACTTGCCAACCCCCGGCACGCCCGTGATGCCCACCCGGTGCGCGCCGCCGGCGTGCGGCAGCAGCTCCACGAGCAGTCGCTGGGCCAGCTCCCGGTGGTCGGCCCGCTGGGACTCCACGAGCGTGATGGCCCTGGACACGGTCCCCCGGTCACCGGCGAGCACGCCCTTGGCGTACGCGTCGACGTCGATCTCTCGGGCCACTAGGCGGTGTGCCCGTGCAGCTCGGACAGCTTCGCGATCAGGTCGGTGGCCGCCGCCGGGATCACCGTGCCCGGCCCGAAGATCGCCGCGGCACCGGCCTCGCGCAGCTCGTCGTGGTCCTGGGGCGGGATCACGCCGCCGACCACGATCATGATGTCGTCCCGGCCCAGCTCGGCCAGCTCGTCACGCAGCGCCGGCACCAGCGTGCGGTGCCCGGCCGCCAGCGAGTTCACCCCGACGACGTGCACATCCGCCTCGACCGCCTGCCGCGCGACCTCGGCCGGGGTCTGGAACAGCGGACCCACGTCGACGTCGAAGCCGAGGTCGGCGAACGCGGTGGCGATCACCTTCTGGCCGCGGTCGTGCCCGTCCTGGCCCATCTTCGCGACCAGGATGCGCGGCCGGCGCCCCTCGGCCTCGGCGAACGCGTCGACGACCGCCCTGGCCCTGTCCACGTCGGATGCCGCGCCGACCTCCTCCGAGTACACCCCGGAGATCGTACGGATCTGCGCCGAATGGCGGCCCCAGACCGCGCCGAGCGCGTCGGAGATCTCGCCGACGGTGGCCTTCGCCCTGGCCGCCTCGATGGCCACGGCGAGCAGGTTCGCGCTGCCGCCCGCCGCGTCGGACAGCGCCCGCAGCGCGGCGTCGACCGCGTTCTGGTCACGTTCGGTCCGCAGCCGCCGCAGCTTCTCGACCTGCTGGGCGCGGACCCCGGCGTTGTCGACCTTGAGCACCTCCACGTGCTCGTCGGCGTCGTCGAGCCGGTACTTGTTGACCCCGATCACCGGCTGGCGCCCCGAGTCGATGCGGGCCTGGGTGCGCGCCGCGGCCTCCTCGATGCGCAGCTTGGGAATGCCGGCGTCGATCGCGCGGGCCATCCCGCCGGCGGCCTCGACCTCGCTGATGTGCTCCCAGGCCCGCCGGGCCAGGTCGTAGGTCAGCCGCTCGACGAACGCGCTGCCGCCCCACGGGTCGATCACCCGGGTGGTGTTGGACTCGTACTGGAGCAGCAGCTGGGTGTTGCGGGCGATGCGGGCGGAGAAGTCGGTCGGCAGCGCCAGCGCCTCGTCCAGGGCGTTGGTGTGCAGTGACTGCGTGTGCCCCTGGGTCGCGGCCATGGCCTCGACACACGTACGGATGACGTTGTTGTAGACGTCCTGGGCGGTCAGCGACCAGCCCGAGGTCTGGCAGTGCGTGCGCAGGCTCAGCGACCTGTCCGACGTCGGCTCGAACTGCTTGACCAGCTTCGCCCACAGCAGGCGGGCCGCGCGCAGCTTGGCGACCTCCATGAAGAAGTTCATGCCGATGGCCCAGAAGAACGACAGCCGCGGGGCGAACGAGTCGACCGGGAGCCCGGCGTCGACACCGGCGCGGATGTACTCGACGCCGTCGGCGAGCGTGTAGGCCAGCTCGAGGTCGGCCGTCGCGCCCGCCTCCTGCATGTGGTAGCCGGAGATCGAGATCGAGTTGAACCTGGGCATGTGGGCTGAGGTGTGCGCGAAGATGTCGGAGATGATCCGCATCGACGGCTGCGGCGGGTAGATGTAGGTGTTGCGGACCATGAACTCCTTGAGGATGTCGTTCTGGATGGTCCCGGAGAGCTTGTCCTGCGGCACGCCCTGCTCCTCGGCGGCCACCACGTAGAGCGCGAGGATCGGCAGCACGGCGCCGTTCATCGTCATCGACACCGACATGCGGTCCAGCGGGATGCCGTCGAACAGCTGGCGCATGTCGTAGATCGAGTCGATGGCCACCCCGGCCATGCCGACGTCGCCGGCAACGCGCGGGTGGTCGGAGTCGTAGCCGCGGTGGGTCGCGAGGTCGAAGGCGACCGACAGCCCGCGCTGGCCGGCGGCGAGGTTGCGGCGGTAGAAGGCGTTGGACTCCTCGGCGGTGGAGAACCCGGCGTACTGGCGGATGGTCCACGGCTGGTTGACGTACATCGTGGGGTAGGGGCCGCGCAGGTACGGCACGATGCCGGGGTAGGTGTCGAGGAAGTCCAGCTCGGCGAGGTCCTCCCGGGTGTAGAGCGGCTTGAGCCCGATCCCCTCCGGGGTCTCCCAGGCCAGCGCGTCCGGGGCCTTGCCGGTGGCCTCCTGCACGGCCGCCTGCCAGTCCTCGGCGGTGGCCGCGGCCGGCTCGCCCAGCTCGACGTGGGAGAAGTCGGGGATGCTCATGGGCGGCCCTCCAGCTGCGCCTCGAACGGCTCCGCGTACCGCACCCTGGGCAGGCCGCCGGCCGGCGGCGCCGGGGACTCCCGCCGCACCAGGGGCTTCTCGTCCTCGTCGGGGAACACGGTCACCCCCACGATCGCCTCCTCGCCCTCGGCGAAGCGCGCTGCCCTGGCAGCGCGAGTGGCGCCAATCCGATCCTCGACCAGTCCGCTGTCCAGGGCGCTGGCGATGCCGCCGGCCCGCTCGATCTCGGTGAACACGGCCCAGGCGGCCTGGGCGAGGTCCTCGGTGTACCGCTCCACGTACCAGGAGCCGCCGGCCGGGTCGATCACGCCGGCCACCCTGGACTCCTCGAGCAGGATCGTGTGGGTGTTGCGGGCGATGCGCCGGGCGAACGGGTCGGGCAGCCCGAGCGCCGCGTCGAACGGCAGCACGGTGACCGCGTCCGCGCCGCCGACGCCCGCGGCGAAGCAGGCCAACGTGGTGCGCAGCATGTTCACCCAGGGGTCCCGCCTGGTCATCATCGTCGAGGAGGTCACCGCGTGCTGGGGGACGACCCGGGTCGTCGCGCCGCAGACCTCGGCGACCCGCGCCCAGAGCCGGCGCGCGGCGCGGAACTTCGCGATCGTGGCGAACTGGTCGGCGGTGGCGGCGAGGCGGAGCTCCAGCCGGCCGGCGGCGGCGTCGGTGTCCAGCCCGGCCGCGGTGAGCGCGCGCAGGTAGGCGACGCCCGTGGCGAGCGCGCAGCCGAGCTCCTGGCCGTCGGAGGAACCCGCCTCGTGGTAGGGCAGGGCGTCGACCACGACCGTGCGCAGGTTCGGGTGGGACGCCGCGACCCGGGCCGCGAGCGCGCCCGCGGCGTCGAGGGCGCTGTCGAGGTCGCCGGCTTCTCCGGTCCTGGCGCGCAGCCCGATCGGGTCCGCGCCGAGGTTGCCGCGCACCGCGCTGGCGGGCACGCCTCGGTCCTCGTACACGGCCAGCAGCGCGTCGGCGGCCTCGGTCGCGTCCGGACCCGCGTCGAGCGTGACCGGGGCGAGGTCGAGGTAGACGTCGGCCAGGGCGTCGGCGAGCGCGTCGACCGGCAGGCCGGCGGCGCCGACCACCAGCCAGAGCGAGGTGCCGCCGTTCTCGAGATCGGCGAGGATGGCGCGCCGGGTGATGTCGGGGTCGGGGTGGACGTGGCGCTGGCGGACGTCCCAGCCGGTGAGCACCCGCCCCTCCGGTCGGCCGCCGCGCACGTGCGGCGGGAGCCCGGGGAAGCCGGGGTCCGGGGCGGCGTCCTCGGCGGTGTAGAGCGGCGCGAGGGTGAACCCGTCGTGGGTCGGGCTGCGCAGCGCCGCCTCGGCGCCGCCGGGTCCGTCGGGTTCGAGACCCGACTTCCGCAGCACCCGCTCGACCAGCTCGCGCCACTGGTCCCGGCTCACCGCCGGAAAGTCCGAGGCCAACGTCAGCCGCTCCGCCGAGGTCATACCCGGCAATGCTACGGATATCGCCGGTCGTCACCCGACGCCTGTGGGGAATGCCGCAGAACCTGTGGGGAATGCCGCAGAATAGGCGCCGTGTCCCAGCCCAGTTCCGGCCCCGACACCGGTGAGGACGCCGGTGCGGCAGCCCGCGACCGGGTCGTCGCCGGCCGGTACCGGTTGCGCCGACGCCTGGGCCAGGGCGCGATGGGAACCGTCTGGGAGGCCTACGACGAGTTCCTGCGCCGCACGGTGGCGGTGAAGGAGGTCCTGCTGCCCCCGGGGGTGCCCGACGCCGAGGCGGCCGAGCTGCGCGAGCGAACGCTGCGCGAGGCGAGGGCGATCGCGGCCCTGTCGCACCCGAACGTGATCACCCTGCATGACGTGGCGCACGAGGACGGCGAGCCGTTCGTGGTGACCGAGTACATGCCGGCGCACAGCGTGGCCGAGCTGCTCACCGCGCTGGGGCCGCTGCCCACGCCGGTCGCCGCGGCGATCGCCGACGCGGTGGCGGCCGGGCTCGCCGCCGCGCACCAGGCCGGCATCACCCACCGCGATGTCAAACCGGGCAACGTCCTGGTCGGCGGGAACGGCCAGGTGAAGCTGACCGACTTCGGCATCGCCCGGAACGTGTCGGAGAAGACGATGACTCGCACCGGGATCATGCTGGGCTCGCCGTGCTACATCGCGCCCGAGGTCGCGGTGGGCGACCCCGTGACCCCGGCCGCGGACCTGTGGGGGCTCGGCGCGACCCTGTTCGCCGTCCTCGAGGGCGAACCGCCCTACGACGGCGGCGGCAGCGTGGTGGAGGTCCTCAACGAGGTGGTCCACGGCGAGGTCCCCCGCCCGACGCACGAGGGCCCGCTAGCCGACCTCGTGGCCGCACTGATGGTGAAGGACCCGGCCGGGCGCCTCCCGTTGGCCGAGGTACGCAACCGCCTGCACCCGCTGCTCCCGCCGCCGTCGACGCCGCTGCTGTCCGAGGAGGACCTGCGCCGCCTGGCCGGGGCCATCGGCGACGACGCACCGACCAAGGTGACCCGACCCGTCGCCCCTCAGCCACCGCCGAATGCGGACACCACGGCCTCCACCCTCGCCCCGGCGCCCGGCCCGCTGCCGTTCGCACCCACCCGCGCGCCCCGCCGCCGGGGGGTCCCGCCCGTCGTGTTGGTCGTGGTCGGCGTGCTCCTGTTCCTGGCGGCGGCCGGCGGCGGTTTCGCCCTGGCCAGGATCGCCGGCGGCGAGTCGGTGCTGCCGCCGCGGCCGAGCGCTCAGCCCACCACCCAGGTCCAGGACGAGCCAGGCGAGGAGTTCACCCCGCGCACCGGGGACGCCGCCACCGTCAACGGCGCCCAGGGGGGCGGCTACCAGGTGGAGGTGCCGACCGACTGGATGCGGTTCGTGGAGGAGCGCCAGGGCGAGGACCAGTCCAGCACCAGGGTGTACTTCGTGTCCCCGAACGGCACGCAGGCGCTGACGATCGAGCGGTTCCCGGAGTACTACCCGGGCCATGCGATCGACGAGTACATCGCCATGTTGGGGGCGAAGGGGGATGCCTCGTTCAGCCCGGAGGACAGCGCGCCCCTCAAGGGCATCGACCCCAAGGGCATCGAACCGGCCCAACAGCTCACCTACCGAACGACGGCCGAGGCCGCCCGCCTCGCCCCCGGGGTGCCGAACGCCCGCAACCTCAACCGCGTGACGTTCGCCGCCCTCTACCCCCTGGGCGTCGACCTGTGGGTGGTGTCGGTGACCGTGCCGATCGACCAGGAGGACAGCGGCCGCCGCGCCCTGTTCGACCGCATCCTCCCCACCTTCACCGTCACCGGCTGACCCGGACGCCGCCCGGGCAGCGGGCGCCGACGGGTGAACGGCGCAGGCCAGCGCACTAGGGCACGTCCGCAAAGCCCTCGATCGCGGTCTTCGCGCCCAGCCCGCCGCTGGCGGCGTTGTCGGACAGGCCGAGTACAACCCGGTACGAGGCCTGCCCTCCGCCTTGCCAGCGACGACCTGGATCACGAAGCCCATCGACCAGGACTGTGCGGACGCGCCCTAGGCTCGCGGCCGTGACTGAGACGGTGAACCATCAGGTGCTGGCCGACGAGGCGGCAAAGGCGTTGGCCGAGCACACGGGCCAGCAGAGCCACGAGGTGGCCGTCGTACTGGGGTCGGGGTGGCGGCCGGCCGCGGACGGGATGGGTGAGGCCTCCGCCGAGGTGTCGATGGCGGAGCTGCCGGGGTTCACCGCGCCGACCGTCGCCGGGCACGGGGGGACCATCCGGTCGCTGCGGGTGGGTGAGCACCGGGTGCTGATCCTCCTCGGCCGCACCCACTACTACGAGGGGCGCGGCGTCGCCGCGGTGGTGCACGGCGTGCGCACGGCCGTCGCCGCGGGCTGCCGCACGGTCGTGTTGACCAACGCCGCCGGCTGCCTCCGTGACGGGATCCCCGTCGGCACGCCGGTCCTGATAAGCGACCACCTCAACCTCACCGCGACCTCGCCGCTGGTCGGCGCCCAGTTCGTCGACCTCACCGACCTGTACTCGCCACGGCTGCGCGCACTGGCCCGCGAGATCGACCCGGCCCTGGTGGAGGGCGTGTACGCGGGCCTGCCCGGCCCCCACTTCGAGACCCCCGCCGAGATCCGGATGCTGCGCACGCTGGGCGCGGATCTGGTCGGCATGTCGACGGTCCTGGAGGCGATCGCCGCCCGCGCTGCCGGTGCAGAGGTGTTCGGCTTGTCGCTGGTGACCAACCTCGCCGCTGGCGTGACCGGCGAGCCGCTGAACCACGAGGAGGTCCTCGAGGCCGGCCGTGCGGCAGCCGGGCGGATGGGCGGCCTGCTGCGCGCCCTGGTCGAACACTCATGAGCCTGCCGTCCGAGCTCCGGCAGCGAGCCATGCGCTGGATCGCCGACGACCCGGACCCCGCGACCGCTGGCGAGCTGCAACGGGTGGTGGCCGAGGCCATGGGCGCCGTCCCGGGAGCGGTCGAGGAGCTCACCGACCGGATGAACGGCACCCTGACCTTCGGCACGGCGGGCCTGCGCGGCCCGGTCCGGGCCGGCTCGAACGGGATGAACCGGGCCGTGGTGGTACGGGCCACGGCCGGTGTCGCGCGGTGGCTGCGGGACGGTGGGCACGGCGGCGGCACCGTCGTCGTCGGCCGGGACGCCCGGCACGGCTCGGCCGAGTTCGCCTCCGCCGCCGCCGAGGTGCTGACGGCGGCCGGGTTCGTCGTCAGGACGCTGCCCGGGCCGCTGCCGACACCGGTCACCGCGTTCCTGGTGCGCTCGCTCGGCGCGGTGGCCGGGATCCAGGTCACCGCCTCGCACAACCCGCCCGCCGACAACGGCTACAAGGTCTATGCCGGGGACGGCGCGCAGATCGTGCCGCCCGACGACCGGCTGATCGAGGCGGCGATCCAGGCCGCGCCGCCCGCCCGCTCGGTGCCGACCGCCCCCGGCGCGCTGCCGGTCGACGACCTGTCCGGCTATGTCACGCGGACAGCCGGACTCCCCCGCGGCACCGCGCGTGACCTGCGCGTCGTGCTCACCCCGATGCACGGCGTCGGCGGTGAGACCGCGCTGCGGGCGCTGCACGCGGCGGGCTTCACCGACGTTGCGCTGGTCCCCGAGCAGGCCGACCCGGACCCGGACTTCCCCACGGTCGCCTTCCCCAACCCGGAGGAGCCGGGCGCCGCCGACCTCCTGCTGGCCGCCGCGTCCGCCGCCGAGGCGGACCTGGCCATCGCCCTCGACCCGGACGCCGACCGCTGTGCCCTCGGCGTCCGCTTCGCCGACGGCTGGCGGATGCTGCGCGGCGACCAGACCGGCGCCCTCCTCGGCGAGCACGTTCTGTCGACACTGGACCGCGCCGCACACCCCGACCCCCTGGTCGCCACCACGATCGTGTCCTCGTCGCTGCTGGGCAGGATCGCCTCGGCGCACGGCGCCCGCTACGCGGAGACGCTCACCGGCTTCAAGTGGCTGATGCGGGCGGGCGAGGGCCTGGTGTTCGCCTACGAGGAGGCCCTCGGCCTGTGCGTCGACCCAGGGTCCGTGCGGGACAAGGACGGCATCTCGGCCGCGGTGCTGGCCTGCGACCTGGTCGCGACGCTGAAAGCCGACGGCCGGACCGTCCCGGAGGCGCTCGACGACCTGGCGGCGAAGCACGGCGTCCACCTGACCGACCAGATCTCCCTGCGGTTCACCGACGTCGCGCGGATCGCCCCGCTGGTGGCCGCACTGCGCCGGACGCCGCCGACCGCGCTGGGCGGCGGCCAGGTCGAGCAGGACAACCCGGCGCCGGACATCCTGCGGCTGCGCGGCGAGGGCCTGCGGGTGGTGATCCGCCCCTCGGGCACCGAGCCGAAGGTCAAGGCGTACCTGGAGGTCGTCGAGCCGGCCGATGACCTGGCCGCGGCGAGGTCCAGAGCGGCCGAACGCATGTCCTCGCTGCGCGACGAGGTGTCGGCGCTGCTGGAGGCGTGACGTGGCAACCCTGTTGATCGTCCACCACACGCCCTCGCCGAACCTGCGCGCCATGTACGAGGCCGTACTGGCGGGTGCCCGCGCGGAGGAGATCGAGGGCGTCGACGTGGTGAGCCGCCCGGCGCTCTCCGCGAGCGTGTCCGACGCCCTCGCCGCCGACGGCTACGTGCTGGGCACGCCCGCGAACCTCGGGATGATGTCCGGCGCGCTCAAGGTCTTCTTCGACCTGGCCTACTACCCGTGCCTCGACGCGACCCGCGGCCGGCCCTTCGGTCTCTACGTCCACGGCAACAACGACGCCACCGGCGCGATCCGCGGCATCGACTCGATCGTCACCGGCCTCGGCTGGGCCAAGGCCACCCCGCACGTCACGGTGACCGGCGAGCCGAGCCGGGAGGACCTCCGTGCCTGCTGGGAGCTCGGCGCCACGGTCGCCGCCTCGCTGATGGCCTAGATGTACTGCCTCGGAAGGGTTTGAACGGCGGGACATGGGACACCAGCGGTGCTGGACGCCTTACGCGGAGGCCTCGGCCAGCCGGCCGGGGGCCTGCTCCTCGAGGTCCCGCTCGCACTGTTCGTAGTTGGCGATCTTGTAGTTGAGCACGTCGAGGCAGGAGTTCAGCTCGGCGATGCGGCCGAGGACCTCGGTGCGTTGCTGGACGAGGATCTGCTTGCGCCGCCCGGCGCTGGCCACACCCTGGTGGCGCAGCCGGGCGTACTCGCGCATCATCCGGATCGGCATGCCGGTGGTGCGCAGCTTGGTGAGGAACACCAGCCAGACCAGGTCCTCGTCGGTGTAGGCGCGCCGGCCACCGGAGTCACGGGCGGGCGGGTCGATCAGCTGGATGCGCTCGTAGTAACGGAGTGTGTCGATCGACAGCCCACTGCGGTGGGCGGCCTCGGCGATCGCGTAGGTCACCCCTCGACGGTAGAAGCTGGAGTGCGCTCCAGGTCAAGTCAGGCCGTCTGGCTCCGGTCTACCTCTCCTTCGGCTTGGCCCACTGCTCGAGCCGGGCCGCCATCTCGGGTACGCCGACGCTGCCCCGGCCGACCTCGCGGACCAGGTCGAGTGCCTCGTCCTCGTCGGCGTCGACCCACCAGCCGTTCATGTCGCACAGCGCGACGGCGGCGACCCAGCCCAGGCGCCAGTTCCCCTCGGCGAGCGGCCGGGTGCAGACGATGGAGTCGAGAAGAGCGGCCGCCTTGAGCCAGAGCGTGTCGTAGGCCTGCACGCCAAGGACCGTGGCCCGAGGCCGATGGGCGGCGGAGTCGAGCAGACCGAGATCGCGCACCACGAGGTCACCGCCGGTGACGGCAGCGGCCAGCACGAGCAGGTCGCTGGCGTCCAGGTACATGATCACCGGGCGATCATGCCACTACGCACCGACAGATTCAGGCGGTTCCGATGCGGTCGAGCAACCCTTTGTAGCGAGGCAGTACCCGGCTCAGGACCTCGGCGAGCTGTTGCTCCTTCTGCAACCGCGCCCACCGTTCGGCGAGCGCGAGCCGCATGATCTCCTGTTTGGACCGGCCTTCCGCGGCGGCCAGCTCGGCGAGGTGCTGATTCTCCTCGTCCGAGAGCCTCAGGGTCATCGCCATGCTCCTGACGGTACCATCGTGATACCACGGTGGACGAGACTCAGACCGCCCCGTACTGCCGGTCTCCGGCGTCACCCAAGCCCGGCACGATGAACCCGGAGTCGTTCAGCCGCTCGTCCACACTCGCCGTCACCAGCCGCACCGGCAGACCCGAGGCGGCCAGGTGCTCGATCCCCTCCGGCGCCGCCAGGGCGCAGACCGCGGTCACGTCGGTCGCGCCGCGGTCGGTGAGCAGCCGGATCGTGTACTCCATCGACCCGCCGGTGGCCAGCATGGGGTCGAGCACGAACACCGGGCGGCCGGCGAGCGAGCTGGGCAGCGACTCCATGTACGGCGTCGGCTGCAGCGTTTCCTCGTTCCTGGCGAGCCCGACGAACCCCATCTGGGCGTCCGGGATCAGCTTGTGTGCCTGGTCGGCCATGCCCAGCCCTGCCCGCAGCACCGGGACCAGCAGCGGCGGGTTCGCCAGCCAGTACCCCTCGGTCCGGGCGACCGGGGTGTGGATGCGCTCGGTGCGCACCGGCGCCTCCCGCATGGCCTCGTAGATGAGCATGACGGTGAGCTCGTGCAACGCGGCGCGGAAGGTGGCGTTGTCCGTGCGGGCATCCCGCATGACGGTCAGGCGGGCCTTGGCCAGCGGGTGGTCGACGGTGCGCACGTCCATGAGGGGACACGGTAGCTCGAACGCGGTGGTGACCGACCCGTGGCACAGGCCGCCTGTCGCGCTAATCTCACGACGTGAGTGACCTCCCTGCGGTGCCAGACCCGCGCGAGATGCGGGTGTCGAACGATGACCGGGAACGCGTCGCCAGGGTCCTGCACGACTCGATGGCCGAGGGCCGGCTCACGGTCACCGAGTTGGAGGAACGCCTGGACAAGGTCTACGCGGCGAAGACCTTCGGCGACCTCGAGCCGATCACCCGGGACCTCCCGGTGGGGCAGCAGACCAACGCGTTGCAGCTGCCGCAACCAGCGCCTTCGGCGGTGAGCCGGATCGGTGGCCGGGGGACGTCCTCCGCCGCCGTGGCCGTCATGTCCGGGACGGACCGCAAGGGCGTGTGGACCGTTCCGCCTACGTTCACCGCCTTCGCCATGATGGGTGGCGTCCAGATCGACCTCACCGAAGCCCGGTTCGAGGACGCGGAGACCACGATCCAGGCGTTCGCCATCATGGGTGGGGTCGAGATCTTCGTGCCCGACGACATCACCGTCCAGGTCAATGGCACGGCCCTCATGGGCGGGTTCGAGAACCGGGTGCAGGACCAGATCCAGCCCAGGCCAGGCGCGCCGCTCGTGAAGATCACCGGTCTTGCCTTCTGGGGCGGCGTCGAGGTCAAGCGCCGCAAGAAGAAGGGCAAGGTCAAGGAGATCGAGGAGTAACCCCTTCCATCGGGACGACGTCCGCGCCGTGCCCCTGCCGCTTGGCCACGTGCTCGGCGAGGAACTGCTCCCAGGTGCGGCCGCCGACCGCGTGGTCGGGCGCGAGGTTGGCGCCGTCGCGGATCGCACGCGCCGCGCCCCCCGGGAGCCGCAGCGGCATGATCAGCCGATGCTTGCCGGCCGCCCGTAAGTACCCGCGGACGAGCTCGGTCATCGGGTAGACCTTCTGCCCCCCGACCTCGGGGACGAGCCCCGCCGGGGAGCCCAGGGCGAGTGTGACGAGCCGGTCCGCGACCTCCGCCGCGTCGACCGGTTGGAACGAGATGCCCGCCGGGACCGGGATCACCGGCAGCTTCGCCATCTGCCGCACGGCGGTCAGCGACAGGTCGTGGAACTGCGTTGCCCGCAGCGTGGTCCAGCCCAGTTCGGACTCCGCGACGACCAGCTCCGCCGCCCGCTTGGCCGCGAAGTAGCCGAACATGGCCCGGTCCACCCCGCTGGTGACCGGCACCCGCTCCGCGC
>NZ_MSIE01000066.1 GCF_001921205.1 Actinophytocola xanthii | reverse complement strand
GGCCGCGAAGTAGCCGAACATGGCCCGGTCCACCCCGCTGGTGACCTTTTTTAATGATACGGCGACCACCGAGATGTACACGAGGTGCCGCACGCCGGCCCCAGACGCCGCGGCGACCAGGGTGCGGGCCTTGGCCTCGTCGCCCTTGGCGCTCCCGGCCAGGTGCAGGACGGTCTCGACGCCGGCGACGGCGGCATCGACCCCCTCGCCGGTCTCGAGGTCGCCGACGACGTACTCGGTGCCCGGCTCGGGTTCGCGTCGTCGGCGGCTGAGTACCCGCGGCTGCCGACCCGCCGCCAGCAGGCGCGGCACGACCAGGCTGCCGAGAGTGCCGGTGCCGCCGGTGATCAGGACTGGTGAGCTCATGGTGTCTCCGTTCGCCGGCCCGGGCGAGGTCACATCGCCCGGGGTTGGGGGGTCTAGTGCTATGACTCCCCGGGAAAGAGGAATGTGACCGATGGACGAGAACTCGTCGCCGGCCGATCGCTTCGCCGAGCACCGGCCGAGGCTGCGTGCCGTGGCCTACCGGATGCTCGGCTCGCTCACCGAGGCCGACGACGCGGTGCAGGAGGCCTGGCTGCGCCTGGAGCGGGCGGACACCGGAGAGGTCGACAACCTCGGCGCCTGGCTGACCACCGTCGTCGCGCGGATCTGCCTGAACATGCTCCGCGCCCGCGCCACCCGCCGCGAGGAACCGCTCGAGGTGCACATGCCGGACCCGCTGATCAGCTCCCCGGACGCGATCGACCCCGAGCAGGAGGCCCTGCTGGCCGACGCGGTGGGGCTGGCGCTGCTCGTCGTGCTGGACGCGCTCACCCCCGCCGAGCGCCTGGCCTTCGTGCTGCACGACATGTTCGCGGTCCCGTTCGAGGAGATCGCGTCGATGACCGAACGCTCGCCGGCCGCGGCGCGCAAGCTCGCGAGCCGAGCGCGGCGCCGGGTGCGGGAGGCCGCCCCCACGCCGGACCCCGACCTGACCCGCCAGCGCCGGGTCGTCGAGGCGTTCTTCGCCGCCGCCCGGCGCGGGGACTTCGCGGGCCTGCTCGCCGTACTCGATCCGGAGGTCGTGCTCCGCGCCGACGGCGGGGCGGCCGGAGGCCGGCCGACGTTCGTCGTCCGCGGTCCCGAGGCGGTCCTGGGGCAGGCGATGATCGGCGAGCGGTTCGCGCCGTTGGTACGGCCGGCCCTGGTCAACGGGGCCGCCGGCGTCGTGGTCGCCGCCGGCGGGCGGACGCTCTCGGTGATGGGCTTCACGGTGGCCGACGACCGGATCGTGGCCATCGACGTGCTCTGGGACCCCGACCGGCTCACCCACCTGTACCTCGGCCCACTCGCCGAGGGGGGCGCCGAGAACTGATCTGTGGACAACTCGCCGAGTTGTGGACAACCCCCGGTATCCGGCCCTTGGCGGACCGGTCCGATCGGCCGGGACGCCTAGACTCGGGCCCATGGCTGCACCCTCACCGGCGAATACGGGGTTACCCCCCGCGCTCGCCGACGCGACCCGCGACGAGACGTCCCTGCGTCGCTTCCTGCACGGCCTGCCCGGCGTCGACCAGGTGGGCGTCGAGCAGCGCGCCGCGGGCCTCGCCACGCGCAGCATCAAGAAGGCCGCCAAGCTGTGGGCCATCGACACCGCCATCGGCATGGTCGACCTCACGACCCTGGAGGGCGCGGACACCGCCGGCAAGGTGCGGTCGCTGTGCGCCAAGGGCCGCCGGCCCGACCCGGAACGGCCGGAGGTCCCGCGGGTCGCCGCGATCTGCGTCTACCCGGACATGGTGACCACCGCGGTCGAGGCGCTGGGCGACAGCGGTATCCACGTGGCCAGCGTCGCCACGGCGTTCCCGAGCGGCCGCTCCAGCATGCCGGTCAAGATCGCCGACACGGAGCTGGCGGTGGCCGCGGGTGCCGACGAGGTCGACATGGTGATCGACCGCGGTGCCTTCCTGTCCGGGCGGTACGGCCGCGTGTTCGACGAGATCGTCACGATCAAGCACGCCTGTGGGGACGCGCACCTGAAGGTGATTCTGGAGACCGGCGAGCTCGCCACCTACGACAACGTGCGGCGAGCCTCCTGGCTGGCCATGCTGGCCGGCGCCGACTTCATCAAGACCTCGACCGGCAAGGTCTCCCCGGCCGCCACGCTGCCGGTCACCCACGTGATGCTCCAGGCCGTCCGCGACTGGCACACCGCGACCGGCACCCGGGTCGGCGTCAAGCCGGCCGGCGGCATCCGCACCACGAAGGACGCCATCCGCTACCTGGTCGCCGTGCACGAGGTGGCCGGCCCGGAGTGGCTCAACCCAGACCTCTTCCGCTTCGGCGCCTCGAGCCTGCTCAACGACCTGCTGATGCAGCGTCGAGCCCAGCTCGACGGCCACTACAGCGGCCCGGACTACGTAACGGTGGATTGATCATGTGGGAGTACGCACCGGCGCCCGAGTCCCGGGACATCGCCAACCTCAAACCCAGCTACCGGATGTTCCTCGACGGCGAGTTCGTCGAGGGCGGCGGTGAGCCCCTCAAGACCGTCAACCCGGCGACCGAGGAGGTGCTGGCCGAGGTCTCCACCGCCTCCAAGTCCGATGTGGACAAGGCGGTGAAGGCGGCCCGGCGCGCCTACGACCGGGTCTGGGGGCGGATGCCGGGCGCAGAGCGCGCCAAGTACATCTTCCGGATCGCGCGGATGGTCGCGGAGCGGTCGCGCGAGCTCGCCGTGTTGGAGAGCCTGGACAACGGCAAGCCCATCAAGGAGTCGCGGGACGTGGACGTCCCGACCGCCTCCGCGCACTTCTTCTACCACGCCGGCTGGGCGGACAAGCTCGACTACGCCGGGCTCGGCCCCGACCCGCGACCGCTGGGCGTGGCAGGTCAGGTCATCCCGTGGAACTTCCCGCTGCTGATGGCCGCCTGGAAGCTCGCCCCCGCACTCGCCTGCGGCAACACCGTCGTGCTCAAGCCGGCCGAGACGACCCCGCTCACCGCGCTGGTGCTGGCCGACATCATCCAGCAGGCCGACCTGCCGCCGGGCGTGGTGAACATCCTGCCCGGCGCCGGCGACGTGGGCGCCGAGCTCGTCGGCCACCCGGACATCGACAAGGTCGCGTTCACCGGCTCCACCGAGGTGGGCAAGCTGATCCAGTGTTCGGTGGCCGGCACCGGCAAGAAGCTCACGCTCGAGCTGGGCGGCAAGGCCGCCAACGTCGTGTTCGACGACGCGCCGCTCGACCAGGCCGTCGAGGGCATCGTGAACGGCATCTTCTTCAACCAGGGCCACGTCTGCTGCGCGGGCTCCCGGCTGCTGGTGCAGGAGTCGGTCGCCGACGAGCTGCTGGACAAACTGCACACCCGCATCGCGACCCTGCGCGTCGGCGACCCGCTGGACAAGAACACCGACGTCGGAGCCATCAACTCCCGCGAGCAGCTGACGAAGATCGCCGAGCTGGTCTCGTCCGGCGAGGCGGAGGGCGCGGAGAAGTGGGTTAGCCCCTGTCCGTTGCCGGACAAGGGTTTCTTCTTCGCCCCCACCGTGTTCGCCGGGGTGAGCCAGGCGATGCGCATCGCCCGTGAGGAGATCTTCGGCCCGGTGCTGTCGGTGCTCACGTTCCGCACGCCCGACGAGGCGGTCGCCAAGGCCAACAACACGCCCTACGGCCTGTCCGCCGGCATCTGGACCGACAAGGGGTCGCGGATCCTGTGGATGGCCGACCGCCTGCGTGCCGGCGTGGTGTGGGCCAACACCTTCAACCGCTTCGACCCGACCGCGCCGTTCGGCGGCTACCAGGAGTCCGGCTTCGGCCGGGAGGGTGGCCGCCAGGGACTGGAGGCATACCTCGATGTCTGAGCGTCTCACCGTCGCCAAGACCTACAAGCTCTACGTGGGTGGGGCGTTCCCGCGCTCGGAGTCCGGCCGCTCCTACCCGGTGCAGGACGCGAAGGGCGCCTTCCTGGCCAACGCGGCGCAGGCCTCCCGCAAGGACGTGCGGGACGCCGTCGTCGCCGCCCGCAAGGCGCTCGGCGGCTGGTCCCGGGCCACCGCCTACAACCGGGGACAGGTGCTGTACCGGGTGGCCGAGCTGCTCGAGGGCCGTCGCGAGCAGTTCGTGGCCGAGCTCGGGGCCAGCGAAGGCCTCGCGGCCAAACGGGCGCAGTCCATTGTGGACCTCGTGGTGGACCGCTGGGTCTGGTACGCGGGTTGGGCGGACAAGATCGCCACCGTGCTCGGCGCGGCGAACCCGGTCGCCGGCCCGTACTTCTCGTTCTCGGTGCCCGAGCCCACCGGCGTGGTCGGTGTGCTGGCGCCGCAGTCCTCGTCGCTGCTGGGGCTGGTGAGCGTGGTCGCACCGGTGATCGCGACCGGCAACACGGCGGTCGTCGTCGCCAGCCAGGACCGCCCCCTGCCGGCGATCACCCTGTCCGAGGTGCTGGCCACCTCGGACGTACCGGGCGGCGTGGTCAACGTCCTCACCGGGCGCACCGCGGAGCTGGCCCCCTGGCTCGCCTCACACGCCGACGTGAACGCCCTGGACCTCACCGGCGCCCCCGAGGCGACGACCACCGAGTTGGAACGCGCCGCGGCCGGCACGGTCAAGCGGGTGCTGCGTGCCGGCGCCGCCGAGCCGGACTGGACCGTGGCTCCGGACGTAAAGCGCCTTCGGGCGTTCCTGGAGACCAAGACCGTGTGGCATCCGAAGGGCACCTGAGCCCGGAAACGACCCCGAATGCAAACGATCCTCGTCGAACGGACCCGGATCCTCACCGATCCCCGCCGCCGTGGATGAGGATGTCCTAGCCTGGACGAACCGAGGGGAGCCGCTGGGCCGCGCGCCGCGTCAGAGCTGGTAGGAGGGGAACAGATGACACACGAGGATCCGGTGCCGCCGCCACCGCCCGGCTACGACGCCGACGAGGACGCCTTCGCCGCGTTCACCAGGGGTTACCGACCCCTGGCCGACGGTTTACGGACCGACTCGCTGGCCACCCACACCGGGATGGACGGCAACGCCTTCTCGCGGGTCGGCAACGAGGTCGGCCTCAGCGACGCGATCCGCAACGCCACCCAGTACCAGCTCGACCGCGTGAACGGCCTGGCCACGAACACCACCTCGATGGCGGACGCGGTCGCCAACACCTGGACCAACTACGTCAGCACGGAGGACGACCACATCCGGGCGATCCGCCGCGCCGGAGGTGAGCCGGTGTGACCAACACCGTCCCCATGGTCGAGACGCTGGTCTCACCCGCCGCTGACGCCCAGCGCCAGCTCGCGACCGACGACGGCGCGATCGACTCCGTCGACCAGGCGCACGCGGGCGTGCAGAACGCGCTCTACACCTACGACACCGACGCCACGACCCAGACCAGGAACCTGCAGCAAGGCTGGACCGGGGACTCCGCCGCCCGCCAGGCGGCCGACGCGACGACGATGAGCACGGCCGCGCGGGACATCAGCACCTACAGCGCCGAGGTGCAGACGGCCGTTCGCGAGGCCGCGTCGATCCTCAAGGTCGGCCAGTCCACCAACCAGCAGCTGATCGACAACTTCATGGACCGCGCCGCCCAGCTGCTCTCCGCGGCGGCGGCACTGCGGCGTGCGGGCGACAACGCCGGCGCGCAGGCCAAGATCAGTGAGCTGATCCGGCTCGGGGCGCAGGTCTCCGGCGAGTCCAGCTCGAACCTCCAGGCCGTCATGGGCCAGCTGACCGGCGTGGTGAACAAGCTCAACGGCGCCCCCGGCGGGGCCACCTCGCCGAGCGCCGCCGCACCGGTCGCCAACACCCCGCCGCCCGCCTACAACACCGGCGGAGGCGGCGGGGGCGGCGGAGGCGGAGGCGGCGGTGGCTACTCCGGCGGTGGCGGAGGCGGCGGCGGTGGCGGAGGCGGTGGCGGAGGCGGTGGCGGCGGCGTGGTCACCAAGAAGCGGCTGCCGGTCGCGATCCCGCCGCAGCCCGGAACCGGCGTCGCGGTGAACCTTCCCGACGGCAGCACGGTCATGGCGCCCAACGAGACAGCTGCGAAGGCCGTTCGGGCCGCGCTGGGCCAGCTGGGGGTGCCCTACGTGTGGGGCGGCACCTCACCGGGTGTCGGCCTGGACTGCAGCGGCCTGACCCAGTACGCCTACGACCAGGGCGGCCTGGACATCCCCCGCACCTCCCGCGAGCAGGACATCGGCGCCGAGGTCCCCTCGGCCGACCAGCTGCTGCCCGGCGACCTGGTGTGCTGGGAGGGTCACGTCGCCATGTACATCGGCAACGGCCAGATCGTCGAGGCGGGGGACCCGGTGCAGGTCGGCCCGCTGCGCACGGAGAACGCCGGCATGCCGTTCGTGGGCTTCTACCGCCCGACCGGCTGAACGCGGACAGCGGCGCCGTCGGGCACACTGGGCGTGACCGGGAGGGGGACAGCGTGGCGGAGATCGACATCGACCACGAGCTCACCGTCGTGGACCGTCGCGTGCGGCAGGCGGAGGAGCAGGCCGCGGCCGAGGTGGCCAGGGTCGGCCGGATCAGCGGCCGGGCCACCGCCCCCGACGGCTCGATCAGCGTCGAGGTCGCGCCCGGTGGGCTGCTCACCGACCTGCGGTTGACGCCCGCCGCCCTGCAGGTGGACATGGAGACCCTGGCCCGCCGGATCACCTCGCTCGCCGAGCGGGCGACCCGGCTGGCCGGCGGCAACATGCACAAGGCACTGGCACCGGTGGTGGACGAGAAGGAGCTCGAGTCGCTCGGCTACGTCCCGGTTGACGACGAGGAGGCCGACGCGGACCCGGAGGCCGACTTCGCCGACCCGCTCAAGCAACGGGAGCGACGGCTGTGATCGACCGGGAGCCGCTCGACCGCAGCACCGAGCAGATGATCGCCGACGGCCGGGCGCGGCAGGAAGCGTTGTCCCAAGTGGACAAGGTACTGGCGACGGTCACCGGCACCGCCCACGACCGCAACGAGACCGTCGAGGTCACCGTGGACGGGCGAGGCAGGCTGGTCCGGCTCTGGCTCGCCCCCGAGGCCGCCCGCTACGGCGCCGACGGGTTGGGCCGGCTGATCGTCCGAGTCGCTCGCGTCGCGATGGACGACGCCACCCAGACGGGCTACAACAAGGTCGCGCTGCTGCTGGGGGACAACCTCACGCTGGCGCTCGAGCAGCTGTCCGGACGGGCGGCGCCGGCTCGGCGCGAGGAGGACGGCGGCATCACCGCGGAGGAGTTCCAGGCGCGGCGCGAGGAGCGGCTGCGCCGGGCCAGCGAGGCGAGTTCCGGCGAAGTAGCTGGTGGCGGCGGTGGTGACGCCGAAGCCGACCCGGATAACGAACTCGCGTCGTTCGACCCTTCCTCGCTACGCTCCGACCGGTGATCCACCGCACTGTCCCCACCACGTAGGCTGCCGACGTTCTGTGTGCCCCATGGATTGCGTGACCAGGAGGTCCAGCAATGTCTCAGGACATCGTCTCCATCGAGCTCGGCCTGCCGCAGGGCGACCTCGTGACGCTGTGGGCACCGCGCTGGAGAGAAGACGGTGAGGAGTGGGAGGCCTTCCTCGGCCACGAGGACGACCTCTACGCCTTTCCCGACGCCGCCCACCTCGCCGCCTTCGTTCGCACGGTCACCGAGCACGATCTGGCCGACCATCCCGCCTGGGACGTCGTGCCGGAGCTGTCGGTGCCCGAGTTGCTGCCCGACGAGGAGCACACCTACGACCTGGTGGGCGTGCCGGAGCTGGTGGCCGAGGAGCCGGACACCTGGACCATCGGCGAGCTCGCCGACATCGTGACGATCGTCCGTTCGCTCGCGGACGTGTGCGAGCTCGACGAGGTGCACGAGGTGCTCAACGCGGCGGCCGGGTTCTCGGTACTCGAGCAGGGCACGTTCCCCTTCACCGGGCGCGAGGGCGAGAAGCTGTGGACCGACCTCGCCGAGACCATCTCCGAGCGCTGGGACGAGGTCCTCGACGCCATCGACGAGGTGGTCTTCGTACCCGAGGTCGACAAGGCGACGCTGGACGAGACCACCGACGAGCTGGCCGCGTACCAGGCCGAGTCCGAGGAGGCCGCCAGTGCCCTGGACGCCGAGGACGCGGAGGACGTCGACACCGAGGAGTCCGAAAAGGACACCGACCAGACCACGGCGGATGACGACGACGAGGACGAGGAGGCCGAGCCGGAGCCGGTCGGCTTCTGGGCCGAGGTGGGCATCGATCCCATCAAGATCATCACGCCCGAGGGCGAGTACTACACGCTGCGCTGCTACCTCGACGACGAGCCGATCTTCCTGGGCGCCCGCGGCAGGATCTCGGTCGCCAAGTCGCCAAGGACCCTGGCGAAGTACCTGGCCGCGGTACCGGCCGGCGAGAACGACCTCGCCGAGGTGTCGACCTGGGAGGAAGTGGCCACCAAGGCCACCGACGGCAGCCTCGAGATCGAGGTCGAGACCGACAACACCTACGTGCTCACCGGTCTGGCCGACGACCTGGGCGACGGCCCGGACGCCGTCGACCCGGTGCAGCTGGACCTCGCCGTGGAGCTGCTCACCGACGCCGCGGACTGGGCCGACGACAAGACCGTGAACGAGGCGCTCGCCCAGTCGGAGAGCCTCGGGTGGCTCGTCTCGTTCGTGCTGCGGCCGGACCCGACCAGGCTCGCGCCCAGCCCTCCGTTCGACGCGGAGCAGGCGGCGTGGCAGCGCCTGGTCGAGTCCTTCGAGCAGCGGCTCGAGCAGAAGCCCTGAGGGGAGCGTCAGCCGATCAGCTTGGCGTAGCCCGGTTTGATGATCTCGTTGATGATGGCCAGCCGTTCGTCGAACCCGATGAACGCGGACTTCATCGCGTTGATCGTGAACCACTGCAGGTCGGCCCAGTCGTAGCCGAACGCGTCGACCAGCGCGCTCATCTCCGAGGAGGGCGAGCAGCCGGACATCAGCCGGTTGTCGGTGTTGACCGTCACCCGGAAGCGCAGCTTGGTCAGTAGCCCGATCGGGTGTTCGGCGATCGACGGGGCCGCACCGGTCTGCACGTTTGAGGACGGGCACATCTCCAGCGGAATCCGGCGGTCCCGCACATAGCTCGCCAGCCGTCCCAGGTGGATCGTGCCGTCCTCGTCGACCTTGATGTCGTCGACGATCCGCACGCCGTGCCCGAGCCGCTCGGCCCCGCAGTGCTGGATGGCCTCCCAGATCGACGGGAGCCCGAACGCCTCACCCGCGTGGATGGTGAAGTGGGCGTTCTGCTGCCGCAGGTACTCGAACGCGTCCAGGTTCCGCGTGGGCGGGAACCCGGCCTCCGGGCCGGCGATGTCGAACCCGACCACGCCGCTGTCCCGGTGGCGCACCGCCAGCTCGGCGATCTCCAGCGACCGGGCGTTCTGTCGCATCGCGCAGAGCAGGGTGCCGATCCTGATCGGCCTGCCCTGCTCACGTGCGCGGGCCTCGCCCTGGCGGAACCCCTCCTGCACCGCGGCGACGATCGTGTCGAGGTGCAGACCCCGCTCGCTGAACAGCTCCGGCGCGTACCGCACCTCGGCGTACACGACACCGTCCGCCGCGAGGTCCTCCGCGCACTCCGCGGCCACCCGGACCAGGGCGTCCTGGGTCTGCATGACCCCGCAGGTGTGGGCGAACGTCTCGAGGTAGCGCACCAGCGAGCCGGAGTCGGCGGCGGTGCGGAACCAGGTCCGCAGCTCGGCCGGATCCTGGGTGGGCAGGTCGGGGTATCCGACGGCGTCGGCCAGCTCGATGACGGTGGCGGGACGCAGGCCCCCGTCCAGGTGGTCGTGCAGGAGAACTTTGGGAGCAGCGCGAACGGTTTCCGGGGTCACCGGAACGGGGTTGGACGTCGACATGGTCCAACGGTACTCAACGGGAGGCGGCACACCTTTCGGTCGCGTGCGGCGACGCACCGTGCCCTCGGCGCCGGGGATCCGTCCGACAGGCGTCCCCTGATCGAATGGATTTCCCTGCGATAGATCGTGTTTGACCGAGCAAGGAACTCACGGGTGGTGTACGGACGCGTTCTGCGAGTGGCTAGGCTCGCCACGTCGGCCCTGCCCCCTCCATGACGAAGGTCACCTCCGTGAACGAGAACAACAACTCGACGGTGTCGTTCGACCGGATGCGCAACATGCTGGTGCGCGCGGCCGAGATCCGTGAGAGCGAGCAGCAACAGATCTTCGACACGCTGGACGAGATCCACGCCAGGCTGTCACCGCTGGAATCGATCGGCTCGGTGCGCAAGCGCCTGTCCGAGATGCCGGACCGAACCGAGCTCGGGGCGCTGGCCGGGCGCGTCGAAGAGGCGATGGCCAAGCTGGAGGCGCAGGACACCGCGATCGCGTCGATCGCCCGGGCCGTCGAGGGCATCGTCGACAAGTTGGCAACGCCGTTCGCGCAGCTCGACGGCCGGCTGGACGGGGTGGCCGGCCGGTTCGAGGGCGTGGCGGGCCGGATGGACGGGCTCGAGGACAAGCTGGCCAGCATCCACCGGCGCATCGACGAGCTGGACGGGCACCTCGACAAGCACCTGGACAAGCAGGACAGCAAGCTGGACGCGCTGCCCGCCGCCGTGCACGGCCCGGTCCGGGAGCGGATCGAGTTCGCCGAGAACACCCTGCGCGGCCGCGTGGACGAGGTCGAGGGCGGCCTGCGCGGTCAGCTGGACGCGGCCAGGGAGACCCTGCGCCAGTCCGTGACCGACTCGGCGGAGGCCGTCCAGTCGAGGCTGGCCGACTCGGCGAACGCCCTGCACAACAACATCGACGAGAAGGCGACCGGGGTTCGCGTCGCCGTCGACGAGGCTCGCCGCTCCATGCAGGACGCCATCGAGGACACCAAGTCGACGGTCGACGGCACCGAGCGTCTCGAGGCACTCGCCGGCCGGCTGGAGCAGGTGACCGGTCGCCTGGACGACCTGACCCGACGCCTGGACACCGTCGAGGACGGTTTCGCGGAGAAGCTGTCGGACATGGGCCGCACGATCGGCGAGAGCCTGGGCAAGGTCGAGGGCACCCTCACCCGCCAACCCGACACGGAGTCGGTGGCGTCGCTGGTGCGCAAGAGCAACGAGGAGTCCGAGCGCCGCATCGGCGGTCACCTCGACGAGGCCATGGCCACGTTCGCGGAGCTGATGATGGGCGGCGGCGCCCAGCCCCCGCGCCCGCCCGCGACCCTCCCCCGCCAGGCCGCCCGCCGCCGCAACGGCAAGCCGCAGAAGGCCAACCGCCCCGAGGAGACGGACGAGGCCGAGGTCCCCAACTAGTACGCCTCGACGCGAGCCCCGACCATGTGGTCGGGGCTCGCGTCGTTTCCGGAGACCGATCGGTGACCGCGGACGCTCAGACGCCGCGTCTCATGGCCCGGGTAGCCAGGATCAGGCCGAGAACGGCGATCGCGGTGGCCGCGACGAGGCCGTGGAACACCGCGGGGTCGAGGAAGTCGCCGACGAACAGGGCGCGGGCGGCGTCGACGATGTAGGTAACCGGGTTGGTCGTGGCGACAGCGCTCAACCAGCCCGGTCCGGCATCGACCGGGAGCAGGATGCCCGAGAGCAACATCACCGGAAAGATCAACACCTGGGTGACGATCCAGAACAGGTTGCCGCTGGGTCGGGAGATGATCGCCAGGACGTAGGACAGGGCGCTCAACCCGACGGCCATGACGACCAGCAGGACCATGGTGGCCAGGGCACCGGGCAGGTGGAACCGCATGCCCAACGGGACCGCGATCGCGGTGATGAGGATCGCCTGAGCGAACAGGGTGACCGTGTCCTTGCCGGTGCGTCCGAGGATGAGCGACGTGCGGCTGATCGGCGTGACGAGGAAGCGTTCCACCTGTCCGCCGTTCAGCTCGCTGAGCATGGTGTGACCGGCGCCCAGCGGCCCCATGAGGCACATCATCACGAGGATGCCCGGGACGAACCACTGCCAGACGTCGGCAGTGCCGGTGCCGGTGCCGAGGTCCGCGTCGGTGCCGACGAGCATCGAGCCGAACAGGACGAGGAACAGCACGGGCTGCCCCATGGCGAAGACCATGCCGACCGGGGACCGGAGCTCCGGGGTGATCTCGCGGCAGAAGACCGTGGCGGTGTCCTGGAGGAGCTTAGGCATGGGTCGGCTCCTCGATGCTGTTCCCGGAGGGGTCGCCTGGTTGTTCGAGCCTGCGTCCGGTGAGGTTGATGAAGACGTCGTCGAGGGAGGGGCGTCGTAGGCCGGCGCGAGTGACCGTGACCGAGGCGTGGTGAAGCAGCCGCAGGTAGGCCGGCAGGACTGCGTCGGCGTCGGCGCAGCGCAGGCCCACCGTCCGGTCCTCGGTCGTGACCTCGACGATGCCGGCCATCCGACGGGCAAGAGCCGCGGCGGCTCGCGCCCCGTCGGTGTCCGAGGTCGTGACGTACAGCCGATCGCCGGCGAGGTCGGCCTTGAGAACGTCCGCGGTGCCGTTGGCGATCACCCGGCCCTGGTCGACGATGACGATCCGCTCTGCCATCTGGTCGGCCTCGTCGAGGTAGTGGGTGGTCAGGAGGATGGTGAGGCCCTGTTCGCGCCGCAGGCGCTGTAACTGTTCCCAGAGGCCGGCGCGGCTGTGCGGGTCGAGGCCGGCCGAGGGCTCGTCGAGGAACAGCACCCTCGGGCCGTGGACGAGGCCGAGAGCGATGTCCACGCGTCGCCGCTGCCCACCCGACAGCGTGCCCGGTAGCCGCCCGGCCAGCTCGCCGATGCCGAGTAGCTCCAGCACCTCGTCGGCCCGCCGCCGAGCCTCGCGGAGCCGGAGGCCGTAGCAACGGCCCTGGATCGCCAGCTCGTCGCGGATGCGGTGGTTCTCACCGGCGGCGTTCCGCTGACCCACGTAGCCGATCACCTCCCGCACCAAGCCCGGTTCGCGTGCCACGTCGAAGCCCGCGATGTGCGCGCTGCCCGCCGTGGGCGGCAGCAGCGTCGTCAGCATCCGCATCGTGGTGGACTTGCCCGCGCCGTTCGGCCCGAGCAACGCCAGAAGCTCGCCGGCCGCGACCTCGAAGCTGACGTCGCGCACCGCCTCGATCGTCTCCTTGCCCGCCGTGAACGTTCGGCGCAGGCCCTCGGCCCGGATCATCTGCTGTCCCGCCATGCGGATGGACCATAGGGCATCTATATTGGAACTGCAAACTTCCATTCCGATACGATACGGTTCGGTAAGGATGTTGTTGATACCATGGGCTATGAGTTCGAAGCAGGTGTCCAGCGCCAGGAGCCGCACCGAACGGGCCATCGTCACCGCTGCGGTGCGGGTCTGGGTTCGCGACCGGACGGCGACGTTGCCGCAGATCGCCGAGGCCGCGGAAGTTGGCCGCACGACCCTGCACCGCTACTTCCCGGAACGCGACGGCCTGCTGCGAGCCGCCACCGAGCACGCCCTGGAGGTCGTCGGCGGTGCCATCGCCGAAGCCGAACCCGACCGGGGACACCCGTTGGAGGCCATTCGGCGGGTGGTCGCCGCCCTGGCCTCGACCAGCGAGGCGATCATGTTCGTTTTCGGTGACCAGTCCCTGGCGCGCGACGTCGTCCCCGCCGCCGAGCCTGACCTGCCGACGCCACACGACCCGGTGATCGACCTCATCCGTCGCGGGCAGGCAGAAGGGGTCTTCGACGACCAGCTCTCCGCCGAGTGGATCCAGCAGGTCCTGTGGGGGGTGTCCTACACCGCCTTCGAGCAGGTCGAGCAGGGCACCCTCGCCAAGTTCGACGTCGCGACGACCGTGATCCGGACGCTGGAGCACGGGATCACCGCTCGTGCCACCCCGGAGCGGCAGCCATGACCGGCTGGAGCGTCGACCTCTGGTTCGATCCGGCCTGTCCGCTCACCCGGCACACCGAACGCTGGATCGCGCGGGTCGCTCCCCAGGTGCCCCTTCGGGTACGCATGCACGTGATGAGCCTGTCCGTGCTCAACGAGCACCGCGATGACGACCCGGAGGGCGACCCGCACGGTTACCTGTGGATTCCCGCTCGCGTCGCCGCGGCCGTGCAGACCGAGCACGGGCACGCGGCGCTCGCCGTCTTCTACGACATGCTGTGGACCGAGCCCGACGGCGCCGAGCGGGAGTGGATCGGCGACCTCGGCGAAGCCCTGCACCGCGCCGGCCTCCCCACCGCACTCGCCGAGGCCGGCACCTCCACCGACTACGACCAGGCGCTGCGCGCCTCCCACCACGCGGGCGTCGACCGCATCGAGGCCGAGATCGGCACGCCCGTCCTGGTCGTCACGACGCCGGGAGGCGTCGAGCGGGCCGTGTTCGGCCCCGTGCTGCAGCAGGTACCACCCAGTGGTGACTCGCTCCAGCTCTGGGATGCGCTGACCAGGCTCGTCTCGGTACCCGCCTTCCGCGAACTGAAGGCGTAGAGCTCGACGACGTCAGGGGCGGATGGTCTCGATCACCAGCGGACGGGTGGGGGGTGGCTCGTCGGCGATGACGAGGGCCTGGTCGAGGGCGTCCAGGGCGGCGGGGATCCGCTCAGGGGTGTCGGTGTGCAGCTCCAGGACCGGGTCGCCGGCGGCAACCCGGTCCCCGGGCTTGGCCAGGCACAGGATCCCGGCAGCGGCCTGGACCGGGTCCTCCTTGCGCGCCCGGCCGGCACCCAGGCGCCAGGCCGCGACCCCGACGCCACGCGCGTCGAGCCCGGCCACGACACCCGCGCGCGGCGCGGTCACCGTGTGCGTGTGCGCCGGCGTGGGCAGCGGGGCGTCCGGGTCGCCGCCCTGGGCGGCGATCATCGTGCGCCACGTCTCGTAGGCCCGGCCGGACGCGAGCACCTCGGCTGGGTCGGCCTCCACGCCGGCCAACGCGAGCATCTCCCTGGCCAACGCCAGCGTCAGCTCCACGATGTCGGCAGGGCCGCCGCCCCGCAGCACCTCCACCGACTCGGCGACCTCCACCGCGTTGCCGACCGCCCGTCCAAGCGGTGTCGACATCTCGGTGAGCAACGCCGAGACCCGCAGGCCGTGCTCGACGCCGATCTCCACCAGCGCCGAGGCCAGCTCCCGCGCCGACGCCAGGTCCGGCATGAACGCGCCCGACCCGACCTTCACGTCCAGCACCAACGCGCCCGCGCCCTCGGCGATCTTCTTCGACATGATCGAGGAGGCGATGAGCGGCACGCACTCCACCGTGCCGGTCACGTCGCGCAGTGCGTAGAGCTTGCGGTCGGCTGGCGCGAGGCCCTCGGTCGGCGCGCACACGACGGCGCCGACCGACGCCAGCTGCGCGCCGATCTCCTCTGTCGACAGTCGCGCCCGCCAGCCCGGCACGGACTCCAGCTTGTCCAGCGTCCCGCCGGTGTGCCCGAGCCCTCGTCCCGACAGCTGGGGCACCGTCGCTCCGCACGCGGCCACCAGCGGGGCCAGCGGCAGGGTGATCTTGTCGCCCACCCCGCCGGTCGAGTGCTTGTCGACGGTCGGCCGGCCGGTCGACCAGCTCAGCCGCTCCCCCGAGTCGACCATCGCCCGGGTCCACCGGGCGGTCTCCTCGGCGGTCATCCCGTTCAGGAAGATCGCCATCGCGAGTGCCGACATCTGCTCGTCGGCCACCACGCCCCGGGTGTAGGCGTCGACGACCCAGTCGATCTGCTCGTCGCTCAGCCGGCCACCGTCGCGCTTGGTCCGGATCACGTCGACCGCGGCGAAGGTCATGGCAGGTCGTCCGGACCGAACGCGTGCGGCAGCACCTCGCGCATCGGCAGCGGGCCGTCCGGGGTGTCCAGCAGGCAGTCGGGGCCACCGAACTCGTACAGAATCTGTCGACACCTGCCGCAGGGCATCAGCAGTTCCCCGGACCCGCCTCGGCAGGCCACGGCGACCAGCCGGCCGCCGCCGGTCAGCCGCAGCTGACCGGCCATCGTGCACTCGGCGCACAGCCCGAGCCCGTAGGAGGCGTTCTCCACGTTGCACCCGGTCACCAGGCGCCCGTCGTCGACCAACCCGGCCGCACCGACCTGCAGCCCGGAGTACGGGCAGTAGGCGAGCGCGGCGGCGCCGGTCGCGGCCTCGCGCAGCTTGTCCCAGTCCACACCGGCCACGCTAGTCACCCTCGCCTCGCCGGTACGGCAGGCCGTCCGCCGCGGGCGGGCGCAGTCGCTGCGCAGCCAGGGCGAGCACCACCAGCGTGATGATGTGCGGCGTGTAGGGCAGGAACTCCCTCGGCAGCTCGTCGCTGGCGTAGTACAACGCGTAGACCGCGACCGCACCGACCGCCGCCAGCGTCGCCGTCGTCCACTTGCGCCGCCACAGCTGCCAGATGACCACCAGCCCGGCCGCGATCACCGCCGCGTACAGCAGCGCGTGCACGGTCTGCGGGCCGGCGGAGAGCCGCAGCCCGTCGGCGTAGCCGAACAGTCCGGCGCCGGCCAGCGTGCCGCCCGGCCGCCAGTTGCCGAAGATCATCGCGGCGAGGCCGATGAACCCGCGGTTGGCGGTCTGCCCCTCCGAGTAGATCGACGGGCTGGAGCCGAGCACCAGCGCGGCGCCGCCGATCCCGGCGAGCGCACCCGAGACGATCACCGCCACGTACTTGTGCAGGTACACGTTGACGCCGAGCGACTCGGCGGCGACCGGGTTCTCACCGCACGAACGCAGCCGCAGCCCGAACCGGGTGTGCCAGAGCAGCAGGTAGGTGCCCACCACCAGCAGGATCGTGATCAGCAGCATCGGCGAGACCCGGGTCACCAGACCGCGCAGGAGACCGGCGACGTCGGAGATCACCGCGCGCTGGTCCTGCTCCAGCTCGCCGAGCCAGTCGGCCAGGGGCTGGGCGGAGAAGGTGTCGAACCGTTCGATCGGGGGCGAGTCCCGCGGGTTGGACGACAGCGGCGCGAAGATGAGTGTCGACAGGTACTTCGCGATGCCGGCCCCGAGCAGGTTGATCGCCACCCCGGACACGATGTGGTTGACCCCGAAGGTCACCGTGGCGATCGCGTGCAGCACCCCGCCCAGCGCGCCGAACACCGCACCGGAGAGCACGGCCACCCACGGCCCGCCGTGCAGGCCGCCCCAGGCCGCGCCCCAGGTCCCGAGGATCATCATTCCCTCGAGCCCAATGTTGATCATGCCCGAACGTTCCGCCCAGATCCCGCCGAGCCCGGCGAGCAGGATCGGCATCCCGAGCGTCACCGTGTTCTGCATCGTCGAGGACGAGGTCAGGGCCGCCTCGCCGGTGAGGTAGGACGTGGTCGCGAGCACGCCGACCACCCCGACGACACCGATCACGAAGATCGCCCAGCCGGGCAGGGTCCTGCGCTTGGGTGCCGCCGGCATCGTCATGCCGGACGCGCCGCCCGGCTGCACCTCGACCATGCTCATCGGGCACCTCCGGCGTCCGCCTCGGCCGGTTCGGCGGTGCCGAGCGCCCGGCCGACCCGCCGCTGCTCGGCGGCGAGGTCCATCCGCTTGACGATCTCGTAGGCGACCACGACCGAGATCACGATCGCGCCCTGCATGATCGTCGCGATCTCCCGAGGCACGCCGACGTTGTCCAGCGCCACCTTCGCCTTCTCCAGGAACGCCCAGAGCAGCGAGCCGAACGCGATGCCCACGGGGTGGTTGCGCCCGAGCAGCGCGATGCCCAGGCCGGCGAAGCCGTAGCCGGAGGCGAAGTTGAGCGTGTAGGCGTGGTCGCGGCCGAGGATCTCCGGCATGCCGACCAGGCCGCCGACCGCGCCGGAGACCAGCAGCGAGACCACGATCATGCGCTTGGCGTTCACCCCGCCGGCCGCGGCCGCGGTCGGCGACTCACCGGAGGCCCGCAGCTCGAATCCGAACCGCGTCCGCTTCATGACCACGCCGTAGACGGCCGCGGCCACCACGGCCAGGAACACCAGCCCGAACACCGTTCCCCGCGCGCCCAGGTCGATGCCCGGCACCTGGCCGGACTCGGGGATCGGCTCGGTGGAGACGTTGTTGCCGATCAGGATGCCGAACTGGTCCCGACGAATCAGGTAAGCGGCCAGGCCGAAGGCGATCGCGTTCATCATGATCGTGGAGAGCACCTCGTGCACCCCGCGCGTCACCTTGAGGATCGCGGGGAGCAGCGCCCAGGTCGCCCCCGCGACCGCGGCGACCAGGAGGATCACCAGCCAGTGCAGCACCGGCGGCAGCACGAGCGCACTGCCCACGATCGCAGCCACCAGGGCGCCGATCCGGTACTGGCCCTCCACGCCGATGTTGAGCAGGTTCATCTGGAACCCGATCGCGGCGGCCAGCGCGGCCAGCATGTAGATCGCCGTGCTGTTGACGATGTCGACGGCGACCTGGCCCTCGCCCACCTGGCCGATCATCACGCCGAGCGCGCTCGCCGGGTTGGCCCCGGAGATCAACAGCGCGATCGCGCACAGCAGCGCCGAGAACGCGATCGCGAGCGCGGGCGCCAGTAACGACGAGCGCAGCTTGGCGGTCATACCGCCACCTCCGCCCGGCGCACCGCGTCGGTGGTCATCCGCCGGGTCACCCCTTGTCTCCTTCTTCCGTGCGGTCCACGACCAGGTGTCCCTCCGCATCGACCTCGCCTGCGCCGGTCATCGCCGAGCCGAGGTCCTCCGGCGTCACCGTCGCCGGGTCCGCGTCGGCGACGAACCTCCCGCGGAGCATCACCTTGATCGAGTCGGACAGGCCGATGAGCTCGTCGAGGTCGGCGGAGACCAGCAGGACGGCGAGGCCGTCGGCGCGTGCGGCGCGGATGTGGTCCCAGATGGCCGCCTGGGCCCCGACGTCGACACCGCGGGTCGGGTGCGAGGCGATCAGCAGAACCGGGTTCCCGGAGAGTTCGCGCCCGACGACGAGCTTCTGCTGGTTCCCACCCGAGAGGGAGGCGGCGGCGACGTCGATGCCGGGAGTTCGCACGTCGAACTCCTCGACGATGCGTTCGGTGTCCAGGCGGGCGCCGGCCACGTCGAGCAGCGCGCCGCGTGCGGCGGGTCGGCGGGTCTGGTGGCCGAGGATCCGGTTGGCCCACAGCGGCTGGGTGAGCAGCAGCCCGTGCCGGGTGCGGTCCTCAGGGATGTAGCCGATGCCGGCCTCACGCCGCGCGAGCGTGCCGGACCTGGTCACGTCCTTGCCGCCGAGCAGGATCCGCCCCGTCGCCGCCCGGCGCATCCCCATGATCGTCTCGACCAGCTCGGTCTGCCCGTTGCCCTCGACCCCGGCGACGCCGAGCACCTCGCCCGCGCGCACGACGAGGTCCAGCGAGTCCAGCAGGGCTCGGCCGTCCGGGGTGCGCAGTGTCAGGTTCTCGACGCGCAGCACCTCCCGGTCGGTGACCGTGGACGTGCGGGTCTCCGGGCTGGGCAGCTGGCTGCCGACCATCATCTCGGCGAGCTGGCGACTGCTCACCGTGCTCGGGTCGACGGTGCCGACGGTGGTGCCGCGGCGGATGACCGTGACCGTGTCGGCGATGGCGCGAACCTCGTCGAGCTTGTGGGAGATGAACAGGAACGTGTAGCCGTCCGCCCGCATCGCCCGCAGCGTGTCGAACAGCTCGGCGACCTCCTGCGGGACCAGCACGGCGGTCGGCTCGTCCAGGATGACGATGCGCGCGCCCCGGTAGAGCACCTTGAGGATCTCGACGCGCTGCCGGTCGGCCACTCCGAGCCGTTCGACCAGCGTGTCCGGGTCGACGTCGAGTCCGGTCGCACCGGCCAGCTCGCGGACCCTCGCCCTGGCTCGCTTGCCGATGCCGTGCAGGTCCTCGGCGCCCAGGACGACGTTCTCCAGCACGGTCAGGTTGTCGGCAAGCATGAAGTGCTGGTGCACCATGCCGATCCCGGCCTTGATGGCCTCCGCCGGGGACTTGAAGCGGACCGGCGAGCCGTTCACCTCGATGGTGCCCTCGTCGGGCGCCTGCATCCCGTAGAGGATCTTCATCAGCGTCGACTTGCCCGCGCCGTTCTCCCCGCACAGCGCGTGCACCTCGCCCGAGCGCACGGTCAGGTGCACGTCGGAGTTGGCGACGACGCCGGGGAAGCGCTTGGTGATGCCGGTCAACGCGACGGCCGGAGCCCGGCCGGAGGCCGACCCGGTGCTGTCGGTCATCGAGGACACCCTTTCCACGTCAAAACCCGTGGGTGTGCGGGGCGGCCGCACACCCACGGGCGTGACAACGATCGTCAGCTGGCGGCCGGGGTGTCCGCGACCGTGATCTCGCCGTCGATGATCTGCTGCTTGTACGACTCGACCCACTCCTTGGTCTCGTCGTCGATCTTGCCGCCGGAGGTGGAGTAGCCGACGCCGTTCACCTTCAGGTCGAAGACCTGGGGCAGCCCGCCCATGTCGCCCGCGGCGACCGCGGCGATGTAGTCGAACACGGCGACGTCGACACGCTTGAGCATGGACGTGATGATCACGTCCTTGTACTCGGCGACGGTGGCCTGGTTGTACTGGTCGGAGTCGACGCCGATGGCCATCACACCGCCCTCCTTGGCGGCGGCGAAGACGCCCTTACCGGAGGCGCCGGCGGCGTGGTAGACCACGTCGGCACCCTCGTCGATCAGGCCCTTCGCGGTCACCTGGCCCTTGGGAGCGTCGGTGAAGCCGGTCAGGTCGCCGGCCTCGGTGATGTACCGCGCGATCACCTCGGCGTCCGGGGCGACGGCCTTGACGCCCTGCTCGAAGCCGGCCTGGAACTTCTGGATCAGCGGGACGTTCACGCCGCCGACGAAGCCGATCTTGCAGCTCTCGCTCTTCAGCGCGGCGATGACGCCCACCAGGAACGAGCCCTCGTGCTCGGCGAAGCCGAGGAAGGTGACGTTCTTCGGCGCACCCTCGACGAACCCGTCGACGACGGCGAACTGGGTGTTCGGGAACTGGCCGGCGATGACCTTGGTCGCCTCGGAGTAGGCGAACCCGACGCTGATCACCGGGTTGTGGCCCTCCTGGGCCAGCTGGCGGAGGCGGGTCTGCTTGGAGTCCTCGCTCTCCTGGTCGGTCGCCGTGAGCTCCTTGGTGTTCTCCTTCTTGACCCCGAGGTCGGCGATGGCCTGGTCGAGCCCGGCGGCGGCCGAGTCGTTGAACGACGCGTCGCCGCGGCCACCGATGTCGAAGGCGAGCCCGACCTTGAGCTGGCTCGCGTCGACGTCGGACGCCGCGCTCTCGGAACTGGTCGCTCCCGACGCCGCGGCCGGCTTGTCCACGGTCTGGCAACCCGAGGCGTTGTTGTTCTGGCCGCCAGACGGGTTGTCCGAGGATGCGGAATCCTTCGCACACCCAACCACGGACAGCACGCTGGTCAGAGCGATCGCGGTGACCGCGACTCCCCGCTTGAAGCGCAAGGCTTTCTCCCTCCCGGGCTTCACGCGCCCGGCGAGCACCGAACGCAAACTCATTCGCGAGACCGTACTCTGCGCTTCGTCCAGCGCTACCGCCGCGTAGACCCGCGTGACCCAATCGTTTTCGCGACGGCCTCAAGCTGCACTGAGCGTGATCATCCGAATGCGTTCCGATCGCGAAAGTACGCTCGAGGCCCTCTCAAGGGCCGCTGACCAGGCCCGGACGCACTTGTCCACAACTGCTTCGGTTATCCACAGTTCGATCTTCCCCCGCTGTTTCGGCCCTGTTTTCACGGCACTATCGAGCCATGACCACCACTCATTCCCCCTCCATTCCCCGCTCGGCCGCGACCCGGAAGGAGAGCCCCGCCCGTCGAAGCCGCCCGATCAGGGCATCCCCCATGGCGACCGCCGTGGTGACCTGTCCACAGGTGGCCGGGAGGTTGTCGAAGGCGAGGCACAGCGCCGACTCGCCGAGCATCCTGGCCGTCTCCCCGTACCCGGGGTCACCCCCGCTGACCTCGGTGAGCACCTGCCGCCCGCCACCCTCGCCGACGAACCGCATGCGGAACCAGGACTTGGCCCGCCGCTCCTCGCTCGGCCCCTCGCCCGACTGCATCCGTCCAGCCAGGAACCGCCGGACCGGCGGGACCTGGGCGAGCAGCACCACCCCACCCAGCCCCCCGGCGATTCCGGCGGCGACCGGGAGGGAGGGGACCGCGATGTGGTGGCCGTAGCCGAAGTCGGGGCCGTAGCGCGGCAGCGCCCGGGCCGAGCGCAGCACGATCTGGGGGTCGACCAGGGGCGCCGGCAGCACCCAGGAGCCAACTGTCTTCTCGTAGCGGGGGCGGCCCTTGATCCCCCGGATCCTGCGGTCGACCGGCCGGCCCTCGAGGTGTCGGCGCCGCGCGGCGGTCGAGGCCATGGTCCGCACCCGGGAGAACGCGGCCAGTGCCGAGTGCAGGGTGCCGGCCGACCAGGTGCCGGAGGCGGACATGTACCCCTGGACCCGCAGCGGCACGTCCTCGGGCAGTTGCTGCACGGTGAAGTAGGCGCCGAGGTCGGCCGGGATCGAGTCGAAGCCGCAGCAGTGCACGAGGCGCGCGCCACTGCTCACGGCGCGGGCGTGGTAGCCGAGGTACATCCGGTCGACGAACTCGGGCTCGCCGGTGAGGTCGAGGTAGTCGGTGCCCTCCTCGGCACAGGCGGACACGAGGGGCTCGCCGTGGTCGGTGTACGGCCCGATCGTGGTTGCCACGACCCGGGCCCGGCCGACCACGTCCCGCAGGGCGCGCTCGTCGGTGACGTCGGCCACCAGCAGCTCCAGCTTGGCGCACTCCGGGTTGACCAGCGCGAGCCGCTCGCGGAGACCCTCGAGCTTGGCGGGGTTCCGCCCGGCCACGGCCCACCGGCAGCCCGCCGGCGCCTCGGCTGCCAGGTACTCGGCGGTGAGCCCGCCGGTGAACCCGGTCGCCCCGAACAACACCACATCGAACTCACGCCCGACCGACATGGAGAACCCCTTCGTTACTCACCAGTAGCCAGACCCTACCGGCGACGGAGCGGCCCGCCAGCCCCTTACGTCCAGAAGACCGCGAGCCCCACGTTCACCACGACCAGCCCGCCCAGGGTCGGGTTCAGCCAGCGCGGCGTGGTCTTGCGCAGCGTGTAGGCGAGCGCCAACCCGGCGATGACCACGAGCACCAGCAGCTTGATCCCCAGCTTCATGTGGTTGTAGTCGGCGTCGGTGACCGGCGCCAACAACTGCAACGCGAGGCCGGTGACCAGCTGCAGGCCCGCGCCGTGCAACCACCCCGCGTTGGGCGGCCCATCCCCGGTGGCCCGGCGCTGCACCAGGAAGGTCCCGATCAGCACCGCCATACCAAGCAGATGGAGGAACACCAACAAAAGCCGCACGAACTCCACGAACGCCCTCCTCGAGCCGCCAGCGGGAACAAAGGAAAGTTCTAGCAGGCCGACCCACTCCCCGCCGCCGCGCCGCCCCAACGAGCCCTCCTCCCCAGCCGGGCCGCCTCAGCCAGCCCACCCCAACCACACCCAGCTCGCCACGCCTCGGGACGGACAGGCCGCGGCGCTCGACGACCGCCACCGCTGCCGACCACGCCTGACCGCACCCCACCGACCACTGCGAACAACGCCTACCCGGACCCCGCACACCCACCACCAGGGCGCGCCGGCTGAACCAGGCCACTTCCAGTCACGGCCCTGGCCAGCTCACCCAGGGGTGTCCCCCGGCTCACGTTTTCCGGCAGCGAGCGCTCCGAACCGGTCTCGGACGCTCGACCGCCGGCGGTCTACGCGGGGATCTCGGTGACGTAGATCCGAGCACTCCGGCGGGTGAGCACGGCCTCGAGCTGCTCGATGCCCTCGAACTCGTTGCACAGGAGGAACAGGTGTCGACCCTCCGGCCCGCCAAGAGCACACGCGAAGCAGGGAAGCTCGGTCTCGACCCGGTGGGTGATCTCACCACCGTCGAGCACCCGGACCACCGCTCCCGCGGGCTCACCCTCGTTGAGCCCTTCGGCGGTCTGGCACCAGATGCCACCAGCGGAGTCGATGCAGATGCCGTCCGGGCCCAGTCCTTCTGCCCAGGTGCGCCGCCCGGACAACGAGCCGTCCGGGTCGATGTCGAAGGCCGACAGCCGGCCGGCGAAGGACTCCGCTATCACGAGCGTCGAACCGTCGGGGGTGATCACCATCCCGTTGGGGAAGTCGATGTCGCCGGCGACGTCTCTGGCGGTGCCGTCGGGACTGACGAGGCGGATCCAGCCGGGTTCGGGTGCGCCACCACCGAGGAAGTCGAAGTCGGCGCCGTTGACGTAGACGTGGCCAGCTGGGTGGACGACGAGCTCGTTGCCGCCCTGCGAACTGTGCCGCACGGCCGAGCCGTCCGGCTCGACGCGGGTCAGCTCCTCGCCGGAGACCAGCAGCCGGCCGTCGGGGAGCCAGGCGATGGACCAGCCCATCCCGGCGCGACCCGGACCGACCACCTCACGCCGTCCCTCCAGGTCGACGGCGAGCACCTCGCCGCTGCCCCAGTGGGCGAACCACAGCCGGCCTTCGTGCCAGCGTCCGGACTCGACCATGGTCAGGCCGTCTATGAGCAGCCGAGGGGGAGGGAGCAGAGCGGTCACGGACGTCTCCTCACGACATCTAGACTAGACGGTCTAGTCTTTCCAGAAGACCGCAGCGTACCGTTGCTCCGTGCTCGATCAACACCCCGCGGGCGAATCGGAACACCCGAGCCCGAAGCAGGCCGCGATTCTCGAGGCGGCGACCCGCGTGTTCCTCGACAACGGCTTCCGCGGAACGAGCATGGATGTGGTCGCCCGTGCCGCCGGGGTCGCGAAGCAGACCGTCTACCAGCACTTCGTCGACAAGAAGCGGCTCTTCGTCGAGGTGGTCCGGGCTGCCGTCGACGCGGTCGCCGACCCGGTCGCCGCCGAGATCGAGCAGCTCGGCTCCGGGGACGACCTCGCCGCCGAGCTGACCGAGCTCGCCGTGCGGCAGCTCCGCGCGGTGCTCCAACCCCGCGTGCTCGCGCTGCGCCGGCTGGTGATCGCCGAGGTGCCTCGTTTCCCCGAGCTGGGCCAGGCGTTCTTCGACCAGGGCCCGGGCCGCACGATGTCCGGGCTCGCGGCGAGGTTCGCCGAGCTCACCGGGGAGGGCCGGTTGCGGACCGACGACCCGTCGATCGCCGCCTCCGAGTTCAACTGGTTGGTCATGGCCGCACCGATCAACGAGGCGATGCTGCTCGGGCGGACGTCCTTCTCGGCCGCGGACCTCGCCCTCATCGCCGACCGAGCCGTGGCGACCTTCATGCGTGCCTACGGCACCACGGACCCCTGACGCTCAGCGCAGCAGGTGGGCGCCCGGGCCGCGGCCGGCCAGCTGGTCGTTGGGGTTGACCAGGGCGCACTCGGTGAAGGAGAGACAGCCGCAGCCAATGCAGGCCGTGAAGCGGTCTCGCATCCGTTCCAGCCTGGCGATGCGGTCGTTGATCGCCTCGCTCCAGCACTCGGCGGCGCGGAGCCAGAACTCCTTGGTGGGCGGCGTGTCGGCGGGCAGGAAGCCCAGCACCTCGCCGATGAGCGCCAGGGGGATCCCCACGCTCTGGGACGCTCGGATGAAGGCCACCCTCCGCAACGTCGTGCGGTGGTAACGCCGCTGGTTACCGCTGGTGCGCCGGCTGTGGATGAGGCCCTCGCGCTCGTAGAACCGGAGCGCCGAGGTGGGCACGCCGCTGCGCTCGGACAGCTGACCGATCGTCAGCTCCGCCGGGAGGTCGGTCACCACGGCGAGCAGCCTAGCTTGACTTGAACCTTTGTTTAAGTCTGAGGCTTGGCGCATGACGATTCTTGTTACCGGCGCTACCGGCAACATCGGCCGCCACGTGGTGGCGGGGTTGCGTGAGCGCGGCGCCGACGTCCGCACCCTGTCCCGCTTTCCGGGTGCCGGGGCCACGGGGGACCTGAGCCGGCCCGAGACGCTCCACGAGGCGCTGTCTGGTGTGGACTCCGTGTTCCTGCTCTGGCCCTTCCTCTCGGCGGAGCGGATCCGCGACGTGGTCGAGGTGATCGCGCGCCACGCCCGCCGCGTGGTGTACGTGTCGACACTCAACGTGCGGGACGAGCTGACGCCCGAGCAGAACGGGGTGTGGGGGCAGGTCGAGGACGCGGTCCGCCGCAGTGGGCTGGAGTGGACGTTCCTGCGGCCGAGTGGGTTCGCGACGAACACGTTCGAGTGGGCGCCGGCCATCCGTGCCGGCCGAGCGGTACGAATGCCCTTCCCGGGCGCCGCCCGGTCGCTGATCGACGAGCGGGACATCGCCGACGTGGCCGTGGCGGCGCTCACCGAAGACGGACACATCGGCAGGAGCTACACGCTCACCGGTCCGGAGGCGGTCACCCAGGCCGAGCAGGTGCGCATCCTCGGAGCCGCGGCCGGGCGGCCGGTGGAGGTGGAGGAGATCAGCGCGGAGGAAGCCCGTGCCGACGTGCTCGGCTGGGCGGACGAGTCGCTCGCCGACAGCGCGCTGGCCTACTGGCGCTCGCTCGTCGACAACCCCGAACCGGTCACCTCGACGGTGGAGGAGATCACCGGGCATCCGGCCCGCGGCTTCGGGCAGTGGGCGGAGGACCACGTCGACCAGTTCCAGCCGCTTCCGGCGCACGAGGTCGCCGAGCGGTACGTGTCGGCCTTCCGCGGCGGCCGGCTGAGCGAAGCCATGCGGTGGACCTCGGCCGACGTCGTTCGCGTCGCGCCGCTGGAGAACGACGGGAAGCACGTGGAGCTGCGCGGGCACGACGAAGTCCTGGCGAACGCCGAGCGGCTCAACCGAGGGCTCGAGTTCCACGGGTTCGACGTCGACGGTCCGTTCGTCGCGGGCGACCGGTTCGCGGTGCGGTTCACCTTCGACGCCACCCACACGCCCACCGGCCGCCGGACGACCTCGACGAAGATGTCGCTCTACACCGTGGCCGACGGGGTGATCACCCGCGAGGAGGTGTTCTACTTCGACCCTCCCGCAGACGTGCTCTAGGCGCAATGCCGGTCGTTTAGCTGCCCGGAAGGCCCCTTATTGGTCTTGAACGTGCCTGTTTTCGCTGCTCGCCGATCGCGGAGTTGATCTTGCGTCGGCTTAAGCGACCGGCATTGGCTCTAGGCGCCGGGACGGTCGAGGATCTTCTCCCGGGCCTCGGCGTAGCGGGCACGCAGGCCCGGGGTCGGGTCCGCGCTGAACTCCTCCACCGCGCCCAGGCGCCAGCGCGGCGGGTTGTCGGTGCCGGTCAGCGCCCACGCCGCCTGGCGGGCCGCGCCGTCCGCGACGTACTCGCCCGGTTCGGGGACAAGGACCGGGCGGCCGAGCACCGACGGCGCGATGCGGCGCACCGCCGCCGAGCGTGCGGCACCACCCACCAACAGGACCCGCTCGACGCGGACACCCTGCGCGACCAGCGCGTCCACCGCGTCCGCCAGGCCGCAGAGCATTCCCTCCACGGCGGCGCGGGCCTGGTGGGCGGGCGTGGCGTTGGCCAGCCGCAGCCCGTGCAGCGCACCGGTCGCCTCCGGCAGGTTCGGGGTGCGCTCGCCCTCCAGGTACGGCACCAGCACCAGGCCGTCGGCGCCGGGTGGGGCGGCGAGGGCCAGGTCGGCGAACCGGTCGTGGTCCACCCCGAGCATGCGGGCCGCGGCGTCGAGCACCCGCGCGGCGTTCAGGGTGCACACCAGGGGCAGGTACCGCCCGGTGGCGTCGGCGAAGCCGGCGACCAGGCCGCTGGGGTCGGCGGAGGGCTTGTCGGCGACGGCGAAGGCCGTGCCCGACGTCCCGATCGACACCACGACATCGCCCGGCTCGGCCCCGACGCCGAGGGCGGCGGCCATGTTGTCTCCGGTCCCGGGGCCGGCGAGCGCCCCGCTGGGCAGGCGGCCGGCGGAGTCGGACGGGGCGAGGACGCGGGGCACCGCCGGCGTCCGGCCCATGGCCAGCTCGAGCAGGTCGGGGCGGTACGTGCCGGTGGCCGGCGCGAAGTAGCCGGTACCGGACGCGTCGCCGCGGTCGGTGGTCAGCTCGGCGAGGTCGCCACCCCCGCGCAGACGCCAGGTCAGGTAGTCGTGCGGGAGGCACACGGCGGCCGTGGCGGCCGCGGCCTCCGGCTCGTGCTCGGCGAGCCAACGGAGCTTGGTCACGGTCAGCGACGCCACCGGGACGACGCCGACGGCGTCCGCCCACGCGGCCGGCCCGCCGAGCTCGTCGATCAGCGACACGGCCGCCCGGGCGGAGCGGGTGTCGTTCCACAGCAGTGCCGGCCGGACCACCTCGCCCGACTCCGACAGGCACACCATGCCGTGCTGCTGACCGGCGACCGAGATGGCGGCGACGTCGTCGACGCCGCCGGCCCGCTCGATCGCCGACCGCAGCGCGTCCCACCACGCCGCCGGGTCCACCTCGGTCCCGTCGGGGTGCGGCGCCGCCCCGCTGCGCACAAGCGCACCGGACTCGGCGTCACGCACCACGACCTTGCAGGACTGGGTCGACGAGTCGACCCCGGCTACCAGCGGCATGACAAGCCACCTCCGAACGGAACTAGAACCGCAGGTTGGACAGGTAGTTGTAGCCCGTGGCCGCGCACTCCAGCGGGTCCACCGGCTGGTCGTTCTCCACGATGTACTCGTCCACCTCCAGCGGCCAGTTGGCTCGGAAGATCCGCCGGAAGTCAATGGTGCCCTCGCCGAGGTCGGCGAAGCCACCGTCGGGCGCACGGTCCTTCACGTGGTACTGCGTGACCCGACCGGCGACCCGGTAGAACTCCCGCACCGGGTCGGCCCCACCGGTGACGACCCAGTACAGGTCCATCTCCAGGTGCACGTTCCGGCGCGTCGTGGTCCGGGTGATCACGTCCCAGGGCCGCACGCCGTCGATCCGCTCGAACTCGTGCGCGTGGTTGTGGTACCCGAACTCGATGCCCGCCCGCCGGTACGCCTTGCCGGCCGCCTCGAGGCGAGCGGCGAAGGTCCGCCACTCCTCGATCGTCGGGAAGCTCGCCCACGCCACGTTGCTCTTGCGGTTGCCGAGCACCTTCGCGTCCGCGATGGCCTGGTTGATGTCACCGTCGATGCCGACGTGGGTCGAGGTCGCCCGCAGGTGGTGGCGGTCCAGGATCCGGCGGAACTCGGCGGCGGTGCGCCCGTAGGTGCCGGCGAGCTCCACCTTGCGGTAGCCGATGTCCGCCAGCGCCGAGAGCGTGCCCTCGAGGTCGACCTCGAGGATCGAGCGCAGCGTGTACAGCTGGATGCTGATCTTGTCCTTGGGCACCCGGTGGTGCCACAGGCGGCCCGCACCCGTGGCCGACGCCGTACCCGGCACCGCCGCAACCGCTCCGGCCGCGAGGGCACCGGCGGCGGCACCCCGCAACATCGTCCTTCTGGAAACAGCCATGACGAATCCCTTCCCTGGAATCAGTCAGTCCTTCGTGGAGAAGGCGGCGTCGAAGGCCGCCGCCGGCTTGTCGAAGATGAGGTTGCGGATGAAGGTGACCGCCTCCTCGGCGCCCCGAAGCCGGTCCATGCCGGCGTCCTCCCACTCGACCGAGATCGGTCCGGTGTAGCCGATCGAGTTGAGCGCGCGGAACGACTCCTCCCACGGCACGTCACCGTGCCCTGTGGACACGAAGTCCCAGCCGCGGCGGGGGTCGGCCCAGGCCAGGTGGCTGCCCATCCGACCGTTGCGGCCGTCGAACCGCTTCTTGGTGTCCTTGCAGTCCACGTGGTAGATCCGGTCGGCGAAGTCGAGGATGAACCCGACCGGGTCGAGGTCCTGCCAGATGAAGTGGGAGGGGTCCCAGTTCAGGCCGAACGCGGGCCTGTTGTCCACGGCGGCCAGGGTCTTCTTGGTCGTCCAGTAGTCGTAGGCGATCTCCGAGGGGTGCACCTCGTGCGCGAACCGCACGCCCACCTCGTCGAACACGTCGAGGATGGGGTTCCACCGCCGCGCGAAGTCGGCGTACCCGTCCTCGATGACCTCCTGGGAGACCGGCGGGAACATGGCGACGTACTTCCAGATCTTCGATCCGGTGAAGCCGACGACGGTGTTCACCCCGAGCTTGGCCGCCGCCCGCGCGGTGTCGGCCATCTCCTGGGCGGCGCGCTGGCGGACGCCCTCGGGCTCGCCGTCGCCCCAGATGCGGGCCGGCAGGATGTTCTTGTGCCGCTCGTCGATGGGGTCGTCGCACACCGCCTGCCCGACCAGGTGGTTGGAGATCGTCCACACCTTCAGACCGTGCGACTCCAGCTGCGCGAGCTTGTTCGCCACGTAGTCGTCCTCGGCCAGCGCCCGGTCCACCTCGAAGTGGTCGCCACCGCAGGCGATCTCGAGCCCGTCGTAGCCCCACTGCGCGGCGAGCTTGCACACCTCCTCGAACGGGAGGTCGGCCCACTGGCCGGTGAACAAGGTGACTGGTCGACTCATCGTCGCGCTCCTTCCGGTACGTCAATTCCCTGCAACCGCAACACCAGGTCGCGGACCTCCGTGGCCGCGACCCTGCCGCCGGGTTCGGCGTCGGGCACCGAGCACAGCAGCACCGGCCCGTCCTCCGGCCGGTCGGGCAGCCGGCCGTGCGAGCCACGTACGTACGACGGGTCGAGCGGCACCACGTTCATCGCGTACCGCAGACCGACCTTCTTGCGCACCAGGTTCATCCCCGCCTTGGCCTTCGCGAGCCGGTCGGCGGGGTCGAAGAACAGCTCGGCCGGGTCGTAGCCAGGCTTGCGGTGGATCTCGACGCCCCGCGCGAAGTCCGGCGCACGGGCATCGTCCAGCCAGTAGTAGTAGGTGAACCAGGCGTCCGGCTCGGCGGTGACCACGAGCTCACCCGCCCGCGGATGATCGATGTGGTACCGCGCCTGCTCCTCGCGCCCGAGCACCTCGTCCACACCGGACAGCTTGGCCAGCAGGTCGCGCACCCGCGGCAGGTCGGCCGGGTCGGCGACGTACACGTGCGCGACCTGGTGGTCGGCCACCGCGAACGCCCGGGAGGTCCACGGGTCCAGGTACTCCATACCGGCCTGGCTGTAGACCTCCAGCAGCCCCTCGGAACGCAGGACCCGGTTGATGTCGACCGGCCGGCGTACCGGGGTGATGCCGTACTCGGAGAGCGCCAGCACCGTGGCGCCGGCGTTCTGCGCGTCGGCGAGCAGCGGCGCCAGCGCGGCGTCGACGTCCCGCGCCGCCTGGATGGCCTCCGGCCCGTCCGGCCCGAACCTCTGCAGGTCGTAGTCGAGGTGCGGCACGTACACCATCAGAAGGTCGGGGTGGTGCTCGGCGAACACCTTGCGGGACGCGCCGACGATCCACTCGCTGGACGCGAGCGAGGCGGTGGGACCCCAGTACTGGAACAGCGGGAAGTCGCCGAGCGCACCGACCAGGTCGTCGTGCAGTGCCGGGGGCCGGACGTAGGCGTCGGGAGACTTGCGGCCGTCGGCGTGGTAAATCGGCCGGGGCGTCACGGTGATGTCGGTCGTCGCGCCCATGGCGTACCACCAGCAGATGTTGGCCGCGGTGAAGTCGGGGGTGCGCCGGCGGGCGGCCTCCCAGACCTTCTCGCCGTCCACCAGCCGGTTGTGCTGGCGCCAGAGGAAGACCTCGCCGAGCTCCCGGAAGTACCAACCGTTGCCGACGATCCCGTGCTGGGAGGGCATCGCGCCGGTCAGGAACGTCGACTGGGCGCTGCAGGTCACCGCCGGGAGCACCGTGCCGAGCTCGGCCTGCCACCCCCGGTGCGCCAGCGCCGACAGGTTCGGCATGTAACGCAGCAGCTTCGACGTCAGCCCCACGACGTCGAGCAGCACCAGCGGCGTTGTCATCGCGGCGGTCACCGGACCCCTCCCTCCTGGTCGAGCAGCTGGACGGCGGCCCAGCGCAGCTCGGCGGCGATACCGCGGATCAGGGCGGTGTCTCCACCGTTGCCCGCGGTCTCCGGCAGCACGCTCCAGGTGTAGGTCTCCACCTCGAGGTGCGGTAGTTCGTCCACAGTAGACCTCAAAGCGGCGATCGTGTCTCGCAGGACGTCGGTCGTCGCGGAGAGCGGCGCTGCCGGGCGGGCGTGCAGCGGCACGTGGAAGTGCACCCGCCAGGTCCGCTGTCCCGGCAGCTCGGTGAGCGCCTGGGGCAGGTCGTCGGCGCCGAGCACCGTCCCGTCCCCGGCTCGCTCGCGCACCTGGTGCAGGTAGCGCGGCTCGGTGAAGTCGACCAACGCCCGCTGGGCGGCCTCGCTCGCCGGCTCCTCCACCTGCAGCGCAGCCGACGCCTGCACCTTCACCACCGACAGCCCGGCCCGATGGATCTCGGCGATGGTCTCCGCCGGGTCGGCGAAGGACACCGCGAGGTGACAGGTGTCCAGGCACAGGCCGATGTAGCGCGGGTCCACCCGGCCGGCGAGCCACCGGACGGCATCGCTGACACGGTCCAGCACGCATCCGGGCTCCGGCTCGACGGCCAGCCGGATCGGGCGCCCGTCCCGGCCGGCCATGTCGTCGAGGACCGCGGTGAGCTCGGCGAGCGCCGTCGTCGCGGCGGCGTCGTCGGCGTCGTCCCACGGGGTGCGCCAGGCCAGCGGCAGGGTCGAGATGCTGCCGTAGCTCGCCGTGTCGGGCAGCAGGTCGGCCAGGACGGTCGCGCAGTCCAGCGTGTACTCGAGCCTTCTGGGATCCGTCCACTGCGGCCGGTAGACCGAGTGCTTGACGACCTCGTCGTGGAACCCGCCGTAGGGGAAGGCGTTCAGCGTGTAGACCTGGAGGCCGCGCGCGTCCAGCTCGGCGCGTAGCTTCCCGCGCAGCGGGACGTCGTCGGCCAGCGCGGCGGCGAGCGCGGCCGGCAACCACAGGCCGAGCCCGAGCACGTCCGCGCCGACCAGCCGTCGCACCGGCTCCGCGTAGCGGTCCAGCTGGGCCAGCACTCCGTCCAGGTCCTCGGCGGGGTGGACGTTGGTGCAGTAGGACAACGGCGTCATGCAGCGCCGCCCGAACCGCCGCCGCGCAGCACGGAGTTACCGGCGAAGGTCTCGCCCGAGGGGGTGAACCCCGGCAGCTCGTCGAGCACGAGCCGGTCGCTCTGGCCGTAGAACTGCACGGGGTTCTGCCACAGCACCTTGTCTACATCGGACTCGTCAAAGCCGGCGTCGAGCATGGCGAGACCGGTCTTGTAGGTCTTCAGCGGGTCCGACCGGCCCCAGTCCGCGGCGGAGTTCACGATCATCCGGTCGGTGCCGTACTCCCGCAGGATCGTCACCATCCGGTGCTCGTCCATCTTGGTGTCCGGGTAGATGGAGAAGCCCATCCAGCACCCGGAGTCCGCCACCACGGCCACCGTGGGCTCGTTCAGGTGGTCGACGAGCACCCGGCCCGGCTCCAGGCCGGACTCGCGCACCACGTCCAGTGTCCGCTTGGTGCCGGCGAGCTTGTCGCGGTGTGGGGTGTGCACGAGTGCCGGCAGGTCGTGGGCGACGGCGAGCTGGAGCTGCTGGGCGAAGACCGCGTCCTCCTCCGGTGTCATCGAGTCGTAGCCGACCTCACCGACCGCGACCACGCCGTCCTTCGCGAGGTAGCGGGGTAACACGTCGAGCACGTCGCGGCAGCGGGGATCGTTGGCCTCCTTGGGGTTCAGCGCGATCGTGCAGTGGTGGCGGATGCCGAACTGCGCCGCACGGAACCGTTCCCAGCCGATGAGGCTGTCGAAGTAGTCGGTGAACGACGCGACGCTGGTGCGCGGCTGGCCGAGCCAGAACGACGGCTCGACCAGGGCGCGAACACCGGCCGAGTACATCGCCTCGTAGTCGTCGGTGGTGCGCGAGGTCATGTGGATGTGCGGGTCGAAGATCCTCATCGGCCAACCTCCAGCAGCTTCTCGGCGTCGGCGGGGACGGCACGGCCCGCCGCCCGCCGTTCCTCGGCGTAGTCGGCGACCATGCGCAGCAGCTCGTCGTCGATGCGCCGGGACAGCTCGACGACCGCGGCCAGCGGCACGCCGACGAACAGACACTTGAGCACGCCGTGCCGCCAGGAGTGGGCGTCCAGGTGCCGCGCGCCGAACTCGCCCATCGCCGCCGCGACCAACCTGATGTCGTTGGCACGCAGGGCGTCTCGGACGATTTCGAGTCCGGTCGAGACCACGCTGTCCGGCAGCGCGGACAGACCGCGCAGCACGCCGCGGCGCTCGGCGTCGTCCCCGTACCGGTAGAGCTCGGCGACCTCGGCGCCGAGTGCCCGGCCGTCGAGCACCTCGGCCAGCGCGGCGAGCAGGCGGGTGCGGGCGAGGTCGTCGACGGTGCCGTGCACCAGGCCCTGCGGGTCGGACTCCGGCCGCAGCGGCGCCCGTCCGACCTTGCGGCCGACCGCGGGGAACAGCGTGCGGACGGCCGCGGGATCCGTGCGGACCCGCTGCTCGGCCTCGACCAGCCAGGGATGGTCCACGCTGCTCACCCACTCCGCGTCGTGGTCGTCGTTCTTCGGGAGCACCGGGGTGAGCGCGGCGCGCAGGGCGGTGATCGCCCGGGCGGCCACGTCCGGCGCCGCGTGGCTGTGCCTCGGCAGCTCGACCGCCGCGACGCCGGAGTAGCCCACCTCGGTCAGCGCGGCCAGGGTCCCCGGCAGATTGAGCTCGCCCTCGCCGAACTCAAGATGCTCGTGGACCCCGGTACGCATGTCGTCCAGCTGCACGTTGACGAGCAGGTCACCGGCGCGGCGGATGCAGGACGCCGCGTCCTCCGGCTCGACAGCCACGCAGTGGCCGACGTCCAGGGTGATGCCGAGCAGTTCCGGCGCCCCGAGCTCCTCGCGGAGCCGCAGCGCGTCGGACAGGTGCTCGACGAACATGCCGGGCTCCGGCTCGAGTCCCAACCGGACGCCCAGAGCGCTCGCCCTGGCGAGCACCATGGACACGCCTGTGCGCATCCGTCGCCAGGCGGTGTCGATGTCCACGTCGGAGGGTCGGATGCCGGACCAGAACGACACGCAGTCGGCGTCGAGGTCGGCGGCGATGCGGACCGCGCGGTGCAGGAAGTCGATCCGACGCTCCGGCTCGTCGGAGACCAGCGTCGGGTGGTGCTTGCGGTGCGGGTCGAGCAGGTATCGGGCGCCGGTCTCGACGACGCAGCGCAGCTCGAGCCGCTCGAGCAGGGCGGCGACGTGGTCGGTCCGCTCGGCGACGTCGTCGGCGAACGGGTCGAGGTGGTGGTGGTCGAGGGTGAGCGCCACGGCGGTGTAGCCGAGGTCGGCGATGAGCCGCAGCGCGTCGTCGAGGCGGTGGTTGCTGAAGCCGTTCGTGCCGTAGCCGAGGTGGAAGGCGGTCATGTCGGCGAGACCTTCCTGGACAGGCGGCGAGCCAGCGGCAGGGCGGCGGCCACGGCCAGCGCGCCGGCCAGCGAGCCGCGCCGGGCGGCGAGCGCGGCCTGGAGCGGGACCATCCCGTGGATCCCGGCCATCGTGGCCCGCCGAACCGTGCCGGCCGACGGGTCCTGCCGGGCGGCGAGCTGCGCGCGCCCGACCGTCGTCGAGTACAGGGCCGCCGCC
>NZ_MSIE01000065.1 GCF_001921205.1 Actinophytocola xanthii | reverse complement strand
GCCGCCCGGATTACCTACCCAACGTTGCTTGATGCGGCACTAGCCCGAGCACGAGCCGTGCCGTCGCCGCGGGTGCTACCCCCGCACGGGACGAACCCCCGGTACGCCAAGCACGGATGCCGGTGTGGGTTGTGCCGGTCAGCTCATACGCGCTATGAGCGTCAACGCCGGGATCGGCGACGCTCGCTGCCCTGCCCATGACATCTGAAAACGCGGGCACATCCGCCGCCGTCGATCCGCGGCCACAGCACAAGTACGCGAAGACACCGACGCGTCCCTGACTCGCCGCCCAGGCGGCGCTAGAGAGCCAACCGCACCCGGTCTGCCCACCTCACCCTCTACTGCTGATCGCGGCGCGCCTGGCGTGCGCGGGCACTGCGGAGTGCGAGCGCGGCGAAGTGGGCCTTACGGGCGTGTTGGGCCCGCTGGGCACGTTCGTGGGCGGGTAGCGTGCCGTCCGGATCCACCTGCCGCTCGAAACGATCCTGTGCTGCCTTACGTGCGGCCGCGGTCCGCGCGGTCCGGTCCGGGCAGTTCGCCCACGAGGTATGCGCGGCGAGCCGAGCCCGCAGGCTTCGCTGAGCCGGTGTCAACTTCTCCCCCATGACACCAGTCGACACGAGCGGTGTCACCCGGTCCTCGTGCAGGCGGTCCCCGGCCTGGCGCTCACGTCCCAGCGAGCCAGGAACCGCCCCCACATGTCGGACAAGGGTCACACGCGGTTGCCGAGCCCGAGCCGACGGTGAGTGGCCTCCGCCCGCACCGCGGCCGCACTCTCCCCGTAGACCCGAAGCATCTCGCGGGACTCCCAACCCATGATCGCCATCAGGTCATCAGCGTCGCCACCGTTGAGGCGCCATTCGTGCGCGAGGGTGTGGCGGAAGCGGTGCGCGTGTAGACGCCCTATCCCCGCCGCCTCACCGCGGCGCCGCAACATCGTCTTGACCCCGTCCGACCCCAGGCGTTTGCGGCCACGCTCAGCCAGGAACAACGCCGGCAGACCAGCGCCAGGGTGCTTGGCGCGCACCCGCAGGTACCGCGTGATCGCCTGCCCGGTCTTCTCCCCGAACGGAATCGCCCGCTCCTTGTCGCCCTTGCCCCGCACTTTCAGTAGGTCCCGCCGCAGATTCACATCGTCCACGTCGACCATCGTCGTCTCGGTCAGCCGACCGCCGGTGTCCAGCAACAGGCGGATGACCGCGGTATCCCGCCGATCCAGGAACGACTTCCCCGAACAGGTCGCCAGCACCGCTGCGATCTCCTCATCACCCAACACCGGCACCAGCTTCTTCGTCTTCGTCGGCTGCGACATCCGCCGCATCGGATGCCGGGTGATCTCCTCCTCGTCCTCGAGATAGCCGAAGAACTGCTGCAACGCCTTGTACTTGTTCAACGCCGTGGACGCCGAGCGAGTCTCAATCATCCACGCGATGAACCACTCCACATGCGACCTCTGCACGTCGGTCGGGTCCTCGGCCGCGTCGGACATGTCCTCCGCGACCTCCACACCGGAAGCCGCCACGAACCGCGCGACCTCACCGCTGCCCAAGAACTCCGCACACTGCGTCACCGCAAGCTCATAGTTGTACCGGGTCGTCAACGGCTTGCCCGCCGCCCGCAACGCCCGATCCCACTCCTGGACATACCCCCGCCACACCGGCTGCACCGGACGCGGTAAACCCTCTTCAGTCAAATCCCCCGTCATGGGACCATCCTCCAGTCAAGGTGTCACCGAACGCTGTGCTCACCTGGACGAACGACCCCAAGATCAACAAAAGCGGGTTCCCACAGCCTCTGAGCTGCGAGAACCCGCTTCGCCGTCGGGCTGACAGGATTTGAACCTGCGACCCCTTGACCCCCAGGCACTCAAGAGGGTTAGCCAACCAGGGCATCTACCTCTGCTGACCTGCACATACCGGTGCGTTGACGTTCGTGGACGTCCGTCATGGTCAGCACCGATTGTCACTCAGTTAGTCCGGCAGTCCCGCAAGGCCCTAGCCGGTTCGCCCCCCGCGCGAGCGGGATCCGCTCCCCACTCTCTCCCCCTTCCCCCCCTCGGAAGTCGGTTACATCGGTAACATCGGTAACATGCCTGGTCAGAGGGGGTGCGGACCGGTTACCGCCCAAGTAACTGCGGTAACAGGATCACCGCGCACCCCCCCCCGGCTGTTTCAGCCTTCCGACACACCACGAGAGGCTGAAACAGCCGGGGGGGTGTAACCGCAGTAACCGGGCACGTCACCGATGGACACCACGCCTGACCTGCGGTGTTACCGACGTAACCGCAGTAACCGACTTCTGAGGGGAAGGCCAGGGGTGTTACCGCAGTAACTGAGCCGGTAACCGCTCCATACCTACCCTGACCTGCGGTGTTACCGGTGTTACCGATGTAACCGACTTCTGAGAGGCCAAGGGCTTGCCCTGTCAGCGTGAGCCTCTAGGTGGAGCCTTAGTCTCCAGTTGAGGCTTCTGGCAAGACGGCACGTCGCCAAACTGCTTGCGGTACACGATCACGGCCGGCTTGCCACACGCGCACATCTCCCCAGCACGAGGGTCACGGGTCCTCCCCTGTGGCGCGTTCATGCAGTTCAGAGTAATACCTCTTAAGACCTTATGGGACCTATCACATTGTTTCCGCAGGTCGCAGCGTGTCTACATTGCACCTCATGTCCTGGCCATCCCGCGCTGACCGCATCAAGCACGACGCTGCGGTGCTCGTGTGGCGGCAGGTCGCCGACGACCTCACGGCCGATATCCGCTCCGGCGAGCTACCGCCAGGCTCACGGCTGCCGTCCGAACTGGACCTGGCCGAGATCTACGGCGTCGCGCGAGTCACCATCAGGCGAGCGGTGGCGGAACTGCGCAAAGACGGCCTTGTTGTCGTGGTGCATGGACGCGGCACGTTCGTACGCGACCGCTGAAAGCGGGAGGGGTCGCAGGGTCACGCTTCGACTGTCGTGACCAGATGGTCAGCCAAGGTATCGTCAGCTTTCGCTGGCACTTCAAACAATGCGCCAGACCACCTGTCGGCCACATCTACCGTGCGAACATACTGCGCACCAATTGACCGGTAGTAATCCTGCAATTGAGCATTTGTTCGCCAAGCATCCCATCGCACGATATACAGGTCAGACTTCGCGGCGCGATCCTGTGTCCATCGAATCATGAGCGCACCAAGCCCTTCGCCTTGACGCTCGATTTTTGATGCCATCTTACCCACGTAGATAGCGCGCTCCCGCAGCTCATCGGGTGTCCAGAAATCAGAGTCGCCTTCCGTCCCTAGGGTAATGGTCGCTATAGCTTCGCCGTTGTCTTCGAGTAGCCATGTCTCGCCACGTTCAATGTTGTTGGTGAGTCGATTTCTGAACGTGCCGCCAGTGCTCCACTGGTCACTCCCCCTGGCGCGAAGCCAATGGATGCGCGCGTCAAGCAGCGCCATGACCGTGTCAAGGTCAGCGCGCTTGGCCAGGCGCATAACGTACGGCTTCGCCATACGTATCACTTCCCCATGTTCTTTTGGCGCTCGAATAGCACTACGTGCTTCGAACCGATCAGCACGTTCAATGTGTGCCGCACCGGTCGGTCATCGGCAGTGAATCCAGTCACCCGATGAACCAGAACAGGGGCCGCTATTGGCAGTTCCAAGCGCGTCACCTCATCAGGAAGAGACATCCTAGACTCGATTTCATCAATAGCGCGCACCTGTTCATAACCAAGATCTGTCAGCGCCTGATTCGTGCCGCGAGCAACGTCGGCAGGGTTCACAATCTCGGAACCTTGAACCAGTTCAAGCGGGTAGAACGAATCGTTCAGGTTGAACGGCTCACCGTCCAAGAACCGCACACGCCGACGCGCCACCACCAAGTCATCGTCGCCAAGCTCCAGTCGCGTCGCCACTCGGACGGGAGCCTTGATGATCTCCACTGTGATCTTCTGGGACGGCTCACGACCCAGGGTCGTTTGCTCCTCCATCCATCGGTCCATCTCTGGGCTTGTCGGATGGGGTCGCCACTCCGCTTGTGGTCGGTAGTACATCAGCTCATGCCCGCGCACGAAGTACCCACGCGGCCGTGACGGTCGGATCAGACCTTCGTTTACCAGGACCGTTAGCCCCTGCCGGACGGTGGCACGCGCCGCGTCGAACCGCTCTGACAGCTCCTTCTCGGTCGGGAGTTGCGCGCCGGGCGGCAGCTCCCCTGCGTTGATCATTTGCCTGAGCCAGTCCGCCACTTGCTGGTACACGGGCTTGGACGACTCGGTCATACGTGGTGCCATGCGGGCCAGTTTGCCCTGTTCAAAGGCCATTGTCTAGTCAATCCATACGAAGGGCTTGACACATGCGGGTCTGATCCGCATGCTGTTCATTGTCTAGTCAATACAGACAGTCCAGACGATGGAGGCGAGATGGAAGCGGACGAGATGTCCGACCTGGAGCTTCTGGCTTCAGCGCTTGAGGACGCGATGGACGCGTACCAGGCCGGCGTGATCGTCGGTCCCGCGCTGGACTCGGTGGCGTTCGAGCGTGCGGAGCGACGTGCCGTGGCGCGGTTACTGCGGACGGCTGTTGTGGGTGATGCAGCGTGATCATCAACCGCAGGACTGCTGTCCGTGCAGCGTCGCTGAGTGAGCTTCTGGGCATCGACGCCCAGGCCACCGCATGGATGCGGGACGGCCTGTGTGCGCAGACCGACCCTGACGCGTTCCACCCCGACGAGCACGGCTCCGTGGAGCCAGCCAAAGCGGTGTGCGCGGTGTGCCCAGTGCTCGCTGAGTGCCGTGCCTACGCCCTGGAGACCGGCCAACGGTTCGGCGTGTGGGGCGGCCTGAGCGCACGTGAGCGCCAGCAGATCCGCACCGGAACCATCACCAAATCCACCCGACCTGGCGCTCACTCCGCCAAGAACGCGCACCAGGTCGGGGCTCCCAACACCCAGCAGAGTGGAGAGAACCCCATGGTAGGCACCAAGGTATCCCTGGTCGCCAGCAGCATCGTGCTCGGCACGGCCGCGTACAACGTCGGTGTGCGGGTGGGTGGTCGCGATGCGTGAGATCACCCGGATGGGCACCAGCGTGGGGCGTGCCTTGGCCGCTGCGGCTCTGATTGTCGCCGTGCAGTGGCTGGTCATGACGATGGTCACCGACTGGCGTTGGCAGTTGGGCTTCCTGGCGGTACCGGCGTTGTTCGCGGGTGCGTCGGTGGCGCGGCTGCTGGCTGACCACGACGTCGTGTCGATGCGCCGGGGTGGTGGCCGCCGATGACCACGACCACCGTTCCGCAGGACGCAAGGCACCAGCCACTGTCTCAAGCGGACAAGCTCACCCAGGACGCGGCGGAAGCGTCGCGTATCCGCAAGCTGTCCACCCACCCGGACGTGATCGCGCTCCGCGTGGAGAAGGTCCGTACCCAGGTTGACCGTCTGATGTGGACCGGTCTCCTGCTGGGTCTGGCGTTCACCATGGTCAACGTCCAGACCTTCGCTGCCGCTGGCGCGGCTATCTGGTCGCTGCCGTGGCTGGCCGCGTGGCTGCTGGACCCGATGGTGTCCCTGGTGCTGGTCGCCGTGCTCCGTGCGGAGCAGATCACTGCCCGGTACCAGGTCGAGATGCGGACCGAGACGCTGGGGCCGTGGGTGCGCCGGACGAAGCTGTTCGCGTTCCTGGCCACGTACGTGATGAACACCTGGCAGTCCTGGAGCCACCTACACGTCTCGGGGATCGTGCTGCACTCGGTGCCGCCCGTCATGGTGTACCTGGCTGCCGAGACCGGCCCGATCCTGCGGGACCGACTGACCGAAGCAGTGGTCCGTGCCGCCCGTCTCGTGCCCGGCGCGACGGACACCACCGTGAACACCCGGCCGTCTACTCAGGACAGCAACGCGGACACGCTCACGAACACCCCGTCCGCACCGGTCGCCGACCAGCGTGCGCCGCGTTCACGCAAGCCTGCCGCCCAGAAGGCGACCAAGCCGCGCCGTCCGTCGCGCTACGAGTACCTGGACCGGGTGCGTACCGCGCATCAGCCGGGGATCGTGGTGACCCCCGCGTGGGTGCGTGAGGTCGTGCCGGACATCTCGCGCGGCACGTCCAAGGTCGTCTCGGACCTGCTCAACGCCGAACTCGACACCCCACACATCACCACCGACACGACCGCTGTTGACCTGCCGGGGAGGGCTGCCTGATGACCACCACGATTGTGACCACACCTGAGCCCAGTGACGACGGCCGTGCGGACGTGACGGTCGGTGGGAAGGTGCTCGACTTCCGCAAGACCGACCCGGTGATCATCGACGCCGAGTCCGTGACCGCCTCCGACCATGCCGACACGGACACTGTGAACGACGCGGTGACCAGTGCCGTGAACGGTGACGAGACGGCCGTTCACGAACACCTGGCGGTGGACCCGCCGAACCTGTTCGTGAACACCTCACTCGACATCCGGATCCGGAACGCGGCGAACGGCAAGCGTCGCCCGGTGATCGCGCCGTGGCTGCGTTCACGAACCCAGTTCGTCCAGACCGCGAAGTGGGCCGCTGACCACGCGGCGCACGTGTCCGCCTACCACGCGGTGCGGCTGCCGCTGTACGCCGGCAAGCTCGCGCTCCGCTCCCCCATCGGCGCACTCAAGGCCCTGGGGCACGCGGGTTCGTGGGTGTTCGACCTGGAGTCGTCACCACTGCGCAAGCAAGCCGTACAGAAGGGTGACGGGGAGCTGTACCTGAAGCTCACGCGTGAACGCCACGTCGCCGGTCGGGTGTGGCTGGCCCTGTTCACCACGGTGGCACTGGTCGCGGGTGTGCTGGTGCTGTGGGGGTTCGGCCCGTGGTGGGCTCAGTGGCTCGCCGTGGCCGCCGTCGTCGGAGGACTCGGCTGGTTGGGCACCCCGTCCGACAAGCGCATCGCTGGCCGTGCGGTGGTGACCACCAAGGCACAGAAGCTCACCTCCGATGTGGTGGTGCGTGCCCTGGCGTCGCTGGGTATCGCGCAGATCAACCAAGCCGTGGCCAAGGGCGGCAGCGGCATCACTTTCCCCGCACCGATCGTGCGCGATGGTCCCGGCTGGCTCGCGACGGTGGACCTGCCGTATGGCGTGGTGGTCACCGACATCATGGAACGGCGAGACAAGCTCGCCTCCGGCCTGCGGCGCCCACTCGGCTGCGTGTGGCCGGAACCCGTCTCCGAGGAGCACGCCGGCCGACTGCGGTTGTGGGTCGGTGACCAGGACATGAGCCAGGCCAAGACCGGCGCGTGGTCGCTGGCCAAGACCGGACGGGCGGACATCTTCCAGCCGTTGCCGTTCGGGCAGGACCAGCGCGGACGTGCCGTGTCGTTCCTGCTCATGTTCGCCAACCTGCTCATCGGCGCGATGCCCCGGCAGGGCAAGACGTTCGCGCTGCGCATCGTCCTGCTGGCCGCCGCGCTGGACCCGACTGTCCAGTTGCGCATCTTCGAGCTGAAGGGCACCGGTGACCTGTCCGGGCCTGGCGAGAAGTGCGCGCACCACTACGGCACCGGTGCCGACGACGACACCCTGATGGCGTGCCTGGAGTCGCTGCGGCAGGTCAAGGCCGAGCTGGACTCACGCGCGAAGACCATCCGGGAGCTGCCGCGTGAGGTGTGCCCGGAGAACAAGGTCACGCCAGAGTTGGCGCGGCGTAAGGGGTTGGGCCTGCACCCGATCCTGTTCGCCATCGACGAATGCCAGGAACTGTTCTCCCACCCCGACCTGGGCAAAGAGGCAGAAGCCCTGTGCGTGCCCATCATCAAACGCGGCCCCGCACTCGGCATCATGCTCGTGCTGGCCACCCAGCGTCCCGACGCCAAGTCCCTGCCGCCAGCCGTGGCGGACAACATGTCGCTGCGGTTCTGCCTGCGGGTCATGGGGCAGGTCGCCAACGACATGGTGTTGGGCACCAGCGCGTACAAGAACGGCATCAGGGCAACCATGTTCGGGCACAAGGACAAAGGCATCGGTCTGCTGGTCGGCAACGCCGACGACGCGCAGATCACCCGCTCGTCCTACGTGGACGGACCGGACGCGGAGAAGATCTCCGACCGTGCCCGTGCGATGCGTGCCGCTGCCGGCACCCTGACCGGCCACGCTGCGGGTGAGGAGACGCTGACCGGGGCGGACAGTGGGCCGAACCTGCTGGCGGACGTGTGTGAGGTACTGCCGGCAGGGCAGGACAAGGTGTGGTCGGAGACCGTGGTGGACCGTCTCGCCGACCTCCGCCCGGACGTGTACGGGCCGTGGGCAGAGCAGGACGGCAAGACCAAGGCCACCCAGCTCGCTGCCGCGCTCAAGCCCTACGGCATCACCACCGGACAGGTCTGGGGCACCGGGCCGGACGGCAAGACCGGCAACCGGCGCGGCATCACCCGCACGGACGTCGTGGCCGCCTACCGCGCCACCACCACGCCCCGCGATATCGACGGAGCGTAATCGACAGGAGGGGCTAGCGGGTGGTGTGGCTCTAGCACCCACCCCCGCTAGACCTAGCACCCCCGCTAGCACCCTCCACTGTCCCTGACCAGCGCGCTAACACCTAGCGGCTGACCAGGCGAAACCCCGAAGACAACCCCAAACCCCAGGACGACACCCCTTCGCGTGGGTGCTCGCCCGGACCTCGCGCACCCATTCTTTCTTACAGAAAGTAATCATCGTCATGGCTGGATTGCCTGAGATCACGATGGCCGGCACCCTCACCTCCGACCCTGAGCTGAGCCACACCGACAAGAACGTCCCGTACGTGCGGTTCACCGTCGCCTGCAACGACCGACGCCACGACCCGAACACCGGACAGTGGGTTGACCTCGACGCGGCGTTCCTGCGCTGCACCGCCTGGCGCAACCTCGCTGAGCACATCGCTGCCAGCCTCACCAAGGGCGTTCGGGTCTTGGTGACCGGCATCCTGCGACAGCGCACGTTCGACGACGCGGACGGCCGGACCGTCACGGTGACCGATGTGGACGTGACCGAGGTTGGTGCGTCGCTGAAGTGGGCGACCGTGCGCGTCACCAAGGCCACCACTGTGGGGCGGGTGGCCTGATGAACCCCACACGTGACGCCTTGGTGGCTGCGGCCGTGGCCGCGACCGAACGCGGTTGGCACGTCTTCCCGCTGCGGGCCGGCAGCAAAGAGCCGGCCGTGCACGGTGAAGCTCGGTGCACCCGGCAGGGAGACTGCCGTGACGGGCACCGCACACCCGAACAGCGCGCGGTCGCCGCGCTCTCCGCGCGGGACCGGAACACATGGCAGGCCAAAGGATGGAACGTCGCGATCGCGACCGGTCCGTCCGGGTTGCTCGTGGTGGACCTCGACGTCCCCAAGCCCGACGACAAGCCACGCCCGGACGCGTGGAACCTGCCGGGCATCCTTGACGGGTTGGACGTGTTCGTCGCCGTCTGCGAGCAAGCCGGGCAACCGGTGCCCTGGGACACCTTCACCGTCCGCACCCCGTCCGGGGGGACGCACTTCTACTTCATTGCGCCGCACGGGGTCCAGCTCCGCAACACCGGAGGTGACCGGGGACGCGGACTCGGCTGGAAGGTCGACACCCGCGCGTGGGGCGGACACGTCGTCGCCCCAGGGTCCGTTGTGGACGGACACGCCTACCGGGTGGAGAACGACACCGATCCGCGACCGTTGCCTCAGTGGCTCTGTGAGCGCCTCACACCCACGCCCCTACCCAAAGTGCCAACCAAACCGGTTGCGCGTCTCCAGGGACGCCGGGGGGCCTTCCTAGACGCCGCTGTGCGCGGAGAGGTCGAACGAGTCACCTCCGCGACCAGTGAGCGGAACTGGGCGCTCTACCACGCGGCCGTTGCGTTGGGGCAACTGGTCGCGGGTGGCGCACTGTCCGAACAGGACGTCAGGGCAGAGCTGATCTCCGCTGCTGCCGGCCACATCGCGGCAGACGCCTACAGCGAGCGGCAGGCGCACCAGACCATCACCTCTGGCCTGCGTGCCGGAGCCAACCGCCCTCGGAGGGTCGCATGACCACGATCCCACCCAGCCTGAGCCCATGCCGCCGGCACCCCTGCTCTCGCGAACACGCCGACCTGGTGCTGACGTTCCGGTCGCTGGCCGAGGCCTGGCGTGCCGCTGCGGAGCAGGCCACTGGCGGCTACCCGACCGAACTCGCGCTGTACCGCCAGACCCACCCCGCACCGAAGTTCCGCGACTTCCTCACCCACACCCGGAGGACAGCATGAGCACCCCGCTCCGTCTGGTCGAACCGCAGCACCTGACCGGTGCCGCCCTATTGGACGCGGTGACCACGTTCCTGTCTCGGTTCATCGTGTTCCCCAACCAGCACTGCGCACCCGCTATCGCGTTGTGGTTCGCCCACACCCACGCGGCAGCACACTTCTACGTCACGCCCCGCCTGGTCATCTCCAGCGCGGAACCGGGCAGTGGCAAGACGTTGGTAATCGAGGTCGGTCAGTACCTGGTCGGCAAGCCTGAGATGGTGTTCAACGCGTCCACCTCCGCCGTGTTCCGCATGGTCGCCAGCCACGGCCCGATCACCCTCCTGTGGGACGAAGTAGACGCCATCTTCACCAGCAACGGCGGCACCAACGAAGACCTCCGCGCCATGCTCAACGCCGGCTACAAACGCACCGCCCACGTGGCGCGGTGCGTCGGTGACAGCCACAGCGTCCAACGGTTCCCGGTGTACTCGCCGGTCGCGCTGGTCGGGTTGGCCGGAGCTATGCCGGCCACGATCACCACGCGTGCGATCACCGTCCACATGCGCCGTAAGAAGCGCACCGAGAAAGCCGAGGAGTTCCGGGAGCGGATCGTGCAGCGCGACGCGGAACCGTTGCGTGAAGCGCTGTCGAACTGGATAGGCGGCATTGCCGAGACCATCGGGGAAGCCGAACCGACCATGCCGGACGGAGTGGCCAACCGGTCCCGCGAGATCTGGGAACCCCTGCTGGCCATAGCGGACGCGGCAGGCGGCCACTGGCCACAGACCGCCCGACAAGCGTGCGCCTACTTCGTGCAGCAAGCCGAACTGCAACCGGTCACCACGGGAGTGCGGCTCCTGTCCGACCTGCGGACCATCTTCGCTGAGCGGGACACCGACCGGATTTCGACCGTGGACATCCTGGCTGACCTGGTCGCGCTGGATGAGGCACCCTGGGGCGACGTCAACGGCGGACGTCCCCTCGACGCTCGACGTCTCGCGCGGGAACTGTCGCAATACCAGGTCACGCCTGCCGCATTCCGCATCGGTGGCCAAATCACCAAGGGATACGTCACCTACTCCACCAAAGACCAGGTCGGACTTACCGACGCCTGGAGCCGCTACCTGCCCACCGAAAACGACGACACCGACAACGAAACCGATGTCGAGGGGGAGTCATGGGAGCACTGAACCGGGAACTGTTCAAGGTTCCCGAAGTGATGGAACGCCTGCGGATGAGCCGGACGGTCATCTACGAACAGATGCGCAATGGTCGCCTGCGGTACGTGAAGCAGGGCCGCGCCACGCTGATCACCGAAACCGCAATCCGGAACTACGTCGCTCTGCTGGAAAGTGAATCGGAGGTGCGTTATGGCCAAACGGCGTAGTCGCGGAGACGGTGGCCTGTACTGGAGTGAGCCACGGCAGCGCTGGATTGCTGAGGTGACCATCGGCTACACCCCGGCAGGGAAACGCATCACCAGGAGCGCCAGCGGCAAAACCAAGACGGCCGCCAAGGACAAGCTCAAGGAAATGGTCCGCGACCTTGACGACGGTTTGCCGATCGCGCCGGACAACTACCACGTGAGCGACGCGGTACAGGCATGGCTGACCTTCGGTCTCAACGGCCGCGACCAAGCCACCGTCACCAACTACCGGTGCCTCGCGGACACCAACATCGTCCCCTACATCGGCAAGCGCAAGCTCCGTGAGCTGTCCGCCGACGACGTGGACAAGTGGCTTGCCGACCGGGCAAAGACACTCAGCACGCGGTCACTGCGGTTGATCCTGTCCATCCTCCGACGCTCCATCACGTTCGCGCAGGCACGGGACAAGGTGAAGCGGAACGTGGCCATGCTGTGCGAGTGCCCAACCGGGCAGGAAGGCCGACCGTCCAAGTCCCTGACCTACGACCAGGCCGACTCAGTGCTCACGGCCGCAGAAGCGGACGACTCCACCATCGGTGACTACACCGTCGTGTCGCTCCTCGGTGGCGTGCGGACCGAGGAAGCACGGCCCCTGACCTGGCCGCACGTCCACCTGCCCGACGACGGTGAGCGCACGGGCGACGATGTGGAGCTGCCGCACGTCGACGTGTTCCGGTCGGTGCGGACCGGTGGCGACACCAAGACCCGCAGGTCTCGCCGGTCGCTGGCCATCCCCCACCGTGCCGTCCGGGCGCTACGTCGGCAGCACGCCCGGCAAGCCGTGCAGCGGCAGCGCGCCGGTACGGACTGGCAGGAGAACGGCCTGGTGTTCGCCTCGCAGGTCGGTACCGAGATGGACCGGCACAACGTCCTGCGCGGGTTCCGGCGCATCCTGAAGGCTGCCGGGCTCAACCCACAGGACTGGACACCCCGTGAACTGCGGCACAGCTTCGTGTCGCTGCTCTCGGACGCCAAGGTGCCAATCGAGGTCATCTCGCGCCTGGTCGGCCACAGCGGCACGGCAGTGACCGAACGGGTCTACCGGCACCAGATCCGACCGGTGGTCGAGGAAGCGGCCACCGAGATGGACCGGATCTTCCCGGACACGGACACAGCCGCGTAGTCACTCAGTTAGTCACTCAGAGCCATCTAGAAACGAAATCAGGCCCCGTCCATTCCACAATGGACGGGGCCTGACCTGCATCTATACCGGTCGGGCTGACAGGATTTGAACCTGCGACCCCTTGACCCCCAGTCAAGTGCGCTACCAAACTGCGCCACAGCCCGGCCACACCCCCGACCTCCCGGGGTGCGTAGCTAGCTTAGCGCAGCCCCTCCCCTAGCTCTTCCGGGGGCGCTTCTCGCGCACGCGGACCGAGATGCGGACCGGCGAGCCGGTGAACCCGAAGCGCTCCCGGAACCGCCGTTCGACGAAGCGGCGGTAGCCGGCCTCGAGGAAACCGCTGGTGAACAGGACCAGCGTTGGCGGTCTGACCTGGGCCTGGGTCGCGAACAGGACCTTGGGCTGCTTGCCCGACCGGACCGGGGGCGGGGTGGCGGCGATCAGCTCGGCCAGCCAGGCGTTGAGCTGGCCGGTCGGCACGCGCTGGTCCCAGGACGCGAGCGCCGTCCGCAGCGCGGGCGCCAACTTGCGCACTGATCGGCCGGTCAGGGCCGACACGTTGATCCGCTCGGCCCAGGGCAGGCGGACCAGGCCTCGGTCAAGTTCGCGGGTCAGTTGGTCGCGGCGTTCCTCGTCTACCAGGTCCCACTTGTTGAACGCCAGCACGCACGCCCGCCCCGCTTCCACCACCATGGTCAGGACCCTGAGGTCCTGCTCGGAGATCGGCTCGGACGCGTCCAGCAGCACGATCACCACCTCGGCGGCCTCGATAGCGGCCTTCGTGCGCAGGGAGGCGTAGTACTCCATCCCACTCGCGGTCTTGACGCGCTTGCGCAGGCCCGCCGTGTCGATGAACCGCCAGGTCTCGCCGTCCAGCTCCACCAGGGAGTCCACGGGGTCCACGGTGGTGCCGGCAACCGCGTCGACGACTGCTCGGTTCTCGCCGGTCAGGCGGTTGAGCAGGCTGGACTTGCCTACGTTGGGCCTGCCCACCAGGGCCACCCGGCGGGGGCCCCGGGCACCGCCGCCGAACGACTCGCGGGGGGTCTCGGGGAGCGCCTTGAGCACGGCATCCAGCAGATCGCCGGAGTTGCGGCCGTGGAGGGCGCTCACGGGGAACGGCTCGCCCAGGCCCAGCGACCACAACGACGCCGTGTCGGCCAGCAGCCGATCATCGTCGACCTTGTTGGCGGCCAGGATGACCGGCTTGGTGGAGCGGCGCAGGACCCTGGCGGCCGCCTCGTCGGTGTTGGTGGCGCCCACTGTGGCGTCGACCACCAGGAGGACGGCGTCCGCCGTCCGCATCGCCAGCTCGGCCTGTTCGGTCACCGAGGCCTGCAGGCCCTCGGCCTTGGGATCCCAGCCGCCGGTGTCCACCACCGTGAAGCGCCGACCCGACCAGAGGGCGTCGTAGGCCACCCGGTCCCTGGTCACGCCGGGCTTGTCCTGGACCACGGCCTCCCGGCGCCCGATGATCCTGTTGACCAGCGTGGACTTGCCCACATTGGGGCGGCCGACCACGGCCAGCACCGGCTGCGGGGGCTCGCCGCCCTCCTGGTCAGGGTCGCCGAACTCATCGTCGACGACGGTCCACTCGGACTCCTCGGCCCAGGTGCCATCCAGCTCAGTCATGTCCGTCATTTCTCATCACACAGCGGCGGCGCGCTGCTCGTCCAACTCACGCACCAGGTCGGCCAGGCGCTTGCGGATGTCCTCGGTCGCCGCCACCAGACCCGCCCTGCCCCGGGTAACCTCCAGGGCGAAGGGCTCGCCGACCAGCACGTCCAGCTTAGGGCGGAACCGTCGGCCGCTCCCCGGCGGCCGCAGCGTGCCCCGCGTGGCCACCGGCAGCACGACCGCACCGCTCGCCCGGACCAGCCACGCGGCGCCCTGCTCCGCACGGGCCACGTCACCCGAACCGCGGGTCCCCTCCGGAAAGACGCCGACCAGCGCCCCGTCACGCAGCAGGCGGACCGCCGTGGACAGCGCCGCCCGGTCAGGCGTCCCGCGGGCGACCCAGACCTGGCCGATCAGGGTCAGACCCCGACCCATCAGGCCGCTCGACAGCTCCTTCTTCACCAGGAACACCGAACGCCGCGGGAGCATTCCGAAGATCACCTGCGGCTCGATCAGCGAGCTGTGGTTCGCGACCAGCACCACCGGCCCGGTCCGGGGCACCCGGTCCAACCCGCGCACCCGCAGCCGGAACACCGGGCGGTACAGCCAGCGACCGATCCACCGGGCCACGTCGTGCAGCCACGGAAGAGCACCCTCGGGCAGGTTCGTCGTCACCAGCGGCCGCGGCTCGCCGCGACTCCGCGCAGCCCGCGTTCGTCGACCAGGTCCAGGATCCGCTCGAGCACACCCGCGATGTCCAGATCGGTGGTGTCCAACCAGACCGCGTCCTCCGCGGCCTGCAACGGAGAGGCCGCACGCGAGGAGTCCAGGCCGTCCCGACGCTCCACATCGGCCCTGGTGGCGTCCAAGCTGGACACCCGTCCCTCGGCGGCGTCCTGGTTGGTGCGGCGCAGCGCCCGCGCGTCGGTCGAGGCCGTGAGGAACACCTTCAGCGGGGAGTCCGGGGCGATCGCCGTCCCGATGTCCCGTCCCTCCACGACGATCCCGCCCCGCGTGGAGCAGGCCTCCTCGATGATCCGCCACTGGTGCAGCTTCAACAGCTCACGCACGCGCGGCACGGCCGACACCGCCGACACGGCCAGCGTCACCGCGTTCCCGCGGATCTCCGCGTTCACGTCCTCATCGCCCAACCGCGTGTCCTGGTCGAGTGGGTCGGTGCTCACCCGCAGGTCGACGTCCTCCACGAACCGGGCCACCGCCGCCGCGTCCGCGGGGTCCACGCCGGCGCGCAGGACGGCCAGGGTGACGGCGCGGAACATCGCGCCGGTGTCGAGGTACCCCGCGCTGAGCTGGGCGGCCAGGCGGCGGGCGACCGTCGACTTCCCGGTGCCCGAAGGGCCGTCAAGCGCGATGACCCCACGCAGTTCGCCCTCAACCACCGCAGGCCTCCTCGTCCAATCCGCCTGTACCCATTGTGCCTGGTGTGCTCCGAGCATGAGCGATCAGGACCCGGTACCTGGTAATTGGTGAACCGCCAACACCCCTCGAACAGCGGAACGGCGTCCTCCCCGCGCGTCCTAGCATCCGAGCGAGGGCACTAACGGGAGGTAATCATGATCAGACGCACAGTCATCACCCTGCTCGCGTTCGCGATGGCTCTGGTCGCCGCGGGGACCGCTTCGATCACCACGGCGCCGGTGGCCTCCGCGGACGTCGGCGTGGCTGCCGTCACCATCACCTACAGCGACAGCCAGGCAGGAGAGTTCGCCGACGAGGTCGCCCAGGGCGTGGCCATCTGGAACGCCGCGGTGACCAACGTCCAGATCGTACGGGCAGCTCCGGGCGCCCGCGCCGACGTGCGGGTCATCGCGGACAACGGCTGGCCGCGCGCGACGCTCGGGCCGGTCCGTCCCGGTGGTAGCGGCACCGTCTGGATGGGCCGCCAGGCCGTGAACCAGGGCTACTCGGTGGTCCGGATCGCCTCACACGAGTTCGGCCACATCCTCGGACTGCTCGACGTGAAGCCCGGCCCCTGCTCCAGCCTGATGTCCGGTAGTTCGGCGGGTGTCTCCTGCGCCAACCCCAACCCGAACACGGCCGAGCGCAACCGCGTGCAGAACAACTACCGCAGCGGTGCCATCGCGACGCTGCCCGACACCGGGAAGGTCGTCACCGGCTGACGGAGGCCACCGAGCCGAGCGTGGCGATCGCCTGCTCGAGCTGACTGTCCGACAGGTACGGGGCGGGGCCGAACCTCAGGTACTCGCCCCGACTGTCGGTCAGCACGCCACGCTCGGCCAGCCGCTCCCGCAGCTCCGCCGCCCGCGGCGACTCCAGCGCGAGGAACCCGCCGTAGGACTCGCGCGGCGCCGAGCGGTCCCGGGAGACCACCGACGGCGACAGGTCGAGCTCATCGAACCGCTTGGCCAGCAACGAGGTCTGGTGCAACGAGACCGAACGCAGAAACGACGGCGTCAGCTCCAGCTCAGCGAAGAAGTCCAGTACCGCCGCCGCCCGGTAGTGGCTGGTCGGGTCGTAGGTGGACCCGGCGAACCGGCTCCCGCCCGAGGCGTAGGGCACCCGCTCGGGTGCCTGCTCCGCGAGATCGGTGAACTCGGCGAACCAGCCGGTCACCAGTGGACGGAGGGTGGCGGCGTGCGGGGGCAGCCGAAGGAAGCAGTTCCCCTCCCCCAGCTGCAGGTACTTGTAGCCCCCGCCGGTGACCCACGCCGACTCCAGCCCCTGGTCCGGCACTGACATCGGCACGACGCCCAGTGCGTGGTAGGCGTCGACGAGCAGCTCGGCGCCAACCCTCGCACACGCCTCGGCGAGCACGCGGAGGTTCGGCACGATCCGTGCGTTGCCGAACAGCACGGCCGACACGGCCACCGCGGCCGTCGTGTCGTCCACCTGGGCCGCCATCCGCTCGGCGAGCGTGTCGGCCGGGGACGCGGGCAGGCGCACGACCTCCACCCCCTCCTCCCCGAGCCGCGTGAGCTGGCGCCGCAGGGTGTGGAACTCGCCGTCCGAGGTCACCAGCCGCGGTCGCCCGCGCAGGTTCAGCGCGGACAGGAACCGGACCACGAGCTCGTGGGTGGACGTGCCGAGGGCGATGTCGGCGGACGGGTCGTCGAGCAGCGCACGGAACCCGGCACGCACCCGGTCGGCCTTGGCGAACGCCAGCTCCCACTTGCCGTCCACAGCCTCCGCCGCGTCGGTGAACGCCTCGACCTGGCCGCGCAACGCCACGTCGGGCCACGCCTGGTGCGAGTGGCCGGTCAGCAGCAGCCGCTCCCCCACCCGGAACCTGCTGTAGTGCGAGGCCAACGCGTTCGGTGAGCGACGCAGAGCCTCTACTGTGGTCACAGCTCGCTCCGCACGGCCCACAGGTCGGGGAACGTGGCGTTGAACAGGGTCGAGCGCAGGTAGGCCGCCCCGGCCGAGCCACCGGTACCCGGCTTGCTTCCGATCGTGCGCTCGACCATCTTCACGTGCCGATAGCGCCATTCCTGCATGCCCTCGTCCAGGTCGACGAGCAGGTCGGCCACTGTAGACGGACCAGCGTCGTCCTTGTACACCTGGACGAGGATGTGCTGCACCTCCTCGGACGGCTCCCACGGCTCGCGCACGTCCCGCTCGAGGTGCTCGGCCGGCACGGCGTACCCGGTGCCGGCCAGGTAGTGCAGGAACGAGTCGAAGAGGGCCGGGCGGGACATAGCCGCACCGATCCGCTCCCGCGCATCACTCCCCTTGGGGTAGTGCTGGAATGCCCGCTTGTCCCGGCGGCCGAGCACCGCCTCGAGCTCGCGGAACTGTCCGGACTGGAACCCGCTGGAGGCCTCGAGCCTGGCCCGGAAGCTGGTGAACTGGCGCGGGGTCATGGTTTCCAGCACGTCGATCTGCGCGACGACGACCTTGAGGATCGTCAACGCCCGACGCAGCGTGCGCACCGCCCGCGCGGTGTCGGACTTCTCCAGCATGCGCTGCAGGTGCGCGAGCTCGTGCAGCAGCTGCTTGAACCACAGCTCGTAGACCTGGTGGATGACGATGAACAACAGCTCGTCGTGCTCGTCGGAGCGTGGCCGCTGGGCAGCGAGAACCTCGTCCAACGCCAGGTAGGACGTGTAGGTCAGGGCTGCCTGCTCGTCGGCCATGGGATCGGTCATGCTCACCTCGTCGATGTCGCGCTGTCGAAGTAACGCCCGGCGCGCTCGGCGAGCACCGGGTACAGCTCGTGGAACAGGGCGAGGGCGGCCGCTCGGTGCGGCGGGGCCGGCACGAGGGCGACCGGCAGCTCGGGGTCGAAGAACGGGAAGTCGCGGAAGGTGTGCACCAGCCGCGTGCACAGCAGCAACGCCTCCCGGCCATCGCGCAGGCTTGCCCGGTGCGGGCCGAACGTCGCCACGAACCCGCGGTAGCGCTCGGCCAGCTCGGCGAGGTCCCACACCCGGGAGACCAGCTCGGCGAAGTCGAGCGAGGTGGCGGGGCGTCCGAGCAGCACGCCCGCGTACTCGCTCACCTCGTGCTCGGCAAGCAGCTTCGCCACCTCCTGCTCCCGGTCGTGCGGAGCGAGCCAGGTGCCGTCCTGGACGGGACCGAAGCCGAGGAACCGCAGCCGGCGGACCAGCCGGGTGCGGGCGAGCTTGCGCTCCTCGGGGATCCAGTGCCAGAGCACGGTCCAGGTGGTCTCCTCGCGTGGCGCGCTGCCGAGGGTGAAGATCCGCCGGTCGCCCTCGGCGAGCACGGCGACGCTGCGCGCGGTGAGCGCGTAGTGCACGTGCCGGCCGTCGCGGGTGCGCGCGAGCAGGTCGCGGGACACCAGGCGGTTGAGCGCCACCCGGGCGGCGCCGGCGGAGAAGCCGAACTCGCCCAGCACCCGGACCAGCCCACCGGACCACACCTCGGCCGTCTCCCGAGGCCGCAGGTACGAGCCGAGCAGCGTCAGCACCAGGTCCTGCGGTGCCGGCTCGAAGCCGCTCAGCAGGTCGGACATGACACCGAGCATAGTTGACGCCTCAGTTCGGTCAACCGTAATGTGTCCGGGGTGAAGGTCGGCATCGGGTTGCCCAACACGGTTCCCGGAACCTCCGGCGCGCTGCTCGTGGAGTGGGCCCGGCGCGCCGACACCGGCCCGTTCGCCACCGTCGCGGTGCTCGACCGGTTGGTCTACGACAGCATCGAGCCGTTCGCCGCGCTGTCCGCCGCCGCGGCGGTCACCTCCCGCGTCCGGCTGGCGACCAACATCGCGATCGGACCGCTGCGCGCCCCCGCCGTGCTGGCCAAGCAGGCCCTCGCGGTCGATGCGCTCTCCGACGGGCGCTTCACGCTCGGGCTGGGGGTCGGCGCCCGGCGCGACGACTACGAGGCGGCCGGGGTCGACCGGCGCACCCGCGGTGCCGTGCTGTCCGAGCAGCTCGCGTTCCTGCGCGGCCGGCTCGACGCGTCCGGGATCGGTCCGGCCCGGCCGCCGGTCGAGCTGCTGGTGGGGGGCTCGAGCGGGGCCGCGTTCGCCAGGATGGCCCGGTACGCCGACGGGTACGCCCACGGCGGCGGTCCGCCCCGCGCGTTCGGCTCCGCGGCCGCGCGGGCCAGGGCCGCCTGGCGCGACCTGGACCGCCCTGGCGACCCGCGGCTGTGGGGGCAGGGCTACCTCGCCCTCGGCGACCCGGACCGGGGCCGTGCCTACCTGCGTGACTACTACGCCTTCACCGGCCCGTTCGCCGAGAAGATCGCCGCCGGCGCCCTCACCTCGGCGCGCGCGGTGAAGGACTTCGTCCGCGGCTACGAGGCGGAGGGCTGCGACGAGCTGATCCTCTACCCGACCGTGGCCGACCTCGACGACCTGGACCGGCTGGCCGAGGCGGTGGGCTAGTGCGGGTCACAGTGGTCGGGGCCGGGCCATCAGGGCTGTACCTGGCGATCCTGTTGAAGAAGGCCGACCCCGGCCACGAGATCACCGTCCTCGAGCGCAACGCCCCGGACGCGACGTTCGGCTGGGGTGTCGTGTTCTCCGAGGAGACCCTCGGCGCCCTGCGCGACGCGGACTACCCGAGCTACCTGGAGATCACCGACTCGTTCGCCCGCTGGACCTCGATCGACATCCGCTACCGGGGGCGGGTGCTCCGCTCGTCGGGGCACACCTTCTCGGCGATCAGGCGGACCCACCTGCTGGACATCCTGCAGCGGCGCGCCCGCTCGCTCGGGGTCTCGCTGCGGTTCGGCGTCGAGGTGTCCCCCGCCGAACTGTCCACAGCAGACCAGGTTGACCTGGTTGTCGCCGCCGACGGGGCGAACAGCACCCTACGGCGCACAGGGTCGTTCGGAACGAGCTCGACGCCGCAGGGGTGCAAGTACGTGTGGTTCGGCACCGACCTGGTGTTGGACGCGTTCACGTTCATCTTCGCCCCGACCGACGCCGGCTTGTTCCAGGTGCACGCCTACCCCTTCGACGAGCACACCAGCACGTTCATCGTCGAGACGACCGAGGCGACCTGGCGCCGCGCCGGGCTGGACCAGATGTCCGAAGAGGACAGCATGGCGTTCTGCGCGGAGCTGTTCGCACGGGACCTCGCGGGCCACCGACTGATGTCGAACCGCTCGATCTGGCTGGACTTCCCGCTCGTGCGCAACACGCACTGGCACGGCAGGACCGAGGTCGGGAACGTCGTACTGCTCGGCGACGCGGCTCACACCGCGCACTTCTCCATCGGCTCCGGCACGAAGCTCGCGATGGAGGACGCCATCGCGCTGGCCAACAGTTTCGTCCGGCAGCCGGGAGACCTCGAGGCCGCGCTGGTCGACTACGAGCTCGAACGCCAGCCGGTGGTCGAGCGGTTCCAGCAGGCCGCCGGGGACAGCGCGGCCTACTTCGGACGGGTCGAGAGCTACCTGGGACTCGCCCCGATCCAGTTCGCGTTCAACCTGCTGACCCGCAGCGGGCGGATCAGCCACGCCAACCTCACCCAGCGGGATCCGCAACTCGTCCGGGTGCTGGACGCGTGGTTCGCCGCGGACGCGGCCGGGACCGACCGGATCCGGCCTGGTGAGGTGGCCGCGCCGCCGATGTTCGCGCCGCTTCGCCTCGGCGGGCTCACCGTCCGCAACCGTTTCGTCCGCGCCGGAGGCGACCCCGTCGCGGCGGCCGGGACCGGCGCCGGCCTGGTACTGACCGGCTTCGTGGCTGTGTCCGAGGACGGGCGCACGACGCCGAGCTGCCCGCTGCTGGACGAGTCCTGGGCGCCGCTCGTGGAGCGGGTGCACGCGGCCGGTGCGCTCGCCGGCGTCCGGCTGGGACACGCCGGCCGGCGCGGCGCCGTCCGCGAGTCCGGTGTGGACGTGCCGCTGCGCGAGGGGTGGCCGCTGCTGTCGGCCTCACCGCTGCCCTACGCGCCGTTCTGCGCGGTACCGGCGGAGATGACCGAGGCGGACATGGACCGGGTGCGCGCGGAGTTCGTCGCAGCGGCCGAACGCGCGGCCGTAGCCGGGTTCGACGTGCTCGAGCTGGACCTGGCCGACGGATACCTGCTGGCCAGCTTCCTCTCACCGCTGTCCAACCGGCGTACCGACGTGCACGGCGCCGAGCGGACACGGTTCCCGCTCTCGGTCGTGGACGCGGTGCGCGCGGTGTGGCCCGCCGACCGGGTGCTCGCCGCCCGGCTCACCGCCACCGACTGGGCGCCGGGCGGGCTGACCGTGGCCGACGGCGTCGAACACGCCAGGGTCGTGGCGGCGCATGGAATCGACCTGGTGCACGTACGCGCCGGGCACAGCAGCGCCGCCTCGCGCCCGGAGTACCGGCGCGGTTACCTGACCGCGCTGTCCGACCGGATCCGCACCGAGGCCGGCGTCCCCACCCTGGTCGGCGGCTACCTGACCACCCCGGACGAGGTGAACACCGCCCTGGCCGCCGGCCGGGCGGACCTGTGCCTGTTCGATCCGCCCCCAACCCCGCTGGAGGCGTCGCTGTGAAACACCTTCTGGCAACCTCCGCAACTGCCGCCTCAGGGGAACGTGACGCAACCCAGCCACAAGTACGTGCCGAAGTCGCACCTGGGCAGCCCGAGGCGACCAACAGTCCGAATTCCGGGGAGGCAGACCAGCGCGCCTTTGCGGAGCTGACCTCGCCCCAGGTGGCCGAGCTCCTTGCCGGCCCCCGGGTGCCGGTCCTGCTGCTGCCGGTCGGCGCGGTCGAGCCGCACGGCCCACACGCCCCGCTGGGCACCGACGAGATGATCTCCACCGGGATGTGCGCGCGGGCCGCCGCCAGGTTGGCCGACGACCCGGCGCTGCGCGTGCTCGTCCTGCCGGCCCTGGGCTATGGCGTCACCGAGTTCGCCGCGGGCTTCCCCGGCGGTGTCTCGATCACGCCGGAGACGCTGCGTGGGCTCGTCGTCGACGTGTGCCGCTCCCTGACCGCCCAGGGGCTCGACCGGATCGTGGTGGTGAACAACCACTTCGAGCCCGCGCACGTCGCGGCGCTCCGGGCGGCGACGGCGACGGCCGGGGTGGCCTACCTCGACCTGGTCCGCCGCCGCAACGCCGAGCGGCTTACCGAGGAGTTCCGGTCGGGCTCGTGCCACGCGGGCCGCTACGAGACCTCGCTCATCCTGGCCGAGCGGCCCGACCTCGTCGACCAGCACGTGCTGCCCACCCTGCCCGAGGTGACCGTCGACCTGCCCGCGGCGATGGCGGCGGGCGGTTCGAGCTTCACCGAGCTGGGCATGGACCGCGCCTACTGCGGGGCGCCGGCGGCCGCGACGGCCGACGAGGGAACGTCCACCTTCGACACTCTGACCGAGCTGCTCGTCGAGCTGGTACGGGAAGTGGGGCGCGGCTGATGCGGTACGAGGACCTGCCGGAGCGGCTCAACGTCGCCGAGTACTTCATCGACCGCAACCTCGAGGAGGGACGCGGCGACCGGACGGCCCTGCTGACGGCGCACGGCGCGCACACCTATGCCGACCTCGCCGACCGGGTGCGGGGCATCGCCCATGCCCTGCTGTCGGTCGGTGTCCGTCGCGGTGACCGCGTACTGCTCGCGCTCTCCGACGGCGTCGAGTTCGTCGCCACTTGGTACGCCGCCCAGCGCATCGGCGCGGTCACCGCCGAGGTCTACACGTTCCTGCCGGTCAAGGACTACGAGTACTTCCTCGGCTACGTCCGACCGGCGGCCGTCGTCGCCGACGAGGTCACGCTGGAGCGGATGCGCGAGGCGGCCGGCGACCGGTTCCGGCTGCTGGTGGTCGGGCCGGCCGAGCTGCGGTCCGGCGAGATCGACCTGGCGCAGCGTGCGGCATCGGCACCCGACCGGGTCGACCCGGCACCAACGAGCCGGGACGACGTGGTGATCTGGAAGTTCACGACCGGGAGTACCGGGGCGCCCAAGGCATGTGTGCACCCGGTGGCGAGCCCGGTTCTGAGCCACCACAACTACGCCCGCCGGGTGCTCGACATCGTCGAGGAGGACGTCGTTCTCCCGGTGCCCAAGCTGTTCTTCGGCTACGCCCGCGACCTGGCAGCGCTGTTCCCGTTCGGGGTCGGCGGTGCGGGTATCGGGTTTCCGGAGCGCACGACCGTGGAGCGGATCTTCGAGCTGGTGGCCCGGTACCGCCCCACGATCCTGGTCAACGTGCCGACGATGATGAGCGCGATGGTCGCCCACCCGCGGGCGTCCGAACAGGACCTGAGCTGTCTGCGGGTGTGCACCTCCGCCGGTGAGGCGCTGCCCGCCGAGCTGCACGCGAGGTGGGACGCGACGTTCGGCGTCGAGGTGGTCGACGGAATCGGCTCCTCGGAGGCATACCACATCTACGTGTCGAACCGGCCGGGCACCGGACGCCGGGGCACCTGCGGGCAGGCCGTCCCCGGCTACCTCGCGCGTGTGGTCGGCGAGACCGGCCTCGAGGTGCCCGACGGGGAGGTCGGCACGCTGGAGGTCACCGGCGGGACTGTCGCGAGGGAGTACTTCGGGGACGCGGAGAAGTCGGCGGCGACCTTCCGCGGCGACACGGTCCGCACCGGCGACCTGTTCAGCCGGGACACCGACGGGTACTTCACCTACCGCGGCCGCGCGGACGACCTGCTGAAGGTCGGCGGGATCTGGGTGGCGCCCGGTGAGATCGAGCACTGCGTACTCGGCCACCCCGACGTGCTCGAGTGCGGCGTGGCCGGGCACGAGACCGACGGGCTGGTGCGTACCCGGGCCTTCGTCGTGCTGCGCGAGGGCGCCGTGGTCTCCGCCGAGGAGCTGCGCGAGTTCGTCGGCTCCCGGCTGTCCGGGCACAAACGTCCACACGAGATCGAGTTCGTCGCCGAGCTGCCACGCACGACCAACGGCAAGCTGGACCGGCGAGCCCTGCGGGAGCTGCGGTGAGCCGCCTGGTCGTGGTGACCGGGGGCACCAAGGGCATCGGTGCCGCCGTCGCACAGCGGTTCACCGATCTGGGCGACCGGGTCGTGGCGCTCAACCGGGAGGACCTCGACGTCACCGACGAGGACGCCGTGGGTGCCGTACTCGGCACGATCCCGGTGGACGTGCTGGTCAACAACGCCGGCATCGCCGACAGCGCACCCGTGCACCGGACCGACACGGCTTCCTGGCAGGCGCAGCTCGAGGTGAACGCGACCGGCGCGTTCCTGTGCACCCGCGCGGTCCTGCCGGGCATGCGCGAGCGGGACCGCGGCCGGATCGTCACGGTCGCCTCGACGGCCGGCCGGGTCGGCGCGCCCTACACGGCAGCCTATTCGGCCTCCAAGCACGCCGCGCTCGGGCTGATGCGTGCGGTGGCCGCGGAGGTCGCGGGCACCGGTGTGACGGCCAACGCCGTCTGCCCCGCGTTCGTGCGGACCGACATGACCGCCCGCAGCGTGGCTCGCGTCGCCGAGACCACCGGCCGGTCCACCGTGGACAGCGAGGCCTCGCTGGCCGCGCTGTCCCCGCTGGGCCGGCTGCTGGAGCCGGAGGAGGTCGCGTTCGCCGTCGCGTTCCTGGCCGCACCCGAAGCGGGTGCGATCAACGGACAGGCGATCGTCCTGGATGGAGGAGGTATCCAAGCATGAGCCCGTTCAGGGCATCGCCGGGTTTCACGCAGGCCTGGCACCACTTCGACCTGGAGGTCGCCGACGGCGTCGCCACGGTCACGCTGAACCGGCCGGACAAGCTGAACGCGCTCACCTTCGACGTCTACGCCGACCTGCGCGACCTGCTGGCCGAGCTGCCTCACCGCGGCGACGTGCGCGTCCTCGTGCTCACCGGGCGGGGCCGCGGCTTCTGCTCGGGCGGGGACGTCGAGGAGATCATCGGCGAGCTGCGCGCGATGGCACCCGCCCAGCTGCTCGAGTTCACCAGGATGACCGGTGCGGTGGTCAAGGCGTTGCGGGAGTGCCCGCTGCCGGTGATCGCGTCGGTCAACGGGGTCGCCGCCGGGGCCGGCTCCGTGATCGCGTTGGCCAGCGACTTCCGGCTGCTCGGCGAGTCGGCGTCGTTCGCGTTCCTGTTCACCAAGGTGGGCCTGGCCGGCGCGGACATGGGCTCGGCCTACCTGCTCCCCCGGCTCGTCGGGCTCGGCCGGGCGACCGAGCTGCTGGTCCTGGGCGACCGGGTGGACGCCGCGTACGCGGACCGGATCGGGCTGGCGACGAAGGTGGTACCCGACGAGGAGCTCGCGGAGACGACCGCCGCGCTGGCCGCGCGGCTGGCGCAGGGCCCCGCGCTCGCCTACTCCACGACCAAGGTGCTGCTGACCCGGGAGCTGGACATGGACCTCGGCAGCTCGATCGAGCTGGAGGCGATGACCCAGGCACTGCTGATGCGCAGCGACGACCACGCGGAGTTCTTCGCCGCCTGGTCGGCAGGACGACGTCCACAGTGGAGCGGCCGGTGAACGAGATCGTGAACGCCCCCGGCCTCGCCGAACCGGTCGGCTTCGCCCACGCAGTGGTGGCCGGTCCTGGACGCACCGTCTACCTGGGCGGGCAGACCGCGCAGGGACCCGACGGCCGGATCGTCGGGAGCACGGTCGTCGAGCAGTTCGACGTCGCCGCCGGCAACGTCGTCACCGCGCTCGCCGCCGCCGGCGGGACGCCGGACCAGCTGGTGCGCATGGTGATCTACACGACCGCCGTACCCGAGTACAAGGCCTCGCTCGCCGAGCTGGCCCCGGTCTGGCGCAAGCACTTCGGCCGGTACTACCCCGCCGTCGCGCTGCTCGGCGTCGCCGCGCTGTTCGACGAGGAAGCCCTGGTCGAGCTGGTGGGCACGGCGGTGGTCCCGGGATGAGCCTGCTCGAACGCACGGTGGAGATCGCCCGGCGGCTGCGACCGGTGGCCGACTCCGGGGAGCCGGGCACGGTCAACCACGCGCTGCTGCGCGCGCTGGGCGAGGAGGGCCTGCTCGGCGAGATCTTCCGCCGGGCCGACGACGGCTACGTACCGACCTCGGCCACCACGCTGTGCCTGGTCCGCGAGGGCCTCGCCCGGCAGTGCACGGAGGCGGAGACCGCGTTCGCCCTGCAGGGCCTCGGCGCCTACCCCATCCTGCTCGCCGGTACTGCCTCCACTGTGGACGAATGGCTGCCGCGGATCGCCGCCGGCGAGGTCGCTGTCGGCTTCGCCCTGACCGAGCCGGGCGCCGGCTCGGACGTCGCTTCCCTCGCCCTGCGCGCGGAACCGGACGGCGACGGCTGGCGGCTCACCGGCGAGAAGGCGTTCATCTCCAACGCGCCGGACGCCGCGGTGTACTCCGTGTTCGCCCGCACCGCCGACCGCGGCTCCCGCGGCATCACCGCGTTCGCGGTTGCGGGCACGGCACCCGGGCTGACCGGCACCCGACAGGAGCTGGTCTCGCCGCACCCCATCGGCCGGCTGCGGTTCGACGGGGTCCACGTGCCCGCCTCGGCCGTGCTCGGCGAGGTCGACGCCGGGTGGACGGTCGCCATGCGCACGCTGGACATGTTCCGCCCGAGCGTCGGCGCGTTCGCCGTGGGCATGGCCCAGGCCGCACTCGACGCGGCGGTCGCCCACACCGCCGACCGCCGGGCCTTCGGGCGGCCGCTGCGCGAGTTTCAGGCGGTGAGCCACCAGCTGGCCGAGGTCGCGACCCGGCTGCACGCCGCCCGCCTGCTGGTCCACGACGCGGCGCAGGCCTACGACGACGCGACCCGCACGGGAACCGGGCGCACCGGGCACCTGTCGGCCATGGCGAAGCTGTTCGCCACCGAGACCGCCCAGCAGGCGGTGGACGTCGCGATCCAGGTGCACGGCGCCCGCGCGTTGGAGCGGGGCCACCTGCTCGAGCACCTCTACCGGGAGGTCCGCGCACCGCGCATCTACGAGGGGGCGAGTGAGATCCAGCGGGAGATCATCGCCCGCCACCTCTACCGCTGAGGCTCGCCCTCGAGGGGGTCTCCCGGCGCCTGGACCGGCGTCACGCGTTCGCGCTCCACGCGGATCTCGTGCTGGGGTTGGACCGCGATCGGGTGCCAGATCTCGTCCACCGCGCTCATCGCGGCGCTGGCTATCCCCCGCCGCTTGGCCCGGGCGGCGAGCTTCACCAGGCCGACCAGCACCAGCGTGTAGAGCGCCGCGCACGCGAGGAAGGTCAGAACGACGGCCACGCCACCACCCTACCTCGTTTGGTAACGTTCTGTCTCCAGAAACATAGTGTTACCGAGTGAGGGTCATGGAACGGCTGACGCGTACCGAGCAGCAGCGGCGCACCCACGAGCGGTTGCTGGAGGCGGGGCGGACGGTGCTCCTGCGGCGCGGCTTCCTCGCCGCGACCGTCGAGGAGATCGCCGCCGAGGCCGGCTACACCCGTGGTGCGGTCTACAAGCACTTCGGCGGCAAGGAAGGGCTCTGGCTCTCGGCCATCGAGGCCCGCTCACAGGCCCACCTGCGGTTGCTGGAGGAGGCGCTCGGGCGCGCGGCGAGCCGGGAGGACCTCGTCGCCGCGCTGACCCCGAACGGACCGGTCGACGACGAGGACGCCGCGCGCTGGAGCCGGACGGCGGCGGAGTTCATGGCCGCGGTGGCGGGCCAGCCGGAGACGGCCGCCGCCGCGGTCGCCGCACAGCGCGGCCACGAGCAGGAGATCGTGGCGGTGCTGGAGCGCACCTGCTCCCGGCTGGGCATCGAGCCCGCGCTGCCGCTCTCGCGCGTGGTCGTGGTGCTGGCCGCGCTGGGCGGGAGCCTGACCCTGCGCCGCGGGGTGGACCCGGAGATCGACGTGCCGGGCATCGTGGCCGAGGTCCTCGCCGTCGTCTTCCCCGACCCGGGAGGCGCGGGGTGAGCGTCCTCCGCGCCGGACCACCGCGTGCGGTGGGACCGCGCGAAGCTCCGCACCCTGCTCCGGTACTTCGCCGTCGCCGCGCGCAGACCCCGTGACGCCCAGGCCGCCGGCGAGCAGCTGCTCGCGGTGTTCCGCATCGTCGGCTCCCGGGTTCACCCGCCGGAGGAGGACTGGGTCCGCGACGTCGCCCACCGGGCGTTCCCGGACCGGACGGACTTCGCCGCCGCCCGGCGCCAGGCGGCGGCCGTCCGCTCGGCCGGCGACCGGCGCGCCGAGCTGTCCAGGATCACGGCGCCGACGCTCGTCCTCACCGGTGAGGACGACCCCGTCCAACCGGTGCGGGCGGGGCGGGCCACCGCCGAGGCCATCCCCGGGGCCAGGTTCGTCACGGTCCCGGGGATGGGTCACGACCTGCCTCGCGCGCTCTGGCCGACGCTCGTCGGGCACATCGACGCGGTGGCCGGAAGCGGGCGGTAGCGAGACGCGGAACACGCCGTGGGCACGGCCGCGGGGAAGAAAACCGCCGTTCCGGTCGTTTACGCTGACATGGTGAACGTCGAGGTGACCCCCCTTCCCGGGATTGGCACGCGCCAGGACTTCGTGTCCCGTGCCGGGCGACGAATCGGTGTCATCACCTACCGGGACGGTCGCTTCGAGCTGATCATCTCCCGTGAGGACGACCCGGACGCCTGTACCGCGTCGATCCCGCTGTCTCCGGACGAGGCCGGCGCGCTCGCGGGCCTGCTCGGCGCCCCGCAGCTGGTGGCGGAGCTGTCCAGGGAGAACAACGGGTTGACCGGTGTCCACACCAAGCAGCTGCCGCTGGTGCACGGATCCCCCTTCGACGGTCGCACGCTCGGCGACACCCAGCTGCGCTCCCGCACCGCGGTGTCCGTGGTGGCCGTGGTGCGCGCGGGAACCGTCCACCCCTCACCCCGTCCGGACTTCGTGCTCGGCGGCGGTGACGCCCTGATCACGGTCGGCACCAACGAAGGGCTGGCCAAGGCGGCCGACCTCATCGACCGCGGGTAGCGGCGCGTGCACGAAACATCGATCGCACTGGTCGAGCTGGGTGCGATCTTCTTCGGTCTCGGCGTGTTGGGCCGGATCGCCTGGAAGATCGGCATCTCCCCGATCCCGTTCTACCTCCTCGGCGGTCTCGCCTTCGGTCACGGCGGCATCCTGCCTCTGGAGGGCATCGAGCAGTTCGCCACGCTCGGCGGCGAGATCGGCGTGATCCTGCTGCTCCTGCTGCTCGGCCTGGAGTACTCGGCCGCCGAGCTGGTCACCGGCCTGCGCAAGTCCTACCTGGCCGGTGTGGTCGACCTGGTGCTGAACGCGCTGCCGGGGGTCGCGGTGGCGCTGATGCTGGGCTGGGGGCCGGTGGGCGCGCTGGTGATGGGCGGGGTCACCTACATCTCCTCGTCCGGCATCATCGCCAAGGTTCTCGGCGACCTGGGTCGGCTGGGCAACCGCGAGACCCCGGTCGTGCTCTCGATCCTCGTGTTCGAGGACCTGGCGATGGCCGTCTACCTGCCGATCCTCACCGGTGTACTCGCCGGCGCGACGCTGCTCGGCGGGTTGAGCGCCACCGGGATCTCGCTGGTCGTGGTGACGCTGGTGCTGGTCCTCGCGCTGCGCTTCGGCCGGTACGTGTCGGCCATCGTGGACAGTCAGAGCCCTGAGGTGTTCCTGCTGCGCGTGCTGGGAGCGGCACTGCTCGTCGCCGGCGTCGCCCAGCAGCTCCAGGTCTCGGCGGCGGTCGGCGCGTTCCTGTTGGGAATCGCGATCTCAGGGTCGACCGCCGAGAACGCCACCCGGATGCTCGAGCCGCTGCGGGACCTGTTCGCGGCGATGTTCTTCGTGGTGTTCGGGCTGAACACGGATCCGGCGACGATGCCGCCGGTACTGGGTGCGGCGTTCGGGCTCGCCGCGGTCACGACGATCACGAAGGTGGCCACCGGCTGGTGGGCCGCGAAGCGGCAGGGGATCGCCAGGATGGGGCGGGCGCGGGCGGGCGCGGCGCTCGTGGCGCGGGGCGAGTTCTCCATCGTCATCGCGGGCCTCGCGGTCTCGGCGAACGCGGTGGAGGCCGAGCTGGCCGCCCTTGCGACGGCCTATGTGCTGATCATGGCGGTGTCCGGGCCGCTGGCCGCCCGCGTGGTCGAGCCGGTGATGCGGCTGGCCTCGGCCCGGCTACGGCCGGCTGCCGCGTAACTCGGCCAGGAGCAGCCCGCTGCGCGGCTTCGGGGTGAAGTACGTGCTCTTGCGCGGCATACGCTCGCCGGCAGCGTGGACGGCGAGGACGTCGGCGAGCGGAACGGGGGCGAGCAGGAGGACAGCGTCCGCATCGGACGGTGGTTCCCGCCCGTCGGGGAGCGGTCGGACGTTCGGTCCCTCGGGGTCGACACCCAACGCCCGGCGGACCAGCACCTCCTCCACGAGCGCGTGGTCCTCACCGCCCGCCGGTAACTCCACCCGCAGTGTCGCCTCCGGACAGCGCACGACGACCGTGCCGGTGTGCGTCGGCCTCTCGGCGGAGGGGGTCTCGGCGACCGACAGCCCGATGCGCCGCCAGGCCTCGGCGAGTGCGGCCGCGGTCAGCCCGGTGCCGACGAGCACCCGGTGGAACGCGCCGACCCGCAGCGCCGGTCCGGCGGTGACGAGCGCGAGCAGCCCGGTCAACCGGGCGGTGGCCGCAGCGGCGACGCGGTGGTTGCCGTCAGCGACCATCAACGGGTGCGCGCCGGCCTCGGCGAGCACGGTCTCCCGCCGCGGGCCCGGTCCCAGCAGCCACAACCGGTGCCGGCGACCTCCGCTGTCCACTGTGGAGACCACCGGCTCCTCCCCCGCGACGGCGGCACGCACGGCCGCGGTCAGCGTGTCCCGCTCGGCGACCGGGACGAGCATCGCCGCGCTGGTGGCATAGCCAAGGCCGGCGAGCACCCGCGCCCGCTCGGCGACGATCTCCGGGTAGACCTGCTCACTGTGCCGAACCCGCACCAGCCCGTCGGCGTCGACGGCCGCCGGGTCGACCAGGCAGAGCAGCCCGCAGGCCGTCCCGTCCGGACCGTCCACCTCGTACGGCGCGACGACGTCGGTGACGGCGCGGTAGGCGGTGTGCAACAGCACCGACAGGGTGGATCGGGCGTGCGGCAGCGCGTCGAGCAGCCCGAGGCCCTGCTCGATGGCAGGCGGTGTCCGGTGCGGGTGCTGGACGGCGAGCAGCGTGCCCTCGTGGCGGCGGTGCAGGGCGGCGACGACCCGGTCGGGCTCGGCGAACTCGTCGACGTCCGGTCCGGGCACCTCCTCGCGCACGACCCAGCCCCGCTCGACGGGTCGGATCCAGGACATCACAGGTCGACGGCCGCGAACAGCGAGCCGACCTCCGGTCGGGTGAGCGCGCGCAGCGAGCCCGGGCGCTGGTTGCCGAGGCGAACCTCGGCGATCTGGGTGCGGACCAGCTTGCGCACGGGGTGGCCGACCTCCGCGAGCAGCCGCCGCACGATGTGGTTGCGGCCCTCGTGCAGCACGACCTCCACGAGCGTGCGCCCGCCGCTGGAGTCCACGACCCGGAACCCGTCCACCTGGACCGGACCGTCGTCGAGCATGATGCCCTCGCGGAGCTCGCGGCCGACCGTACGGCCGATCTGGCCGGACACCTCGGCGAGGTAGGTCTTGCGGACCACGAAGGACGGGTGCATGAGCCGGTGGGCCAGCTCGCCGTCGTTGGTGAGCAGCAGCAGTCCCTCGGTGTCCGCGTCCAGCCGGCCGACGTGGAACAGCCGTTCGCCGCGGTCGCGCACGTAGTCGCCGACGCATTTCCGCCCGCGGTCGTCGGACATCGTCGAGTGCACCCCGCGGGGCTTGTTGAACGCCAGGTAGGTGAGGTCGGCGCGGACGACGACGCGCACCCCGTCGACGTGGATGACGACGTTGTCGGGGTCCACGCGGCGCCCGAACTCGGTCACCACCCGGCCGTCCACGCTCACCCGACCCTCGGCGATCAGCTCCTCGGCGGCGCGCCGGGACGCGATCCCCGCCTGGGCGAGGACCTTCTGCAGCCGGATTCCCTCGTCAGACGTCATCGATGGAGTCGACCTCCGGCAGCAGCGGTGCGATCGGCGGCAGGTCGTCCAAGGAGGACAGTCCCAGCCGCTCGAGGAACAGTTCGGTCGTACGGTAGAGGAAGCCGCCGGTCTCGGTGTCGGTGCCGGTCTCCTCGACGAGCCCGCGGGCCAGCAGGGTGCGGATGACGCCGTCGCAGTTGACCCCGCGCACGGCAGCGACCCGGGCGCGGGTCACCGGCTGGCGGTAGGCGATCACGGCGAGCGTCTCGAGGGCGGCCCGGGTGAGCTTGGCGCGCTGGCCACCGAGCAGCAGCTTCTCGACGTAGGGGGCGTAGCGGTCGCGGGTGTAGAAGCGCCAGCCGCCGCCCGCGTGGCGCAGGTCCAGGCCGCGCCCGCGCTCGGCGTACTCCGCGGCCATCCGCAGCACCGTCTCCCGCACCCGGGCGACGGTGGTGTCGGTGGCCCCGGCGAGCGCCTCCTCCTCCACCGGCGAGTCGACGACGAGCAGCAGGGCCTCGAGGGTGTTCTCCAGCTCCTCGTCGGTCAGCTCCGGCAGCTCCTCCTCGGCGCCTTCGGCCTGGTCGGCGGCTGGATCGGCTGGCTCGGAGACCGTGTCGGGTGCTTCCCCGACGACCTCGGTGGGCGGGTCGGCGTCGGCGGGCGCCAAATCGGACTCGGTGGCGGGCACGTCGGACTCGACGGCGGCGTCCTCGCCAGGCTCTACCAGATCAGTTCCGGGCACCACGGTCTCGACGGCGGCAGCCTCACCGGACTCCACCACCTCGGTCGGCGGATCCGCGTCGGCAGGCTCGTCCGCGTCCACCTCGGTGACGGGCGCCTCGGGCTCGAGATCGGCGCCCTCGCTCGGCTCCGCCACCTCGGTGGGCAGGTCCGCGTCGGCAGGCTCGCGCGTGCCCACCACCTCGGTGACGCGCGCCTCGGGCTCCAGGCCAGCGCCCTCGCCCGAATCCACCACCTCGGTCGGCGGGTCGGCGTCGGCGGGTGGTGGCGGTGTGGTGCGGTCCTCTTCCTGGGATGTGCTCATCCGTACTCCTCCTCTCCGCCCTGGTCGGTGCCGGCCGCGGCTCTGGCCTCCTCGACGCTGCCGCCGGTCCACCGTACGTGCAGCTCCGCGAGCGCCTCCTCCTGCTGGAAGGTGATCACGTCCTCCTTGTACAGGTCGAGCAGCGCCAGGAACCGCGCCACCACCTCGATGCTGTGCTCGCAGTCGGCCACCAGCTCGCCGAACGAGGCCTGGCCCAGGTCGGCGAGGCGCACCCGCAGCACCGACGCGTGCTCCCGCACCGACACCCGTCCCATGTGCAGGTGGTCGATCGACACCGTCGGCGGCGGCTTGGGGCGGAACACCGCTGCGCCGATCTCGGCGAACCGCTCCGGGCTCACGCCCAGCATGACCTCCGGCAGCAGCGCGGCGAACCGCTCCTCCAGCGCCACCGACCTGGGGTAGCGCCGCAGTGCGCCCGCCTCCAGCTCGGCGAACAGCGCGGCCACCTGCTTGTAGGCCCGGTACTGCAACAGCCGGGCGAACAGCAGGTCCCGAGCCTCGAGCAGCGCCAGGTCCTCCTCGTCCTCGACGTCGCCGGTGGGTAGCAGGCGGGCCGCCTTGAGGTCGAGCAGCGTCGCCGCGACCACCAGGAACTCCGTCGTCTCGTCGAGGTTCCAGTCGTCGCCCGCCTGCCGCAGGTGGGCGATGAAGTCGTCGGTGACGCGGTGCAGTGCGACCTCGGTCACGTCCAGCTCGTGCTGGGAGATCAGCTGCAGCAGCAGGTCGAACGGACCCTCGAAGTTCGACAACCGCACGGTGAACCGCGACGGCGGCGCCGCGTCGTCCTCGGGTGCGGCGCCTGGACCAGATGAGATCAACGAGCGCTACTTCCCGGTGTCATGGCGCAATCGTCGCACCAGTACCGAGTCCTCGCCGTGCTCCTCCAGGTCGGCGAGCACCACCGCGATCGCCTCGCGGACGACACGGCCGCGGTCGACGGCGAGGCCGTGCGTCGCACGCAGCGCGAGCCGGGCGTGCTCGAGCGCGAGCAGTTCCTCGTCGGACACGTACACGGTGATCTTCGAGGTGTGCTTCTGCCGCGGCGACCCCCGCCGCGGCGCGGCGTGCGGAGCCGACCAGCTCTCCTCGTTCGGCCCGGCCGTGGGCCGGAACAGCTCCGCCGCACCGGGCAGCGAGGCACGACGGCTCACCTGGCCATCGCCACCTCACGCGAGATGACCTCGCGCGCCAGCTGCCGGTAGGCCTTGGCCCCCGCGGACCGGGGCGCCCACACGGTGATCGGCGCGCCGGCGACGGTGGTCTCCGGGAACCGGACGGTCCGGTTGATCACCGTGTCGAACACGATGTCGTCGAACCGCTCGACGACGCGCGCGATGACCTCGCGGGAGTGCAGCGTGCGTGGGTCGAACATGGTGGGCAGGATGCCGGTGATCTCCAGCTTCGGGTTGAGCCGCTCCCGCACCTTCTCGATGGTGTCGATGAGCAGGGCCACCCCGCGCAGGCTGAAGAACTCGCACTCCAGCGGGATCAGCACCCCGTCGGCCGCGGCCAGCGCGTTCACCGTGAGCAGGCCCAGCGAGGGCTGGCAGTCGATGAGGATGTAGTCGTAGTGGTCGATCACCGGCCGCAGGGAGCGCATGAGCGCGTGCTCGCGCCCGACCTCGGCGACGAGCTGGACCTCGGCCGCGGACAGGTCGATGTTGCTCGGCAGCAGGTCCATGTTCTCCACGCCGGTGCGGATGACAGCGTCCGCGGCGGTGGTCGACCGCTCGATGATGACGTTGTAGATGGTCCGGTCCAGCTGGTGGGCCGGGATGCCCAGGCCGACGGAGAGCGCGCCCTGCGGGTCGAAGTCCACGATCAGCACCCGGCGCCCGAACTCGGTGAGGGCGGCGCCCAGGTTGATCGTCGAGGTGGTCTTGCCGACCCCACCCTTCTGGTTGCACAGTGCCAGCACCTTGGCCGGGCCGTGCCCGTTGAGCAGGGGCGGCTCCGGGATGTGCCGCTTGGGCCGGCCGGTCGGGCCCAGCGAGCCGTTCGTGCTGTCGTCGAGCGCCTCGTCCTCGTCGGAAGCCGCTCGTGGGGCGAGGCTGAGCTCCCGTTCCGAGGGATGCATTGTCGACATAACGACCTAGCTCCTTGTCGTCCGCGCTGTGCGCCGAAGCTTAGAGATGGCGTTCCGCGACCGGCAACGAGACTCGCCGTAAGGTTGCCAGGTCGGACGCATGATCCTTGGGAGGCACCGTGCCGGTTTCCGAGCTTCGCCTCGTCGTCACCGCGACGGACTACGACGAGGCGGTGCATTTCTACCGCGACGTGCTCGGGCTGCCCGAGCGGGATGCCGTACAGCCGCCGCGGGGCCGCGTGATGATCCTCGACGCCGGCCGGGCGACGCTGGAGATCGCCGAGCCGGCCACCGCCGAGTACATCGACGAGGTCGAGGTGGGGCGGCGGGTGGCGGGTCACGTGCGGGTCGCCTTCCAGGTCGACGACGTGGCCGCGACCACCGGCGCGCTGGCCGAGGCCGGCGGGACGGTGCTGGGCGAGCCGAGGCAGACCCCGTTCCGCTCGACGAACTCCCGGCTGGACGGGCCGGCCGGGCTCCAGCTGACGCTGTTCCAGCTGGACTGAGCTCACCGGCGCTCGGCGACGGGCGTGCGTGCCCTCGGGTGGGCGGTCGCGTAGACCTCACGCAGCGTGTTCACCGTGACCAGCGTGTAGATCTGGGTCGTGGTGACCGAGGCGTGCCCGAGCAGCTCCTGCACCACGCGCACGTCCGCGCCGCCCTCGAGCAGGTGGGTGGCGAAGGAGTGCCGCAGGGTGTGCGGCGAGACCGAGGCGGCGATGCCGGCCCGCTCGGCCGCCACCTTGAGCGCCTGCCAGGCGCTCTGCCGGGAGAGCCGGCCGCCGCGGAGGTTGAGGAACACCGCGGGCGTGCCGCGGCCCCGGACGGCGAGACCCGGCCGGGCCCGTACGAGATACGCGTCCAGCGCGTCCAGCGCCGGTCGCCCGATCGGGACCAGGCGTTGCTTGCCGCCCTTGCCGTCGAGCAGGACGGTCCGCTCCCGGGCGTCGACGTCGTCGAGGTCCAGGCCGACCGCCTCGGAGATGCGCGCGCCGGTGGAGTAGAGCAGCTCGAGCAGGGCGCGGTCGCGCAGCGGGCCGGCCCCCTCGGCCGCGGGCGTGTCCAGCAGGCGCAGCACGTCGTCCACCGGGAGGGCCTTGGGCAGGCGCCGGGGCGTGGCGGGCGGCCGGACCTCGCGTGCCGGGTCGAGCTCGACCAGGCCCTCGCGGACGGCGAACCGGTGCAGCCCGCGCACCGCGACCAGGGCCCTGGCCGTGGAGGACGCGGCCAGCGGCGGGTGGTCCCGGTCGCCCTCGCGCAGCACCGCGAGGAACGCCGCGACGTGTGCCTCGCCGACACCGGTCAGCTCGCGCACCCCGCACGCGGTGAGGTGGCGGGCATAGCGGCGCAGGTCGCGGGTGTAGCCGTCGAGGGTGTTGGCGGAGGTCCCCCGCTCCACGGCGAGGTGGTCGAGGTACGCGGCAACGGCGTCGGCCAGCGCGGGCGCGACCTCGTCCATGCCCACCTCCTCGCCGAGCGACCAGCCTATTGCCGGCCGGGCCGGTTTCGTCGAACGCCGCTCGCGTGGCGCGCTGACGTATCGTGGATTTCGTGGGTGCACCGCTCGGGAACGACGAGATCCGTGCCGGCACGGCCGAGCGTGAGTCCGCCGTGGAAGCCCTGGGCACCCACTTCGCCGAGGGCCGGCTGCGCGTCGAGGAGTACGAGGAGCGGGTCGGTGCCGCGCTCGACTCCCGGACCCGCGGCGAGCTCCGCCGCCTGTTCGAGGACCTGCCGGCCCCCTACCCGCCGTTCCTGGCACCACCGGCGGCGCCGCTGCCCGTGTTCCCGCAGGCCCCGCCGCCACCGGTGGTGTACTCGGACAAGAGCCGGGTCGCAGCGGGCGTGATGCAGCTGCTGCTGCCGTTCGGCGTCGGCCGCTTCTACACCGGGCACACGGCGATCGGCCTGGCCCAGCTGTTCACCGCGTTCATGTTCGTCGGCGTGATCTGGAGCATGATCGACGGCATCCTGCTGCTGGTGAACGGCGGCACCGACCCCCGCGGCCGGCCCTTGCGGGACTAGCTGACCGGTGCGTCCCAGTCGATTCGGTGGCGCAGTTCGGGGCCGTAGGTCTTCTCCGGGCGCATCACGGTCCTGGTGAGCAGCCGCATCAGCAGCGGCAGGGCGGCGCGGGTGAGCCGCCCGGGCGCCTTCAGCGAGTTCAACTTGGCCGCCCGGGCGGCGATGCCCTCCACGCGTGGCCTGCGCAGCCGCTCGTAGCGGGCGAACGCGGACGCCGGGTCGGGCAGGTCGCGCAGGCAGCGCGCCAGCTCGACAGCGCTCTCGACGGCCAGGGACGCACCCTGGCCCGAGCTGTTCGACGGCGCGTGCACCGCATCGCCCACCAGCACGAGCCGTCCCCGGTACCAGTTCGGCACGGGCGGCATGATGTGCAGCGCACCGGTGACGGTCAGCCGCTCCGGGTCGATGTGCCGGACCAGGTTCCCGCCCGGCTCGTCCTCGCCGTAGGCCTCCCGCAGCTGGCGCAGCCACTCCTGCGCCGGCACCGCCCTCGCCTCGGCCAGGCGCATCGGGCGCTCGCGGGGCAGGTTGGCGCCGAAGCCCGTGCGCCCGTCGGGCCGGCGCCAGTACAGGTAGTACGCCCGCCTGCCGAACGTGAAGTGCATGCTGCCGGTCTCGGTCGGCACCGGTCGGTCCACGACCGACTCCAGGCTCAGCAGGCCGGTGTAGCCGGGCCCGGGTGCCGCCGGGTCGACCAGGCCGCGCACCGTCGAGTGCACGCCGTCCGCGCCGACCAGGACGTCGGCGGTGGCCGTCGTGCCGTCGGCGAACCGGGCGGTGACGCCGTCGCCGTCCTCGTCCGCCCCCACGAGCCGTTTGCCGTGCTCGAACCGGATGCCCGCGCCCACCGCCGTGTCGTACAACGCCCGGTACAGGTCCGCCCGGCGCAGCAGCCGCGCCGGCGCCACCCCGGTCAGGCCGGGCACCTCCACCTCCCGGCCACCGAACGACAGGACCTGCCGGGTGATCGGCACGCCGCTGTCCACCACCGCGTCGCGCGCGCCGACGAGCTCCAGCGCGGCCTGACCATTGGCCGCCAGCGCGAGCGTGCCGCCGACGCCGTCGGCGGTGCTCGGATACGCCTCGTACACGGTCGCGTCGATGCCGGCCCTCCGCAGCGCCAGCGCGGTGACCGGTCCAGCGACGCCGCCGCCCACGACGAGCGCGCTCCCTACCTTGCCCATGACTCTCTCTCCTGTGTGTTCGTGTGCGTCATCGGCCCAGGAGGAGGTCCGGCTACTCTCGTGGTTGCCACACCCGTGACCGGGTTCCTCATGGGCTCGGTTCGGTGTTCAGGTGGCCCCGGCGGTGGTGTTGCAGCACCGCCGCCGGGGCGTTCATCGCCTAGTCCTCGGGTATCCCCCTCTCCGCCAGCTCGGCGAGCTCCGGCGCGACCTCGCCGGTCTCGTACCAGCGACGCCAGGCGTCGACCCCGGGCAGCGAACCGCTGGTCAGCTCGTCGAGCAGACCGCGGACCCAGGCGGCCTCGGCCTCCCGGACGGCGAGCTCGTACTCGCTCTCGACCAGGAACAGGCGGGGCACGTCGACGGCGGCCTCGGCCAGCAGCGCCCGGTCGGCGGCGATCATGCGGTCGAGCTCGGCCAGCCGCTCCCGCAGCGCGTCGGCGGCCTCGTCCGGGCCGAGCGCGGCCATGACCGACAACCCGGCGGTGAAGCCGGGGTGCTCCGGCCTCGGCCGCGCGATCAGCTCGCGGGTCCACTCGACCAGCTCGACCCGACCGGCGTCGGTGATCCGGTAGATGGTCCGCTCGGGTCGCGCCCCCTCGCGCCGGCTGTCGACGACCTCCACGAAGCCGTGCTTGGCCAGGTTGCGCACGACGGTGTAGAGCGAGCCCCACTTGATCTCCATGTCGCGGTCCTTGCCCCGCGCACGCAGCAGGGAGGCGATCTCGTAGGGGTGCATCGGGCGTTGGGCGAGGGTGCCGAGCACGGCGAGGGCGAGCAGGTTCCCGACCTTCCTGCGCGTGCCCACAGCTACCTCCTCGTCGACATATACTCGTCGGCGAGTATAGCCCTAGAGGAAACCGCGCAGGAGGGCGGCGGTGCCCCCCACGTGTTCGTCCATCGCCGCCCGGGCCGCCGGCGCGTCGCCGGAGAGGATGGCCTCGACGATCGTGCGGTGCTGCTCGTTGGAGTGCTCGATGTTCGCCGAGATCAGCGGGATCGCGTCGAGCAGCTCGTTGACCTTGGTGCGGATGTCGGCGACGGCCGTGGTGAGTGAGGCCGACGCGGTCACCTCCGCGATCGCCAGGTGCAGCCGGGAGTCCCGGCGGCGGTACTCGGCCTCCTCACCCCTGGGCACCTCGGCGACGCCGGTCAGCCGGCCGCGCAGGTGCTGGCGCTCGGCCGGGCTCAACGAGCGGGCCGCCGCCGACTCCGCCGCCCCGCTCTCCAGCACCCTGCGCAGCGTCAGCACGTCCTCCAGCTCTGCGCCGGTCGGGGTGGCGCCCCGGCGCGGCCGCGGCAGGCTGGGCAGGTCCTCGGCCACGAACGTGCCGCCGTAGCGGCCCCGGCGCGACTCCACGTAGCCCGCGTCGGCCACCGCCCTGATCGCTTCGCGCAGCGTCACCCGGCTCACCCCGAGCCGGGCGGCCAGCTCCCGCTCGGCCGGTAACCGCTCCCCCGGCGCCGCCACCCCGAGGCGAATGGCCTGCAGCAGCCGCTCCACGGTCTCCTCGAACGCGTTGCGCGTGCGCACCGGGCGGAACACCGCCGCGGAGGCGGGCAGCCTCCCGGGCACTAGACCGGGGTGACGTAGGCGCCGGAGATGCCACCGTCCACGAGGAACGTCGACGCGGTGATGAACGAGGCGTCGTCGCTCGCCAGGAACGCGGTCGCGGCGGCGATCTCCTCCGGCTCGGCGAACCGGCCCATCGGCACGTGCACCAGCCGGCGCTGGGCACGCGCGGCGTCCGTCGCGAACAGCTCCCGCAGCAGCGGCGTGTTCACCGGCCCGGGGCACAGCGCGTTGACCCGGATGCCCTCCCTGGCGAACTGCACGCCGAGCTCCCGGCTCATCGCCAGCACCCCGCCCTTGGAGGCGGAGTAGGAGATCTGCGAGGTCGCGGCGCCCATCACGGCGACGAACGAGGCGGTGTTGATGATCGACCCCCGGCCCTGCCGGCGCATGTGCGGCAGCACGTACTTGCAGCACAGGTACACCGAGGTGAGGTTGACCCGCTGCACCCGTTCCCAGACCTCGATCCCGGTGTCCAGGATGGAGTCGTCCTCGGGCGGGGAGATGCCGGCGTTGTTGAACGCGATGTCCACGCTCCCGCGGGTGTCCACGACCCGCTGGAACATCGCCTCGACCGCCGCCTCGTCGGTGACGTCGCAGGTGATCGCGTCGCCGCCCAGCTCCTTGGCGAGCGGCTCGATCGCCTCGGTGTTCACGTCGACCGCGACCACCACCGCGCCCTCCTCGGCGAAGCGGCGCGCGGTGGCCAGCCCGATGCCGCTGGCCGCCCCGGTGATCACCGCCACCCGGTCCCGCAGACGCTTCACTCCTGCTCCCCCTCCGTCAGTTCTCCGTGGAGATGAACACGTTCTTGGTCTCGGTGAACGCGTCCAGCGCGTCCGGTCCGAGCTCGCGGCCGAGGCCGGACTGCTTCATCCCGCCGAACGGCGTCCAGTAGCGCACCGAGGAGTGCGAGTTCACCGAGAGGTTCCCGGCCTCGACCCCGCGGGCGACCCGCAGTGCCCGGCCGACGTCCGAGGTCCAGATCGAGCCGGACAGCCCGTACTCGGTGTCGTTGGCCATCGCCAGCGCGTCCGCCTCCTCGTCGAAGGCCTGCACGGTGACCACGGGGCCGAAGACCTCCTCGACGACGGTGCGGTCGGTCGGGGTGCGCGGCAGCACCACCGTGGGCGGGAACCAGTACCCCGGCCCGTCCGGCGCGCTCCCGCGGAACGCCACCTCCACCGTGTCGTCCAGATAGGACGAGACGGAAGCGAGATGGGCGGCCGAGATAAGCGGCCCCATCTCGGTGCGCTCCTGCGCCGGGTCGCCGACGACGACGCCGCGCACGGCCGGTTCGAGCAGCTCCAGGAACCGGTCGAACACGGTGCGCTGCACCAGGATCCGTGACCGGGCGCAGCAGTCCTGGCCGGCGTTGTCGAACACCCCGTAGGGGGCGCTCGCCGCGGCGCGCTCGAGGTCGGCGTCGGCGAAGACGATGTTGGCGTTCTTGCCACCCAGCTCCAGCGTGACCCGTTTGACGCGTGCCGCGCAGCCGGCCATGACCTGGCGGCCGACCTCCGTGGAGCCGGTGAAGACGACCTTGCGCACCAACGGGTGGTCCACGAACCGCTGCCCGACCACCGACCCCTTGCCGGGCAGCACCTGGAACACGTCCTCGGGGATGCCGGCCTCCCGCGCCAGCTCGCCGAGGCGCAACGCGGTCAGCGGGGTCAGCTCCGCGGGTTTGAGCACGACGGTGTTGCCGGCGGCGAGCGCGGGCGCGAAGCCCCAGCCGGCGATCGGCATCGGGAAGTTCCACGGCACGATCACGCCGACCACGCCCAGCGGCTCGGCGAAGGTGACGTTCACGCCGCCGGGTACCGGGATCTGCCGGCCGAACAGCCGTTCCGGCGCGGCCGAGTAGTAGTGCAGCACGTCGCGGACGTTGCCCGCCTCCCAGCGCGCGTTGCCGATGGTGTGGCCGGAGTTGGTCACCTCCAGCGAGGCGAGGGTGTCCACATCGGCGTCGACGGCGTCGGCGAACCGGCGCAGGAGCCGGGCCCGGTCCCCCGGCGCCACCGCCCGCCAGGCCGGCAGTGCCCGGTGCGCGCGCTCGATCGCCGCGTCGGTCTCGGCCGCCGAGAGCGGCGGCACGTCCGCGACCACCTGCTCGGTGGCCGGGTTGATCACCTCGGTCATCCGCGTGCCTCTTCCACCAGGGCATGGAACAGCCGCCGGTCCACTCCGTCCTCCTCCGGGTGCCACTGCACCCCTGCGACGAACCTCTCCCCGGGCAGCTCCACGCCCTCGACGGTCCCGTCGTCGGCGTGGGCCGTCGCCACCAGACCGCGCCCGAGCCGGTCGACCGCCTGGTGGTGGTGGCAGTGCACCTCCACGCGGTCACCGACGGCCGCGGCCAGCCTGCTGCCGGGGATGACCTTCACCGGCACCCGCCCGAACGTCCCGGGCACCGGCAGGTGTCCGGCAGTCCCCGTCTGGTCCGGGAGGTGCTGGTGCAGCGTGCCCCCCAGCACGACGTTCAGCAACTGCATGCCCCGGCACACCCCCAGCAGGGGTGTCCCGGCCCGCAGCGCGTGGTCGATCAGCGTCCACTCCGAACTGTCCCGGTCCGGGCGCGCCGGCCCGGTCGCGGCCTCGCGGGTCGCCGCGTAGCGGGCCGGGTCGATGTCCGCGCCGCCGGCGATCACCAGACCGTCCAGTCGGGACAGGTGGGCGGGCTCCCAGGTGCCGACCGGCGGCAGCAGGACCGGCATGCCTCCGGCGTGGACGATGCCGTCGAGGTAGCCCCGCGGCAGGACGGCGGCCGGAATGTCCCACACGCCGAACCGGCACTGCTCCAGGTAGGAGCTGACGCCGATGAGCGGGCTAGAGACGTTCGAACCCACGGATCCGCTCCCAGTCGGTCACCGCCGCGTCAAAGGCGGCGAGCTCCACCCGCGCGTTGTTCAGGTAGTGGTCGATCACCTCGTCGCCGAACGCGGCACGCGCGCCCTCGCTCTCCCCGAGCAGCCGGGCCGCGTCGCGCAGCGTGGTCGGCACGGTGGGGGCGTCGGAGGTGTAGGCGTTGCCGGACTGCTCGGGTTCGAGCGGCAGCTCGTTCTCGATCCCGTGCAGGCCGGCGGCGATCAGCGCGGCCACCCCCAGGTAGGGGTTCATGTCCCCACCAGGTACCCGGTTCTCCACGCGCAGCGACTCGCCGTGCCCGACCACCCGCAGCGCACAGGTGCGGTTGTCCACGCCCCACGCGACCGCCGTCGGCGCGAAGCTGCCCGGCTGGTAACGCTTGTAGGAGTTGATGTTCGGGGCGAAGAAGTAGGTCAGCTCACGCAGCATCGCCTGCTGGCCCGCGACGAAGTGCTCGAACAGCGGCGAGAAGCCATGCTGTCCGTCCCCGGCGAACACGGCCGCGCCGTCGGCGCCGCGCAGCGAGATGTGGATGTGGCAGGAGTTCCCCTCGCGCTCGTTGTACTTCGCCATGAACGTCAGGCTCTTGCCGTGGCGGGCGGCGATCTCCTTGGCACCTGTCTTGTAGATGCTGTGGTTGTCGCATGTGGACAACGCGGTGTCGTAGCGGAAGGCGATCTCGTGCTGGCCCGGGTTGCACTCGCCCTTGGCCGACTCCACGTACATGCCGGCGCCGGTCATCCCGTTGCGGATGTCACGCAGCAGCGGCTCGACCCGGCCGGTGCCGAGGATCGAGTAGTCCACGTTGTACTGGTTCCCGGGCCTGAGGTCGCGGTAGGCCTTGTCCCACGCCTGCTCGTAGGAGTCCTCGAACACGATGAACTCCAGCTCGGTGCCGACGTAGGCGACCAGGTCCCGCTCGGCGAGCCGCTCGAGCTGGCGACGCAGCACCTGCCGCGGCGAGGGGGCCACCGGGCCGCCCTCGACCCACTCGACATCGGCGAGCACCAGCGCTGTTCCGGGCTGCCAGGGCACCAGCCGCAGCGTCTCGAGGTCGGGACGCATGACGAAGTCGCCGTAGCCGCGCTCCCACGAGGACAGGGCGTAGCCGTCGACGGTGTTCATGTCGACGTCGACGGCGAGCAGGTAGTTGCACCCCTCGGTGGCATGCGAGACGACCTCGTTGAGGAAGTACTCGGCGGCACAGCGTTTGCCCTGCAGCCGGCCCTGCATGTCGGTGATCGCGACCAGCACGGTGTCGATCGTGCCGTCGTCGACCAGGGTGCGCAGCCGGTCGAGGCTCAGCATGCCGTCCCGGTGTCCCATGTCGCGCCCTCCAAAGGATCAGCCCTGAGCCATTGCACACGCGTGTCGTGGGTGTGTCAATCGCGGCGGTCTTGACAGGCCGGCGGCGAGAGGATCACGCTTTCGGGTCAAAGGACTGGTGCTGGCCCATAGGGAGCTTCCCATGTCGACTCCGCATCACCGTGAGAACGTCGAGTACCAGACCGTCGAGTCGAGCTACCTCGAGCAGCGCCAGCTCCGCGGCGGAGCGGCGGGGTGGGTCCTGCTGGCCGGCCTCGGCGTCGCCTACGTGATCTCCGGCGACTTCGCCGGCTGGAACTTCGGCCTCCTCGAGGGCGGGTGGGGTGGCCTGCTGATCGCCACGGTGCTGATGGCGGTCATGTACACGTGCATGGTCTTCGGCCTCGCCGAGATGGCCTCGGCCATGCCGGTGGCCGGGGCCGGCTACGGCTTCGCCCGGCGCGCGCTCGGCCCGACCGGCGGCTTCGCCACCGGGACCGCGATCCTGATCGAGTACGCGATCGCGCCCGCGGCGATCGCGGTGTTCATCGGCGGGTACGTGGAGTCGCTCGGCCTGTTCGGGCTGACCAGCGGATGGCCGGTCTTCCTGGCCTGTTACCTGATCTTCATCGGCGTGCACCTGTGGGGCGTCGGCGAGGCGCTGCGGGTGATGTTCGTGATCACCGGCATCGCGGTGGTGGCGCTGGTCGTGTTCGTGATCGGGATGATCGGCAAGTTCGACGCGGACAACCTGCTCGACATCGCGCCGACCGACGCGGCGGGCGCGAGCACGTTCCTGCCCTACGGGGTCGCGGGGGTGTTGGCCGCGTTCGTCTACGGCATCTGGTTCTTCCTCGCGGTGGAAGGGGTTCCGCTCGCGGCGGAGGAGGCCAGCAACCCGCGGCGGGACCTGCCGAGGGGCATCGTCGCCGCGATGGCCGCGCTGCTGGTGTTCGCCGCGCTGATGCTCGTGGTCGCCCCAGGCGCCGCCGGCTCCTCGAAGATCGCCGAGTCGGACAACCCGCTGCCGGACGCGATCCGGGCCGCCTACGGCGGCGACAACTTCCTCGCCCAGTTCGTGAACTACGTCGGCCTGGCCGGTCTCGTGGCGAGCTTCTTCTCGATCATCTACGCCTACTCGCGCCAGCTGTTCGCCCTGTCCCGCGCGGGCTACCTGCCGCGCTGGCTGTCGAGGACCGGCCGGCGCAAGACCCCCTACCTGGCCCTGATCGTCCCGGGCACGATCGGTTTCGTCCTGGCCACGGCCACCATGGACGGCGCGCTCCTGATCAACATCGCGGTGTTCGGCGCGACGGTGTCCTACGTGCTGCTGAACGTCTCGCACATCGTGCTGCGGGTGCGCGAGCCGAACCTGGAGCGCCCGTACCGCACCCCCGGCGGCGTGGTCACCACCGGCGTCGCCGCGGTCCTCGCCGTGGCCGCGGTGATCGCGACGTTCTTCGTCGACGAGAAGGCCGCCGCGATCACCGCCGGCATCCTGGTGATCGCCCTCGGCTACTTCTTCTTCTACAGCCGGCACCATCTGGTCGCGAACGCGCCGGAGGAGGAGTTCGCGGCGGTGCGGCAGGCCGAGTCCGAGCTGGCCGACTAGAGCACGTCCGGGATACATGACAGAGGATGTCGTGATTCGTTGGGAGGCTTTCGCCACACACCCGATGATCGAACGGAGCTGTTGTGGCATTGGAACGAACCGCGGTCAACCCGGTGACGTGGTCGGTGGAGATGGGTTTCAACCAGGGCGAGGTCGTCTCCGGGAACACCCGCACGCTGTACTGCTCCGGGCAGACCGCGATGAGCAGCGACGGCAAGCCCCAGCACGACGGTGACATGGCGGCCCAGCTGGCGTTGAGCATCGACAACCTGGAGGCCGTGCTCGGCGAGGCCGGCATGTCGTTGACCGACCTCGTGCGGCTCAACGTCTACACCACCGACGTCGACCTGCTCTTCCAGCACTACGGCGTGCTGGCCTCGCGGCTGGGTGCGGCCAGGGTGGCCCCGACCACGACGATGCTGGGCGTGACCCGGCTGGCGATCCCGGGCCAGCTGGTCGAGCTGGAGGGAACCGCCGTCGCCTGAGGCGACCTCGCCGCGCTGCTCGTGCCGGTTCGCCCGGCACGAGCAGCGGTGCCTAGTCGCCCTGCTCTCCCGCCTGGCGGTTCGGCAGGCGGGTGGGCAGGTCGCGCCAGGGCGCGTCGGCGGGGCGGGGGCGCAGCGCGGCGGTGCGCACCGCCTTGGCGGCGAGCAGGCCGGCGACCGCGGTCCCGTTGACGATCTCGCCGGCGAGCGCCATCCGGACGGCCTCGTCGAGGGGGAAGCGGCGGGCCACCAGGTCCGCCTCCTCGTCGCCCTCCACGACGCGGTCCACCGTGGTCAGATCGGTCGCCAGGTACACGCGCACGGCCTCGTCGGTGAACCCCGGCGAGACGGCGACGTCGACCAGGACCGACCAGTCGCCGGCGGCCAGGCCGACCTCCTCGACCAGCTCGCGGCGGGCCGTCTCGACCGGGTCCTCCCCCGCCTGGTCGATCAGGCCGGCGGGCAGCTCCCAGATCCGCCGCGCGAGCGGGTGGCGGTACTGGTGGATCAGCGTGACCTGCTCCTCCTCGTCGAGGGCGACGATGGCGACGGCGCCGAGGTGCTCCACGACCTCGCGGCCCGCCTTGCCCCCGCCGGGCATCGCGACCTGGTCCAGCCGCACCGCGATGATCCGTCCCACATATTTGTCCTCGGTGGACAACACCTCGAAGGCGTGCGTGCCGGGCTCGCTCACGAACGCGACCCCATGGGCTCGGGCAGCTCCACCGGCAGCCGCTCGGCGGCCCGGCGCGTCAGCGCGGCCTTCACGAAGCCGGCGAACAGCGGGTGCGGCCGGGTGGGGCGGCTCTTGAGCTCCGGATGCGCCTGCGTGCCCACGAAGAACGGGTGCATCTCGGCCGGCAGCTCGACGAACTCCACGAGGTGCTCGTCGGGGGACAGGCCGGAGAACACCACGCCGGCCTTGCCCAGCCGCTCGCGGTAGGCGTTGTTGACCTCGTAGCGGTGCCGGTGCCGCTCGGACACCTCCCGGGTGCCGTACGCGGTGGCCACCTGGGACCCGGCGACGAGCTTCGCGGGGTAGGCGCCGAGGCGCATCGTGCCGCCCATGTCCCGCTCCCCCGCCACCACATCCTGCTGGTCGGCCATCGTGCTGATCACCGGCTCCGGGGTCGTCTCGTCGAACTCGGCGGAGTTCGCCTCGGTGATGCCGGCGAGGTTGCGAGCGGTCTCGATGACCATGCACTGCAGGCCGAGGCACAGCCCGAGTACCGGGATCTTGTTGACCCGCGCGAAGTGGATCGCACCGATCTTGCCCTCGATGCCCCGCACGCCGAACCCACCCGGGATCAGCACACCGTCCACGGCGGACAGCTGTTCGGCGGCGCCGGACGGGGTCTCGCAGGTGTCCGAGGGGACCCAGACCACCTCGACCTTGGCCCGGTGCGCGAAGCCGCCCGCACGCAGGGCCTCGGTGACCGACAGGTACGCGTCCGGCAGGTCGACGTACTTGCCGACCAGCGCGATCCGCACGCTCTCCTTGGGATTGTGCACTCGCGACAGCAGGTCGCCCCACACCGTCCAGTCCACGTCGCGGAACGGCAGCCCGAGCCGCCGGACAACGTAGGCATCGAGCCCTTCGCTGTGCAGGACCTTCGGGATGTCGTAGATGGACGGCGCGTCCGGGGCGGCGACGACGGCCTCGATGTCCACGTCGCACATCAGCGCGATCTTGCGCTTGAGCCCGCTCGGCACCTCCCGGTCGGCCCGGCACACCACGGCGTCGGGCTGGATGCCGATGTTGCGCAGCGCCGCGACCGAGTGCTGGGTCGGCTTGGTCTTGAGCTCGCCGGAGGGGGCGAGGTAGGGCACCAGCGAGACGTGCAGGAAGAAGCAGTTGTCCCGGCCGACGTCGTGCCGCACCTGGCGCGCGGCCTCCAGGAACGGCAGCGACTCGATGTCGCCGACCGTTCCGCCGACCTCGGTGATCACCACGTCGGGGGCGTTGCCGTCCTCACCGGGCTCGGCCATGGCGCGGATGCGGGCCTTGATCTCGTCGGTGATGTGCGGGATGACCTGCACGGTGTCCCCGAGGTACTCCCCGCGGCGCTCCTTGGCGATCACGCTCGAGTAGACCTGACCCGTGGTCACGTTGGCCCGGCCGACGAGGTCGCGGTCGAGGAACCGCTCGTAGTGGCCGACGTCGAGGTCGGTCTCCGCACCGTCCTCGGTGACGAAGACCTCGCCGTGCTGGAACGGGTTCATCGTCCCTGGGTCGACGTTGAGGTACGGGTCGAGCTTCTGCATCGTGACCCACAGCCCTCGGGCAGTGAGCAACTGCCCGAGGCTCGACGCGGTGAGGCCCTTGCCCAGGGACGAGGCGACCCCACCGGTCACGAACACGTACTTGGTCGTCCGTGAGTGTTGCACCAGCGCCGCCCCCCGCGGGGTGGTCCGAGGTCCGAAGCCGTTACCGGCGATACCGTTGGCAGCGGGAAATCCCGCCTGACTCTCCACGGGTTTTCACCGTATCACCTGCTCGACGCTCGCTCACGGGACACGCGCACCCCAACCTGGAGATCACGCAGCGTTACTCCGTGCGTACACCCGGCGCCGGTGCCTCGGCGTTGCCGGCGCTGCCGTAGCGGCCGGTTCCGCCCTCGAGCTGCTCGCGCAGCGCGAGCACGGTCACCACCCGCCCGGCAGGCGTCGCCACGTTGTCTACAGTGGACAAAATGCTGGTCGCGGCGGTGTCCGCGCGGACGACGCCGACCGCGCCGGTGCCGTCGGCGGACCCAGCGCCGCCGGCCAGGACGGCTCCCGCGCCGGACCGGTCGACCTGGGTGGCGAAGCGAGCGACCGTCGCCGCCTGGTCCCCCGCGCCGTCACCCTCCGCGGCGCCGCCGGTGAGCACGACCGCGAGCTGCGCCGGCTCCACCCGCTGGGCGGCCTTGACGAAGCCGCCCTCGGTGAGGCCCGCGAGCGCCGCCGCGGTCTCGTCCGCCGAGGCCTGCGGTTTGTTGTCGTCCTTGCCGATCAGCAGCAGCGGACCGAGCAGACCGCCGGCCAGGCTGCCCGGATCGGACGCGGTGGGCAGCTGCACCCCGGCGGGCAGCAGCCGGATGACGATGTCCTTGACCTGGTCGGCCTTCTCCGGGTTGCTGAACGCCTCGGTGAGCTGGAGCTCGCCGGTGACCCGCGCCCCGGCGTCGCCGAGCAGGGTCTTGAGCGCGTCGCGGTCGGCCGGGTCGGCGCCGGCGGTGGTGATGATCACCACGGTGCGCTGGTCGAGCTGACCGCGCACGGCCATGGGGCCGACGGTGGCGGCGAAGTCGTCGGCGTCGGCGAGCTGGGCCTGCTGGGCGTTGCGCTGTGCCTCGAGGTCGCTGACCTGCGTGGCCAGCTGCTCGTTGTCGTCGGTCAGGCCGGACAGCAGCGACCGGGACAGGGTCGTGGAGCCGAGCACGACGCCGACGGCCAGGGCGAGGAAGACCGCGGTGATGGAGACGACGTGGTAGCGCAGCGAGATCACGAGAAAAGCCCTCCGATCCAGCTCAGGAAGCTGTTCCAGGTCTCGACGGCGCGGTCGACGTAGGCGTCGGCAACCCCGGAGACGGTCAGTGCGACGAGCACCGCGACGAGCGCGGACAGGACCAGGACGAGCACGGCGGCCAGCGACACGCGGGCGCGGTGCAGCGCGGCGACCGCACGGCCGTCGACGATCTTGCTGCCGAGTTTCAGCCGGGTGAGGAAGGTCGAGGGGTTGGACCCGGAGCGGCCGCGGTCGAGAAACTCCCGCAGCGTCGCCTGGAAGCCGACGGTGACGACGAGGCTGGCGCCGTGCACGTCGGCGAGCAGCAGTGCCAGGTCCTCGGCGTTGGCCGAGGCCGGGAAGGTGACCGCGCCGATGCCGAGGTCCTGCACCCGCTCCAGCCCGGGGGCGTGCCCGTCGAAGTGCGCCGGCACGACCACCTGGGCGCCGCTGCGGAGCGTGTCGGAGGAGATCCGGTCCGGGTCCCCGACGATGACGTCCGGCTTGTACCCCTTGCCGAGCAGCGCGTCGGCGCCCGCGTCGACCCCGACCAGCACGGGCCGGTGCTCGGCGATGTACCGGCGCAGCGCGCCGAGGTCCTCCAGGTGCCCGTGCCCCGGCGCGACGACCAGCACCTGCCGCCCGGCGAGCGGGATGTGCAGCTCTGGCACCCCCACCCCATCGAGGATCAGGGTCCGCTCGCGCCGGAGAAACTCGATCGTGTTGGCCGAGAACGCCTCGAGCTGGGCCGACATGCCGGCCTTGGCCTCGATCATGAGGTCGGCGATGGACTCGGCGGTCTGCTGGGTGCCGCGCCCGACCTCCTTCTCGCCGAGGAAGACCCCGCCCTCGTGCAGCCGGACCTTGCTGCCCTCCTTGACGGCGCGCAGGATCTCCGGCCCCACCCCGTCGACCAGCACGGTCCCCGCACCGACGATGATCTCGGGCCCGAGGTTGGGGAACCGCCCCGAAATCGACGGCGAGGCGTTCACGACCCCGGCGACCTCCGCGGCGACCAGCGCGTCCGCGGTGGCTCGGTCCAGGTCGACCTGGTCGAGGATGACGATCTCACCGCGCCCGACCCGCCGCAGCAGCTCGCCGGTACGCCGGTCGACCCGCCCGATCCCGCTCACGCCGGGACGGGTGGGACCGGAACGCGCGAGCAGCCCAGTGAGCTTCATGGCCCCGATGGTGACGAGCGTCGGTAGCGGCCCCGGAGCGCCACGCCGCCGGTGGACCGGGCATGACCTGTTCGAGTGAGTCCACAGTGTCCGGGGCAGCCGGATCTTCCGTTCGCGGTGCTGAGTTGTCCACAGGTCAGTCCGCTCAGGCCCATCCACCCCTGATCGCCGATACGCTGGCAAGGCGGGACGCCCCCGGGAACGGGTGGGGGTTGTTCACTGGGAGTTGGCGGCAAGCAGCAGGTGTTTGGGGGGTTGGGCGAGGGGGGTAGGAGTTGGTTGGTCAGCAGACGGTGGACGAGCGTGTCTCGGTCCGGCCAGGGCGCTGGGAGGTGCCAGCCGTGGTGGTAGGACGACGGGTATGGACTGTCCGGTCTGGACGTGGTTCGGGTTCTTGGGCCGTGCGCCTCTGGGTGAGGTAGGCCGGCACCTCTGATTCGGGGCGGCCTTGCAGCACGGTGTTGTGTCGCATGCCGACCAGCGGGTGGTGGATTGCGGCGAGGTCGAAGCGTCGGGGTGGATCCCGGTCAGGGCTGAGCCGTCGGGGCGGATTCCGCGGGGGCGAGGACGGTGCGGCGAGCCAGGCCTGCGCGTCGTCGCCGGGGGTGCGGGGAGAGCCCTTCGGTGAAGCCACAGGGTGGCGGGGCGAACCGGACGTTCTGCTCGAGGTTGGCGAGGGGGATCTCCTTCGTACCTGCTCGCCGAGGTGACCCGGGGTAGGCCCTCGTGGGCGACGACGTGGAGCAGGTCCGGCGAGGGTCACCGATGATCGTCGTAGCGCAGGATTGTGGAGTCCTGGCGCCTGCCTGGACGTGGTCGAAGGCCGCGGACCGGCTCGCGGGCGACCCTCTCCCGCTCGGGCGGCGGCACGACGCGATCGCGGGCCCACGCCGGCACGCGGTTCTCGAACCCTGGCGAGGCTCAGCGGCGCTTGCGGGACTTCCCGGTGCTGGACTGCTTGTCCTTCTCCGCCACGGCCAGCAGCTCCTCGGCGTGGGCGCGGCCGGTCTCGGTGGAGTCCATGCCGGCGAGCATGCGGGCCAGCTCGACCACCCGGTCCTTGTCGGCCACCATGCGGACGTCGCTGCGGCTCACGCCGCCCTTGGCGCTCTTGTCGACGACCAGGTGGCGGTCGGCGAACGCGGCGACCTGGGGCAGGTGGGTCACGACGATGACCTGGTGGCTGGCGGCCAGGCGGGCGAGGCGGCGGCCGATCTCCACCGCTGCCCGGCCGCCCACGCCGGCGTCGACCTCGTCGAACACCAGGGTCGGCACCGGGTCGGAGTGCGCCAGCACCACCTCGATGGCCAGCATCACACGGGACAGCTCGCCGCCGGACGCTGCCTTGTGCACGGGCAGCGGCACGGCCCCGTCGTGGGCGACCAGGCGCAGCTCGACCTCGTCGATGCCGTCCGGGCCGGCGTGCACGAGCGCGTCGCCGCCGTCGCCGCCGGCCACGCGGAGGGCGTGGGACTCCCCCGGCTCGGCCCAGCGGGTGCTGATCACCACGTCGATGCTGGCCTGGCCCATCGCGAGGCCACCCAGCTCGACGGTCACCGCCTTGGCGAAGCGGTCGGCGGCGATGACCCGCAGCTCGGTCACGGCCTGGGCACGTTCGGCCAGCTCGCCGGCGAGCTCGTCGCGGCGGGCGGCCAGCGCCGAGAGCGCCTCCTCGGAGGTGTCCAGGCCGGCCAGGCGCTGCTCGGCGTCCTTCGCCCAGGCCAGCACGCCGTCCACATCGGCGGCGTACTTCCTAGTCAGCGCCTTCAGCTCGGCCTGCCGGGCCAACACCTTCTCGAGCACGGACGGGTCGGCGTCCAGCGACTCGAGGTAGCTCGTCAGCTCGGGGCCGACGTCGGTGAGCAGCGCCTCGGCCTCGGCCAGGCGCGGCGCCAGCTCCCGCAGCCTCGGGTCCTCGGCGGAGGACAGCCGGTGCCGGGCGTCGGCGATCAGGCCGAGTGCGCCGGGGGCGTCCGGGTCGCCGTCGGGCGAGCCGCTGATGGCGAAGGACGCGCCGGTGGCCGCCTCGCGCAGCTGGTCGGCGTCGGCGAGCCGGCGGGCGGTGGCGACCAGCTCGTCGTCCTCCCCCGGCTGCGGGTCGACGGCCTGGATCTCGGCGAGGCCGTGCCGCAGCAGGTCGGCCTCGCGAGCCAACTCGCGCGCCCGGGCCGTGCGGTCGGCCAGCTCGGTGCTCACCCGGTGCCAGTCGTCGCGCACCCTGCGGTACTCGCTGAGCGCGCCCAGCAGCTCCTCGCCGGCGAAGCGGTCGAGCACGCCGCGCTGCTCGGCCGGCCGCAGCAGGCGCAGCTGGTCGTTCTGCCCGTGCACGGCGATGAGCTGCTCGGCCAGGTCGGACAGCACCCCGACCGGCACCGAGCGTCCGCCAAGGTGGGCGCGCGAGCGACCGTCGGGCGAGACGGTGCGCAGCGCGATGAGCTCGCCGTCGGCGTCGGGTTCGGCGCCGGCGTCCGCGGCGACCTTGGCCGCGGAGCTGCCAGCGGGGGCGTCGAACCGGCCCTCGACGACCGCTCTCGACGCGCCGGTGCGCACCCGTGACGCCTCGGCCCGACCACCGGAGAGCAGGTGCAGCCCGGTGACGACCATGGTCTTGCCCGCGCCGGTCTCGCCGGTGACGACGGTGAGTCCCGGATCCAGTTCGAGCGTGGCCTCGTCGATCACGCCGAGGCCCTCGATGCGCATTTCGGCCAACACAGCGCGCACTTTATCCGCTACGGCCGACGAAAGCTCGTACCTATCCACATGTGTGTTCGATTCGCCGGGTCAGCGGTTGCGCCAGCCCTGGACGGGGAGCTCGAACTTGTGGACGAGCCGGTCGGTGAACGGCTCGTCCCGCAACCGCACGAGGCGCGTCGGCTTCGTCCCGCCCACCACCTCGACCCTGGCCCCGGGCGGCAGCACGAACGTCCGGCGCCCGTCGCAGCACAGCACCGCCGGGTGCCCGTCCGGATCGACCTCCACCGCGACGACCGAGTCCGGAGAGACGACCAGCGGCCGGGAGAACATGGCGTGCGCGTTCGACGGCACGACCAGCAGCGCCTGGACGTCCGGCCACACGATGGGCCCACCGGCGGAGAACGCGTAGGCGGTCGAGCCGGTCGGGGTGGCGCAGAGCACGCCGTCGCAGCCGAACGAGGACACCGGCCGCCCGTCGACCTCGATCCGCACGTCGAGGATCCGCTCGCGGCTGCTCTTCTCCACGCTCGCCTCGTTCAGGGCCCAGGTGCGGGCGAGGTGCCGGTCGCCGAGCGAGGCGGTGATGTCGACGGTCATCCGGTCGACGACCTCGTAGTTGCGGGCGATCACCTGCCGGACGGCCTGCTCGAGGATGTCCGAGTCGGCCTCGGCGAGGAACCCCACCCGCCCCATGTTCACCGCCAGCACCGGCACGCCCGCCGGTCGGGCGAGCTCGGCCGCGCGCAGCAGGGTGCCGTCGCCGCCGAGCACGAACACCAGCTCGGTCCCCGCCGCGGCCTCCCGGCCGCCGTGTACGACGGTCTGGTAGCAGGAGCTGTCCAGCTGGGGCGCCTCGTCGGCGAGCACCCGCAGCCGGATGTCGGCCTCGGCGAACCAGCCGGCGACCTTCTCCGCGGTGTGCAGGGTGTCCGACCGACCGGTGTGCACGACGAGCAGCACCTCACGTCCGGTCATCGCGGGCCCTCCCGAACTGCGTTCTCGACCAGCGCCGCGGCGTCCGGGTTCGGTTCGCCCCGCCGCAGCCATACGAAGTATTCGACATTCCCGGAGGGGCCGGGGAGCGGGCTGGCGGTCACGCCGTCGGCGCGCAGGCCCAGCTCGGCGGCCGCGGCGACCACCTCCCGCACGGCCTCGGCTCGCAGCGCGGGGTCGCGGACGACACCGCCGGACCCGAGCCGCTCCTTGCCGACCTCGAACTGGGGTTTGACCATGGGCACCAGGTCGGCCTCCTCGGTCGTGCAGGCCAGCAGCGCGGGCAGCACCAGCCGCAGCGAGATGAACGACAGGTCGGCCACGACCAGGTCGACCGGGCCGCCGGTCTGCTCGGGGGTGAGCGAGCGGACGTTCGTCTTGTCGAGCACGGTGACGCGGTCGTCGGTCCGCAGCCGCCAGACCAGCAGGCCGCGGCCGACGTCCGCGGCCACGACCTCGCGCGCCCCTCGACGCAGCAGCACGTCGGTGAAACCGCCGGTGGAGGCGCCGGCGTCGAGCGCGCGCCGGCCGGTGACGTCGAGGTCGAACGCGTCGAGCGCGCCGATCAGCTTGTGGGCGCCGCGGGAGGCCCAGTCGTCGCCGTTCTGCTCGCGGACCACCACCGGAGCGTCGGTCTCGACCGCGGTGGCCGGTTTACCGGCGACCGTGCCCCGCACGGTGACCCGACCGGCCGCGATGAGCTGCGAGGCGTGCTCGCGCGATCGGGCGAGGCCGCGGCGAACGAGCTCCGCGTCCAGCCGTGTCCGGCGCGGCACCGTCAGTCCGTGTCGATCCGCGACAGCGCGTCGTTGAGCGCGCCGTGTACCGCGTCGAACCGGCCTACGTGCTCGGCCAGCGGGACGCCGTCGAGGGACTCGGTCCTGGCCAGGGCGTCGTCGATGGCCGGGTCCCCGGCCTGCTGCTCTTGCGGCTGCACGGTTTCACGCTAGCCCATCGCCCAGACCGAGGTGCGCGAGCGCCGTGCGGGCGGCGTCGTCGGCGGCTTCGAACCGACCGCCGGGCGGGGTGGCGGCGAGGGCCCGCAGCAGCGTGAACGGGTCGGGCTCGCCGTCGCCGCGGTGGCGGACGGTGCCGTCCTCGACGCTCCAGTCGGCCTGCTCCCCCACGGCCAGCCGCTCCCGGGGTTCGGTGACTGCCGCGACGTCCGCCGCGAGGTAGGTGGGTCGGGTGTCCGCGGCGAGCAGCTGGGCGGCGGTGGTGACCCCGGACATGACCAGCAGCGAGTCGAGCCCGGCGGCGATCGCGCCGTCGATGTCGCTGTCGAGCCGGTCCCCGATCGCGAGCGCGTGATCGGCGTTCGCCGCCCGAACCGCCTCCACCATGAGCGGTGCGGCCGGCTTACCCGCGACGATTGGCTCCCGCCCGGTGGCGGTACGCAGCGCGGCAACGAACGATCCGGCGCCGGGGAGCTGACCGCGTTCGGTGGGCAGGGTGGGGTCGACGTTGCAGGCGACCCAGAGCACGCCGGTGTTGAGCGCGACACACGCCTCGGCGAGGTCCCGCCAGCCGGTGTCCTTGGAGAGTCCCTGGACGACGGCGACGACGTCGTCGTCGGCGGTGCGGGTCGGGTGGAGACCGACCTGCCGGACCTCGTGCTCCAGCGAGGCCGACCCGACGATGAGGACGGTGCCGGTGACCTTCTCGGCGAGCACCTGGGCCGCGGCCTGGGCGCTGGTGCTGACCTCGTCGGGGCGGGCGGGGATGCCGAGGGCGGTCAGGTGCCGGGCGACCTCGTCCGGGCCGCGCGAGGCGTTGTTGGTGACGAAGCGAACGGTGACCCCGGCGCGGTGGGTGGCCGCCACGGCGGCGGGGGCGGCGTCGATGACCTCCTCGCCGCGGTAGACGGTGCCGTCGAGGTCGAACAGGAGGGCGTCGTAGTGGTCGAGCAGGCTCATTCGGCCCCCAACTCGATGGCTCGCTCGGCGGCGTCGGTCTCCTCGTCGAGGTCGGCCTCGGCGGCGTTGAGGAACCAGCGGATGGCCTCCTCGGTGCGGCCGGCGGCCTCGAGGTTGTCGGCGTAGGCGTAGAACAGGCGCGCGCTCCAGGGCCGGCGGACGCGCGGGTCGAGGTCCGGGCCCTGCAGCGTGACGACCGCGGCGTCGAGCTGCCCCATGTCCCGCCGTGCCCCGGCCGCGACGATTCGCAGCTCGACGGCGGTCTCCTCGGGGAGGCCGGAACCGGCCTCGGCGGCCAGGTCGAGCGCGCGCTCGGGGCGGCCGAGGGCGCGCTCGCAGTCGGCCATGACGGGGAGGTGGGTCTGGGCGCCGGTCATCCGGCGGACCGCGCGCAGCTCGCCGAGGGCCTCCGCCCACTCGCCGGCGTGGTAGGCCGTGAGCCCGGCCGCCTCCCGCACGAGCGCGACGCGGGCCGCGCGGGTACGGGCGTAGCGGGCGTGCTCGAGGGCGAGCTCGGGGTCCTCGTCGATCAACCGCCCGGCGGCGACGAGATGCCGCCCGACCAGCTCGGCGACGGGCTTGGCGAGGCTGCGGAGCTCGCGGCGGGCCTCGGGGTCGAGGTCGGAGAACTGGATCTCGTCGGGGAGCTCGGGGCCGTCGGTGTGGCGGTGGGGGCGGGTGGTGTCGGGGGTGGTGGCGTCGGTGTCGGTCGGCTCGCTGGTTGGCCGGTCGGTGCTGGTTGGGCCCTCGGCGCCGGTCGGTTCACCGGTACCGGTTGACCAGTCGGTGCTGGTCGGCTCGTCGGTGCTGGTTGGCTCGTCGGTGCTGGTTGGC
>NZ_MSIE01000064.1 GCF_001921205.1 Actinophytocola xanthii | reverse complement strand
CCGGTTGGCTCGCTGGTCGGCCGGCCGGGGGTGGCTGGTCCGTCGGTGTCGGTCGGTTCACCGGTGGCGGTTGACCTGTCGGTGCCAGTTGGCTCGTGGGTGCTGGTTGGCTCGCTGGTCGGCCGGCCGGGGGTGGCTGGTCCGTCGGTGTCGGTCGGTTCACCGGTGGCGGTTGACCTGTCGGTGCCAGTTGGCTCGTGGGTGCTGGTTGGCTCGCTGGTCGGCCGGCCGGGGGTGGCTGGTCCGTCGGTGTCGGTCGGTTCACCGGTGCCGGTTGGGCCGTTGGTGCTGGTCGGCTCGTCGATGCTGCCGGTTGGCTCGTCGGTGCCGGTCGGGCCGTCCGTGCTCGTTGGGGCGTCGACGCTGCCGGTCGCGGTGGGGCTGGTGTCGGCCGCTGGCTCGGTGGTGCTCGTGGCGGGCTCGGTTGCGCCGACTGCTGGCTCGACCGGGCTGGTCGCCGGATCAGCGTCCCTGGCCGGGTGGATGTCGTTGGACGAGTCTTCCGGAGGGGTTTCGGCGCTCGGGGTCGTTTCGGCCGTGGCCGGGGCGAGGTCGGTCGAGGTGGAGGGCTGGGGCTCGTCGTTCTCGGGGTGGGTGGGGGGTGCTGCCTCGGTGGGGGCGGCGGTGTTCACCTCGGCGGCGAGCTGGTCGCGGGTGAGGTTGGTCGGGGCCGGGTCGGCCGCGAGGGGGTTGTCGGGAGTCGTCTCCCTGGGGTTGCGCGCCTCGTGGTCGTGCCGGTTGTCGCGGCGGTCGTTGGCGCGGTCGCGTGAGGTGGGGCGGTTGTCGCCGGTGCGGCTCCTGTCGCGACGGTCGTCGGAACCGCGGCGGTCCGAACCTCGGCTGCGGAAATCGCCGCGGTCGGCACTTCGGTCGCGGGAGCCTGGACGGTTCGCGTCGCGGTCGCGGAAACTGCCGCGGTTCGGGTCGCGGTCGCGGAAGCCGCCGCGGTCGGCACTTCGGTCGCGGGAGCCTGGACGGTTCGCGTCGCGGTCGCGGAAACCGCCGCGGTCGCGGTCGCCGCGGGGGGAGTCGCGGTCGCGGAAACCGCCACGGTCACGGGAGCCCTCGCGGTTCGCATCGCGGTCGCGGAAACCGCCGCGGTCGCGGTCGCCGCGGGAGGAGTCACGGTCGCGGAAACCGCTGCGGTCGGGGCGGTCGCGGTTGGCGCGGTAGTCGGGGCGGTCGTCACCCTTGCGGTAGCCGCCGCGGTCGCGGGAGCCCTGGTAGTCGCTGCGGTCGCCGGTGCGGCCGTAACCACTGCGGTTGTCGTCGCGGTTGCGGGCGTCGCCGCGGTCGCGGAAGTTGCCGCGGTTGTTGTCGCGGTCGCGGAAGCTGCCGCGGTTGTCCTCGCGGGGGCGAGAATCACCGCGGTCGCGGAAACCGCTGCGGTTGTCGTCCCGGGCGCGGAAATCACCGCGGTCGCGGGAGCTGCCGCGGTTTGGGCCGCGGTCACGGAAGTCGCGGCGGTTGTCGTCGCGGTTGCGGAAGTCGCCGCGATCGCGGGAGTTGTCCCGGTCGCGGTAGTCGCCGCGGTCCCGAGAGTTGTCCCGGTCGCGGTAGTCGCCGCGGTCCCGAGAGTTGTCCCGGCTGCGGTAGTCGCTGCGGTCGCGGGAGTTGTCCCGGCTGCGGAAGTCGCCGCGGTGGCGGGGATTGTCACGATCGCGGGAGTCGCCGCGGTCGCGGGAGTCGCGGCGGTCGTCGGTGCGGTTGTGGGACGGGCCGCGGTCGCGGTAGTTGCCGCGGGTGGGGTCGGTGTCGCGGGTGCGGCGGTCGGGCCTGTCAGCTCTGTCGGAGGAGCGGGGGTAGCGGGGGCGGTCGTCCGAGCCGGTGGGGCGGGGGCGGTAGTCGCGGCGGTCGTCGGTGCGGGACTCGTCCTGGCGGACGGGGCGGCGGCCGAAGCCCTGGCGCGGCGTGTCCGCGGAGTCGCGGTGGGGGCGGTTGTCCTCACGCCCGCGGTCGCGGCGGTCCGCGTTGCGGGGGTAGTCGGCCTGGGAGCGGTCGCGGGAGTAGTCGTCGCGGCGGCGGGGGGTGTCGCCCTGGCGGTAGCCGGCGCGGGAGGGGGAGTCCGAGCGGCGGTAGGGCCTGTCCGACTGGTCCGAGCGGCGGGGGTCGCGGTCGCGGGGGGCGGCGCCACGGTGGGGGGCGTCGGAGCGGGAGCGCTTGCCTTGGGGCTTGCCGCCGGTGTTGTAGGAGGGACGGCCCCTGCGGGGGTCGTCGTTGTAGGGCGCTTCATCGCGTCGCCCGTGTTCTGCCACTTGATCCTCCGCCGCCCGGGACATCTCCGACCACCATTCAACACGCCGAAACGCCGAAGAGCCCTCCGGGGTGACGGAGGGCTCTTCGGGAATGAATGCTCGGCGGTGTCCTACTCTCCCACACCCTGTCGA
>NZ_MSIE01000063.1 GCF_001921205.1 Actinophytocola xanthii | reverse complement strand
TCCTCGGCGACCGCGACGAAGTACGCCAGCTCGCGGCTGTCCATGTCTTCAGGGTATTCGCGTGAGCGACCATCGGTAGGGGATGGGTCGCGAAGCTGGCGCTTGGGGTCGTCCACGCCCCAACGCGCGCTCGGGCTGACGTCACCTGTCGCGTACGCGTGCCCACACAACCGGATCGCTGCGTAGTAGTCGGACCGGCCCGGTCTCAGTACTCGTCTGTATCTTGGTGACCGGCGCCGGCAAGGGTGACTACTCCCCGAGAGGTCTGTAGGCGGTATTCGCCGCTCAGTCCCGGCTACTCGCCGACATGAGTGTGGTGATCACCCCGCCGATGATCGTGTAGATCAGTGACCGACCGAGTGCCTTGACGGTCGGCGGCGGACGAAGTCGGACGAGGCTCGTCAGTACGGCCAGTCCGCTGAACCCGATCACGACGAGCGCGACGGCGGCATCGAACTGCGGTGCGTTCGCGCCCTGGACCGTGGAGCCGGCCCACTCTGCAACGCTGCACGGGTAGAAATCGTAAGCGTTGTACGCGTTGCCGAGCAGCATGAGCAGGGCGAGGGCCGACCCCACGGAGATGGCTCCCATGATGATTCCCCGTTGCCCGCTGCCCGCCTGCACAGTGCCGCGCAGTTGGTCGAGGAACAACTGCCCGACCGTCGCGAGCAGAAACAGCCAGAACAACCACAGCGCGACCACAGTGACGATCGTCAGGGCGATCTCCCAGAAGGTGGGCGGAACCATCCCTAACAGATAGGCGCTGCCGATGACGATTCCCACAAACAGAGCGATCGACCCGGCCGCGACCGCAGCAAATCGAAGAAAAGCGGTTCCAAATCGGACGGTCAGCCAGGTGAACAGGATGACGAGTGCGCTCAGTGTGAGCCAACCGAGGTCACCGCTTGTCGTGAAGACGACGAAATCAACTACCGGAGTGAGTATCCAGCGGAAAAATTCCGTGATGGTCCTGAAGATCGCGAGAAATAACCGTACCGCGTGGTATGCGATGAAACCGAGCCAAGCGAAGATGTGCAGCGAGGTCGCGGCCAATGTGAGCGTGGCCGCGCCCCAGCCGAACAGTCCAGGCTGCCGGTGCCGCAACGCAAGTAGTAGTAGCGCACCGACGTAGCCGACGAGTGCGAACCCGATCCAATCCAGAAGTAGGGAGAACGACGGTAACTGGTTGGTCAACGCCGTTAGCTGTCCGGCGGCTTCGCCGAGCCACGGTTGATCCCATTCTGTCGCGAGGTAGATTGTCTTCTTGGGCAGCCCGATGGTGAACAGCACGCACCCGACGAGTAGGGCGAAGATCAGACCGAAGAGCCGAGTGCCGAATCCCCGTACGGTAGATTCTCGAGTGATTGCCACAGTCCGAAAGTCGTCGTCTCCCACACGTGCGTTACACGGAATTCCTGTGACACGGCGGTTGGTTGACAGCTCTCGAGGTAATCTGCTGCCTTCTGTTCAGGAAAGTCGACCTTGATGCCGCCAAATGGTCACAGACCGTCGTCATTCAGTCGGTGATGGGTCATTGCCGGGTTTGATGAATGCGCGTAGGCGTAGTCGCGCTGCCACCTTGCTGGCGAACCGGGCGATGAAGTCGTCGTCCCGGTTGGTGTCTGCGTGCATGGCGTCGCACCAGTCCTGGCGGTTGAGCACCGAGACGTAGCGCCGAACGAGCTCGTCCCGTTGTTCGGTGGTGCACCCGGACTGCTCGGGGGGTGCGGTCGTCAGGTCGTCGGCGATCAACGCGGCGGTGAGGTATCTGTCCGCTGCCGGCGCCTGCCGGCCCAGGTGAGTCGAGTGTGCGGCCAGGACGATGGCCGCCGGTGGATAGTGCGCGAGGGTCGTTCCCATGCCGTCGCAGGTGGCCATGACGTGCAGTAGCCGGCCGGTGTGGTCGACCAGGTCGTCGTCGAGTTCGGCGCCGGTGATCGCTTCGTGCAGGTGGGCCGCGGCGGCGACCTGGCCGGCGAAGTAGCCGTTGAGGCAATCGCCGTCGCAGGCGTGGCGAAGCAGCCACTCGCGGGCGGCGTGGGGCTGGCAGCGGCAGAGTTCCTCGACGAGGTAGACCCTTCCCACGCCGGTGACCCGGTGGGCCAGCCACAGCAGGGCCTGCCCATCACCGGTGCGTCGCCGCAGCGCCTTGGCGGCCAACGCTCCGAAGCTGTTCGACAGCAGTCCGATGGTCTGGATCAGCGGGATGTCCTCGTCGGCCCGGTCGGTGGCGAGCAGTGCCAGTCCGACGAGGGCGGAGCAACGATCCGTGCTGTGTCGCACCAGCCATCGGCCGGTGTTCTGGACACGCCGCCGGTCGGCGCGCAGCGCCGCGGCGGCGACGTGGTCGTTGTGCTGGATCGGGACGTCGACGTCGTGGAACGCGTCAGCAAGGTCGCTTGCCGGAGCATCCTCGTCGCCGAAGTGGGCGTCGAGAATGGCGGCGGCGTCGGCGCCCTGGGTCCGCATGTCACGGCGAGTTCGGAACCGACGCCCGCGGTGATGTTCGTCGTCCGGGTACGGCTCGCCGTCACGCGGTAGGGGCGCGTCCGGGTTCTCCCGATGCAGACGCAGAGCGTGGTGGAACAGGGTGGTCCGGGATCCGAGCGGCGCCGGCTCGGTCGTCTCGCTCACCGGCGGACGGAGGACTCGATTCTCTCGATCATGACCGGAATGATGGCAGCTCCACCCCCGGCCGGGCAACTGATCACGGACACCGCCGGATCTCCGTCCGAGCACCATCGCCACCGAACTCGGCTCACGGCGCGGGGAGTCAGGGGAAGTGATACCTCCAGGGTATTGATCGCCACCTAACCGGTCTTGGTGCTCAGCGCCGTTCGCTGGTGGGCTGAACGGCATGGCTCACACGGAGATCGCCCTTGTCACCGGGGCGAACAAGGGGATCGGGTTCGCGATCGCGGGGCAGCTCGCGGCCCGGGGGATGACCGTCCTGCTCGGGGCGCGCGACCGGGAGCGGCGTGCCGCCGCCGTGGCCCGGCTGGGTGGGGACGTGCACGGGATCGCGCTCGACGTCACCGATGCGGACAGTGTGAAGCGGGCCGCGGAGGAGGTCGGCGGGCGGTTCGGCGAGCTCGACGTCCTGGTCAACAACGCGGGCATCACCGGTGACTTCACCCAGTCCCCGGGAAGTGACCCGGTGGAGGAGGTGCGGCGGGTGTTCGAGGTGAACTTCTTCGGCGTGATCGCGGTGACCGAGGCGATGCTGCCGCTGCTCAACCCGGGCGCGCGCGTCGTCAACGTGTCCAGCTCGGTCGGGTCCCTCGCCGACATGACCGCGCCCGACGGCGGCCACCTCGCCGAGATGCCGGCGATGCTCGGCTACCCGGTCTCCAAGACCGCGCTCAACGCGCTCACCGCCCAGTACGCCAAGTACCTGCGCGACAAGGGAATCCGGGTCAACTCCGTCTGCCCCGGCTACGTCGCGACCGACCTCAACGGGCACGACGGCGGCCGCACGCCCGACCAGGGCGCGGCGATCGCGGTGGAGCTGGCCACCCGGAACCCGGACGGCCCGACCGCCGGCTTCTTCGACGACGGCGGTCGGGTCGCCTGGTGACGCTCAGGTCCGCAGCCAGGCCGCTGCGTCCGGGGGCAGCTGTGCGCCGGCGAGGGGCTGGCTGGTCAGCAGCACCTCCTGGTGGGCGGGGAGGTCGACGGGCTCGGCGGACAGGTTCACCACGCAGGTGAAGCCATGGCCGCGGTCGAAGGCGAGGACCTCGTCCGGGAGATCGGCCCGCCACCTCATCACGCCGTCGCCGAGGGCGGGGTGCTCCCGGCGCAGGTGCAGCGCCCGCCGGTACAGCTCCAGCATCGAGCCCGGCTCGTCGGTCTGCCGGGCCACGGTGAACGGGCCCCAGCCGGCGGGCTGGGGGAGCCACGGGTCGCCGCCGAAACCGTAGGGCGGGCGGTCCCCCGACCACGGGATCGGCACCCGGCAGCCGTCGCGGCCGATGTCGCGGCCGGCGGTCCGCCGGAAGACCGGGTCCTGGCGCACCTCGTCCGGCAGGTCCTCCACTTCGGACAGCCCGAGCTCCTCGCCCTGGTACACGTACACCCCGCCGGGCAGCGCCATCGTCAGCAGCGCCGCGGCCCTGGCCCGCCTGGTGCCCAGCACCGGGTCGGTCGGGGCCCGGTGCTGCCGGTCGGCGAAGGAGAACGACGTGTCCGCGCGGCCGTAGCGGGTGACGTGCCGGGTGACGTCGTGGTTGGACAGCACCCAGGTCGCCGGCGCGTTCACCGGCGCGTGCGCGGCGAGCGTGGCGGTGATGACCTCGCGCAGCCGGTCGGCCTCCCAGGGGCAGGACAGGAAGTCGAAGTTGAACGCCGAGTGCAGCTCGTCCGGACGCAGGTACATCGCGAACCGCTCCGGGTCGGGCAGCCACATCTCGCCGACGAACACCCGCCGGTCCGGGTAGCTGTCGGCGATCCGCCGCCAGGACCGGTAGATCTCGTGCACACCGTCGAGGTCGGAGTAGGGGAACGGCCCGACGAGCGGGTCGAGGTGGTCGGGCAGCCCGTCCGCCTTGACCAGCCCGTCGGCGACGTCGATGCGGAAGCCGTCCACGCCCCGGTTGAACCAGAACCGCAGGATGTCCTCGAACTCCTCGGCGACCTCCGGGTTGGTCCAGTTCAGGTCGGGCTGTCGCGAGGAGTACAGGTGCAGGTACCACTCGCCCGGTGTGCCGTCCGGCTCGGTCACCCGGGTCCACGCGGACCCACCGAAGCGGGACTGCCAGTTGTTCGGCGGCAGCTCGCCGTGCTCACCGCGCCCCGGCCGGAACCAGAACCGCTGCCGCTGCGGCGATCCCGGGCCGGCGGCCACCGCGGCGGCGAACCACGGGTGCGCGTCCGAGCAGTGGTTGGGCACGATGTCGATGATGATCCGGATGCCGAGGGTGTGCGCCTCCTCGATCACCTTCTCCGCCTCGGCCAGCGTCCCGAACGCCGGCTCGATGTCGCGGTAGTCGGCCACGTCGTAGCCGCCGTCGTCCATCGGCGACGGATACCAGGGGTTGAACCAGATCGCGTCCACGCCGAGCTCGGCGAGGTAGCCGAGCTTCGCGCGGACACCGGCGAGGTCGCCGGTGCCGTCGCCGTCACCGTCGGCGAAGCTGCGGATGTAGACCTGGTAGATCGCCGCACCGCGCCACCATCCGGCTCCGGTCTCCTGCTGTCGCACCGCGACCTCCTGCCTGTCGAGAACCCTTGTGAACTCAGCCCTTGACCCCACCGGCGGTCAGGCCGGCGAGGATCTGACGTTGGAAGACCAGGAACGCCGCGACCATCGGGATGCTGGCCAGCACCAGGCCTGCCAGCATCAGGTTGATCGGGGTGTCCTGCTCGAAGCGCTGGAGCGCCACGCTCAGCGTCTGCACCGCCGGGTCCTGCAGGACCAGCAGCGGCCAGATGAAGTCCTTCCAGGCCGCGACGATCGCGAAGATCGACACCACGGCGAGGATGGGCCGCGACAGCGGCAGCACGATCCGGACCATCGTCGTGACGTTGCCGGCCCCGTCGATCCTGGCCGCGTCGAGCAGCTCGGTGGGGATCTGGTCGAAGAACCGCTTCAGCAGGTAGATGTTGAAGGCGTTCGCGGCGGCCGGCAACCAGATCGCCGCCGGCGAGTTGACCAGGTTGACCTCGACCAGCGGGACGTCGGTGATCGTCAGATAGGTGGGCACCAGCAGCGCGGAGGCCGGCAGCATGAGCGTGGCGAGCATCAGCGCGAGGATCCACCTGCCGAGGATCGGCCGGAGCTTGGACAGCGCGTACGCGGCCGGGACGCACACCGCCAGCTGGAGCAGCCAGGCCCCGGCGGCCACGACGACCGTGTTGCGGAAGTAGCCGGCCAGCTCCATGAAGTCCCAGGCCTCGCCGTAGGTCCCGAGGTCGAACCGCTCGGGCAGTACGGCCTGGGGGAGCTGGGCGAGCTCGGGCGCGGTCTTCATCGCGCCGAGCACCATCCAGATCAGCGGCGTCACGAACGCCGCCGTGAACAGCACGAAGACCAGCGTGAACACTGCCCAGTAGGCGAGCCTGCCCCGGGTGCGCTCGAGCGTCCACGGCGACAGCAGTGTCCGGACCGGACGGTCCGCTGTGGACCTGCGGATGCGGCCGGCGGTGGGGGCCGGTGGTGGCTGGACGGCCATGTCAGCTCCTGGTCCTGGTGAGGCGCAGGTAGAGCGCGGAGAACGCGCCGAGCACCACGAACAGCAGCAGGCTCATCGCGCTGGCGGTGCCGAAGTCGTTGTAGACGAACGCGTACCGGTAGAGCAGCAGCAGGACGGTGACCGTGGAGTCCTCCGGCCCGCCACCGGTCATGATGTAGGGCTCGGTGAACACCTGCATCGTGGCCACGATCTGCATGAGCATCATCACCAGCAGTACGAACCTCGTCTGCGGCACCGTGACGTGCCGCAGCCGCTGCCAGAGGTTCGCCCCGTCCAGCTCGGCCGCCTCGTACAGCTCGCCGGGGATGGTCTGCAGCGCCGCCAGGTAGATCAGGGTGGCCGAGCCCATAGACGCCCAGGTGGCCACGATGACCAGCGACAGCATCGAGGTGCTGGTGTCGTTGAGCCAGGAGGGTCCAGAGATGCCCACCGCGCGCAGGGCGCTGTTGAACAGCCCCGGTCCCGGGTCGTAGAACCACTTCCAGAGGATCGCGACGACCACCGGCGGGAGCATGACCGGGAGGTAGACGACCATCCGGAAGTACGCCTTCACGTGCCGCAGTTCGTTGAGCACGACCGCGACGGCGAACGGAACGGCGAACCCGATCACCAGCGCGAGCCCGGTGAACAGCAGCGTGTTGCGCCAGGCGACACCGAACAGCGGGTCGGCGAAGAGGGTCTCGAAGTTCTGCCAGCCCACCCAGACCGGGTCGGTGACGAAGTTGACCTGCTGGAAGCTCAGCAGCACGCCGCGGATGACCGGATACCAGGAGAACAGCGCGAAGACCACGAGCGCCGCGCAGAGGAACCCGTAGGCGGTGAGGTTGTCGAGGACGCGGCGGCGCAGGCGTCCGGTGGACCGGGCCGGGACGTGGCGCGGCGCCGCCGCGGAGGTGTCCGGCCCGGCCGCGACCGGAGCGGCTGTCGTGGACCTGGTTGTCGTCGACCGTGCGGTGGGTGACATGGTGCTCCGTGTCCTCGGCGGCGCTGGGTGTGGCGGGCGGGCCGGAGTGTTCTCCCGGCCCGCCCGGCCCCGGATTCGTCGGCGCCGTCGCTACCGCACCTGTGCGAGCGCCGTGTTGACCTTCGTCTCCGCATCGGCGAGCAGGGCGTCGATGTCGGCGTTCCGGTTGGTCAGCACGCCCTGCATCACGTTGTCCAGCGCCGCGTAGACCTGCTGGGCGTTGGGCGGCTCGATGTTCTTCTCCAGCTCGCTCAGCCCGTCCACGAAGGACTGGTAGTTCTCCACGGGCACCGTGGCGTACTTCTCCCGCAGCTGTTGCTGCTTCTCCCGCAGGTCACCGACCCAGACGTCGGCGGCCGCGTTGGGCGGAGCGGTGGGCAGCCCGATGGGCTGGTCCTGCTCGGAGTAGGTCTTGAGCGTCTGCTCCATGCGGTCGGGGTTGAGGTACTTCCACTGGACCCAGGTCAGGCCGGCCCTGATCTTCTCCGGCGAGGCCTTGGGGTTGAGCATGTAGCCCTCGCCGCCGATGAGCGTGCCCTCCCCACCGGGCAGCGGCGCCAGGCCGAAGTCGGCGTAGTCGCCCTTGAACTGGTTGACCAGCGGCGGGATGTTGTCCGGTGCGCCGACGAACATGCCCAGCTTGCCCGCGCCGAACATCCGCTGGGCGTCCTCGAACACGAGCAGCTGGCGCTCGCCGAGCGTGTTGTCCTCCCAGCGCATGGCGTGCAGGGTCTCGGCGACCTCGCGGCCCTTGTCGTTGTTGAAGTCCGCGACCCATCGGTCGCCGTCCTTCTTGGCGATCTGGCCGCCGACCGAGTACATCCAGGTGGTGAAGTGCCAGCCACCCTGGTTGTTGCGGGACAGCTCGGCGAGGCCCTGCGTCCCGTCGCCCAGCGCGGTGATCTTCCTGGCCGCCTCCCGGACCTCGGTCCAGGTGGCCGGCGGATCGTCGGGGTCGAGTCCGGCCCTGGTGAACAGCGCGCGGTTGTAGAGCAGGCCCATCGAGTAGTTCGCGGTGGGCAGCCCGTAGACGCGGTCGTTGTCGTCGGTGAAGATCTCGCGCAGCTCGGGCTGGATCTCCTCGTAGTGCGGCACGTCCTTGACGTAGTCGGTGATGTCGGCGGCCTGGCGCCGGGCGATGAGGTTGGCCGGGTCGGTCAGGTAGACGTAGAAGACGTCCTCGAGCTGGCCGCCGGCGAGCTTCGCGGCGAAGGTCTTCGGGTCCATGAAGCCCTCGCGGGGCTGGATGTCGATGTCCGGGTGGGCCCGCTCGAAGTCGGCCACGTCCTGGTCGAACATCTTCCGCTCGAACGGCTGGGTCTTCGCCGGCTGGCCGTTCACGGTGATCGCGACCTTGCCGCCGGACCCGCCGTCACCCTCCTCGTCGCTGCCGCAGGCGGTGCCGGTGACGGCGAGACCGACGGCCAGCACCAGGGCGAGAGAGCTGCGCTGGATCTGTGTGCTCATGTGGGGACACCCTTGCGTGGGGGACCTGGGTGAAAATCTGTGAGCCACACCATAGAACCGATGATCTCCAAACGCAATCCTTTGACAGAGTATTGCAAGATTTCGACTTCAACCGATGCCTGTCTGATGCCTGGGCGAGTCCCAGGCCGAACGCACGAGTCCCCCGTTCGCGCCGCGAACGGGGGACTCGGTGGATACGTGGGTGGGCCGGCTCCCTCAGGCGGTGACCCGGCTCCTGGCCGGCGCGGCGGAGGCGCGGACCACCAGCTCGGGCTCGAACAGGAGCTCCTCCATCGACACCTCGATCCCGGCGATCTGGTTCACCAGGAGCTCGACCGCCGCCCGGCCCATGGCCTCGATGGGCTGACGGACGGTGGTGAGCGGCGGGTCGGTGCAGGTCATGAACGCCGAGTCGTCGTAGCCGATCACCGACACGTCGTCCGGGGTGCGCAGGCCGAGCCGGCGGACAGCGCGGATGACGCCCAGCGCGAGCGGGTCGCTCGCGCAGATCAACCCGGTGATGCCGTTCTGCACGAGACGGGTGCCGACCGCCTGTCCACCCTCCACGGAGAACATCGTGTGCCCGACCGTGTGCTCGTCCACGGTCAGCCCGGCCCGCGCGGCGCACCGGCGGAACGCGGTGAGCTTGCGCTGGGAGGGGATGTGGTCGCGGGGGCCCAGCACGAGCCCGATGCGGTGGTGGCCGAGCGCGACCAGGTGCGCGAACGCCTGCTCGACGGCGACCGCGTCGTCGCAGGACACCACGGGGTAGTCGAGGTCGATGGAGGCGTTGACCAGGACGACCGGCAGCTTGCGCTGGGCCAGCTGGTAGTGGTGGTCGTGCGGCGCGTCCGCCTCGGCGTGGCTGCCGCCGGCGAAGACCACCCCGGACACCTGCTGGGCGAGCAGCAGCTCGACGTAGTCGGGCTCGGACACGCCCCCGGTGCAGGTGCACAGCACCGGCGTGAACCCCTGCTGGGCCAGCGCGCTGCCCACCACGTCGGCCAACGCCGGGAAGATAGGGTTCTGCAGCTCGGGCAGCACGAGACCGACGAGCCTGGCCCGCTCGCCGCGCAGCTGGGTCGGCCGTTCGTAACCGAGCACGTCGAGCGCGGTCAGCACGGCCTGGCGGGTCGCCTCCGAGACGCCCGGCTTGCCGTTGAGGACGCGGCTCACCGTCGCCTCGCTGACACCGACCTTCTGGGCCACCTCGGACAGCCGTCTTTGCGCCATGGTCGCAACTCTACGACAAACCCTGCAAGTTCTTGCGCTGACTTGCGGTACGCCACTCCTCGCGGTCGATCGCGTACCGCACCTCGCCGTGCTCGAACCCGGGGATCGGCGCGAACGGCGGGAAGTAGCTGACTTCGAAGCGCATGCCGACCTTCTCCATCACCCGGCGGGAGGGGGTGTTCACGGCCATCGTCTCGGCGAAGACGCGGCGCAGGCCCAGCTCCTCGAACCCGTAGCGGAGCAGCTCGCGGGAGCCCTCGGTGCCCAAGCCCCGGCCCCAGGCCGCCCGTCTCAGCCGGTAGCCCAACTCGGCCTCGTCCGGCGGCGAGTCGACGTCCGGCAACAGCATGAACCAGCCGACGAACTCGCCGTCGTCCCTGGTGTGCGCGGCGAACGCGCCGAAGCCGGGATGGCGGGTGTAGTCCCGGATGATCGCCGGGGCCACCGCGGTCTCGACCCGGATGCGCGGTGTGATGCGGCCGCCGGTCAGGTAGCGCATGACCTCGGGGTCGCTGTCGAGCTCGACGAGGAGCTCGGAGTCGTCCCTGGTGAACTGACGCAGGGTGAGGCGTTCGGTCTCCAGCCGGAAGTCCATGGCCGGTGATGCTGCCAGCCCGTGCGCGCGCGGGGAGGCGAATATCGTCCGGTGTGTCGGCACGGTCCGAACGCGGGCTGATGGCAGCATGACCGCGTGGCGGTGATCCTTCCGGCGTCCGTGCTGACGGCCCACCTGGAGTCGTGCGCCGCGGAGCTGGCCTCGTCGATGCCGCCCGACGACCTGGAGCGGGTGGTCGCGCAGCTGGTGTCCGGACAGCGGCATATCGCGGCGACCCTCGAGCGTCTCGCCGGCTTCCAGACGGGTCCGCTGGCGGAGGTTCTGAGCGCCGCCGCGCGGGCCGCGGGACACGCCGCGGCGGCTCTCGCCGAGGGTGAACATTTGTTCGAATAGATCACCCGAATGGGCCTGTGACCAGGGTATCTATCGGGATAACCTGCACTTGTTGCCCATCGGGGAGGATCATCCATGCGAAGTGTCTGGAACGGCACGATCAGGATCGGCGCGGCGAGCATCCCGGTCCGCGCGTACGGCGCCACCGAGGAGCAGGCGACTGGTCTGCACCAGCTGCACCTGGCTGATGGGGGTCGCATCCGGCATCGCAAGGTCTGTGAGGTCGACGGTAGGACGGTGGACGGGGCCGAGGTCGCGCGCGGCTACGTCATGCCAAGTGGGGAGACCGTCGTACTCACCGACGAGGACATCGCGAAGTTACCCCTGTCCACCTCCAAGTCGATCGAGGTCCAGGCGTTCGCGCCGCTGTCGGAGATCGACCCGATCTACTTCGCCCGCAGCTACCACCTCGAGCCCGAACCGGTCGGCACCAAGCCGTACGTGCTGTTCAGCGAGGCGCTCCAGCAGTCCGGTCGGGTCGCGGTGGTGAAGGTGGCGCTGCGGCAGCGCGAGTCGCTGGGGGTGCTGCGCATCCGCGACCAGGTCATCGTGCTCGAGACGATGTTGTGGCCGGACGAGATCCGGTCGCCGGAGTTCCCGTTCCTGCACCAGGACGTGGAGATCGCGGAGACGGAGCTGGCCGAGGCCGTGGGCCTGATCGACGCCCTGAGCGAGAAGTTCACCCCGTCCCGCTACACCGACCGCTACCGTGAGGCGCTCCAGGCGCTGGTGCAGGCCAAGATCGAGGGGAACGAGGTCGTCCAGCCGACCGCCGCCAAGCAGGAGGCCGGGGCCGCGGACCTGCTGACCGCCCTGCGCACCAGCCTCGCCGAGAAGGCCGACCGCGAGTCGGGCGGCGCGGTGGCCAAGGCGCAGGCCGCGGAGGTCGAGGCCGCCAGGGCGAGGACCGAGGCGGAGCGGGCCGCGTCCCGCACTCGCACGCCCAGCGGTCGTTGATCTCCGACCGGTGCCGGTCGCGCGGGAGCGGCCGGCACCGGTCGGCTGGTTGGGTCTAAGCGGGCCCGGCCGTGCTCTGGTCGAACAGGTGGACGGCGTTGCCGGTCGGGTCCAGGAAGGTCGCGCCCTTGCCACCCGGCATCTCGATCTCGCCCTGCCAGTCGAGGTCCGGGTGTGACTCCCGGAAGGCGTCCACGCTGTCGACGGCGTAGAAGGCGCCAGCTCCCCAGCGCGGCCCGGTGTCCGGTGGTACGTCGAGCATCAGCTCGACCTCGGTGCCCGGGAGCGTGAACGCGGCGGTCGTCTCGCCCTCCCGCCAGGACTCCTCGAACCCGAGCGTGTCGCGGTAGAAGGAGACCGACTCCTTCAGGTCCTTCACCGGTTGGTACACGAACGTCAGCTTCATGGCCGGGGAGCGTAAACGGGTTACGGTCCTCCGTCAACGCGTTATGATCACGCCATGCGCGAATGGGTACCGGTCCCGGGCTCGGCCAAGGCCCGGCTCGTCGAGGCGGCCATCCACCAGTTCGAGCTCGCCGGCTACGAGGCCGTCAACGTCGTGGAGCTGGCCGGAAAGGCGAGCGTCACCACCGGTTCGCTGTACCACCACTTCGGCTCGAAGCTCGGCCTGTACCTGATCGTCCGCGAGGAGATGGAGAAGCGCGTCGTCGAGCGCATGGAGGGTGCCGCCGCGGCGGTCGAGGGCCGGGGGCACGCCGCGGTGCGGGCCGCGCTGCTGGTGGCCTTCGACGCCGCGGTCCGGTTCACCGTGTGCCGGATCCTCGGTGAGCAGCCGCCGGTGGAGCGCGACGACCCGGTCGCCGCGGCCCTGCGACCGTTGCTGGCCAAGCACAAGGCGCCCACCGCCGACGTGCTGGCCGCGGCCTGGCGAGCGGCGCTGCTGACCGTGGCCGCGGGCACACCCGCGTCGGCGGCCAGAGCGGCCCTGGGTTACGTCCTTGGCCCGGACCGGTGAGCACGCCACTGGCTTTACGGGGCGGGCGCCGCGTCGGGCCTGTGCGAGGTGCACGGCACCCGCGACGCGGTCGACCAGTGCGAGCGGGACGCCGTCTGGGCGCTCGTGCGCGGGGCGCTCTCCGCCTCGTTCGCCGTCTGCGCGATCCTCGTCGCGGTCAAGGCCGAGACGGCGGAGATGGCGTGGAAGGGCGGCGTCGCACTGCTGATCGGCGCCGCAGTCGCCTCGCCGGCCCTGGACCTGCTCGGGAGCTGGAAACTCAGTCGGGCTCGTCGCCGAGCATGCCCTGGCGCAGGGTCTCCAGCGTCCGGGCCAGCAGGCGGGACACGTGCATCTGCGAGATGCCGATCCGCTCCGCGATCTGCGTCTGGGTCATGTGGCGGAAGAACCGCAGGGTCAGGATCTGCCGCTCCCGCTCCGGCAGCCGCTCGATCAGCGGGCGCAGCGACTCGTAGTCCTCGACGCCGGCCAGTGCCTGGTCCGGCTCGCCCAGCGTCTCACCGAGGGAGTCCGAGTCGGCGCTGGGGGACAGTGCCTCGTCCAGCGACATGGAGTGGTAGGCGTTGCCGGCCTCCAGGCCCTCGTACACCTGCTCCTGGCTCAGGTTCAGGTGCTTGGCCAGCTCCGAGGGGGTCGGGGCGCGGCCGAGGCGCTGGGACAGTTCCGCGCTGGCCGAGTTGATCGCGAGGTTGAGCTCCTTGAGCCGTCTGGGTACGTGCATCGACCAGCTGGCGTCGCGGAAGTGCCGCCGAACCTCGCCCATCACCGTCGGTACGGCGAAGGACAGGAAGTCGGTCCCGCGGTCGGGCTGGAAACGGTCGACCGCGTTGATCAGCCCCAGCGTCGCGACCTGCACGAGGTCCTCGCGCGGTACGCCGCGGTTGCTGAAGCGCGCCGCGATGTGCTCGGCCAGCGGCAGGTGTCCGGTCACCAGCTCGTTGCGGATCTCACCGCGACGGGGGTCGTCCTGCTGCAGCTTCGCCATCTCGGCGAACATCGGAGCCAGATGTTCGTAACCGGTGTCGGAGTTGCGGTTCCCGGTCTGCGAACTCTGTGTGTTCGTCACGCCGGTCCTTCCGCACGCCGCTTGGCAAGCTCGATGTGGACCAGGTGCTCGGGCTGTCCGCCCTGCCCGTTGCGCTCCACCCAGCTGTTGGCGTGGTCGGTGAGCGTGGTGAGGACCCGCCACCCGAAGCTGTCGCTGCTGGGCACCACGTCGCTCGTGGACCTGATCTTCACCAGGAACCGGATCTCGTCCTTGCTGACCGTGAACGAGCAGTGCAGCGTGGCGTTCACGTCGGCTCTGGTGATGAGGGTCGAGCACGCCTCGTCGACCGCCAGCTTGAGGTCGGCGATCGAGTCCAGGTCGTAGTCCGCGCGCATCGCGATGCTCGAGGCCAGGGACCGGATGATGGGTAGGTTGGTGAGTTCGGCTCCGATCTTGAGCTCGACCTCTTCAGGACGCCCGTCCCCGCTTCCCACGCTCATGAAGTTCTTCTACCCACAATCTTGAGTCAGGAAACCTGCCGTGACCGGCGAAGTCGCCGGTCACGGCACACCGTAGCCGTCCAACGCGGCGGCGTCGCGCTGACCCGCCAGCAGCACGGGTCAGGCGGGTACGGCCTCCCGCTCCGGCTCGCGCTCCGGCTCCGCCGTCGCGCCCGGCTCGGTGAGGATGCCGGTCGAACCGGCCACCAGCACGGGGACCGCGATCTGGCCGCCGACGTTGGTCGCCGTCCGCATCATGTCGAGGATCGGGTTGATCGCGAACACGATCGCCACGCCGGTCGCGATCACCTCGGCCGGCAGGTTCACCGCGGCCAGGGTGAGCGTCAGCATCGTGAACCAGCCGGTCGTGCCGGCCGTGGCCAGCGAGCCGAACACCGCGACCAGCACGATCAGCACGTAGTCGCCGAAGCCGAGCGAGATGCCGAACATGTTCGCGATGAAGATCGTCGTGATGGCCGGGAAGACCGCGGCGCACCCGTCCATCTTGGTGGTGGTGCCCAGCGGCACCGCGAAGTTCGCGTAGCCCTCCGGCACGCCGAGGTTCACCGCGGCCTGGCGCGAGAGCGGCAGGGTGGCGCCCGAGGACTGCGAGACGAACGCGAACTGCAGCGCCGCCCAGGACTCCCGGAAGAACCGCAGCGGGCTGGTGTGCCCGACCAGCCGCAGCAGGACCGGGTAGACCACGAACAGCACCAGCGCGCAGCCGAGGTAGACGGCGACCACGAGCGAGACCAGCGGGGCGAAGAACTCGTTGCCGTAGCTGGCGAAGGCGTTCCCCAGCAGGCCGAGCACGCCCAGCGGAGCGAGCAGGACGATCCAGCCGAGCACCTTCTGGATGATGTCGAACGCGGCCCGGTTGAACACCACGAAGGGCTCCGCGCGCTCCCCGAGCGCGTAGGCACCCGCGCCGACGAGCAGCGCGACGAACACGACCTGGAGGATCTCGCCCTCGGCGAAGGCGCTGAACAGGTTGGTGGGCACGATGTTCTGCACGAAGGCCCACCAGTCGCCCTGGGACCGTTCGGCGATGTTGGCGACGGCCTCCTCCGACGGTGTGACGGTCACGCCGCTGCCCAGGTTGCCGACCGCGGCGATGACGATGCCGATCACCACGGCGATCAGCGAGGTGATGGCGAACCACAGCAGGGTCCGCCCGCCGAGCCGGGCGGCGGTGCGGGCGCCGCCGAGGGCGCGGAGGCTGGTGATGCCGACCACGATCGCGGTGAACACCAGCGGGACGACGGTGAACTGCACCAGGGCGACGAAGGTCTCACCGATCCTGGCCAGGGTGGTCGCGAGCCATGACACCTCGCCCTGCTTGGCGATGAAGCCGAGCAGGGCGCCGAGCAGCAGCCCGGCCAGCACGGCGATGCCGAAGATCGCGGTGCGCCTGCTCCGCCGTGGCGCGGGCGCTGTCTGCGTTGTGGTCATTCCCCTACTCCTGCGACGAGTCGACGACTGTCACGACCCCGGGGTGGGGCCGCCAGCGTCGACAACGACGGCGGTCAGGAGCTTCTTCCGTGTCCCAGGATGTGGAAGACGGAACGAAACCGGGACGCCGCGGTGGGGGGAACCGCGGCGTCCCGGCGGGTCAGCGGGGTCGGCCGTTGCTGGCGGTGCGGACCTTGCGCAGGGCGTTGTCGATCTGGTGGTGGTACTTGCCCTTGGTGCGCTTGTCCACGAAGCTCGCCGCCTTGGTGGCCATCCGGTTGACCTTGTCCGGGTTCTTCCGCATGTAGCTGCGAGCGGCCGCGGCGGTCCCGGCCAGCGCGGTCAACTTCTTGATCAGAGGCATGGGCCCGTCCTTTCGTCGTGTCCTGCTTGCCCAACGTTGTACCCACCCATCGCGGTTCCTAAGCAAACATGTCGGAGATCCTTGACATGTCGGAAATCTCCGACATATCTTTGCGTCCATGTCCGACGACCTCCTGTTCGCCGCGGTCGCCAACCCGGTCCGCCGCCGGCTCCTGGAGCTGCTGCGCGGCGGGGCGATGACCGCCGGTGCCCTGGCGGCCCGGTTCGACCTCAGCCGGCCGGCGGTGTCCGAGCACCTGCGGATCCTGCGTCAGGCCGAACTGGTCCGCGAGGAGGTCCGCGGGCGGGAGCGGCACTACCACCTCACCGCGGAGCCGTTGGCCGCGGTGAGCGACTGGCTCCATCCCTTCGAGCGCTACTGGCGTGACCGGTTGCGCACTTTGGCCGACGTTCTCGAGGAGGACCCCGAATGACCGAAAACAACCAGCTCAGGACCATCAACGTGGACCAGTTCGTGGCGAGGCCGCCGGAGGTCGTGTGGCGCTCGCTGACCGAGCCGGAACTGCTCGCCCGCTGGTGGGCCAGCGGGGACATCGCGCCCGTCGTCGGCCACCGCTTCACGCTCGACATGGGCCGCCGCTGGGGCCACGTGCCGTGCACGGTGACCGAGGTCGAGCCCACCCGACGCCTGAGCTACACCTTCGCCGACTGGACGCTCACCTGGCGGCTGGTCGCCGAGGGGGCCGGGACCCGCCTGTTCCTCGAGCACAGCGGGTTCGACCTGGACGACCAGCAGCACGCGTTCGCGTTCCGCAACATGTCCTCGGGGTGGACCGACGTCCTGGGCAAGCTGGAGCGTGACCTGGAGCCGGTCGGCGGGCGCTGAGCCGGCCGGCTGCCGTCAGGGCCGCCCCTGCAGGTAGGTGAGGACGGCGAGCACCCGGCGGTGGCCGGTGTCGCCGGGCGGCAGGCCGAGCTTGGCGAAGATGTTGCGGATGTGCTTGCTCACGGCGGTCTCGGTGACCACGAGCAGCTCGGCGATCGCCGTGTTCGCGTGGCCCTCCGCCATCAGCGCGAGCACCTCCCGCTCCCGCGGGGTGAGGGTGCTCATCGGGTCGTCGGAGCGGCGGCGGACCATCAGCTGCGAGACCACCTCGGGGTCGAGCACGGTCCCGCCGTCGACCACGCGGTGCAGCGCGTCGAGGAACGTGGCGACCTTGCCCACCCGTTCCTTGAGCAGGTAGCCGATCCCCTGGGCGCCCCCGGCCAGCAGGTCGCCGGCGTAGCTGTCCTCGACGTAGGCCGACAGCACCAGGATCGGCAGCCCCGGAAGCCGGCGGCGCGCCTCCACCGCGGCACGCAGGCCCTCGTCGGTGAACGTCGGTGGCAGCCGCACGTCGAGCACCGCGGCGTCCGGCCGCTCCGCGTCCACCGCGGCGAGCAGGTCGTCGGGGTTGTCCACGGCCGCGGCGACCTCGATTCCCTCGCCGCCGAGCAGCAGCACGAGGCCCTCGCGCAGCAGGGCGTCGTCCTCGGCGATCACGACCCGCATGGCAGCTCCACGCGCAGCAGCGTAGGGCCGCCCGGCGGGCTCGTGATCGTCGCGGTGCCGTCCAGGGCGGCGACTCGCCGGCGGATGCCGGCGAGGCCGGTACCCGACTCCTCGTCGGCTCCGCCGTGGCCGTCGTCGTGGACCTCGATGACCAGGTCGTCCTCCCGGCTCAGCACCACCGAGGCGCGGGTGGCGCCGCTGTGCTTGGCGATGTTCGTCAGCGCCTCGGCCACGACGAAGTAGGCCGCGGACTCGACGGCGGCCGGCGCTCGCAGCGGGCCGACCGCGGTCAGCGAGCAGGGCACCGGGCAGCGCGCGATCAGCCCGGCCACCGCGCCGTCGAGGCCGCGTTCGGCCAGCACCGGCGGGTAGATGCTGCGCACCACGTCGCGCAGGCCGGCGAGCGCGTCGGCCGCCGCGTCCTGGGCCCGCAGCACCATCGGCAGCGCCTCCGCCGGGTCCCGGCGCAACGCCCGCTCGACCAGGCCGAGGTGCATGGCGACCGCGACGAGCCGGTTCTGCGTGCCGTCGTGCAGGTCCCGTTCGATCCGGCGCAGCTCGGCGCCGTGCGCCTCCAGGGCGGCCGCGCGGCTGGCCGTCAGCTCGGCGACCCGCTGCGCGAGCCGGTTGTCCGCCGGCATGATCAGCACCCGCCGGGACAGCGCCCGGTACCAGCGGGCCAGCGGGGGTAGCGCGTACAGCGACAGCGCCGCGTAGATCAGCCCCACCAGGGGGTTGAGCAGCGCCAGGCCCCAGGAGGTGACCGGGTAGGTCGCGACGACCGGGTCGTTCTCGGGCACGACCCACCAGTACGTCGGCACCATGGCGGCGTTGACCGCGGACAGCGGCAGCACCACGGCGAGCAGCCCGACGGCCATGCCGAGCGTGGCGTGCATGCCGAACCAGGCCAGGTCGCGGCGGACGACCGGGTCGCGCAGCGAGGTGTCGGGCGAGACGGGGACCGGCCCGTCGAGCCGGTCGCGTTCGGTGTCCGCCCACGCCCGCAGCGCTGTCGCGCCCGGCAGCCGGCGCCCCGGGGCCACCAGCGCGAGCACGACGGTGAGCACGACGAGCGGCGACACCAGCAGCGACGCGAACCCGGTCAGCGCCGTCGGCGCGAGCAGGCGGAGCGCCTGCCACATGTCCCGCCACTTGCTCTCGAGTCGCCGCCGCATGCTGCCCAGCATGCCGGAGGTGGTGCTGGCTGTACCCCCAACCCGGTACTCAGCGGGATCGTGCGCGGCCGGCGCCGGTCATAGCGTCGATCTCGTGACTGGAGCAACTCTTTCGGCGGGGACAGCCGCCATCACGATGTCGTCGGTGTCCAAGGTGTACGGGTCCGGACCAGGCGCGGTGACCGCGTTGGACGGGGTCTCGATCTCGCTGTCGCCGGGCACGTTCACCGCGGTCATGGGACCGTCGGGCTCGGGGAAGAGCACCTTCCTCCAGTGCGCCGCCGGCCTGGACCGGCCGACCTCGGGGAGCGTCCGGCTGGGCGAGACCGAGCTGTCCTCGCTGCGCGAGCGCGAGCTGACCGAGGTGCGCCGCTCGCGGGTCGGCTTCGTCTTCCAGGCCTACAACCTGGTCCCGTCGCTGACCGTGCGGCAGAACATCGAGCTGCCGCTGCTGCTCGGCGCGGGGGCGACCGACCCGGGGTGGCTCGAGCACGTGGTGGCGACGGTCGGCCTCGCCGACCGCCTGGACAGCAGGCCGAGTGAGCTGTCCGGTGGCCAGCAGCAGCGGGTGGCGATCGCCCGGGCGCTGATCACGCGGCCGGACGCGGTGTTCGCCGACGAGCCGACCGGTGCGCTCGACACCCGCACCGCCCGCCAGGTGCTCGGGCTGCTGCGATCGGTGGTCGACTCGACGCGGCAGACCGTGCTCATGGTGACCCACGACCCGCTGGCCGCGTCCTTCGCCGACCGGGTCGTCTTCCTCGCCGACGGCCGGCTCGCCGGCGCGCTGGAGGCACCGTCGCCGGCGGTCGTCGCCGAGCGGATGACCCGGCTGGGGGAGTGGTGAGCATGCGGCAGCTGGCACTGGCGTCCATCCGCCACCGGCGGGGGAGCTACGTCGCGGTGTTCGTCGCGGTGCTCTGCGCGGCGGCCCTGCTCACCGCGCTCGGGGTGCTGTTCGAGTCCGGACTTCGGGCGGGGGTGGAGCCGCAGCGCTACGCGGGTGCGTCGGTCGTGGTCGGCGGCCAGCAGACGATGGACGTCCCGGAGGACCTCGACCCGTCGTTCGCCGAGCGGGTCCCGCTCCCGGCCGAGGTGGTCGAGCAGGTCGCGGCGGTGGACGGCGTCGCCCGGGTCGTCGGGGAGAGCTCGGTGCCGATCTCGGTGGAGGGGGTGAGCGGGGCGAGGGGGTTCGGCTGGAGCTCCGCCTCGCTCACGCCGCTGTCGCTGCGGGACGGTGTCGAGCCCCGGGGTGCGGGGGAGGTCGTGCTCGACGCGGAGCTCGCGAACCGGGCCGGGCTCTCGGTCGGCGACCAGGTGCCGCTGGCGATCGGTGGGGTGCCGGGGAGCTACCGGGTCACCGGGGTCGCCGCGCCCGAGGGGGGCGCGGCGACCGGGCGGGTGCCCGCGGTGTTCTTCACCGACGAGTTGGCTCGAGAGCTGTCCGGCCGCCCGGACCAGGTCGACGTGGTGGGCGTGGTCGCGCGGGACGGGGTGGCACCGGAGGTGCTGGCCGAGCGGATCTCTGCCCAGGTGGACGGGGTGGTGACCTACACCGGGAGCGCCAGGGGGGACGTGGAGTTCCTCGACGTCGGCGCGGTGCGGGCGCAGCTGGTCGTGCTCTCGCTGGCGTTCGCCGGCTCGGCGATGATGATCGCGATGCTGGTGGTGGCCGGCACGCTGGGGCTCGCGGTCCAGCAGCGACGGCGGGAGATGGCACTGCTGCGGGCGGTGGCGGCGACGCCCCGCCAGATCCACCGGCTGGTGGGGACCGAGATCCTCTGGGTCGCGGCCGCCGCGGCGGTGCCCGGCGCCGCCGCGGGCATCGGTGTGGCGTTCCTGCTGCGTGCGGTGTTCGTGCGGACCGGGTTGCTGCCCGAGGACTTCGGCCTCGCCGTCGGGCCGGTCCCGCCGGTGGCCGCGCTGCTGCTCGTGGTCGGGACCGCACGGCTGGCCGGCTGGGTCGCCGCCCGGCGGGCCGCGCGGATCGACCCGGTCTCGGCACTGCGCGAGGCCGCGGTGGAGCCGCGGGGCCTGGGCCGGTGGCGGGTTCGCGCGGGCGTGCTCGCGGCGGTCGGCTGGCTCGCGACGTCCGCGCTGCCGGCGTTCCTGCCCGGGGAGGGGGCCGTCGCGGGCGCCGCGTCCTCGGCGATGCTCGGGGTGGTCAGCGTCGCCCTGCTCGGCCCGCTGGTCGTCGCCGCGGCGGCCCGGTTCGCCGGGCGGTGGGTCCGCTCGCTGGCGCCGGTCGCCGGTTCCCTCGCCGTGGCCGGGGTGGCGGCGAGCACCCGGCGGCTGGCGGCGGTGGTCACACCGCTGGTGCTCGCCGTGGCCATGGCCTCGGTGCAGATCTTCACCCAGACGACCATTGCCGCCGCGGCCGCCGAGCAGGCCGACGACGGGGTCGTGGCCGACTACGTGGTGATCGGCGAGGCCGGTCTCGCACCGGCCGTCGCCGACGTCGTCCGCGGGCTCCGGGGCGTCGAGACGGTCACGCCGGTGTCCCGCAGCCAGGTGTTCGTGGCCCACCAGCAGCTGGGGGCGCCGGCCGTCACCTCGTTCGCCGCGCAGGGGGTTCCGGCCGACGGGCTGGAGCGGACCCTCGACCTCGACCCCCGTGCCGGGGACCTCTCCCGGCTGCGCGGCGAGACCGTCGCCCTGGGGGCGTCGGCCGCCGAGACGCTGGGGGTGGGCGTCGGCGACCGGATCGACCTGCGACTGGGCGACGGGACCCGCCTCGACGCCGAGGTGGTGGCGACGTACGGGCGCGGTCTCGGCTTCGGCGAGGTGACGCTGCCGCACGACCTGCTCGCCGCGCACACCACCAACCGCCTCGACGAGTCGCTGCTGGTTCGGGCGGAGGGGCCGGTCGAGATCACGGGTTTTCCCGGGGTCACGGTGCTGGACCGCGCCGCGCTCGCCGCGGCCGGGCAGGAGCAACGGGACACCGAGTCGTGGACGAGCCTTGTGGCGCTGGTGGTGATCCTGGCGTACCTGGCGATCGCGGTGGTGAACACGCTGGTGATGGCGACCGCCGCGCGGTCGCGGGAGTTCGCGCTGCTGCGGATGGTCGGTGCGCGCCGGCGGCAGGTGCTGTCGATGACCCGGATCGAGGCACTGCTCGTGGTGGCGATCGCGGCGGTGGTCGGCACGCTGGCGGCGGCACCGGCGCTGCTGGGGGTGAGCTTCGCGCTCACCGGGTCGGTGGTGCCGGCGGTGCCACCACTGGTCTACCTGGCCATCGTCGGGGTGACGGCGCTGCTCGGGCTGGTGGCGATCGGGATCCCGACCCGGGTGGCCCTCCGAACCCGGCCGATGGAGGCGATGGGTCTGCGGGAGTGAGCCGGGCTTGGACGTGGTCTCGGGGCTGGTAGGGGGCTGGGTCGGGTGGTGCCTCGGGCGCCACCCGGTCCGCGGGCCGGTGGGGATCAGTCCGCGGGTGGGTCCTTCTCGGGCTGGGGTGGGGTGGGGGGTTCCGCTCCGATCGCCCGGCGGAGGTGGGTCAGGGCGCGGTGCTGGGCCAGGCGCACGGCGGCCGGTGCCATGCCCAGGCGGTCCGCGGTCTCCTCGGTCGACAGGCCGACGACGAGGCGTAGGCGGATGATCTCCCGTTGCCGCGGCGGTAGGTCGTCGATCAGCGCCGCGCGTCGGTCCCGTCCGCATCCGCTGGTCGTCCTGTCCGCGTTCATCACCCGACGCTCCTCCCGCTCAGCCCGCCGGCTCGTGGCGCCCGGCCTGTGATCCTTGCTGGAGGAACTCCGCAACCGGCCTGCGATGACGACGCGGAGCGAGGCTTTTCCGTTGTGAGACAAGAAAAGTACGGTCCGTATCGGTTCGGGTGTGACGCGTTACACGTAACCGCAGGTCATTCCTCCGAACGGCTGACCGGTACGTTGGTCGAGGTGGACAGCGGCGAGCGGACGACCTCGTTGCGACTGTTGCAGGCGACGGCGTTCACCAGTTCCTTCGACCGGTTGATGATCGCGCCGATGCTGGTGGTGATCTCCGCCGAACTCGGCGGCTCGGTCGAGGCGGTCAGCCAGGCCGCCGCGGCGTACTTCCTCTGCTACGGCATCGCCCAGATCTGCTGGGCGGCGGTCTCCGACCGCCTCGGTCGGGTTCGGACGATGCGGCTGGCCCTCGCGTGCGCCGCGGTGTTCGGGTTGGTCTCCGCGCTCGCCCAGGGTGTCGGGTGGCTGGTGGTCGCCCGCGGGCTGACCGGCGCCTGCTTCGCCGCGGCCATCCCGAGCGCACTGGTCTACATCGGGGACACGGTCCCGGTGCGGGTGCGCCAGGCACCGCTGACCGACCTGATGACCAGCACGGCCGTCGGCATGTCGCTGGCCACCGCCGGTGCGGGTGCCCTCGCCGACTTCACCAGCTGGCGGGTGGCGTTCGCGGTCACCGCCGTGGCCGCGGCCGTGCTGGCGGTGGTCATGCGGCGGCTGCCCGAACCGGACGGAAACCGCGATGCGGCGCCGATCTGGTCCTCGTTGCGCACCGTGCTGGTCAACCGGCCGGCGCTGCTGGTGCTCGTGCTCGCGCTCACCGAGGGCCTGGTGCTGCTCGGGCCGCTGACCTTCTTTCCCGTGGTGCTGCACGCGAGCGGGCTCTCGGTGACCGTGGCCGGGCTGCTCACCACCGCCTACGGCGCCGCGGTGCTGGTGTTCGCGCGGGTGGTCAAGGCGTTCACCCGCCGGCTCACCCCGGCGCGGCTGATTCTGGTCGGCGGTTCGCTCGCGGTCCTCGCCTACGTCCTGCTCACGCTGTCCCATGCCGCGGTGCCGGTAGTCGTGGGCACCGTGCTGCTCGGCGCTGGGTGGGCGTTCATGCACTCGACGATGCAGACCTGGGCCACCGACGTCGCCCCGGAGTCCCGGGCGACCGCGGTCTCGTTGTTCGCGACGATGCTGTTCACCGGCAGCGCGGTCGGCGCGGCGATCTTCGGACCGATGGTCGACGTGGGGGACTTCCGCCAGGTCTTCCTGATCACCCTCGCGGCGGCGGTTCCGCTCGCGGTCGTCGCGACGGTCGGCCGCGGCCGGTACGCGACCAAGGGGCACTGAGCCCCCGGTGCCGGGCGGCGCCGCTGGCGTCCGGGGCAGAATCGGCGCGTGATTATCGCCCTGGCGGCCAACCGCCTCTCCGGCAGCGGCCGAACCGATGCCGACCACATCCAGCGGCTGCTGACCGGTCACGGCGCCGAGGTGACCCCGGTCGAGCTGGAGGAGCTCGACAAGCCCCTGCCCGAGGGCGTGGAGCGGGTGGTGGTCGCCGGCGGGGACGGGTCGATCGGTGTCGCCGCCCGGGCGGCCAACGCCGCGGGGGTGCCGCTCGCGGTCCTGCCGACCGGAACCGCGAACGACTTCGCCAACGCCGCCGACCTGCCGGTGGCGCTGGAAGCCGCGTGCCGCCTGGCCGCGGATCCGGACGCGCGCCTGCGCCACCACGAGGTCGGCCTGGTCGGCGACCGCCCGTTCGTCAACGCGGCCGCCGCCGGCCTCTCCGCGGTGGCGAGCCGGGTGGCCAAGCCGCACAAGGCGCGCCTGGGCGCGCTCGCCTACGCGGTGGGGGCGATCCGGGCGGGGGTGAGCGCGCCCCACATCGCCTGCACCGTGCGCTGCGACGGCGAACCCGTGTTCGCCGGGGATGCCTGGCAGGTCGTGGTCGCGGTCACCGGCGCGTTCGGCGGCGGCTCCAACATCGGTGGCACCCGCCGCGACGACAACCGGTTGGACGTCGCGGTGGTGCCCGCGGGGTCGCGGCTCAAGCTCGTCCGGACCGGTTACCACATGCGCCGGGGGAAGCTGAGCCACCAGGAGGACGTGCCCCACCACCGGGGCCAGGTGATCGAGATCGACCTGACCGCCGGCACCGAGTTCAACGTGGACGGCGACCTCCGCGTGCTCGACCCCGCCCGGTTCACCCTGCTCGAGGGTGGAGTCGACGTGGTGGTGCCCTGAGGCCTCGCCTGACGGCCGTGGGCGCGGCGGTGCGATCAGGCGCCGGTCAGGTGCGCGCGGATGGCGGCGGCACCGGATTCGGTGAGCCAGTCGCTGAGCGTGCGCAGGCCGGGGTGGACCACCCGTAGCGTTTCGATGTCGGCGTGCCAGCGGTGGCCGGCCAGCCAGCGGGTCCTGGTCCTGGCGGTCTCCGGGCTGATCGCGCGTGCCTCGACGTCGCTGAGCTGCTCATAGCGAACCCGGACGCCGACGGCGTCGCTGATCAGGGCCGCGGCCTCGGTAGGGGTCGGTTCGTCGCCGGCCAGTTCCAGTGTCCGTCCGGCGAACCGGGCTGGATCGGCAAAGGCGAGCGCGGCGAACTCGGCGATGTCCTCCAGCGCGATGACCTGCATGGGCTCGTGTGGCGGGAACAGGTGCCGGTGTAGGCCGTTGCTGATGCCGTCGATGCCGGTCACTCCGGCGCCCAGATAGTTGGTCATGAACCTGACCGGACGCAGCACGGTGGGCAGCGCGACGTGGTCGTGCAGGTACTGCTCGATGAGCGCCTTTCCCGTCGCACCCCGCGAGGCCCCCGACGTCGTGGCGACGGTGCTGAACACGACCTGGTCGATTCCCGCCGCGACCGCCGCGTCGATCAGCGTCCTGCCGCGGCTCGCTTCGAGTTCGGTGTCGGGTCCGCTGGGCCCGAAGGCCACGGGGGGTACGGCGAAGATGGCGCCGGCGCCGTCGAGGGCGGGTGGCAGGCTCGCTGGATCGTCGAAGTCGCCGGGCACGAGTTGGGCGCCGGCGGCCGCCAGCGCGGAGGCGGCGGGGGTGGTCGTGTCGCGGACCAGGGCCCGCACCGGCCGTCCCGCGGCCAGCAGTCGCCGCGCGGTGGCCCCGCCCTGTTTGCCGGTGGCGCCGGTGACGACGATCGGGGAGTAGGGGGCGACGGGGGTCGGAGTGGTCATGGGGTCCGTTCCGGAGAGGGGGATACTGGCACGATGCGGGATGATCACCCCGGTTGTCCCTCGCGGACAAGAATTGCGTGACAGTGACGGCTCCAGGCGCCGGTGTGGGGCGCGCCGATGCCCGCCAGAACCGGGAAGCCGTGCTGCGCGCGGCGGCGAAGCTGTTCGCCGAGGACGGGCCGGAGGTGTCGCTGGCGCGGATCGCACAGCGCGCCGGGGTCGGTGCGGGGACCGTCTACCGGCACTTTCCCAGCAAGGAGATCCTGATCGAGGCGTTGCTGGCCAGGCACCTGGATGGCCTGGTGGACCTGTCCGACCAGTGGGCGGCCCGCGCCGCACCCGGAGACGCGCTGTTCGGGTTCCTGCTCGAGGTGATCGAGAAGTGGGTCGGCCGCCGCCACGTCTGCGATGCGCTCACAGCGGACCGGAGCTGGCCGCACGCGATGCTCGCCGCCGCTGCGGAGCGGTTCGGCGAAGCGCTGGAACGCTTGCTGCGCAATGCCGAGCAGGCGGGTGCGGTACGTCCCGACGTCCGACCCGAGGACCTGACCGCGTTGGCCGTCGGTGCCGCCGCGCTGTCCTCGGCGCATCCGAACCGCGCCCGTGGCATGCGGCTGACGCGGCTCCTGCTGGACGGTCTCCGCGCCCCGAGTGTCACGGAAGTGGCTCCGTTTCGTGACGTGTCCCGACCGGTTGGTCACGAATCCGCCGGCCGGGGCAGGCAGCACTGTCGGGAGTGCGGTGCCGCGCTGCGTGTTCGAGGCACAGGACGGCCGGCCCGCTACTGCGGGCCAACCTGCCGCCAGCGCGCTCGCCGCCGCCGAATCGCCGACTGACGCCGTTCCCCGACCACGCGGGTCCCGCGGCACGACCAGCGGTAGAGACCGCGCGCGGGCGGTTCGAGCACCGGGCCGAGAACCGCGCACCGGACGGCGATCCCGAGCGTCGACTCGGGGAGCGTCACTGCGATCCCGCGGCCACCAGCGTCGCGGTGATGGGTTCGAGCTCGGCGACCTCGGGCGGGATCGTCTCCCACGCGCTCGGGATGTGCCGTGCGACCTCCCCGTCGGCGAAGCTGTAGAAGGCAGCGTGCACGACCTGCGCCGGCACCCGCCCCAGCGGCGCGGCGCGGCTGGCGAAGTAGCCGTCCCAGTAGTTGCGGTGACCGAGTGCGGCCAGCTCCTGGTTGCACTCGTCGGCGAGGAAGGTGACCAGGCAGATCGGCTCCAGGAGCTCGAACATGCGACGCGCGGTGCCAATCATGGCCCACATCGTGCCAGCGGTCGCCTGGCCGAACGTCCGACGCCCGGCAATCCGGCTCAGGTCCGCGGGCGGCGGCGGGCCTGGACCTCCTCTCGGAGTGCCTGGGCGTTGGCCAGCGGGCCCAGGTGCTCGAGCTTGTCGGGGTTGATGACCGAGCGGATGGTCTGGATCCGGCCGTCCAGGACGTCGAGGGCGAGGATGGCGAGGACCTTGCCGTGCTGGTCCTGGAGGACGGCGCCCGGCTGGCCGTTCACCTCGCGTGGTTCGACCAGGACGATCCCGCGCAGCATTTCGGCGGTCGCGGCCAGCAGGCGGGCGACGTTCTTCGCGCCGACGACCGGCCGCAGGAGGCCCAGGCCCTTGTCGCCGCCGTCGGTGACCGTGTGGACGTCGGCGGCGAGCAGTTCCGTGAGGCCGTCGAGGTCGCCCTCGCGGAAGGCGTCGAAGAAGCGGGCGGCCAGCTCCTCGCGCTCCCGGCGGTCGGCGGCGAACCGCGGCCGGCCCTTCTCCATGTGCCGGCGGGAGCGCACCGCGAGCTGCCGGCACGCCGACTCCGAGCGCCCCACCGCGGCCGCGATCTCCGGGAAGCCGAAGCCGAACACCTCCCGCAGGACGAAGACCGCGCGTTCCAGTGGGCTCAGGCGCTCCAGCAGGAGCAGCGCCGCCATCGACACCGAGTCCGCCAGCTCCGCCGACCGCGCCGGGTCCTGGTACGGGTCGGTCAGCAGCGGCTCGGGGAACCACGGCCCGACATAGGTCTCCCGTCTGACCCGCGCCGAGCGCAGGACGTCGATCGAGATACGGGTGACCACGGCCGACAGGAACGACCGCGCGGACGTCGGTTCGGCCGTAGAGGACTCGTAGCGCAACCAGGTCTCCTGGACGGCGTCCTCCGCCTCGCTCACGCTGCCCAGGATCCGGTAGGCGATGGCGAACAGCAGCGGCCTCAGCTCGGTGAACTCCTTGGTGCGGTTCATGGTGGGTCCATGTCATCAGATGGTGGGGTCGGTCGGAGTGGGTGGGCGGCGTCGCGCCAAGCCGGCCCGCGCCGGCGGGTTTCCTACTGGCGCGGGTCGGGGCCGGACCGCTGTTCGTCGGTTGTGGACAGTGGAGGACCGTCAGCCCGGGAGGGGTTGGGCGGCGGGGCGGGTGGCCGGGTCGGCGTGGGGCCAGCCGATGACACCGGGGATGCGGCGTTCGACGGCGATGTTGGTTACCACGCCTCGGACCTGGATCGCCTTGACGAGGCGGGCTGTTCTGCCCGTCCATGCTCTTCCCGTTGCCACATCGTCGTGGTCGGTCTTCTGGAGTACGGCGTTGTGGCCGCCCAGGCTCACGCAGCGGGCGGTGAAGCTGAGGTTGAAGGCGCTGCGCCCTGGGCGGGGCTCGAGGTCCAGTGCCTCGGCGCGGAGCAGGTTGGCCGCGTGCATGGCCGACGGGAACGCGAACTGGCACGACATGCTGTACCGGTCACCACCCGGACCGGGGGTGTGGCCGGAGTCGCCGACCGCGAGCACCGTCGGGTGGGAGAGCGAGCGGAGGGTGGCGTCGGTGATCACCGCACCCTGGGCGTCCACGGCGATTCCGGACTCGCGGGCCAGGGGCGGGGCGGCGAAGCCGCCACACCACACGGTCAGCGCCGAGGGCAGCTCCGCGCCGTCGGCGAGGAGCAGGCGGTCCGGCTCGACGGCCAGGACGTGGGTGTCGCCCAGGGTCTCCACGTTCAGGCCGGCGAGCGTTCGACGCACGTAGTCGGCGGCGCGGGGGGTGAACCAGGCGGCGACCTCCCCGGCCGTCACCAACCGGACCCGCACGTCCGGGCGGGTCTCGGCCAGCTCACCGACGGTCTCCAGGCCGGTGAGGCCACCGCCCACGACGGCCGCGTCCGCGCCCTCGGGCAGCGCGGCGAACGCGGCCCGCAGGCGGTGGGCGGACTCCAGGTCGCCCACGGCGTGGACGTGGTCGCCGCCGGGCACCGGGACGGGTTCGGTGGTGCTTCCGGTGGCCAGGACGACCCGGTCGAACGACACCTCGCGCATGCCGTCGGGGCCGGAGATCCTGGCCCGGCCCGCGTCGGGGTCGAGGTCGGTCACGTACCCCTCGACGAACGTGACGCCCCTGCCCAACAGCTCGGCCAGGTCGGGGGCGGGGACCCGGCGACCGACCGCGAGGTGGTGCAGGCGTAACCGGTTGACGAAGGTGGGCCGTGGGTTCACCACGGTCACCTCGACACGTCCTCGGGACCGACCGGCCAGCCGGACCGCCGCCGTGGCGCCGGCGTATCCGGCGCCCACGACCAGAACCCGCATTCTGTTCTTCGGTGATGTGCTCATGCCCCTATGACGAAGCGGGTGCCGCCCGCTGTGACATGGGGGGGCGTCAGTGGTCGGACAGGTCGCTCGGGCGCAGGCGGAAGACCTGCAGGCGCAGGTTGTAGTACTTGTCGGTCTCGCCGACCCAGGCCATGCCGAGCCGCTTGGCGGTGGCGATCGCCCTGGTGTTGGAGGGGCGGGCGACGGCGAACAGCTCGTCGATCTCCTGGGTGAAGGCCCAGCGCACCAGCGCCTCGCCGGCCTCGACCGCGTACCCGTGCCCCCACGCCTCGGGCCGCAGCTGCCAGCTCAGCTCCAGGTCCTCCTCGTAGGGCGGGAGCAGTCGGATCCCCAACCCTCCGATGACCTCGCCGGTGTCGCGCCGCTCGATCGCCCACCGGCCCCGCGGAGGCAGCATGTTCGGCTGGTCCTCCACCCACGCCTGCAGGACCAGGCGCATCGACGCCTCGTCGGCGACCTCGCCCATGGCCGGGGTCAGCCATCGGGCGACCTTCTCGACGCCGTAGATCGCCAGCGCGGCCGCCGCGTCGTCGACCTCCCATTCACGCACCAGGAGACGGGCGGTGATCAGCTGCTTCATGCCATCGAGCGTACCTACGCCGAAAGAGTGGTATCGTCGATAACGAGAAATCGATAACAACGGAAACGAGGAGTGGGTATGGAGACGCGCCAGCTGGGGAGCACCGGGCCGACCGTGTCGGCGATCGGGCTCGGCCTGATGGGCATGTCCGACCTGTACGGGCCGGCCGACGAGAAGGAGTCGCTGGCCACCATCCACGCCGCGGTCGACGCGGGGATCACCCTGTTGGACACCGGCGACTTCTACGGCATGGGACACAACGAGCTGCTGCTGCGCGACGCCCTGCGTGAGCTCGACCGCGAGCGCGTGGCGATCAGCGTCAAGTTCGGCGCCCTGCGCGGCCCGGACGGGAGCTGGCTCGGCTACGACGCCCGGCCGGCCGCGGTGAAGAACTTCGTCACCTACAGCCTGCGCCGCCTGGGCACCGACCACATCGACGTCTACCGCCCGGCCCGCCTCGACCCGGACGTCCCGATCGAGGAGACCGTCGGCGCGATCGGGGAGCTCATCGAGGCCGGGTACGTCCGCCACGTCGGGCTCTCCGAGGTCGGCGCGCAGACCCTGCGCCGGGCCGCCGCCGTCCACCCGGTGGTCGACCTGCAGATCGAGTACTCCCTGCTCTCCCGCGGAATCGAGGACGAGATCCTGCCGGCCGCACGGGAGCTGGGAATCGGGATCACCGCCTACGGCGTGCTCTCCCGCGGTCTGCTCGGCGGGCACTGGCGGCCCGACCGTCAGCTGGCCGAGCGCGACTTCCGCGGCGTCAGCCCCCGGTTCCAGGGCGAGAACCTCGAGCGCAACCTCGCGCTGGTCGAGTCGCTGCGGACGGTGGCCGAGGCCAAGGGTGTGACCGTGGCGCAGGTCGCCGTGGCCTGGGTGGCCCAGCAGGGCGAGGACATCGTGCCGCTGGTCGGGGCGCGCCGCCGGGAGCGGTTGGCCGAGTCCCTGGGCGCCACCGAGGTCCGGCTCACCGACGAGGAGCTGGCCGCGATCGAGCGAGTGATCCCGGCGGGGGCGGCGGCCGGCGACCGGTACGCGGCCGCGCAGCTCGCCCACCTCGACAGCGAGCGGTCTTGACTCGACCCTACGTCCCCTGTATACAACCGCTAGGTTATTCAACTAATTGGTTATGGAGGCGTGGGTGGACTGGACGCTCGAGGTCGTCGTGGTGCCGGTGTCCGATCTGGACAAGGCGAAGGAGTTCTACGCGGAACGCATGGGATTCGGGGTGGACTTCGACGTCACCCCGGGCCCGGGGAACCGGATCGTGCAGCTGACGCCCCCGGGCTCCGGCTGTTCGATCGTCATCGGGACCGCCGTCGGCACCATGGAGCCGGGCACGCTGAGCGGGGTGCAGCTGGTGGTCCGCGACGTCCGGGCGGCGCGGGAGGAGCTCCTCGGGCGCGGTGTCGAGGTCGGTGAGGTCCAGGTGGCCGGCCCGGACGGCTTCCGGCCGGCCACCGAGGACGACGACCTGAACAACCAGGGCTTCCTGTTCCTGCAGGACCCGGACGGCAACCGGTGGACGGTCCAGCAGATCACCGACCGTCGCTGAGCGGGCACCCCGGGGGTCGGACAGCTGCGTCAACGGGCGCCGGAAACCGTGTGAACTGGTATTTTCGGACCACCGAAACCCGTGCGTGGATGAGGATCATGGACCCCTACCGAAGTACCGGCAGCGTCCCACCCCACGCGGGTGGGCGCTGTGCCCCAGATCCGGATGTGCCCTGCCCCGCCGCCCCCGAGCCCACCTGCCGCCGTGACCGCGAGGTGGGGCGCACGTGATCACCGCTCTGATCGGTGTGCTGGTCGGAGTCGTCGTCATCGTCGCGTTGTCCGCGCTGACGGGGTACTTCGTCGCGCAGGAGTTCGGCTACATGGCGGTGGACCGGTCGCGGCTGCGCGCGAGGGCCGCGGCCGGTGACCCCGCGGCCGCCCGGGCGCTGACCATCACCCGGCGCACCTCGTTCATGCTCTCCGGAGCCCAGCTCGGCATCACGGTCACCGGGCTGCTGGTCGGCTACGTGGCCGAGCCCCTGGTCGGCGCCGGCATCGGCGGCATCTTCGGGGCGGCCGGCATGCCAGCCGGTCTCGGCGTGGCCGTCGGCACGCTGTTCGCGCTGCTGCTCTCGACCGTGGTGCAGATGGTCTTCGGCGAGCTGTTCCCGAAGAACCTCGCGCTGGCCCGGCCCGAGCCGGTGGCGCTGCGGCTGGCCTGGTCGACCGGCCTGTACCTGAGCCTGTTCGGTTGGCTGGTCCGGCTGTTCGACCGGACCGCCGAGCTGCTGCTGCGCCTGGTGCGGATCCAGCCGGTGCACGACGTCGAGCACGCCGCCACCCCCCGCGACCTCGAGCACATCGTCGCCCGCTCACGGGCCCGCGGCGACCTGCCGCCGGAGCTGTCGGCCCTGCTGGACCGAGTGCTGGACTTCGAGGAGAGCACCGCCGAGCACGCGATGATCCCGCGCCCGCGGGTCACCACGATCGCCGCCGACGACCCGGTGCGGCGGGCTGTCGCCCTGATGGCCTCCGGTCACTCGCGGCTGCCGGTCCTCGGCGGCGATGTCGACGACGTCGTCGGCGTGGTCTGCCTGCGCGAGGTGCTCGCACTGGGCGAGGACCGCTGGGACACGGCGATGGTCCGCGAGATCGCCCGGCGTCCGGTGATGGTGCCCGCGTCGCTCCCGCTCGGCGCCGTGCTGGAGCAGCTGCGTGCCAACGGCGACGAGTTCGCCTGCGTCGTCGACGAGTACGGCGGCCTCGCCGGCGTCGTCACCGCCGAGGACATCGCCGAGGAACTGGTCGGCGAGATCACCGACGAGCACGACCCGCTGGGCACCGACCGCGCGAGCCCCGGGGAGGGCGGCGGCTGGCTCGTGCCCGGCACCATGCACATCGACGAGGCCGAGCGCCTGCTCGGCCACGACCTGCCCAGCGGGGACTACCAGACCCTCGCCGGCCTCGTGCTCACCGAGCTCCAGCGACTGCCCCACCCCGGCGACACGGTCACCGTCGAGCTGCCCACCCAACCCGGCGCGCCCAGACCGGCCGCCCGGCTCACCGTCGAGGTCCGCACGGTCGTCCGCCGCGTCCCCGACACCGTCCGCCTCCTCCACCACGAGACGGGCGTGACCACATGAGCGGCTTGAGCCCCCTGTGGGCACTGGCGGTCACGGTGCTCGTGGTCGCGCTCAGCGCGTTCTTCGTGGCCATCGAGTTCGCCCTGGTCGCCGCGCGTGGCCACCGGCTGGCCGAGGCCGCCGACCGCAGTGCCGCCGCGCGCGCCGCGCTGCGCAGCTCCCGGGACATGTCGATGCTGCTCGCCGGCTCGCAGCTGGGCATCACCCTGTGCACGCTCGTGCTCGGCGCGGTGACCAAGCCGAGCGTGCACCTCGCGATGATGCCGCTGCTCAAGGCGTGGGGCCTGCCCGAGGCGACGGCCGACGTCATCGCGTTCGTGCTCTCGCTGGTCGTGGTGACGTTCCTCCACCTCGTCGTCGGCGAGATGGCGCCCAAGTCCTGGGCGCTGGCCCACCCCGAGCGCTCGGCGACGCTGCTCGCGCTGCCGATGCGTGCCTTCATGTGGCTCACCCGTCCCGCGCTGGTCGCGCTCAACGGGCTGGCGAACAAGTGCCTGCGGGCGGTCGGCGTGCGGCCGGTGGACGAGCTCGACAGCGGACACACCCCCGAGGACCTGCGCCAGCTCGTGGACCACTCGACGGAGGTGGGTGCGCTCGACGCGCGCCGGCACGATCGGCTCGCGACCGCGCTCGACCTGCACACCAGGCCGGTCGGGGAGGTCATGCGGCCGCGGGCGGAGCTGGTGACCGTCGCCCCGAGCGCTGCCGCCGCCGCTGTCCGCGACGCGGCCAGGACCAGCGGGCACCTGCGGTTCGTGGTCTGGGACGGGGAGCGGCCGCTGGGCGTGGTGCACGTGCGCGACGCGCTGACCGACACCGGCACCGCGGTGGAGCTGATGCACTCGGTGCTGACCCTGCCCGACGAGACGCCCGCCCACACGGCGCTGACGACCATGCGCGACAGCAGTACCCACCTCGCGCTGGTGTACCGGGACGGTGAGCTGGCCGGCCTGGTCACCCTGCACGACCTGCTCGACCAGCTGCTGCCCGCCGCCCGCTGAGCCCCTCAGGCCTCCCGCAGCGGCACGGCCTCCGGGCGCGGGCAGCTGCTCGCGATCTCCTCGGCCCGCCCGGAGCCGGCGGTGCGCAGCAGCGACTCCATCACGTCCAGCACGTGGTAGCCCAGCTCGCCGGAGGCCCGGTGCGGGGTGCCGGCGGCGAGTGCCTCGGCGAGGTCGCCGACGCCGATGCCCCGCCCACCCCCGCGGTGGCCGCCGGACTCCGGCACCGGTGTCCACTCGGGGCTGTCGCGGTGGAACAGGCGGACCTCGCCGCCGAACCCGTTGGGGTCGGGTACCGACACCGAGCCCTCGGTTCCGTACACCTCGATCCGCGGCAGGTGCGCCGCCCACACGTCGAAGCTCATCACCAGCGTGGACAGGGCGCCGTCGGCGTGCTCGAGCAGCCCGGTCACGTGGGTGGCGACCTCGACCGGGACCTCGCTGCCCTGCGCCGGACCGCTGCCGACGGTGCGGGTCGCCCGGGGGGTCGCGGTCATGCCGCTCACCCGGCGAACCGGCCCGAGCATGCTGACCAGCGCGGTGAGGTAGTAGGGCCCCATGTCCATCAGCGGCCCGCCGCCGGTTCGGTAGAAGAAGCTCGGCGAGGGGTGCCAGCGCTCCGGGCCCGGCGAGGTCATGAAGGCGGTGGCGGCGACCGGGGTGCCGATCGAGCCTTCGTCGACACAGCGGCGTGCGGTCTGGGTCCCGGTGCCGAGCACGGTGTCCGGCGCGCACCCGACGCGCACGCCCGCCTCCCGCGCGGCGTCGAGGACCCGCCGACCGTCCGCGGTGGTCAGCGCCAGGGGCTTCTCGGTGTACACGTGCTTGCCGCCGGCGATCGCGGCGAGCGACACGTCCACGTGCGCGGCCGGCACGGTCAGGTTGAGCACCAGGTCGACGTCCTCGGCGCGGCACAGCTCGGCCGGGTCGAGCGCCCGCACACCCTCGTGCTCGGCGGCCACGGCCTCGGCCCGGGCCGACTCGAGGTCGGCGACCGCGCTGACCCGCACCCCCGGCAGCCGGGGGAGCGTGGCCAGGTACTGGACGATGATGTTGCCCGCGCCGACGATGCCAACGTTGACGGCGCGGTTCAGCGGGTCGCCCACGCCATCCCCCGGGTGATCATGCTGTCGACCTCGGGGACCTCGAGGTCGGCCAGGCGGTGTCCGATCGTGGTGACGAAGACGCGGCCGGCGCCGTGCCGGCGGACCCAGGTCACCGGCATCACCGGGTTGCCGACCCAGGGCAGGTCGGGGTCGTCGAGGTAGTTCGTGACGGCGAGCACCTGGTTGCCCGGGTCGGCGTGCACGTAGTACTGCTCGGTGAAGACCTCGAACGCCCCGAGCCCGGCCACCGCCGGGTGGTCGGCGACGACCCGGACCTCGTAGCGCACGAACTCCTTGGGGTGGTGGACGAACTGGCCACCGGTGAGCAGGTGGTAGGCGGGCCGGTCGCGGAAGGAGTCGACGACCCCGCCGTGCCACCCGGCGAACCCGGTGCCCGCGCGCACCGCCGCGCTGAGGCCGGCCACCTGCTCCTCGGTGGCCTGGCCCATCGTCCAGCACTGCACGATCAGGTCGACCTCGGAGAGGTCGTCGAGGTAGGCGTCCAGGGTCTGCGACGTGGTCACCGAGTACCCGGAGCCGCGCAGGAACGCGGCGTACCGGTCGGTGGCCGCGACGGGCTCGTGGCCCGCCCACCCGCCGCGCACGAACAGCGCGCGTTTGGACAATCCGTTCACCGCCAACCGTGCGCTCGTCGAGCAGGTCCACGTTCGATCATGGACGCCGGCCCGTGGGCGCGCAACACGTTTGGCAGGTGTTTCGGAAGAACCTCGCGCTACCCGAGCGGGGCGAACAGCTCGACGTGGTTGCCGTCCGGGTCGACCACGACGGCGTAACGCTGGCCCCAGAAGGCGTCCCACGGCGCCTTGTGGCTGGGGTGCCCGGCGGCCACCAGCTCGTCGTGCAATGCGTTGACCTCGGCCGGGGAGTCGCAGCGGAAGGCGAGGCCGATCGCCGGGCCGCCCCGGGGCGGCGACCAGGACTGGTCGAAGGAGCGGACGGTGTCGACCGTGTCCCAGCCCAGACGTAGACCGCCCGGCAGTTGGGCCTCCACGTGTGGCTCGGCGTCGGCCTCGGCCGGGAGGTCCAGGCCGAGCCGCCGGTAGAACGCGAGTGCGGCCGCCATGTCCGCGACCACCATGCCGATCATGTCGAAACGAGCTGTCATGCGGCACACGCTAGAGCCGTGCGCCGCACCCCGTCTTGAACGGACCGGACACAGGACCGGACGGGGCGTCAGTCGGGCAGCGTCGCTCCCGGTGCGAGGTGAGGTGGCTCGGGAGAGCCCGCCGGCGGCGGGTACTTCAGGCCGCTGCCGGTGTTGAGCACGACGACCTCCTCCTCGCCGGTGAGCCAGCCGCTTTCGCGCAGCCGGGCGACGGCGGCCAGCGTCGCCGCGCCCTCGGGGCAGGTCACCAGGCCCTCGGCGGCGGCGCAGGCGGCCTGCGCGGCGAGGATGTCCTCGTCGGCGACCGCGACGGCGGTGCCCCCGGTCGAGCGCACCGCGTCCAGCACGAGGAAGTCGCCCAGCGTGCTGGCGACGTTGACGCCGTAGGCGAACGTCCGCGGGTCCGGCCAGGGCGGCGCGGTCGAGCTGCCGGCCTCGAACGCGCGCACGAGCGGCGCGCAGCCCGCCGCCTGCACGACGACCAGGCGGGGTGCAGGTCCGGTGAGCCAGCCCAGGGCCCGCAGCTCCTCGAGCGCCTTGTGGATGCCGATCAGGCCGACCCCGCCGCCGGTCGGGTACACGATCACGTCCGGTGCGCGCCAGCCGAGCTGCTCGACGATCTCCAGGCCCATGGTCTTCTTGCCCTCGACCCGGTAGGGCTCGCGCAGGGTCGCCGTGCTGAACCAGCCGTCGGCCACCGCCTGGGCGGCGATCGCCCCGGCGTCGCCGATCAGGCCGTCCACGACGTACAGCCGGGCACCGGCCAGGGCCGACTCCATGCGGGTGATGCGCGGGGCGTCCTCCGGCATCACCACGAGCGAGCGCAGGCCGGCCCGGGCCGCGTAGGCGGCCCAGGCGGCGCCGGCGTTGCCGTTGGTCGGCATGGTGATCGCCTCGATACCCAGCTCGCGGGCCCGGGAGACGCCGACGGCCGCGCCGCGTGCCTTGAAGCTGCCGGTCGGCAGCAGCCCCTCGTCCTTGACCAGCAGACCGGGTACGCCGATCCCGTGCCCGTAGCGGGCCAGCGGCAGGATCGGCGTCATGCCCTCGCCGAGGGTGATGGCGTTCTCCCGGCCAGCCACCGGCAGCAGCTCGCGGTAGCGCCACAGGTCCTGGCCCCGCTCGGCGAGGTCGGCTGGCGCGACCGTGGCACCCACCCGCTCCAGGTCGTACCGGGCGAGCAGCGGCGAGCCGCAGGCACACAGGTTCTGCGGGACGGAGGCGTCGTGCCGGATGCCGCAGCGGGCACATTCCAGGTGGGTGAGCGCGCTGTGCCAGGGCTCGGGCATGCGGGGAGTCTAGGGGCGCGTCCCTCAGGTGTTGCGCCGCGTGATCGCGTCGCGCACCCGGTCGACCAGGCCGAGTCCGGTAGAGACGATCTTGTTCGCCGGTGCCGTGCCGGGTACCAGCGGGTGCGGGCGGGTGGGCGCGACCTTCTTGCTCTGCTCGTACCCGTGCCCGAGCTCGCGCAGCTCCTCCGGCGGGCACGCCTCGCGCAGCCGCGACAGCATGTCCGCCTCGGTCCGCAGGTGGCCGCGCACCGCGTCGACGAGGCCGGTGACGAGCTCGTCGAACCGGGGCGTTGCCGCGTCGACGTGCTGGAGCTCGTTCATCACCCGCTCGCCGTCGGCGTGCTCGGCCAGGCGCTGGTCGGCGAGCTCGTCCCCGCCGGGCAGCACCCGGCGCACGGTCGGGTAGAGGAACTGCTCCTCGGCCGTCCAGTGCCGCGAGAGCTCGGCGATCGCCCGCTCGAGCAGCTCCCGCCGGTTGCGCGCGTCGCCGCTCGCCGCGACGTCGTCGAGCATGCGGCCGACGACGCGGTGGTCGTCGAGGACTGCGTCAACGAGGTCCGTCATGTGTCCTGTGTACCCCAATCGCGTCACCGTGATTCATCGCCTCGTTCCGGGGTAGCTCTGCGCGTATGCGGCTGCGGCGAAGCAACGTGTGGGGCAAGGGCATCCGGCGGCAGCGTCGTGGGCGGGGCTTCAGCTTCACCGACCACGAGGGCGCACCGCTGGACGCCGAGGCACTCGAGCGCGTCCGGGGGCTGGCCATTCCGCCGGCCTGGCGCGACGTGTGGATCTGCCCGTACCCGAACGGGCACATTCAGGCAGTCGGTGTCGACGACGCCGGTCGGCGCCAGTACCTCTACCACGAGGCGTGGCGCGAGCGCCGGGACGAGGAGAAGCACCGGCGGGTCGTCGAGCTCGGCCGCCGCCTGCCCGACCTGCGCACCAGGATCGACGCCGACCTGTCCCGGCCGGGTCTCGGCCGGGACCGGGTGATCGCCGGGGCGCTGCGCATGCTCGACCGCGGGGTGTTCCGCACCGGCGGCGAGGAGTACGCCAACGACAACGGCACCCGCGGGGTGGCGACCCTGCTGCGCGGCGACGTCGAGGTCAGCAAGGGCGTGCTGAACTTCAACTTCACCGCCAAGGGCGGTATCGAGCGCCGGCTGCGGATCCGGGACTCCGAGCTCGCCACGCTCGTGACGGCGCTGCGCCGCGGCCGGGCCGACGACGACCGGTTGCTGTCCTACAAGGATCGGACAGGGCGGCACGACGTACGCGCGGAGGACGTGAACGACCAGCTCCGGTCGATCGTGGGCGAGGAGTTCACCGCGAAGGACCTCCGCACCTGGCACGCGACGGTGCTGGCGGCGGTGGCGTTCGCCGGTGTGGAGCCGCCGTCCTCGGCGCGTGGGCGCCGGCGGGTGGAGGCCGCGGTGATGAAGGAGGTCTCCGAGCAGCTGGGCAACACCCCCGCGGTGGCCCGTCGCTCCTACGTCGATCCACGGGTGGTGTCGGCCTGGGAGCGCGGCCAGACCCTGACCGGTCTGCCGGAGCGGCTGTCCGGGCTGGCCGACGACGAGCTTCGCCTGGCCGTCGAGAAGGCCGTGATCCGCCTGCTCGACGAGTAGGGCCGGCGGCCCCGCGGGTCGGGTGTCGAGTGAAGTTGTCGTGGGCGAGGGTGCGTCCGGAGTGGGCTCGGACGCACCCCCGTCAGCTGAGGACGTTCTCGCGCTGCTCCGACCGCGGGTCGGCCTGGGCGGGCTGCTGCTGGTTGTCCTGACCAGGCTGCTCCGTGATGAGCGACTCCTCATCCTGGGCGACCATTCGTTCACGGCAGATACGGGCGAGCTGGCGAGCGTGGACAGTCATGGCATCTCTCCCTTTCCCGGCAGGTGATTACCCCGATATGCCGGTCACCACACCCCTACTGTCGCGCGTTTGGCCCACCACCGTTACGGCTAACCGCAGCCATGACGACCAACCGGGCGTCCGGCTGGTCCGTCGGCGTCGAGGAGGAGTTCCTGCTCGCCGACCCGGCGACGGCCCGTACGGTGCCGGCCGCCGAACGGGTGATCGCGGCCGCGCGTGCGCTGCCGATGGCCGGGCCCGGTGCCAGCCTGCAACCCGAGCTGCTCGCCACGCAGGTGGAGGCCGCCTCGGGGGTGTGCGAGTCGCTCGCCGAACTCGGCGCGCAGCTTTACCACGCCCGGCACCAGCTGGCCACCGCCGCCCGTGACCTGCTTGTGGTGCCCTCCGGTACGCCCGTGCTCGGCGGCGAGACGCGGACCACCCCGGGAGAGCGGTTCGAGCGGATCGCCACGAGGTATGCCGGGGTCGTCGCCGACTACCAGGCCTGCGGTTGCCACGTCCACGTCGGCGTGGCGGACCCGGAGACCGCCGTCGCCGTCGTCGACCACGTTCGGCCCTGGCTGCCCACGTTGCTGGCGCTCTCGGTGAACTCCCCGGTGCACGAGGGCAGGCGGACCGGTTTCGCGAGCTGGCGGATGGTGAGCCAGTCCCGGTTCCCCGGCTCGGGCGTGCCGCCCCGGTTCGGCTCGCTGCGTGCCTACACCGCCCGGCTGGCGCGCCTGGTGTCGGCCGGCGTGCTGCTCGACGAGGCCATGACGTTTTGGCTCGTCCGTCCCTCGCCGCGGCTGCCGACGGTCGAGTTCCGGGTCGCGGACGTCTCGGCGGACGTCGACGGCGCGCTGCTGCAGGCGGCCCTGTGCCGAGCCCTGGTCCGAACCGCGCTCCGCGACATCGGCCGCGGTCGGCCCGCGCCGGAGCTGGACGACCAGGTGGCGGCGGCCGCGGTCTGGTCGGCCGCCCGCTACGGGCTCGACGGGCCGGCGGTGCACCCGCTGCTGGCGCGCCAGGTACCGGCCGGGGAGTTGGTCGCCGACCTCGTCGAGACGGTCCGGCCGGCGCTGGCCGAGACCGGCGACGAGCACCTCGTGGAGTCCCTACTTCGGCGGCTCCTCGTCTCCGGTACCGGTGCGCGCCGGCAGCTCGCCTTCGCCGACCCGGTCCAAATCGTGCGGATGCTCGCGAAGTCCGCGTTCAGCATGGGAGAAGAGAATGTTGACTGTTGACATCGGACGGTTGCCCAAGCCGAGAGGCCCGCTCTCGGAGGCGGTTGTCGAGGCACTGGCTTCGGCGCCGGGGCGCGTCCGGCTCCCCGTGCACGACGCAGACCCGTTCGGCGCGGACCTCGCGGTCGCCCTGCACACCTGTTACGAGCTGCACTACCGCGGGTTCGAGGGTGTCGACCCCGCCTGGGAGTGGGAGCCGGGGCTGCTGTCCGCACGCCGGGAGCTGGAGCGACCGTTCCTGGCCGCGCTGCGCGACGCGGTGCCCGCGGGGGACGACGTCGCGGGGGTGCTCGACGAGCTGCTGGTCGAGCGGATCCCCGGTTCGGGGGTCTCGCACTTCCTCCGGGACAAGGGCGAGTGGTGGCACCTGCGGGAGTACCTGACCCACCGGTCGATCTACCACCTCAAGGAGGCCGACCCGCACGCCTGGCTGATCCCGCGGCTGACCGGGCGGGCGAAGGCCGCGCTGGTGGCCGTGGAGTTCGACGAGTACGGCGGCGGCCACGCAGACCGCGTGCACGCCAAGCTCTACGCGGACCTGCTCGAGGCCTCCGGCTTGGACGCCGGCTACCTGCACTACTTCGACGACGTGCCGGCCCCGCAGATCGCGATCGTCAACCTGATGTCGATGCTGGGCCTGCACCGGGCCCTGCGCGGGGCGATGGTCGGGCACTTCGCCGCCGCCGAGATCACCACGGCGCCCAGCGCGCAGCGGTTGGCCCAGGCCCTCGAGCGGCTGGGCGGCACCGAGCGCACGACGCACTTCTTCACCGAGCACATCGAGGCGGACGCGGTACACGAGCAGGTGCTGCGCCACGACGTCATCGGCGACCTGCTGGAGCGCGAGCCGGAGCTGGCCGGCGACGTCGTGTTCGGGGTGCAGGCCACGGAGTACCTGGAGGGCCGGCTCGCCGAGCACCTGCTCGGGTCCTGGCGGGAGGGGCGCTGCTCGCTGCTGACCGAGCTGCCGGAGCACCCGGGGCCGGCCTGAGCCGTGGCGGACCGACCCCCGGGGCTCCAGCCTCAGGTGTCGGTCCGCACCCGCTTGCGGTGGCTGGTGTCGCAGAGGGGATAACGCTTGCTGCGGCGGCAGGTGCAGACCGCGACCAGGAAGCGGTCGGCGGTCACCGTGGTCCCGTCGTCGCCGGTCAGCTCGACGGGACCCTCGACGAGGACCGGCCCGCCGGTCTCGATCCGCACCCGGCGACGCTCAGCTGGCGAGCCGGTCACCGCGCACCACCACCAGCTCCTCGACCCGCTGGTCCGGGTCGATCAGGCCCAGTTCCCGCAGCTTGTCGACCCGATCGCGCATGACCGGACCGAACGGTTCGTCGGCCCGTGCCACGACCGACGCCTTGAGGCCGCCGCCGCGCAGCTGGGCCAACGTCCGGTCCACGTCGCAGAGAGCGGAGTGGACGGTCAGCAGCACACCGCCGGGCGCCAGCAGGATCGGGGCCATGGCGCAGATCCGGTCGAGCATCGCCCGGCCGTCCGAGCCGGCGTCCCACGCCCGGCGGGGACCGCGGCTGGGCAGGTCGGCCACTCCGGGCACGTAGGGCGGGTTGGCCAGGACCAGGTCGAACTGCTCGCCCGCCGCCTCTTCCAGTGCGTCGCCGCGCCGCACGCGCACGTTCAGGCCACGCACCGCGGTGTTGAACCGCGCCGCGGCCACCGCGCGTCTGGAGAGGTCGAACGCGGTCATCGAGCGGGGTGAGGTCCGCGCCGCGGCGATCGAGAGCGCTCCCGTGCCACACCCGATGTCGAGTACCGCACCGCCCGGTGGTACGCCCGCGTCCCGCAGGGCCCGGGCCAGCAACCAAGTGTCACCCTGGGGGCGGTAGACCCCGGGCGGTCGTAGAAGCCACATGCGACGGTCTACCTCCCTTCGCCGCACTCAAACCCGCCGGCGACGGCGCCGCAGGTCGCCTGGCGGCTGACGGCGGCCGGAAGAACAAGACTTTTTCTTCCGGTGGTGTCCCGGCAACCTCGACGCCACTGGTCGCCGAGGAAGTGGGAGGGTGGCGTGGGCGGGGAGCTGGACCTCGAGCAGGAGTACCTGGCGGGGCTGTACGCCCGGGTGGACCGGCTGCGTGCGGAGGCCGCGCGGCGCCTGGCCGCCGCGCGACGGGAGGGCACCGACCCGGCACGCATGGACCTCTGGCGGGCCGAGCTCGCCCGGCTGGAGGCCGCCGAGCAGGGGTTGTGCTTCGGCAGGCTCGACATGTCCGACGGCGAGCGGGTCTACCTCGGGCGGCTGAGCCTGTTCGGGAGCGGGGCCGCGACGCTGCTGCTGGACTGGCGGGCGCCGGCGGCCAGGGCGTTCTACACGGCCACCGCGGCGGCTCCCCAGGGTGTCCGGCGCCGGCGGCACATCACCACCCGCGGGCGCAGGGTCGTCGCCCTGGACGACGAGCTGCTCGACTCGGCCGGCGGCGAGCCGGACGGGCTGGTCGGCGAGGCGGCCCTGCTGGCGGCGGTGAGTGCCCAGCGGACCGGGCGGATGCGCGACATCGTGACCACGCTGCGGGCCGAGCAGGACGCGGTGGTCCGGGACGAGCACCGCGGCGTGCTGGTGGTGACCGGCGGGCCCGGCACCGGCAAGACCGCCGTCGCCCTGCACCGGGTCGCCTACCTGCTCTACACCCAGCCGCACCTGCGCACCCGCGGCGTGCTGGTGGTGGGGCCCAGCCGCGTCTTCCTCGACTTCATCGGCCAGGTGCTGCCGGGCCTGGGGGAGAACAGCGTCGTCACCGCCACCATCGCCGACCTCGTCCTCGACCGCTGTCCCGGCGTCCGGGTCGGCCGCGTCGATCCGCCCCGAACCGCCGAGGAGAAGGGGCGCGCGGACATGGCCGAGCGGGTGGCGGCGCAGGTGCGCTCCCGGGTGCGGACGCCCACGGAGCCGGTGGACGTCGAGTTCGAGCGGCAGGTGCTGCGGCTGGACCAGGGCGCCTACGCCCGCGCGGTGCGCCGGGCCAGGCGCACCGGCCTCCCACACAACGAGGCCGGCCTGGTCTTCCAGCGCGACGTCGTGGAGGCGCTGGCCGGGGACCTCGTGGAACGCATGGAGGCGGTCGTGCTCACCGAGACCGGCGAGGCCATCGACGGGGGCAGCGCGGACGGCCGGCTGAGCGCGGCCGATCTGCGCGCGCTCGCCGCCGCGGGGGTCGTCGTGGACGACGCCCGCGACGAGGACGAGGGGCCGAGGACCATCCTGGACGAGACCGACCGGGCCGCTCTGCGGAACGCGCTGCTGGCCGACGACGGGGTACGGGCCGCGCTCGAGGAGCTGTGGCCGACGCTGACCGCCGAGGGCGTGGTGGCGGAGCTGCTCGGCGTGTCCGGCGGGGAGTGGAGCCCGGCGGATCTCCCGCTGCTGGACGAGGCGGCGGCCCTGGTCGGTGCGGACGGGGTCGCGGCCCGTGCCACCTTCGGCCACGTGGTCGTCGACGAGGCGCAGGAGCTGTCCGAGATGGCCTGGCGGATGGTCATGCGGCGGTGCCCGACCAGGTCGATGACCGTCGTCGGGGACCTCGCGCAGACCGGCGACCCCGGTGGGGCGGGCTCCTGGGAGCGGGCGCTGGCCCCGCACGTGCGGGACCGCTGGCGGCTGGCGCCGCTCACGGTGAACTACCGGACGCCGACGGAGATCATGGACGCGACGGCCGACCTGCTCGCCGCCCACCACCCCGGAGCCCGGCCGCCCCGGTCGGTCCGCTCGGCCGGTGAGACGCCCTGGCGGGTACGGACGACCGAGGCCGAACTGCCCAATGTGGTCGCCGAGGTCGCCGCCGACCTCCTGGCCGGCGGCGGCCGGCTGGCGGTGGTCGCCCCGGCCGCGCGGCTGGACGCCCTGGCGGTGGTGCTGTCGCTGACCGGGCCACCGGACCCGACCGAGCCGGTGGTTCTGCTCACCCCGGGACAGGCCAAGGGCCTGGAGTTCGACTCGGTGCTGGTCGTCGACCCGGCCGGGATGCTCGGCGAGCCACTGGGGCACAACGACCTCTACGTCGCGATGACCAGGGCCACCCAACGGCTCGGCCTCGTGCACCCCGGGCCGCCGCCGGCCGAGCTGGCCGCGGTGCGCGAGCGGTGAGCGCCGGCCTCACGGTTCACCGGGTCCGCGGGCCATCGCGGCCTCCACGCCGTCCAGGATCGTGGCGAGCCCGACCCTGAAGGTCTCCGCGGCCTGGCTCTCCAGGTAGGGCACGCCCTCCTCGGGCCGGAACGTGTCGGCCTGCCCCAGGGCGACGATCGTCGGGTAGCGCCGGGCGAAGTCCGGGACGACCTCCGGGACCACCGCCGAGCGGACCGCCCACCAGTCCTCGTTGGACAGCCCGGTGGCCGCGGCGGCCTGGCGGGACTCGGCCACCGTCTGGGCCGCGCCGCGGACGAAGTGGAACAGCGTCCCCACCACCCGCAGCAGGGTCCTGGCCGGCAGGCTGGTTTCGGTGAGGATGCGGGCCACGGTCTCCACCACGGCGTACTCGTTGGGCCCCAGTACCGGCCGTACCTGGGAGACCTGCAGCAGCCAGGGATGGCGCTGGTAGAACGACCAGAGGTCGCCGGCCCAGGCGCGTACGGCCGGCCGCCAGCCCTGGTCGAGCCCGTAGTCGCCGTTCAGCTCGCCGTGCACGTGGTCGTACATCAGGTCGACCAGCTCGCTCTTGTTCGGCACGTAGGTGTAGAGGGACATCCCGCTGCGCCCGAGCCGCTGGCCGACCGCCCGCATCGACAGCGCCGGCATGCCCTCCTCGTCGGCAATCGCCACCGCCGCGTCCACGATTTCGTCGATCGTCAGCGCCGGCTTCGGTCCTGGCCGCTTCTCCCTGGTCACGGGGGTGCGCCAGAGCAGCTCCAGCGCCCGGCGGGCATCGCCCTGGCCGGCGAAGAGAACCACCTCGACATCTCCTTACGCCGTAAAGTATTGTCACCGTACACCCCAAGGAGAACAAATGGCCTCAGTGCATGCCGCCGACACCCATGGCCTCATCGAGGTCCGCGGTGCTCGCGAGAACAACCTGGCCGACGTCTCGGTCGACCTCCCGAAGCGGAGGCTCACGGTCTTCACCGGCGTGTCCGGGTCAGGCAAGTCCTCGCTCGTGTTCGGCACGATCGCGGCCGAGTCCCAGCGGTTGATCAACGAGACCTACACGGCCTTCCTGCAGTCGTTCATGCCGAGCATCGGCCGGCCGGACGTCGACGCGCTGCGCAACCTGAGCGCCGCGATCGTGGTCGACCAGGAACGCATGGGCGCCAACGCCAGGTCCACAGTGGGCACCGCGACCGACGCGCACACGATGCTGCGGATCATCTTCAGCCGGATCGGCGAACCCCACGTCGGCACGTCCGGCGCGTTCAGCTTCAACCTCGCCGAGGGTATGTGCCAACGGTGCGAGGGCCTGGGCAAGGTGTCCGATGTAGACATCAACGGTCTGGTCGATCGGGACCGCTCGCTCAACGAGGGCGCGATCACCGTTCCCAGCTTCTCGGTCGGCTCCTGGTACTGGAAGTCGATGGCCGACTCCGGGTTCTACGACCCGGACAAGAAGCTCCGCGACTTCACCGAGCAGGAGTGGGCGGACTTCCTGTACCGGCCCGCGACCAAGGTCCGGATGGCCGACATGAACACGACCTACGAGGGGCTCGTGGTCAAGGTCCGCCGGTTGTTGCTGAGCAAGGACCGGGAGTCCATGCAGCCCCACATCCGGGCGTTCGTCGACCGCGCGGTGACCTTCGCCGTCTGCGGGGAGTGCGGCGGCGCCCGGCTCAACCAGGCGGCGCTCTCGGCGAAGATCGCCGGCCGCAACATCGCCGAGTGCTCGGCCATGCAGATCAGCGACCTCGCCGTGTTCGTCCGGGAGATCACCGACGAGTCGGTGGCGCCCCTGGTGGCGACGTTGAGCGAGACGCTGGACTCGCTGGTGGAGATCGGGCTCGGGTACCTGAGCCTGGACCGCGAGTCCGCCACGCTCTCCGGTGGCGAGGCACAGCGGGTGAAGATGGTGCGCCACCTCGGGTCCAGCCTCACCGACGTGACCTACGTGTTCGACGAGCCGACGGTCGGGCTGCACCCACACGACATCGCCAGGATGAACTCGCTGCTGCTCCGGTTGCGGGACAAGGGGAACACGGTCCTCGTCGTGGAGCACAAGCCCGAGGCGATCGAGATCGCCGACCACGTCGTCGACCTCGGTCCCGGTGCCGGCTCCAATGGGGGGCGGATCTGCTTTACCGGTGACGTGGCCGGCCTGCGCGCCTCCGACACGTTGACCGGGCGGCACCTGGACCACCGGGTGGGGCTGCGCCGGGAGGTCCGCCGGCCGACCGGGCACGTCTCGATCACCGGCGCGAACCGGCACAACCTCAGGAACGTCGACGTCGACATCCCACTGGGCGTGCTGACCGTGGTCACCGGCGTCGCCGGCTCGGGCAAGAGCTCGCTCATCCACGGCTCGCTCGCCGGTCGGGACGGCGTGGTGGTCGTCGACCAGTCGGCGATCCGCGGCTCCCGGCGCAGCAACCCGGCGACCTACAGCGGCCTGCTCGACCCGATCCGCACCGCGTTCGCCAAGGCCAACGGCGTGAAGCCGGCCCTGTTCAGCGCCAACTCGGAGGGCGCCTGCCCGACCTGCAAGGGAATCGGCCTAGTGTACACCGACCTCGCGATGATGGCCGGTGTCGCCTCGGTCTGCGAGGAGTGCGAGGGCAGGCGGTACACCGCCGAGGTGCTCGGGCACACGCTGCGGGGTAAGAACATCTCCGAGGTGCTGGCCATGTCCGTGGCGGAGGCGCGGGAGTTCTTCCCCTCCGGCCCGGCCCGGGTGGTCCTGGACCGGCTGGCCGCCGTCGGCCTCGGGTACGTGACCCTGGGCCAGCCGCTGACCACGCTCTCCGGCGGCGAGCGCCAGCGGCTCAAGCTCGCGATCAACATGGCCGAGAAGGCCTCGGTGTACGTGCTCGACGAGCCGACGACCGGCCTGCACCTGGCCGACGTCGACCAGCTGCTGGCGCTGCTCGACCGGCTCATCGACACCGGCAACACGGTCGTCGTCATCGAGCACCACCAGGCCGTGATGGCGCACGCGGACTGGGTGGTCGACCTCGGTCCCGGCGCCGGCCACGACGGCGGCCGGGTGGTGTTCACCGGTACGCCGGCCGAGCTGGTCGAGCGGGGGGACTCGCTGACCGCACGGCACCTGCGAACCTACGTGGGGGTGTGATGGAAGCCGTCGGCCTGCTCGAGGTGACCGCGGTCCGCCGGGTGACCCCGCGCCTGGTGCGGGTGAGCTTCCGCGCGCCCGAGGGCTTCACCGCCTGGCCCGACCAGCAGCTGAAGCTGTTGTTCCCGCGCGAGGGCCAGACCAAGCCCCGGCTGCCGCCGGCCGACGACGACCAGATGCGCTGGTACACGGCGTTCCTGGCCATTCCCGAGGCGGAGCGACCGGTCATGCGCAGCTTCACCGTGCGTGGCCACGACCCCGGGCGCGGGGAGATCGACGTCGACTTCGTCCTGCACGGTGACCACGGCCCGGCGGCGCGCTGGGCGGCCGCCGTCGAGCCGGGCCAGGTGCTCGGCCGGTACGGCCCGTCCGAGGTCTACCGGCGTCCGCTGCCCGCGGCGTCGCGGTACCTGTTCGCCGGCGACGAGACGGCGCTGGCGGCGATCGCGTCGTTGCTGGCCTCGCTGCCGGCCGGGGCATCGGCCGAGGTGGTCGTGGAGGTCGCGTCGGCGGCCGAGGAACAGGGGCTGACCTCCCCGGCGCGGATCACCTCGCACTGGCTGCACCGCGACGGTCGCCCGCCCGGCGGCGACCTGCTGTTGTCGGCCGTCACGGCGCTGGAGGTGCCGCCAACCGCGGTCGCCTGGCTGGCCGGCGAGGCAGCGGTGGTGCGGGCACTGCGGCGGCATCTGGTGGGGCGCGGGGTGCCCAAGGCCCGGATCGAGTTCGCCGGCTACTGGCGGCGCGGGCTCACCGAGGACGACCCGCCGACGCCCGAGGACCTCGCCCAGGCCCAGGAGCGCCTGGCTCAGTCGGACGGCTGACCCTCCTCGGCGGGCGATCGGGGTAGCTCGTCGTTCCCGCTGCCGTGGCGGCGGATCGGTGGTTGCCTGGACGCAGGGACACCTCGCGACAACAGAAGGAGAACACCGTGCGTGGCGTTGTGCTGCACGCTCCCGGCGACGTCCGGGTGGAGGAGCGGGCCGACCCGGCCATCCTCGCCCCGACCGACGCGGTCATCCGCCTGTCCGCGACCTGCGTCTGCGGGTCCGACCTGTGGCCCTACCGGGGAATCGAGCGGGTCGAGCGGCCCTCCCCGATGGGGCACGAGTACGTCGGCGTCGTGGCGGCGGTCGGCGACGAGGTGCGGACGGTCCGGCCCGGCCAGTTCGTGGTCGGGTCCTTCTTCGCCTCGGACAACACCTGCGAGATCTGCCGGGCCGGCTACCAGAGCTCCTGCGTCGACCGGGAGCCCATCGGCGCCTTCGGCTCCCAGGCCGAGCTGCTGCGGGTGCCGCTGGCCGACGGCACCCTCGTGGCGACCCCGGACGTACCGCCCGACGACCTGGTCCCGAGCTTCCTGGCCGCCTCCGACGTGCTGGGCACCGGCTGGTTCGGCGCGGTGGCCGCCGAGGTCGGGCCGAGCAAGACCGTCGCCGTGGTCGGCGACGGCGCGGTCGGACTGCTCGGGGTGCTGGCGGCGAGGCAGCTCGGCGCCGACCGGATCATCGCGATGAGCAGGCACGAACCCCGCCAGAAGCTCGCCACCGAGTATGGGGCGACCGACATCGTGACCGAGCGCGGCGACGAGGGCGTGGCCCGGGTCAAGGACCTCACCGACGGCCTCGGCGCCCACTCGGTGATCGAGGCGGTGGGCACCCAGGAGGCCATGATGCAGGCCGTGCGCTCCACCCGCCCCGGCGGGCACGTCGGCTTCGTCGGCGTCTCCCACGGCGTCGAGCTGCCCGGCCAGGAGCTGTTCTTCTCCCACGTGCACCTGCACGGCGGGCCCGCACCGGTACGCCGCTTCCTGCCCGAGCTCATCGACCTGATCTGGAACCGCCGGATCGACCCCGGGCGGGTCTTCGACCTCGAACTGCCGCTCGACCGCGCCGCCGAGGGCTACGCGGCCATGGACGACCGCAGCGCGATCAAGACCCTGCTCACCGTCTGAGCCTGCCCGCTCGGGGCCCTTCAGGCCGAGTGGCGGTGGACCAGCGTCGGGGTGAACAGGGTTCGCGCGGGCGGGCTGTCGGGGTGGTCGATGTGGTGCAGGAGCAGTCGGGCCAGCTCGGCCGCCATCTCCTCGACGGGCTCGCGGACCGTGGTCAGCGGGGGGTCGCAGGCGAGGGCGACGCCGCTGTCGTCGAAGCCGACGACGGCGACGTCCGCCGGGACCGCCCGGCCTCGCGCGCGCAGCACGGACAGGGCGCCCTGGGCCATCAGGTCCGACGCGGCGAACACCGCGTCCAGGTCGGGGTGGGCCTCGACCAGGTGTGTCATGCCGACGGCCCCGCTCTCCCGGCTGAAGTCGCCCTCCACCCAGGCCAGGTCCGGGTCGGCGAGCGTGTCGCGGAAGCCGGCGAGGCGGTCGTGGCCGACCGCGGTGTGCAGCGGGCCGGTGATCGTCACGATGCGCCGGCGGCGCAGCGACCGCAGGTGGTCCGCGGCCAGCGCCGCGCCGGCACGCTGGTCGGCCTCGACGTGGGTGACCGCGAGGGGCTCGGCCGGCCGCGCCGACAGGACCACGGGGAAACGGCTCTCGACCAGCCGCCGGGGGAGTGGGTCCCGCTCGCCGGGGTGGACGAGGATCACGCCGTCCAGCCGGCCGCGGTGCAGGTCGGCGGCCACCTGGTCGCGGGTGTTCGCGTCCATCGTCATCAGGACCAGGTGCACGCCGTGGTCCCCGGTCACTCTGCTCGTCCCGCGCAGCAGCCGGCCCAGGAACGGGTCGCCGGGCAGCCGGGCCCGCTCGGGCAGCACCAGCGCGACGGCCTCCGCCCGCCGGGTCACCAGTGAGCGGGCGGCCGGGTTCGGCACGTAGCCGGTGTCCGCGATCGCTCGCTGGACCGCCGACCTGATCGCCTCGTCCACTGTCGTCACGCCATTCACTACGCGTGATGCCGTCGCCCGGGACACGCCCGCCGCCCTCGCCACCTCCTCGAGGGTGACGCGCTTGAGCGGGGCGCGGCGCGGGGTGGGCACCGCCTCTTTATACCGTCGGGCTACGCCGGGGTTCCCCAGCTCAGTTCAGGCTCGCCAGCCGGGTCAGTGCCGCGGCCCGCTCCGTGGCCATAGCCGCCGCGACGGCCTTGGTCGGCTCGTGGGTCACCTGGGTGGCTGCGGACCGGGCGACCGTGGCCGACTCGGTCAGGTGCGCCCGGACCAGCCGGGTGAGCTCGGTGTCGAACGCCGCCGAGGAGGCCAACCCGGTCAGCTCGGCGTCGGTCGGCATACCCGGCATGTCATGGCCCTCGTGCAGGTTCTGGTAGGGGACAGACGCCGCGTCGAGCAGGCCGTGCAGCGACTCGAGCTCCGCGCGGCGGGTGGTGGCCAGCTCACCCGCGAACGCCCGCAGTGCCGGGTTCGCCGCCCGCCGTGCACCCAGGTCGAGCAACCGCACCGCCTGGTCGTCGGTGGAGATCGCGAGCTGAGTGAACGCCTGCTCGGTCGGACCGAAACCGCCGGGCGGAACCGATGGTTCCGCGGCTGCCGGGGGCGGCGCCGGCGGGCTGGCGGAGGGCGGCGTGGCGGGGTCCTGCTGGCCACAGGCGGTGAGGCCGGTGGCCAGCAGGACGGCGAGGAGCCGACACCTCACAGAGGACGTCCGTCGTGCCCGCACTTGACCACCGGGCGGATGCAGTCCCGGACCCGGCGCTCCATCTCGGCGGCCGGCCAGACGTTGAAGAAGTCGCCGTGCATGGTGCGACCGTCGCCGGAGGCCAGCCGGAACTGCGCCGGGTCGCCGTTGACCGGGTAGCGCAGCACCATTCGCAGCTTCGGCACCTGGACCGGGTGCGAGGACGGGCAGTTGCCGCCGACCGGGTAGGACATGTGGCTCTTGTGGTCGGCGGAGTCCAGGCTCGTGCCGTTCCAGCACTGCGGGAAGTCCAGGTAGGTCTCCAGCTGGGTACCCGCCGGACAGTTCACGAAGTTCTTCGACGGGGCAACGTGCCCGGCGTGCAGGCAGGACCACCTGGCGATGCTGTCGCCGTCGCCGGTCGCCCGCGCGTTGCCGGCGACGATCTTGAGACCGACCGGGGTCGGCTGGGTCGCCGCCGGGTTGTTCACGCCCTCGCCCAGGTAGTAGAACGTGATGCCGGTCGGCACGACCACCTGGTTGTTCCGGTACAGCGTCGGCACCCAGTACGAGGAGATGTCCGAGGCCGGGTTGCAGTTGCCGGTCGCGCCGGCGAGCTGGTTGTAGTTGGAGTGCGCGTTGGTGGCGCGGTTGCCGAAGAAGTCGTGCGAGTGCGAGCCACCGGGGAGGCCCGGAGCCACGATCGGGTCGTCCGGCAGGCGGTGGCTGAACTGGCAGTCGGCCGGGAACTCGGCGACTCGGATCACGGCGTCGGCCCGCTGCGGCTCGCCGGTGACGCCGCCGCCGACGACCGCGCCGGCGACGAGGGCGAACACCAGGCCGACCTTGGTGAGGGGGCGCCATCCTGTCATTTTCTTCACCATTGAAGACAAACTCCCTCGAGCTCTCAGGATTTGCAGGGCATCGAGAGAGCGCTCTCACAGCAAATCATGACGTGGCTCACAGGCCAGGTCAACGATTTTGTTCCGACCGGGAACAAATCGCGTCCGTTTGGCGGCGTCAGCTGGGTCGATCGGCTCTAGCTCGCCCGCAGTCTTGACAGCAGGTAGTCCGAAAGGCACTCTCTGTCCGGAGAGAGCGCTCTCACGCCCTGCCTCTCCCTTTCCTGTCGCGCTGCCGACCCTGTCCGCGGCGCGCGAAGGAGCACGCATGAAACCCGCCTCGTTCCCGCCGCGGGCCCGCCGCTGGCTCTCGCTGGGCGTGACCGCCGCGCTCGCGGTCACCCTGACCCAGGCATTCGGACCCGCCACCCCGGCCACCGCGGCCGGCGCCCTGCTCTCCCAGAACCGCCCGGTCACCGTCTCCTCCAGCGAGTCGGCCGCGTTCCCCGGCTCGGCCGCGGTCGACGGCGACACCGGCACCCGGTGGTCGAGCCAGTTCTCCGACCCCCAGTGGATCCAGGTGGACCTCGGCCAGACCGCGACTCTGGACGAGGTCCGGCTCACCTGGGAGGCCGCCCATGCCCGGGCGTTCTCCGTCCAGGTCTCCGGCGACGCCTCCTCGTGGTCCACTGTGTACTCCGCCGCCGCTGCCAGCGGCGGCGAGCAGGTGCTCCCGGTCTCCGGCAGTGGCCGGTACGTGCGCCTACAGCTCACCACCCGGGCAACCCAGTACGGCTACTCCCTCTGGGAGTTCCAGGTCTTCGGCACCACCGGCGGTTCCCAGCCCGGCCCGGAGGGCCTGCTCTCCTACCGCAAGCCCGCCACGGCCTCGACCTACCAGGACGACGGCGCCTGCCGCGCCTGCACCCCGTCGAAGGCGACCGACCTCGACCCGGCCACGCGCTGGGCGACCAGCGCCACCAACGGCTGGGTCGACCCGGGCTGGATCGCCATCGACCTCGGTGCGACGGCGACGATCAACAAGGTCGTGCTGCAGTGGGACCCCGCCTACGCCGTCGACTACCAGCTCCAGGTCTCCGGTGACGGTTCCACCTGGACCACGATCTACTCCACGACCTCCGGCCGCGGCTTCAAGGAGACGATCACCGTCGCCGGAACCGGCCGGTACGTGCGGATGTACGGCACGGAGCGCTCCAACGGCTACGGCTACTCGCTCTGGGAGTTCCAGGTGTACGGCACCGGCGGCAACCCGACACCGCCACCGCCCGCCCCGCCGGCACCGGACTTCGACCGTCTGGTGTGGAGCGACGAGTTCAACGGTCCGAACGGCGCCACGCCCGACCCTGCCAAGTGGACACCCGAGGTCGGGCCGGGTGTGAACAACGAGCTCCAGTACTACACCAACAACGCCAACGCCAGGATGGACGGCGCGGGCAACCTGGTCATCCAGGCCAGGCGCGAGGTGACTCCCGGCTCCTCGTGCCCGCCCGACCCGAACAGCGGCGGTTCGACCACCTGCCAGTACACCTCCGGCCGGCTCAACACGGCCGGCAAGTTCGAGACGACCTACGGCCGGATCGAGGCGCGGATCAGGGTGTCGAGCACGCAGGGGCTCTGGCCGGCGTTCTGGATGCTGGGCGGCAACTTCTTCAACGGCGTGCCGTGGCCGGCGAGCGGCGAGATCGACATCCTCGAGCACATCGGGCGCGAGCCGAACCGGGTGTACTCGACGCTGCACGCGCCGGCCTACTTCGGCGCCGGCGGGTATGGGGCGCCGCTGGACCTCGGTACCAACGCGAGCGCGGCCTTCCACGTGTTCGCCGTCGAGTGGGAGGCCACCCGGATGCGGTTCTTCGTGGACGACAACCCGTTCTTCACCGTCGACCGGGAGACCCTTGAGCAGACGAGGGGGCCGTGGGTGTTCGACCACCCCTTCTTCCTGATCCTGAACAACGCGGTCGGCGGTGACTGGCCGGGACCCCCCGGGCCGGGCACGGTCCTGCCGCAGAACATGACGATCGACTACGTTCGGGTGTACCGCTAGGGCGCGTCTGGCGGATCTTGGTCGATGCGGTTCGTGATCCGGGTGGTCGCTGGCAAGGCGGAGCATCGGCCTCGTACCGGGTCGTACTCGGCCGGTGCGACAACGCCGCCAGGGGCCGCCCGGGCGCGGACCGCGCGGGCGAAGATCCGTCAGACGTGCCCTAGGGCGTGTCTGACGGATCTTGATGTTGGGGTCCGGCAGGGTGGGTTTTGTGGGTAGGGAGTTGGTGTCGGACGCGGCGTGGGCGGTGTTGGAGCCGTTGTTGCCGGATCGGTCGCCGCGTCGGGGTGGTCGGTGGCGTGATCACCGTCAGGTGATCGAGGGCATCGCCTACAAGTATCGGGTTGGTGTGCCGTGGCGGGAGGTGCCGGAGCGGTTCGGGCCGTGGCAGACGCTGTATGAGCGGTTGTCGCGGTGGAGCGCGGAGGGCACCTGGGCTGGGCTTGTCGCGGCTGTTCAGGCGCGGGCGGATCTGGCTGGGGAGCTGGACTGGGTGGTGTCGATCGACTCCACCCTGGTCCGGGTGCACCAGCACGGCGCGGCCATGCCACGAGGCACGGCACGAGGCACGGCACGAGGCACAGGACGGGACACAGGGGGCTTGGTCGAATCACAGGAATCCGACCAGCGAGCCGGCTGACCACGCCATCGGGCGTTCCCGCGGCGGTCTGACCACCAAGATCCACCTTGCCGTCGACGGTCGTGGCAGGCCTCTGTCGATCGTGCTCACGGCGGGCAACGTCAACGACACCACCCTGTTCCACGATGTACTCGCCGGCATCCGTGTCCCCCGCCCGGCCGGACGCCCACGCACCCGACCGCAGCGGGTGATCGCGGACAAGGCCTACTCCAGCCGCGCCAACCGCACCCACCTGGCCCAGCGTGGAATCAAGGCCACGATTCCGGAGAAGGACGACCAGATCGGCAACCGGCTACGCCGAGGCTCAGCCGGCGGCCGCCCCTACGCCTTCGACAAGCAGCACTACAAACGACGCAACGTGATCGAACGCCGCTTCAACAGGCTCAAGGACTACCGCGGCGTCGCCACCCGCTACGACCGACTCGCCCGCAACTACCTCGGAGCACTCAACCTGATCAGCCTGCTCGACTGGCTCAAAGATCCACCAGACACGCCCTAGGGCGCGTCCGCCTCACGGCCCGCGCAGGCCGTCGAGGACACGCTCCATCAGGTCGTAGGGGGGCCCGTCCTCCCCGGCCGTCTGGTGCACGACGACCAACCCGTCGGAGGCGAGGTCGCTGACCAGCTCACGCGCCACCCCCAGGGGCACGCTGAGCCTGGCGGCCACCTCCGCCACCGCACGGGACTCGTGGCACAGCCCGCAGATCGCCCGCTGCTCGGCGGGTAGCGAGTCCGCCGCCGCGTGCCCCTGCTCGCTGGTGATCACGAGCGCCTCGATCGCGAGGCGCTCGTGGTCCACCGGCGGCGCCGGCGGCGGCTCGCGCAGGGCGTGCCGCGCGTGCCGGCCCCGGCTGGGCAACCGCAGGTGGCCGAGCACCGCGACGAAGCGGTCCGCGGCGTCCTCGAAGTCGTAGGCGGTGGCCCGCTGGAAGCACAGGGCCGCCCCGCGCAGGTCACCCCGCTGCTCGCTGACCAGCCCGAGCGCGTAGTCGCTCTCCGGGTCGTCGTCCGGGGCCGGCGGAGCGGGCGTCGCCAGGTTCTCGTAGGCGGTGTGCAGCAGCTCCACCCCCAGGTCGACCTCCACCGACTCCTCGGGGGCCAGGGCGAAGCCCTCGGCGTGGTCCGGGTCGCCGTGGGCGAGCGCGAGGTGCATGCTCACGACGTTCTCGCTGGTCCGCTGGATCGCGGCGATCTCGTCGACCGGCAGCTCGAGCAGGTCGTGCAGGACCAGCGCGGCCGTCCGGTGCGGGGTCGCGGTGAGCTCCTGGACGTGGGGCTCCAGGTGCGCCAGCACGATCCTGAACAGCTCGAGGTGGGCGAGGTCCGGGTCGTCGAGGGTGGCCCAGCGCCGCCGGTGCTCGAGCAGGCTCTCCCGCAGTACCGCCTCGGCCAGGTCGGGCTCGGGAGCGCAGAGCGTGGTCAGGAACGCGCGCAGCCGCGGCCGCCAGGTGGCGTGGAACTCCAGCCAAGCCGCGTCCCAGGCCTCACCTGCTTCGGGATGGTCCCCCGGAGCGTTCACGGGAGGCAACCTACAACGTCCTGCCCGGTTTCCGGGCGGTAACCACCCGACCTTCGACCCGATTCGCGCCCCCGGCGAGAAACTCCTTGCCTTTTGCGTGAGCTGGGGAAGGATTTTCCCCAGCTGCTCATACGTGTGGGAGGCATCGATGTTCAAGCCCAGGTGGGGGAGCGTGGCCGCCGCGGTCACCCTGGTGTGCACGGCGACGCTGGGGGCCGGGGTCGTTCCGGCCGGCGCCGCACCGCCGGGTGGGACGGCCACCGCCGGCATCACGGTGGGCGCGGACGAGCTGGCGCTCGTGCGCTTCGAGCTACCCGACCAGACCCTGCTGCACCAGCTGGTGGCCGACGGCGCCGACGTCGCGGCGCACGGCCGGGACGCCGAGGGCAGGGTGATCGCCGACCTCGTGCTCGACGGCCGGCGGTTCGACCAGCTGGTGGCGCGGGGTGCCGTTCCGCTCCAGCTGGTCCAGCGCGAGCAGGACGCCGCTCGGCACTACCAGCAGAGCGTCGCGACCGCCCGGGCGAAGACCGGCGCCGGCCAGCGGGCCGCGGCCGACACCCTGCAGTTCCTGTCGGCCTACTGGTGGGTCACCGACGGGCGGACCTTCCTCGAGACCAGGGTCGCCACCACGGCCGTGTTCGACCCGGAGGTCGAGATCACGGTCACCTGGCGGACCGCCGACGGCACCACCGGCTCGTTCCCGTTGCAGCGTTTCGAGGACGCCGGCGAGTACCAGTACCACGTCGCCGAGCCGGTCGCCCTGCCCGCACGCCCGGTGCAGGTGACCGCGGCCTCCAGCCTCGGCGGCACGACCCGACCGGTCACCCCCGCCGCCTGGCCGGGTGCGAGCCCGCCCGAGCTGCCCGAGGGCTACCAGCGGGACTTCGTGGACGCCTACATGACGCCGATCGACGTCAAGGCGCGCATCGCCCGGCTGGCTCGGCAGTACCCCGAGCTGGTGGAGGTCATCGACCTGCCGCACCGCACCCAGGGCTACCGCCGCACCGCGACCGCCTACCTCGGGGACCCGGCGTCGGCCGCGGTGGTCGTCGAGTCGGTGGCGTTCGGCGACCAGGGACCGAACGGCTGGCAGATCCGCACCGTGGACCCGGGCGCGCCGAACCGGCCCGCGCAGGCCACCTGGCGGGACCGGGTGCTGACCGTGTCGCTGGCGACCGACGCCACCGGGGCCGTGGTGAGCACGACCGACGAGGTCGCCGCGCTCATCGAAGCCCGCTTCCCCCAGCGGTTCTCGGCCTTCGTCGAGGACGGCTCCGCCGGCCGGCCCATGCCGGTCGCCGGCCCGGTCCGGATGTCGGACGGGCTCGACGCGCCAGCCGGCGTCCCGCACCGCCCCTGGACGGTGCAGGCGCTGCGGATCGGCGTGCACCGGGACGGCTCCCGGGTCGGGGTGTTGGCCTACTCGCAGGAGCACGCCCGGGAGTGGGCGACGCCGCTGGTGACCCTCGAGTTCGCCGAGCGGCTGCTGGCCAACCACGCGACGGATCCGGAGACCCGCTCGCTGCTCGAGAACGTCGACGTGTTCGTGATCCCCGTGGTCAACCCGGACGGGGCGAACTACGCGTTCAACGACGCGAGCTTCCAGCGCAAGAACCTGGTCAACCACTGCACGGGTATCCAGCGCGACCCGCGCTACGCCGACTCCTGGGGTGTGGACGTCAACCGCAACTACACGGTCGGCTCCGTGTTCGACGGCTATGTCGGCGCGAGCGCGACCAACTGCCTGTCCAACACCTACGCGGGCACCGGCGAGCTCTCCGAGGCCGAGTCGGGCAACGTCGTCGCGCTGGCGAAGGCACACCCGAACATCCGGTTCGGGATGAACGTGCACAGCTACGGCGGGTACTTCATGTGGCCGCCGGGGGCGTACGCGATGCCGGGGCGGATCACGCTGCCGCGTCCCTCACCCGAGGAGACGGCGATGTTCCAGGCCTCGGCCAAGCGGATCGTCGGGGCCATCGCGTCCAGCCGCGGCACGGTGACCTGGCCCTCGCGCACCGGCCCGGTGGCCGACGTGCTGTACTCCGCCGCCGGCAACTCCGCCGACCAGCTGTACTACGACCTGGGCATCTACGCCTGGAACTTCGAGGTCGGCAACGACCGGTGGAACGCGGAGACCGGGCAGTGGGAGGCCGTCGGCTTCCAGCCCCCGTTCCCCGAGGCGCACGCCGAGTCCCAGGAGTACGCCGCGGGTCTGGTCGAGCTGCTCCGGGTGGCCCGCGACCACCAGGCCGCCGCGCGTTGATCCCGGTCGCACGGCGGCGGGCCTCGCGCCCGTCGCCGTGCGGTGGGTCAGCGGGCCGTGCCCGGTGCGGAGATGCGTCGCTGGATCGCCGTGAGGACGCGGTCGGGGACCACCCGGCCCATGACCGTCTGCACCTTGTTGCGCAGCGAGCCGGGGACCACGTGGTCCTTGCCGGCGAGCATGGCCTCCACGGCCTGCGCCGCGACCTCCGCGGCGCTGTCCTTGGGGCCGGCGCCGAGCTTGGTGTTGGTCATCCGGGCGCGCCCGAAGAACTGGGTGGCGGTGGGGCCGGGCATCACCGAGGTCACCGTGACCCCCGAGCCGCGCAGCTCCTCCCGGATACCCTGGGCGAAGGACTGCAGGAACGCCTTGGACCCGTGGTACACGGCCTGGAAGGGCCCCGGCGCCGCGGCCGCGACCGAGGACGTGAACAACACCCGCCCCGAGCCGCGGTCGACCATCGCCGGCAGCAGCCGCTTCGCCAGCTGCACAGCCGACCGCACATTGAGGTCGACGACGGTGAGCTGGGCCTCGAGCGAGGTCTCCCGCACGAAGTCGCCACTCACCCCAACCCCGGCGTTGATCGCCAACACGTCGACCGGCCGCCCCAACGCCGTGATCTTCTCGGCGAGCCCGTCCACCTCCTCGGCCCGCGTCAGGTCGGCGCGGATGCCGGTCACCTGAACACCGGGACGCTCCAACTTCCCCGGGACGGCGGTGATCCCCTCATCCTCGGCGACCACCAGCAGGTCATAGTCCCGCTCGGCGAGCTCCCGGGACAGTTCGTACCCGATCCCGCTGGACGCCCCCGTCACCACGGCCAACGGCCGTTCACTCACTCCAGTCATGCTCTCGGGCTACCCGCTCCGAGACCCCCGACACGTCACCCGCGAGCGTGCTCCCTCGGCCGACAATGGTCTGACGCCACCTCGTCGGCTTCAAGAGCGCGGGAGTTCGGGGGAGTGTAGGGAGGCTTCCTTGCTCGGTTGGGGCTGCCTACTCCTGCGAGCGTGCTCCCTCGGCCGGTGATGGTCTAACGCCACATCGTCGGCTTCAAGAGCGCCTGCGGCGTCGCTGCGCGATGGCTTCGCCACTCTTGACCCCGACGCTGTGGCGCTAGAGACGGCCTGTGCGAGGGAGCCGGGGGAGTGCAGGGAGCTTTCCTTGTTCGGTTGGGGCTGCCTACTCCTGCGAGCGTGCTCCCTCGGCCGGTGATGGTCTAACGCCACATCGTCGGCTTCAAGAGCGCCTGCGGCGTCGCTGCGCGATGGCTTCGCCACTCTTGACCC
>NZ_MSIE01000062.1 GCF_001921205.1 Actinophytocola xanthii | reverse complement strand
TCGGTTGGGGCTGCCTACTCCTGCGAGCGTGCTCCCTCGGCCGGTGATGGTCTAACGCCACATCGTCGGCTTCAAGAGCGCCTGCGGCGTCGCTGCGCGATGGCTTCGCCACTCTTGACCCCGACGCTGTGGCGCTAGGGACGGCCTGTGCGAGGGAGCCGGGGGAGTGTAGGGAGCTTTCCTTGTTCGGTGGAGGCTGCCTACTCCTCCCCTCTGCTCCCTCATACAGGCCGTCTCGTGGCTCCGGGGGATCGGTGTCAAGGGGCGAGCGAAGCGAGCTCGCGTCAGCGACGCCGTCAGGCGCCCTTTACACCGATGGCCGGAGTACGACGATTTCGGCCTGAGGGAGCCAGGGATCACGCTGCGGCGACTCGGCGGACCGCGGCGACGATCTCGGCGTTGGGGGCGCCTTTCGCCAGGTACTCGCTTGCCCCTGCCTGTCTCATCTCCGCGACCGTGGTGAGGTCGTCGTAGGCCGAGAAGGCCAGGATGCGGGTGTCCGGCGAGCGCGCGAGGATCTCCCGGGCCGCTCGGGAGCCACCGCCGCCGGGCATGCGGACGTCGAGCACCGCGACGGCGGGGGAGTGGCGTTCGGCCAGCGAGATGGCCTCGTCGGCGTCGCCGGCTACGGCGACCACCGCTATGTCGCCCTCTGCCTCGAGGACCTCGCGCAGGGCCTCGCGGATCAAGGGGTCGTCGTCGGAGATCAGGACCCGCAGGTTCGGGGCGGTCATCGGGGCACCGGCAGCCAGAACTCGACGGTCGTGCCGCGGCCGGGAGCGGAGTCCACCGTCCACCAGCCGCCGGCGGTCTCGCTGCGTTCGCGCATCTCGATGAGGCCGAAGTGCTCGTGTGCCTGGCTGGACCGCAGGTCGGGCCGGAAGCCGACGCCGTTGTCGACGACGCGGACGCCGATGCCGTCCTCGACTCCGCGCACGGTCACGGTCACCGTGGTCGCCCGGGCGTGTTTGTGCACGTTGTTCAGCGCCTCCTGACAGATCCGGAAGATCGTGAGGGCCGTCGCGGGCGGCGGCTCGATGTCCAGGGTGCTGTCCAGAACCGGTTTGAGCCCCCATCCGGCCACGATGCTGTCGAGGTAGGCCGACAGCGCCGGGATGAGCCCGTGGCGGTCGATGGCCGTGGGCCGCAGCTGGAAGACCAGGCCGCGCAGTCGGCTGATGGCGGCGCGGACGGTCTCGTCGAGCTGCTCCAGCAGCCGGGTGTGCTCCTCGGGCACCCGGGCGGCCAGCAGCTGCAGCCGCATCCCGACCGCGACCATCGACTGGATCGAGTCGTCGTGCACGTCCCAGGCGATCCGCCGCCGCTCCACCTCCTGCGCGTGCACCAGGTGGTTCAGCAGCCGGCGCCGCTCGCTCAGCTCGTGCTCGACCGCGCGTTGTTCGGTCAGGTCCCGGGTGACCTTGCCGTAGCCGGTGTGGCGGCCGTTGTCGTCGAAGAGTGCGGTGA
>NZ_MSIE01000061.1 GCF_001921205.1 Actinophytocola xanthii | reverse complement strand
TGCGTTGGAGGCTGTGGACTCTTTTTACGAGGAGTTGAACGGGTACCTCGCCGAGTACGAGAACGCGTTCGGCCAGGCGCCGACCCCCCAACCGGTCACCCAGCAGCCGGGCGCCGACGGGAACGGCGGCTCGTACAGCCCGCCGCCGTCGACCTCGGGCGGGGGATCGGGCTCCCCCGGGGGCCCTGCGGGGTCCTACGGCGGCCCCGGCGGCGGCGGCTCGCCGAGCGCGGCCGGCGGTGGCGGTGGCGGCGGGTCGGCACCCCCGCCGGTGAGCATGCCCCCGGTCAGCACCCCGCCCGGCACGACCGACCTGTCCGCCGGCGGTGGCGCAGGCGGCGCGGACTTCCCCTCGAGCACCCCGGCCGGCTCGACCAGCCCGCAGTTCGCCGGCCCCGGCGCCCTGCCCCCCGGCAGTACGGGGGCCGGCGGCGCCGGTGACCCGGGTGCGATCCCGGGCGGAGCGGGCTCTCCCGGCGCCATGATCCCGGGCGCGATGCCGGGCTCGTCGCTGCCCGGCGGCGCCGGCGCGCCCGGTGGCAAGGAGGTCACCATCCGGGACGGCAACCGCACCATCACCGTCGGCCAGCCCGACGCCCGCGGCCGCAGCCGGGTGACCGTCGACGACGGCGAGGGCGAGCCCGCGGAGTACGTCGTCGACTGGACCGAGGAGCCCGGCGAGGTACTCGAGGACGGTGTGATCCGTGCGGAGGACGGCAAGGCCGTGATCCGGGACGGGGACGCCGCGATCACCCTCGAGCAGCTCCCCGGCCCGACCGACCGCTTCTCGATGACCGTCGACGACGGCACCCCCGAGACCTACGACGTCGACTTCGGCCCCGACTCGGCACTGCCCGGCGGCTCGACGCCGAGGCTCCCCGACCTCACCCCCACCTCGAGCTTCGGTTCCGACCTCGGTGGCGGTGGCGGCGGGTCGTTCGGTGGCGGTGGTGGCGGTGGCGGCTCGTTCGGTGGCGGCTCGTTCGGCGGCGCGGACACGCCGGGCTCCTCGCTCCCGGGCGGCGGCGGTGGTCCAGGCGCTGGTGGTCCAGGGGCTGGTGGTCCGGGCGCCGGGGGTGCCGGCGCGATGACCGGTGCCCGTGCCCCGGAGGGCGAAGCCGGCCAGCGGCCGGCCGCGGCCGCCGCGGCGGGACCGGCGGCCGGAGCGGGCCAGCCCGGCGCGGTCGGCGGCATGCCGCTGGGCGGAATGTCGCCCGGCCAGGGCGGCGGCGACCAGACCCGGCAGAGCAAGTGGCGCACGACCGGGCAGCTGTTCGACGACCCCGACCCGGCCGCCAACTTCAGCGGCGTGGTCGGGCGGGACCCGGCGGAGAAGCCGGCCGAGAAGGCGCCGAAGCGCTGAGCGGCGCCGAGATCAGGGCAGGGCGGGCTCCAGCTCGATGACCGTCCCCTTGATCTCGGCGTCCAGCACCGCCTCGTAGCGGGTGTCCCCGGCGAGGTGCACCAGGAAGAACGCGGTCAGCAGGATCCTGGCCACCCGCTGGGAGGCGGACTCCGAGCTGCCGGGCAGCAGCAGGTTCGACCAGTGCCGGCCCTCGGTGAAGCCGAGGTGGGTGGCCTTGGTCACGGTCCGCAGCCGGGCCTCGCCAGCCCAGTTCGAGGCGATCAGGCCGGCGTGGCCCACGGCCGGGGCGATCTGGTCCCGCCCGGCGGCCAGGTGCAGCGCGGGCATCCCGCACCGGCTCGCGGCGTCGGTGGAGAACGGCTTGGTCTGGGTGGCCGCCAGCGTCGCCACCGCGCGCACCCGGGAGTCCTCCGCGGCCGCCAGCACGGCCACCCCGCCGCCGACCGAGTGCCCGGCCAGGCCGAGCTTCGCGGGGTCGACGCTGATCGCCCCGTCGCCCAGCCGGACACCCGTACACACGTCGAGGGCGGTACTCAGGTCGGCGGCGAACAACCGGTGCGAGGCCAGCGGGCCCACCTGCGTCCCCGGGGCGGCCACCACGAACCCCCAGGAGGCCAGGTGGCGCAACAGGCCGCGGTAGCGGACGGGCGGCTGGAGCCAGCCGTGCGCGAACGCGACGGCCGGCAGCCCGAGGCCGCTGGTCGGGGTGAGGACCACCCCGGGCAACCCGACGAGGGCCAGGTCGCCGCGCAGCACCCGGTGCGGCCCCTGCCGGGACAGCTCCTCCGCCAGGTGCTTCGCCTTGTTCGCCATGGTGGCGACCCTATCGAGGTGCGGTGGACGGCCGGCGCACGCACTCTGGTTACGCTCTGAAGAGTGTGCGGAATCGTGGGATACGTAGGTCATCGGCCGGCTCTCGACGTGGTCCTGGACGGTCTGCGACGGCTCGAGTACCGGGGGTACGACTCGGCCGGCGTGGCGGTCACCACAGGTGACGGCCTGGCCGTCGAACGCAAGGCCGGGCGCCTGGCGAACCTGGAGGCCAGGCTGGACGAGGTCGGCCGGGACGGATTCGCCGGCACCGCCGGAATGGGGCACACCCGCTGGGCGACCCACGGGGCGCCGGTCGACCGCAACTCCCATCCCCACCGGGACGTGACCGACCGGGTCGCGGTCGTCCACAACGGGATCATCGAGAACTTCGCCGCGCTGCGCGCCGAGCTGGAGGCGGCCGGCGTCGAGTTCGCCAGCGACACCGACACCGAGACCGCCGCCCACCTGGTCGCCCGCGCCTACGACGGGCTGGACGGCGGGAGCACCGCGGGGGACCTCCCGGCCAGCGTCCGGGCCGTCTGCCGGCGCCTGGACGGGGCGTTCACGCTGGTGTTCACGCACGTCGAGCAGCCGGACATGGTCGTCGCCGCCCGCCGCTCCTCGCCGCTGGTCGTCGGCCTCGGCGAGGGGGAGACCTTCCTCGCCTCGGACGTCGCCGCGTTCATCGAGCACACCCGGGACGCCGTCGAGCTGGGGCAGGACCAGGTGGTCACGATCACCCGGGACGGCTACCACGTCACCGACTTCCACGGCGAGGACGTGTCGACCCGGCCGTTCCACGTCGACTGGGACCTCTCCGCCGCCGAGAAGGGCGGCCACGAGTACTTCATGCTCAAGGAGATCGAGGAGCAGCCCACCGCTCTCGCCGACACCCTGCGCGGCCACTTCGTCGACGGCCGGATCATCCTCGACGAGCAGCGCCTGTCCGACCAGGACCTGCGCGACGTGGACAAGGTGTTCGTGGTGGCCTGCGGAACGGCCTACCACTCCGGGCTGGTCGCCAAGTACGCCATCGAGCACTGGACCAGGCTGCCCGTCGAGGTCGAGCTGGCCTCGGAGTTCCGCTACCGCGACCCGGTGCTCGACCGGGACACGCTGGTGGTCGCCGTGTCGCAGTCCGGCGAGACCGCCGACACGCTGGAGGCCGTGCGCCACGCCCGGGAACAGAAGGCGCGGGTCCTGGCGGTCTGCAACACCAACGGCGCGCAGATCCCGCGCGAGTCCGACGCCGTGCTCTACACCCACGCCGGTCCCGAGGTCGGTGTCGCCTCGACCAAGACCTTCCTGGCCCAGATCGCCGCGATCTACCTGGTGGGGCTGGCCCTCGCACAGGCACGGGGCACCAAGTACCCCGACGAGGTCGGCCGCGAGTTCGAGGAGCTGTGCGCGATGCCGGACGCGGTCGCCCGGGTGCTCAGCACCGTCGACCGGGTCCGGGAGCTCGGCCGGTCGCTGGCCGACGCGAAGGCTGTGCTGTTCCTCGGCCGGCACGTCGGCTACCCGGTGGCGCTGGAGGGCGCGCTCAAGCTCAAGGAGCTCGCCTACATGCACGCCGAGGGCTTCGCCGCCGGGGAGCTCAAGCATGGGCCGATCGCCCTCATCGAGGAGAGCCTGCCGGTCGTGGTCGTGATGCCGTCGCCGAAGGGGCGGGCCGTGCTGCACGCCAAGCTGCTGTCGAACATCTCCGAGATCCAGGCTCGCGGCGCCCGCACGATCGTCATCGCCGAGGAGGGCGACGAGACCGTGCGGCCCTTCGCCGACGAGCTGGTCGAGGTGCCCGCGGTCCCCACGCTGCTCCAGCCGCTGGTGTCGACCGTCCCGCTGCAGGTCCTGGCGGCCGAGATCGCCCGGGCGCGCGGCTATGACGTGGACAAGCCGCGCAACCTCGCCAAGTCCGTCACGGTCGAGTAGCGCCGTGTACGGGGTCTGGACGGTCGAGCAGATCAGGACCGCCGAGGACCGGCTGCTCGCGGTGACCCCGGACGGCGCCCTGATTCGCCGGGCCGCGTTCGGGGTGGCGACGCACGCGCTGGCGCTGCTGCGCGAGCGGACCGGAGGGGTCGCGGGTCGGCGGGTCGTACTGCTGGTCGGCTCGGGCAACAACGGCGGCGACGCGCTCTGGGCCGGCTACTACCTGCGCAAGCGGTCGGTCGCGGTCACCGCGTTGCTGCTGCGAGCGGACCGGGCCCACCCCGAAGGGCTCGCCGCCCTGCGCCGGGCCGGTGGCCGGACCGTCGAGGTCCCGGCCGAGGGAGCCGACGCCGAGGCCCTGGTGTCCGGCGCGGACCTGGTCGTCGACGGCATCGTCGGGCTGTCCGCGCACGGGTCGCTGCGCGGGGCGGCGCCGGCCCTGGTGGCGGCCGTCCGCGCGCCGGTGCTCGCCGTGGACCTGCCCAGCGGTGTCGACCCGGACACCGGCGCCGTCGAGGGCGACGCCGTCCGGGCGAGCGTCACGGTCACCTTCGGCGGCCGCAAGCCGGTGCACGTGCTCGGCCGGGGCCCGGCGCGGTGCGGCGAGGTGCGGCTGGTCGACCTCGGTCTCGACCTGCCCGAGCCGGAGCTGCGGGTGCTGGAGGCCGCCGACGTCGGCCGGCGGTGGCGGATGCCCGGCCCGGACGACGACAAGTACACCCAGGGGGTCACCGGGATCGCCGCCGGGTCCTCCACCTATCCCGGAGCGGCGGTGTTGGCCTGCGGCTCGGCGGTCCGGGCGACGTCGGGCATGGTGCGCTACGCCGGCTGGGCGGCCGACGAGGTGCGCTCCCGGTGGCCCGAGGTGGTCGCCACCGGATCGGTCGAGGACGCCGGCCGGGTGCAGGCCTGGGTCGTGGGACCCGGCCTGGGCACCGGCCAGGCCGGCCGGGACGTGCTCGCCGCCGTGTTCGACGACGGGGTGCCCACCTGCGTCGACGCCGACGGCATCAGCCTGCTCGCGAAGTACCCCGAGCTGTGGGACCGCCGCGACCCGGACGCCGCGGTCGTCCTGACCCCGCACGACCGCGAGTTCGCCAGGCTCGGCGAGCCGCTGGGGGTCGAGCTGGGACCCGACCGGGTCGCGGCCGCCCGGGCCCTGGCGGCCAGGACGAACAGCGTCGTGCTGCTGAAGGGGAACGCCACGGTCGTGGCCGACCAGGACGGCCGGGTCCTGGTGAACCCGGCCCGCTCGTCGTGGCTCGCCACCGCCGGGTCCGGTGACGTGCTCACCGGCCTGGTGGGGTCGCTGCTCGCGGCCGGCGAGGACCCCCTGTTCGCGGCGGCCTGCGCGAGCTGGGTGCACGTGCGTGCGGGCGAGCTGGCCGCCGACGGGGCGCCGATCTCGGCCGCGGACGTCCTCGGGACCATCCCGGCCGCGGTCCGCGAGGCGGTGCTGGCCGCCGGCCGCCGGCCCCCGCTCCACCGCCCCGAGGGGGCCACCGCCCTGTGCGACGATGAGCCCCGCCATGGCTGACCGGACACTGCCGCGGGCCGAGGCCCTCATCGACCTCGACGCGCTGCGGCACAACGTCGCGTTGCTCGTCGCGCGGGCCGCCGCGTCCGGGGCCGCCACCATGGCCGTGGTCAAGGCCGACGGCTACGGCCACGGCGCGCTGCCGGTGGCCAGGGCCGCCCTGGAGGCCGGCGCCACCTGGCTGGGCGGCTGCTCGCTCGCCGAGGCCCTCGCCCTGCGTGCCGGCGGGATCGACGCGCCGGTGCTCAGCTGGCTGGACACCATCGACACCGACCTCGCGCCCGGCATCGCCGCCGGCGTCGACCTCTCCGCGTCGAGCACGCGCGAGCTGGGAGCGATCGTCGAGGGCGCCCGGGCGGCCGGCCGCCGCGCCAGGGTCCACCTCAAGATCGACACCGGGCTGTCCAGGAACGGCGCCCCGGCCGCCGAGTGGCCGGCGCTGGTGGCCGCCGCGTCGGCCGCGCCCGAGGTCGAGCTGGTCGGGGTGTGGTCCCACCTGGCCTGCGCGGACGAGCCGGGCCACCCCTCGGTCGACCTGCAGGCCGCGCGCTTCCAGGAGGCGTGCCGGGTCGTCGACGGGCGGCCGCTGCGGCACCTGGCGAACTCGGCGGCCACGCTCGACCGCCCCGACCTGCACCTCGACCTGGTCCGGGTCGGCATCGCCATGTACGGGCTGAACCCGCTGCCGCGCCCGGAGGACCTCCGCCCGGTGATGACCTTCCGCTCCTCGGTCGCGCTGACCAAGCGGATCGCGGCCGGCGAGTCGGTCTCCTACGGGCACACCTGGACCGCATCGCGTCCCACCAACCTCGCGCTCGTCCCGGTCGGCTACGCCGACGGCGTGCCGCGGCTGCTGTCCAACCGCATGCAGGTGTGGCTGGGCGGGCGGCGCCGGCCAGTGGTCGGCCGGGTGTGCATGGACCAGATCGTGGTCGACTGCGGGGACGACCGGGTGCCGGTCGGTGAGGAGGTCGTGCTGTTCGGCGACGGATCCCGGGGCGAGCCGACCGCCACCGAGTGGGCGGACACGATCGGCACGATCGACTACGAGATCGTCACCGGCATGTACCGGCCGCGGGTCGCGCGCACCTACCTGGGTGTGCGGTGACCGTGTCGAAGAAGGTCGGCGCGCTCGTCGGTGCCGCGATCGGTGTCGCGGCCGCGGGTACGGCCATCGCCGTGGGTGTCGCCCGCCGCCGGCACACCCCCGAGGACCAGTACGCCGACGAGCCGCTCGGCCGGTTACCCGCCGACCGGACCAGCAGGGTGCTCACCGACGACGGGATCGCGTTGTCGGTCGAGGAGGTGGACCCGGCCGACGGTGGCCGGCCGGAGCTGACCGTCGTACTGGTGCACGGCTTCGCGCTCTCCCGGCGTTCCTGGCACCTCCAGCGCCGCGCGCTCGCCCGGCTGACCGAGCCGCGCGTGCGCCAGGTTCTCTACGACCACCGCAGCCACGGGGAGTCCGGTCGCGCCTCGGAGCCGTCCAGCACCATCGACCAGCTCGGCACCGACCTCGGCGAGGTCATCGACCGGACGGTCCCGGCGGGCCCGATCGTCCTGGTCGGACACTCGATGGGGGCGATGACGGTCATGGCGCTGGCCGAGCAGCGGCCGGACCTGTTCGCCGACCGCGTCTGCGGCGTCGCGCTGCTCGGCACCTCGGCCGGCGAGATCGGCCGCAGGGGCCTGCCGCGGCCGCTGCTGTCCCGCTACAACCCGGTCACCCGCAACCTCGGTCGCCTCGCCGACTGGCAGCCCGGCCTGGTCGAGCTGGTGCGTGCGGCTGGCGGGCACCTCACCCGCCGCGGGGCGCGCACGCTCGCCTTCGGCGACCGCGACGTCAGCCCGGCGCTGGTCGACTTCCTGGTGGAGATGCTCGACGCCACCCCGGTCCGGGTGCTCGCCGACTTCGTCAACACACTTGGCACGCACAACCGCTACGCCGCGCTCGCCGGCCTCAAGCACGCCCGCGTGCTGGTGCTCAGCGGCGACGCCGACCGGCTGACCCCGTTCTCCCACGCCGAGCGGATCGCCGTCGAACTGCCCGACGCCGAGCTGGTGCGGGCGTCCGGGGCCGGCCATATGGTCATCCTCGAGCAGGCCGACCTAGTCAACGACCACCTGCTACGCCTGCTGCGCGACTGCGCACCGGGGTACGGGCAGGATCGCGGAAACGGCGGCCCGCGGTGAGCCACAGGTCCGCCTCGAGAACCGTCACCTCAGGGGAACGTGACGGAAGCCAGCCACAAGTACGTGATCAGGACGCACCTTCGCGGCCCCAGGTGACCCACAGTCAAAGTTCCGGGGAGGCGGACCAGAGAGGCGGACCAGTGAGCCTGGGACAACGGGTCGAGCTACCGACCGAGCAGGACACCCTCGAGTTCGGGCGGCGCATCGGCGGGCTGCTGGAGCCCGGGGACCTGGTGCTGCTCGCCGGCCCGCTCGGGGCCGGGAAGACCGTGCTGGCCAAGGGCGTCGCCGAGGGGCTCGGCGTGCTGGGACGGGTCAGCTCGCCCACGTTCATCATCGCCCGCGAGCACGCGCCGGCCCCCGGTGGACGCGGGATCCCGCTCGTGCACGTCGACGCCTACCGGCTGGGCGGCCTCGCCGAGCTGGACGACCTCGACCTGGACACCGCCCTGGTGGACGCGGCGGTGGTGATCGAGTGGGGCGAGGGCGCGGGTGAGCGCCTGTCCGAGGACCACCTGCTGGTGCGGCTGGAGCGGCGCGAGGACGACGCCCGGCTGGCGACCGTCGTCCCGCACGGGAGCTGGGTGCGGCGGCTCACAGCCCCCGCGCGCTGAGAACCGAGAGCAGCGCGTCCGGCCGGTCGGCCACGTCGAGCGGCTCCACCGGGGCGAAGGCGCAGCCGATCGCCGTCGCACCGCCGTCGGCCTCCAGGCTGTCGCCGACCATCAGGGCGCGTTCCGGCTCGACGCCGATCCGCTGACAGGCCACGGTGAAGATCTTCCCGTCCGGCTTCATCACGCCCTCGACGTAGGAGAGCACGAACTCGTCGACCAGGTCCTCGGCGTCGTGGCGGGCGAACACCTCGCGGATGTCCCAGGGGATGTTGCTCACGACCGCCACCCGCACCCCCGCCGCGCGCAGCCTGCGCAGCGCCGGCACGGTGTCCGGGTAGGGCACCCAGGAGGCCGGGTCGGTCATGCGCTCGTAGAGCGCCTCGGCCACGTCCGGCGCGACCGGGATGTCGCTGGTGGTCAGCGCGGCCAGGTAGACCGAGCGGTGCGTCTCGGGGTCGAGGTCGCGGCGCGCCCAGTCCTCCGCCAGCTCGGCGGGCAGGTGGTCGGCCGAGCGGGTGGACGCGGTCAGCAGCGCGAGCAGCTCGTCCCGCCTGGGGTCCTCGGCCAGGCAGTCCGGCCCTGGCTCGAGGTGGAACAGGGTGCCCGAGTAGTCGAACAGGACGCCTTCGATCATGCCGCCACCCTACGTTCCGGCGCGGGTGAGACGGGGTGACGGCGGGTGCGGCTCGAACTAGGTTGGGAGGCATGCGCGCTGTGATCTTCGACTGGGGCGGCACGCTGACCCCCTGGATCCCGATGGACCACGTCGCCGCGTGGCGGACCTACGCCGACGAGCTGCACCCCGGCGACGCCGAGCAGGCGGCCAGGGTCGCCGCGGCCATCCACGCCGCGGAGACGGCCGCGTGGGCGCTGGTCCGCCACGAGCACCGCGCCTTCACCATCGCCCAGGTGCTCGCCGCGGCGTCGGCCGCCGAGCACGACGACGGCTACACCGCCTACCGCCGCTTCTGGGAGCGCGCGACCCGCACCCATCCCGAGGTCGCACCGCTGATCACCACGTTGCGGGAGCAGGGGCTGCGGGTCGGCGTGCTGTCCTCGACGCCGTGGCCGGCGGCCTGGCACGAGGAGCTGCTGCGCCGCGACGGCGTCCTGGACCTGTTCCACGCGACCGTGTGGAGCAGCGACCTGGAGTACACCAAGCCGCACCCGTCGGCCTTCCTCGCGGCCATGGCCGCGGTCGGCGTCGACGACCCGGCCGACTGCGTCTACGTCGGCGACCGGCTCTACGACGACATCAGCGGCGCCAAGGGCGTCGGCATGCGCGCGGTGTTCGTCCCGCACACGGTCATCCCGGCCGACCAGCAGGTGCCCGTGGACGTGGAACCGGACGCGGTGCTGCACCGGCTCGACGAGCTGCCAGCGGTGCTCGACCGCTGGCGCCGCTGACCGGCGGCCACCACCCGACTAGGCTTGACGGCCGTGCTGGTTCTCGCAGTCGACACGGCGACCCCCGCGGTCACCGCCGGTGTGGTCCTCGTGGGCGGGGCAGGTCCGGAGGTGCTCGCCCAGCGGGTCACCGTCGACGCCCGCGCGCACGGCGAGCTGCTCACCCCGCACGTCCTCGCGGCGCTGGCGGACGCCGGCCGGAGCCTCGCCGACGTGGCCGCGATCGTGTGCGGTGTCGGGCCGGGGCCGTTCACCGGTCTGCGGGCGGGGATCGCCACCGCCGCCGCGCTGGGCCACGCCCTCGACGTCCCGACCCATCCGGTGTGCTCGCTCGACGCGATCGCCGCCGGTACGGACGAACCGCTGCTGGTCACCACCGACGCCCGGCGCAGGGAGCTGTACTGGGCGACCTACGAGGGCGGTGTCCGCACCGCGGGGCCGGGGGTGGACCGTCCCGCCGACGTCGCCGCCCAGCTCGCCGGGGGCCGGCGCCGGGCCGGCACCTCGCTCTACGCCGACCTCCTCGCCGTCGAGCACACCGGCGCGGAGTATCCGACGCCGGCGGGCCTGGTCGCCGCGGCCGGGGACGCCCTCGCCGGGCCGGGGGAGCCGCTGGTCCCGCTGTACCTGCGCCGTCCGGACGCGACGGTGCCGGGCAGCCGCAAGCGGGTGACCGCTCCGTGAGCGTGCGCCTTGCCCCGCTCGGGTACGCGGACCTCCCCCGCGTCGCCGAGCTCGAGCGGCAGCTGTTCGCCGGGGACGACCCGTGGAGCGAGTCGGTCCTGCGCTCCGAGCTGGACCACGGCCACCACTACCTCGGCGCCTACGTGGACCACAGCGCCGAGCGGACCCTGGTCGGCTATGCCGGCATCTCCGTGGTCGGCACGCCACGCGACGCCGAGGCCAGCGTGCACACCATCGGCGTCGACCCCGCCTGGCAGGGCCGCGGTGTCGGGCGTGCCCTGCTGGAGGGGCTGCTCGCGGTGGCCGACGAGTTCCGCGCGCCGGTGTTCCTCGAGGTGCGCACGGACAACGCCCCCGCCATCGCCCTCTACCGGGCGCACGGCTTCACCACGATCGGCCTGCGGCGCAGGTACTACCAGCCCTCCGGCGCCGACGCGTTCACCATGGCCCGCCCCGCCCGGGTCACCGAGGAGGCCACGTGAGTCTCGTGTTGGGCATCGAGAGCTCGTGCGACGAGACCGGTGTCGGCATCGCCCGGCTGCACCCGGACGGGCGGATCGAGCTGCTCGCCGACGAGGTGGCGTCGAGCGTGGACCAGCACGCCCGCTTCGGCGGGGTGGTGCCCGAGGTCGCCTCCCGGGCCCACCTCGAGGCGATGGTGCCGACCATGCGGCGCGCGGTCGAGAAGGCCGAGGTGGACCTGGGTGACATCGACGCGATCGCGGTCACCTGCGGTCCCGGCCTGGCCGGGGCGCTGCTGGTCGGGGTCTCCGCGGCCAAGGCGTACGCGGCCGCGCTGAACGTGCCGCTCTACGGTGTCAACCACCTGCCCGGCCACGTCGCGGCGGACACGTTGCAGCACGGCGCCCTGCCCGCGCCCTGCCTGGCACTGTTGGTCTCGGGCGGGCACACCCAGCTGCTGCGCGTCGACGACCTGGCAACCAAGATCACCGAGATCGGCTCGACGATCGACGACGCCGCCGGCGAGGCCTACGACAAGGTTGCGCGCATCCTCGGGCTGCCCTATCCCGGCGGACCACCCATCGACCGGGCGGCGAGCACGGGTGACCCCGAGGCGATCCGGTTCCCCCGCGGGCTGACCGGGCCGCGCGACGCCCGGTACGACTTCTCGTTCTCCGGGTTGAAGACGGCGGTCGCCCGCTGGGTGGAGAACCGGGAGCGCGACGGCCTCGAGGTGCCGGTCGAGGACGTGGCGGCCTCGTTCCAGGAGGCGGTCGCCGACGTGCTGACGATGAAGGCGGTACGGGCCGCGGAGGAGCTGGGCGTCGGCACGATGGTCCTCTCCGGCGGGGTGGCCGCGAACTCCCGGCTCTCCGGACTGGCCGCGGAGCGCTGCGCGGCGGCCGGGATCGAGCTGCGGGTGCCGCGCCCCCGGCTGTGCACGGACAACGGAGCGATGATCGCGGCCCTCGGCGCGCACCTGGTCGCGGCCGGTGTTCACCCGTCCGCGGTGGAACTGTCAGCCGATCCGGCCCTACCAGTCAGTACGGTGTCGGTCTGAGAGGTGGGTCACGTACCCCGTACCCTCTTCCGGGTGAATATCGCCGTCACCGGGTCAACCGGGCTCCTCGGGCGCGCCCTGGTCGCGCACCTGCGCGAGCACGGCCACCGGGTGATCCGCCTCGTGCGGCGCCGGCCGAAGGCCGAGGACGAGGTGCTCTGGTACCCGGAGCTGGACACGGCGCGCCTCGCCGGGGTCGGCGCGGTGGTGCACCTGGTCGGCGAGCGGGTGCACGGGCGGTGGACCGAGCACCACAAGGAGTCGATCCGCGCGTCCCGGGTGGAGGGCACCCGGACCCTGGCCACGGCCCTGGCCGGGATGAGGGACGGCCCGCGGGCGCTGCTGTGCGCGTCGGCGGTCGGCTACTACGGCGACCGGGGCGAGGAGGCGCTGACCGAGGACAGCGGTCCCGGCGAGGGCTTCCTGGCCGGGGTGTACCGGGACGCCGAGGACGCGGCGGACGCCGCCGAGCAGGCGGGTATGCGGGTGGCGCACCTGAGGTTCGGCATCGTGCAGTCCGCCGAGGGCGGGGCGCTGGCCTGGCTCCTGCCGAGGTTCCGGCGCGGGCTCGGCATCCGCGCCGGGTGCGGCAACCAGTACGTGAGCTGGGTGTCGCTGCCCGACCTGGTGCGCGCGACGACCCACGTCCTGACCACGCCGGCCCTGTCCGGCCCGCTGAACGTCGTCGCGCCGAACCCGGTGACCAACCGCGAGTACGCCGACATCCTCGCCGCGACGCTGGGCCGCCCGCGGTTCATCGCCCTGACCAAGGGGCTGACCAGGCGGATGTTCGGCCCGGAGGTGGCCGACCAGATCGTGCTGGCGAGCACCAGGGCGGTGCCGGAGCGCCTGGTGCGCAGTGGCTTCACCTTCCGGCACCCGAGGCTTGAGCTGGCCTTCCAGGAGCTCCTCAGTAACTATTACTTGCGGTAACATCCAGCCATGGAGCATGACGAGGACGGCTACGAGGGCCCCGCGACGCTCGTCGTCGGGTCGACCGAGCTGGCGGTCGAGGTGTCGCTCGCCGGCCACTTCGAACCGATCGACGGCCGGTACCACTGGTACGGCCGGCTCCGGCCGAGCGAGGAGCTGGCCGACCTGCTCGGCTCCCGCCGCGGCGAGGGTCAGCTCCGCACCCCGTTCGGTACCGCGGAGGCCCAGCTCACCGACCCCGACCCGTGGGGCCGCTACCGCGTCACCGGCACCAGCCGCCCGCCCTTCCCGGTGCCGACGACCCTCCAGGAGATCGACCGGGGGTAATTCGGTCGCGGCCGTGCGTCGCGGTTGGTAGGCATTTCGGTATGGCGACCGCCGGGCCGGAGCACGTCGACCGTCTGCTGGCGACGTTGCGGTCCAAGCTCGCCGAGGAGTCCGCCGCCGGGCGGTTCTCCGGGGTGGTGCTGGTTGCCAGGGACGAGGAACTGCTGTTCGCCGAGGCCCACGGCATGGCCGATCGACAGCGGATGGTGTCCAACACGCTGTCGACCCGGTTCCGCCTCGGGTCCATCAACAAGGTGTTCACGGCCGTGGCCGTCTGCCGACTGGCCGAGGACGGGACGGTGGACCTGGACGCGCCACTGGCGCGGTACCTGCCCGACTTCCCCAACCAACAGCTCGCGACCGCGGCCACCGTCCACCACCTGCTCACCCACACCGCGGGGACGGGCGACATCTTCGTACCCGAGTACGAGGCCCGCCGCGGCGAGATCCGCACGGTCGCCGACTACGTGCGCCTGCTCGGCCACCGACCCGCGGAGTTCGAGCCCGGGAGCCGGTTCCGGTACAGCAACTTCGGCTACGTCGTGCTCGGCGCGGTGATCGAGAACGTCACCGGCCAGAGCTACTACGACTACCTGGACCGGCACGTCTACCCGGCGGCTGAGATGCGGCGGGCCGGGTCCCTGCCCGAGGCCGCGGCGGTGCCCGACCTGGCCGTCGGCTACACCGACGAGGTGCCGGGCAGCGAGGTGAACACCGGCGTGCTGCCCTACCGCGGGTCTCCCGCCGGCGGCGGCTACGCCAGTGCTGAGGATCTCTGGCGGTTCGCGACCGCGTTGACCGGGCGACGACTGCTCGACGCCCGGCACACCGAGCTGCTGACCACCGGCCAGGCCGAGGCCGGTTGGGCCGGCCGGTGCGTGGCCTACGGCTTCTTCGTGCGGACGGTGCACGGCGTCCGCTCGATCAGCGCCACCGGCGGCTTCCCCGGCATGAGCGCGGCCCTCGTCGTCCACCCCGATCTCGGGTACGTGACCGTGGTGCTTGCCAACCAGGACCCGGACGTCGCTGTCGAGGTCGCGATGTTCGTCGACGACCGGCTGGAAATCTAGGGCGCGAAGACTGCGACCGAGGGCTGTGCGGACGTGCCCTACGGCAGCGCCGACGGCCGCAGGTCCACGTCGGCCGCGTTGACGAAGGCGATGCGGTGGCCGAACTGGATCTGGACGTACTTGGTCTTCCCGCGCACGACGGTGTGGTTGGTCGTGTCGTAGGTGACGGCCCAGTAGTACTCCGAGCCGGTGACCAGGCCCACCGCGTACCGCTGTCCGGCGGCCAGCGTGTACTGCAGCGGGGTCACCGCCTGCACCGGGACGTGCTCGGGGTACGCGGCCGCCTCCGGGTAGGCCCGGCCGTACACCGGGATCGAGGCCAGGCCGCGCTTCGGCGTCGCGACCAGGCCGAAGGACCAGACGGCGGTCGGGGCCCGGGAGGGGTTGTGGAACCAGCCCTTCTGGCCGAGGTACCAGATCGCGGTCCAGTCGCCCCGGCGCTCGGCGAGCGCGTACCGCTGCCCCGTCTCCACCCGGCTGGAGTGGTCGGAGATGTGCATGGTGCCGGGCGAGCCGTCCGGGCGTAGGCCGATGTCGGTCAGCAGCGGGGCGTCGGGGCGGGGCTCGGTGTGCAGGATCACCGACGTCGAACCGCGGGACGGGCAGGGCTGCCCGGCGGCGTCGCAGCCGGTGAACGCGGGGCGGTTCGTGTCGAAGTCCGGGCGGATCGTCACCAGGCCGGCGCGCGGGGTGCCCACGCCGCGGAACGGGGCGCCGAGCAGCTCGAAGTAGTGCGCCCAGTCCCAGTAGGGGCCCGGGTCCCAGTGCATGCCGCGGACCGTCGAGGGGATGGTGCCCGGCACGTTGTCGTGGCCGATGATGTGCGCGCGGTCCAGCGGGATGTGGTGCTTCGCGGCCAGGTAGCGCACCAGCTTCGCCGAGCTGCGGTACATCGCCTCCGTGTACCAGGTGCCCTGCGCGGCGAACCCCTCGTGCTCGAGGCCGATCGACTTCGAGTTGATGTACCAGTTCCCGGCCTGCCAGGCCACGTCCTTGGCCTTGACGTGCTGGGCGACGTGTCCGTCCGCCGAGCGCAGGGTGTACTGCCAGCTCACGTAGGTCGGGTCGGAGACCAGGTCGAGCGTGGTCTGCCAGGTGGTCTCGGTGTCGTGGATGACGATGTAGTCGATCTTCTGGGTGTGTGGCCGGTTCGCCTTGTCGTGGTTGCCGTAGTCACCCTCGCCGAACTCCTCGTACGGCGCCGGCAGCCACTCGCAGCCCAGCCCGCGGGGGCACTCGGCCTCGCCCCGCTCGGTCTCCCGCAGTCCCAACCGCCGCAACTGGGCGGTGTCCGGGGTGACGGCCTGCGGCACCAGCCGCACCCGCTGCCCGTCGTCGGTCACCCGGTCCGCGCCGGCGGCGACCGTCGCGAACACCTCGTCGGCGAAGGCCGCCGCGGTCGCCGTGTCGCCGGCGCCGGAGTACCGGGCGACCGCGCCGTACCAGTCGCCGGCGTCGGTGCCGTGCACGCCGAGGGCCCGCTGGTGGTGGGCGAGCAGGGCGGCGCCGCCGCGGATGTTCTGCGCCACGTCCGAACGCAGCCGCGCGCTGTCGACACCGGTCAGCTCGCTCGCGAGCTCGACGGTCCGCAGTGCCGGCGAGGACAGGTCCGGCGCCCCCGGCCGCGGCCGCAGCGCCGGGCGGGCGGTGTCCCCGCGCGGGTCCTCCGTGCCCTCGTCGTGGTGGCTGCCCCCGGCGTTGGCCTCGACCACGTCGGTGAGGTGCATGGGCCCGTACCCCGCCGCGGTGCTCGGCGTCCCGGAGTTCGTGTTCCACCTGGACTCCAGGTAGGACACCGCCAGGAGGACGCTCTCGGGCACGCCGAACTCGGCGGCCGCCGCCGCGTACACGGCCTGGCGCCCCTGCGGTTCGGCAGCCGCGTCCACGCCCCCGACGGCGAACGATGCGGTGGCGAGGACTGCGGCGAGCGCGGCGGACCGGCGCATGCGGGCCTCCCGGGTCGAACGGGTTCCGGACAGGCCCACTCTCGTCGGCGCGGTTCGCCTGGTCAATCTTTTCTACTCAGGCGGGTAGTTCGTCAGGAATGCGCAGGTGGGTCAGACCCGGTGCAGGGTCGGGTCGCGGTCCTCGGTGACGAAGCTCGCGGTGGTCTCCGCAGGGGCGTCCGGGGTGCGGACGTAGGGCAGGCTGCGGAAGTCCGCCCGCAGCTCTCCGGCGGTGAACCGGGTGCGCACGTACCCCCGCCGGTTCTTGTAGAACTTCAGGTGCGGGTTCTCCGCCAGCACCGTCGCGTTGGTGTCCTCGCCCCCGTCGCCGCCGCTGGTCACCGAGGTCGCGACCAGCTCGACGCCGACGCCGCGGGAGTCGGGCAGGTCGGCGTTCTCCTTGATCTCACCGGCCCACGCGCGGTGCACGTCGCCGGTGAGGACGACCGCGTTGCGGGCGTGGCCGAGAGCGGTGGCGATCCGGTCGCGGTTGGCGCGGTAGCCGTCCCAGGCGTCCATCGAGAAGCCCTGCTTCTCGCCGGCGGTCAGGTCCCGCTGGGCGAAGAACACCTGCTGGCCCAGCACGTCCCAGCGGGCCCGCGACCGGCGCAGGCCGTCGGTCAGCCAGCGCTCCTGCTCCGCGCCGGTGATCGTCCTCGCCGGGTCCAGGCGCTCGGCGCAGTCCACCTTCGTGCCGTCGCCGCAGGCCTGGTCGTCGCGGTACTGGCGGGTGTCGAGCATGTGGAACGTGGCGAGGTCACCCCAGGCGAACCGGCGGTAGAGCCGCATGTCGATGCCCCTCGGACGCGCGGACCGGCGCAGCGGCATGTTCTCGTAGTAGGCCTGGAAGGCGGCCGCCCGCCGGTCCAGGAAGCCGGGGTCGGGTGCCTCGGGCACCTCGTCGGCCCAGTTGTTCTCGGTCTCGTGGTCGTCCCACACGACCAGCCAGGGCGCGGTGGCGTGGGCGAGCCGCAGGTCCGGGTCGGTCTTGTACTGGGCGTGCCGCTGGCGGTACCCGGCCAGCGTCCTGGTCTCCTCGCCGACCACCTGCCGCACGTCGGCGGCCTTGGCGGCGTACTCGTACTGGTAGTCCCCGAGGTGCAGCACCAGGTCGGGCTGGTCCTCGGCCAGCCGCCGGTAGGCGGTGAAGTACCCCTCGCCGAAGTGGGAGCAGGACGCGAAGCACATCGTCAGGTCTCGGCCGGTGCTCCTGGCCGGGGTGGTCGTCGTGCGGCCCACCGGAGAGACGTGGCCGTCGACGCGGAACCGGTAGAAGTACTCGGTCCCCTCGCGCAGCCCCCGGGGCTCGACGTGCACGCTGTGCGCGGAAGAGGGTGACGCGGTGGTGGTCCCGGAGCGCACGACGTGCCGGAACCGCTCGTCGCGCGCGACCTGCCAGCGGACCTCGACCCGCCGCTCCGGCATGCCCCCGAGCCCGGTCTCGGCGAGCGGGTCCACGGCGAGCCGCGTCCAGAGCACGACACTGTCGCACCAGGGGTCACCCGAGGCGACGCCCAGCGTGAACGGGTCGGTGGCCAGGGGCGGCCGACCGGCCCCCGGGAACGCGGCGGCGGACGCCGGACCGGCGGCCAGCCCGAGGCCGACGGCCGCGGTGCCGCCGAGCAGCAGGGAACGGCGCGAGACAGAGGACGGAGAGTCAGGCACGGGAACCTCCCTCATCGGGTGACTCCCCAACCCCAGCCCGCCGCGGTGTCGCCACCGCTGGCGCGGCGTGAACCCCCGCCCACGCCTTCGTGAACATCCCGCCCCCGCGTGTCCCGGCGGGTGGCACCCCTCGTTGCGGCGTTAGCAGTCGCATGGGTAGAGTGCCAATGGAACGGCCGACACCGCCCCGGCACCCGCGACGGCGGGGTGGCAGGAGCCGCAAGCAACAAGGTAACTGCCAACGCTTTCGAAACGACCCGTGGAGGTCATCGCGGTGAGCGTGAACATCAAGCCGCTCGAGGACAAGATCGTTGTCCAGGCGAGCGAGGCGGAGGCCACCACGGCCTCGGGCCTCGTCATCCCGGACACCGCCAAGGAGAAGCCCCAGGAGGGCAAGGTTCTGGCCGTCGGGCCGGGCCGGATCGACGACAACGGCAACCGCGTCCCGCTGGACGTCGCCGTCGGGGACGTCGTCATCTACTCCAAGTACGGCGGTACCGAGGTGAAGTACAACGGCGAGGAGTACCTGATCCTCTCCGCCCGCGACGTGCTGGCCGTCATCAACTGACGCCGGCGAAGTCCAACCGCACGCCCCGGTGGCCCAGTGGGGCTACCGGGGCGTTGTGCGTTCGAGAAAGGTAGGACATGCCCAAGCAGATCAGCTTCGACGAGGACGCTCGTCGGGCGCTCGAGCGCGGGGTGAACAAGCTCGCCGACGCGGTGAAGGTCTCGCTCGGCCCGCGTGGCCGGCACGTCGTGCTCGCCAAGAAGTTCGGCGGCCCGACCGTCACCAACGACGGCGTGACCATCGCGCGCGAGATCGAGCTGGACGACCCGTTCGAGAACCTCGGCGCCCAGTTCGCGAAGAACGTCGCCACCAAGACCAACGACATCGCCGGTGACGGCACCACCACCGCGACCGTTCTCGCCCAGGCGATGGTCCGGGTCGGCATCCGCAACGTCGCCGCCGGCGCCAACCCCACCGCGCTCGGCCAGGGCATCCAGCTCGCCGCCGACACCGTGGTCGAGGCGCTGCGGAGCAAGGCGACGCCGGTCAAGGGCCGGGACAACATCGCCCAGGTCGGCACGGTCGCCTCGCGCGACTCCTCGATCGGCGCGCTGCTCGGCGAGGCCATCGAGAAGGTCGGTGAGGACGGCGTGATCACCGTGGAGGAGTCCTCCACGATGGCCACCGAGCTCGTCATCACCGAGGGTGTGCAGTTCGACAAGGGCTACATCTCCGCGCACTTCGCCACCGACCCGGAGGCGCAGGAGGCCGTGCTGGAGGACACCTACGTCCTGCTGCACCGGGAGAAGATCTCCGCCCTGACCGACCTGCTGCCGATCCTCGAGAAGATCGCCCAGGCCGGCAAGCCGGTGCTGATCGTGGCCGAGGACGTCGAGGGTGAGGCCCTGTCCACCCTGGTGGTGAACTCGGTCCGCAAGACCATCCGCGCCGTCGCGGTCAAGGCGCCGTTCTTCGGTGACCGCCGCAAGGCGTTCCTGGACGACCTGGCCGTCGTGACCGGCGCGACCGTGGTGTCCACCGACGTCGGCATCAAGCTGTCCGAGGTGGACCTGGACGTGCTGGGCTCCGCCCGCCGCGTCGTGGTCACCAAGGACGAGACGACGATCGTCGACGGCGGCGGGAGCAAGTCCGACGTGACCGCCCGCGCCGAGCAGATCCGCAAGGAGATCGAGGCCACCGACTCCGACTGGGACCGGGAGAAGCTCTCCGAGCGGCTGGCGAAGCTGGCCGGCGGCGTCGCGGTCATCAAGGTCGGCGCGGCCACCGAGACCGAGCTGGCCGAGCGCAAGCACCGCATCGAGGACGCGGTGTCGGCGACCCGGGCCGCGGTCGAGGAGGGCATCGTCCCCGGCGGCGGCTCGGCACTGGTGCACGTCGGCAAGGAGCTGGAGGAGCTGGCCTCCTCGCTGTCCGGCGACCAGGCCACCGGCGTCCGGCTCGTGCGCGAGGCGCTGGCCGCACCGCTGTCCTGGATCGCGGCCAACGCCGGCCAGGAGGGCGCGGTCGTCGTGTCCAAGGTGCGGGAGCAGGAGTGGGGCCACGGCTTCAACGCGGCCAAGCTCACCTACGGCGACCTGGTGGCCGACGGCGTGGTGGACCCGGTGAAGGTGACCCGTTCCGCGGTCACCAACGCGGCGTCGATCGCACGGATGGTGCTCACCACCGAGGCGTCGGTCGTCGAGAAGAAGGAAGAGGAGCCGGAGGGCGCCGGCCAGGGGCACGGCCACGGCCACGGGCACGGCCCGGGCTTCTGAGCCGACCCGTTTCGCTCGCACGAACGCCGCGCCCGGCTCCGCTGGGCGCGGCGTTCAGCTGTTCAACGAGCGGTGCCCGGCGACGGTGCGGTGTCAGGTCGCCACGGCGAGCGTGCGCTTCTCCAGCTTGATGATCGCCTCCCGCTCGCCCTCGGAGAGGCCGCCCCAGATGCCGTAGGGCTCGTGCACGGCGAGGGCGTGCCTGCGGCACAGCTCCAGCACGGGACAGGCCTGGCAGATGGCCTTGGCCCTGGCCTCTCGCCTGGCCCTGGCCGGCCCGCGCTCGCCGTCGGGGTGGAAGAAGAACGCGCTGTCCATGCCGCGGCAGGAACCCTCGAGCTGCCAGTCCCACACATCAGCGTTGGGCCCGGGGAGCCTCCGAGTGTCTGCCATCGTGACCGCCTCCCTCGCCGGAACGTACGTACCGGCTACTCCATTCGGTGCAGCGGCACTCACGCTAGAAGCGCGCCAATGCTTGTTCAAGGGTGATCAACTCATTGGCCGGCCATATTCAGCCGATCGGTGACCTGGGTCCACGCAGCGTGTTCGACGATCCAGTTGCCGCGCGGTCTGGATCACCCGACGATGGGAGGGCTGCGACGTAAGGAGGCGTCCGTGGGGGATCACCGCGTAGCCCTGTCCAGCGCCGAGCCCGGCGCGATCCCGCTGCTACGGCCGGCCGTCGGCCCGGAGCCCATCCCGGACGTCGACGTCGTCCGGCAGGACGAGCCGACCCTGCCGGTCGCCGCCGTGGCCCGCCGCCTCGGCGTCGCGCCGGCCACCCTGCGTACCTGGGACCGCCGTTACGGCATCGGCCCCCGTGGTCACACCACCGGCCGGCACCGCCGCTACGCCCCCGCCGACGTCGCGCGGCTCGAGCTGATGCAGCAGGCGCTGCTGCGCGGGGCGTCGCCGGCGGAGGCGGCGAGCTACGCGCTGCGGGCCGACCAGCCCGAGCCGGCGTTCGCCGAGGTGCACGTGCTGGCGCCGCGGGAGCCGGAGTCGCCGCTGCTGCACGCCTCGGGAGCCCGTTCCTCGGCGGTGCTCAGCCTCAACCGCGCGGCGATGGCCATGGACGCGGTGGCGACCCAGCAGCTGCTCTCGTCCTGCATCGACGAGCTCGGGGTCCTCGCGGTGTGGGACGACGTCCTCCGCCCGGTGCTGTCCGCGCTCGCGAGCCGGTGGGCCCAGTCGGGCGAGTGCGTCGAGGTCGAACGCATGCTCCACGAGTGCACCCTGGCCGCCATGATCGGCGCGACGCCGTTGGTGACCACCCCGCGCAACCCGCGCCCGGTGCTGTTGTGCGCCGCGCCGGAGGAGCGCTACGCGCTGCCGCTCTACGTGCTGCGTGCCGCGCTCGCCCAGGCGGGGATCGGCACCCAGATGCTCGGTGCCGCGCTGCCGGTCGACGCGCTGGCCGCCGCCGTCCGCCGAACGGGCCCGGCCGCGGTGGCGGTCTGGGCGCAGCTGCCCCGGTGCGGGACCGCCGAGGTCTTCACCGGCGTTCCCCGGACCCGCCAACGCGTTCGGCTGTTCGCGTCCGGGCCGGGCTGGTTCACCGTCGACCTCCCCGACCGGGTGGATCGGCTGGAAGACCTGGCCGACGCCGTTCACCGGATCGAGTCCCTGATCGGCTGCCCCCGGTGACCTCCTTATCCCGCGCGGCCTTCGGCGACCGCCCGGACCAGGCCGTGACGGCGGTGCCGGCGGACCCACGGGAGAGGTGGCTGGCGGCCGTCGTGCTGGGCGGGCAGGGCTGGTACGCCCGGGCGGCGGCGTTGCTCGAGGAGCTGATGGGCGCGGCGGACCCCGTCCTGGCGGCGTCGTCGGCGGCGACGTTGGCGGCCCACCGCCGCCAGTTGGGCGGGCACGAGAACGCCCGACGTCTCGACGCGGCAGGTCTGGCCCGCCTCGCCGCGGGTGCCCAGTTGGCGGATCCGGGCCGGGCCGGGCACGGCGCGCTCGAGCCGGCCGGGAGTGCCGCCGGGGCCGGCGGGCAGGACGGGGGGAACCCGGGTTCCGCCATTCGCGGTCCGGCGGGCCGGCCCGAGGTGCCGGGTCCCCCGAATGGGGGAGGTCCACCTCCGCGCTCTCCCGAACACCGTGGCGTAACCCCACCCCCTCATCGCCCAACCGGGGCCCTCGGTCATCCCCCGAACCGGGAACGGCTCTCTTTCGGTGGCGGTCTCGCGTGGGCGACGGGGACGCGGGCGCTCGGTGAGCGCGCACCCCTGAGTACCGCCATTGGTCCAACCGTTGAGGTGAGTGCCGGCCGATTGGGTGAGCCCGCTCGTCCGGTTGACATCCCCCGGTACGGGGCCTGGTCAGACGTCCTGCTCGGGCTGGCGGCCGATGCGGTCGGGCTCGGCCGGCTCGCGGAGGCCCGGCGGCTTCTCGCCGTCGCGCCGGTGGGCCGCGGCTGGCGGCCGGAGCTTCGCGCCGGCTGGCTCCGCGCCGAGACCGAGCTGGCCAGCGGCCGGGCGGACGCCGCGCTCGGCCCCGCCGAGATCGCGGCGGAGATCGCGGCGGAGGCCGGGTCGGTGCGCCACCGGGTGAAGTCCGCGCTGGTCCTGGGGGTCGCGCTGGCCACGGACGGGCATCGGAGCCGCGCCGTCTCCACCCTCTCGACAGCCCTGCACGACGCGACGGACCTGGGGCTGCTCCCGCTCGTCTGGCCGGCGGCGCTCGTCCTCGCCGACCTCGTGCCCACCCGAGGGGACCAATTCTGTCGGTGTGCCGCCGTAGCCTTACACAGCGTGTTACGTCGGGCCGATCCGGTCGGCCGCCGGCTCGCCGAGCGCTCTCCATGGGTGCCCCGGCTCGCTGGCCCAACCGGGTGACGGGGTGGGTACGGACATCTGGGCGAACTGGTCGGAAGAATTACCACCAGATCGTGTCAAGGTTCGCCCCTAAGCGTCCGATAGGGAGGAGTACGTCACTCGGCTGCAGGAAGGAGTCCCCGTGACGACGGTCTTGATATGCGACGACCGGCGCGGCGTGCGGGAAGGTCTGACCCGTGTCATGTCCGCGGTTCCAGGGGTTAGTCGCATCGACTGCGTAGCACACGGTGACGAGCTGCTCGCCAGGTTCTCCCGTGCTCCCGTCGACGTCGTCCTGGTCGGCACGCAGCGCGCGGTGCCCACCGGCGTCGAGGCGACCAGGCGCCTGGTCTCGGCCAACCCGCAGGCGAACGTCATCGTCTTCGGCGCTCCGGACGACGCCAGCAGCATCGCCGCGGCCATCGCCGGTGGCGCCCGTGGCTACCTCCGCTGGGACGCCTCGCGTCCCGAGCTCGTCGCCGCGCTCGCCCACACCCTGGCCAGCACCTCGGTCCCGGCGCCCCGGCAGCCGTCCGACCCCGGTGTTCAGCTCACCGACCGCGAGCTCCAGGTTCTGCGCGGGATGGCGATGGGCAAGAGCAACGGCCAGATCGGCCGCGAGCTCTACCTGTCCGAGGACACGGTGAAGACCCACGCCCGTCGCCTGTTCCGCAAGCTCGGCGTTCGCGACCGCGCTCAGGCGGTGGCCCACGGCTTCCGGCGCGGCCTCGTCTCGTAAACAGTTTCACGTTTAAGGCGATCCGAACGACGTCTCCCGCACGCCATGCGGGCCGGGCGTCGTTCACCGCGTTCCGACCAGGAGCCCTGGTCACCGCCCTCTCCGCGGCTCGTCGAGCCCCTGTACCGATCTTGATCACGCAGCGCGACCCGGCCGCCTCCGCGACCGGCGGAAATCGGCCTGCTTGGCTCAGCGCGGTACGGTGGGTGACACCCGCGCGGGGGTCGACACACCCCGCGTACCCGCGATGATGTTGGACGACCGTACCTGCACGTAACACTGAGGCTGCTCGCTGCGATGACCACATTGGGGGACGGACTGGACGCATCGGTTGGCGCTGCCGTCGAGGGCGATCCCCGCGCCGTCGACCGGGTGCTCGCGTCCATCCGCCCTCTGGTCGTGCGGTACTGCCGTGCGCGTGTGGGAAGGCAGGAGCGGTCGTTCGCCTCGGCGGACGACGTGGCCCAGGAGGTGTGTCTCGCGGTGCTCACGGCATTGCCCGGTTACCGCGACCAGGGGCGCCCCTTCCTGGCCTTCGTGTACGGCATCGCCGCGCACAAGGTTGCCGACGCGCATCGGGCGGCAGGGCGTAACCGATCCGAGCCCGTCGCCGACGTTCCAGATGAACCGGAAACCGACGCCGGGCCCGAACAGCGCGCCATGCAGCAGGACCTGAGCCGTCGGATGAAGGACCTGCTCGACGTGCTGCCCGACAAGCAGCGGGACATCGTCCTGCTGCGGGTGGTGGTCGGGCTGTCGGCGGAGGAGACGGCCGAGGCGGTCGGCTCCACGCCGGGAGCGGTGAGGGTCGCGCAGCACCGCGCGCTGGCCCGCTTGCGCAAGACGTTGTCCGCGGAGGAGGTGGTCTGAATGAGCGATCGACACGATCCCGGTACGCCGGACGAGGGCCGAGCCTTCGGCACCGCCGCGGATCTCGACTTCGACCTGTCGCTGGTGCACGCCGACGACGAGTACCTGGACCTGCTGGCCGGCGCGAGCCTGGAGGAGTCGGCCGAACTGCCCGACGACCAGCTGAGCGCGCTGCTGCTGTCCTGGCGCCGTGACGTCGAGGCCGAGCCGGTCGGCGACCTGGTCGACCAGAAGCTGGCCACGGTCACGGTGCACGCCGCCCAGGCGCGGCGCAGGCGGCGTCCCCGCCTGCTCGTCCCGGTGGCCGCCGCGGCTGCCGTGCTCGCGATCGCCTTCGCCGGGATGGGCCTGATGGCCAGGGACGCCCAGCCAGGGGACACGCTCTGGGCGCTGACCAAAGTGCTCTACTCCGACCACGCACGCTCGGTGGAGGCCGCCGAGTCCGTCCGCGCCGACCTGCGCGAGGCCGAGGCCGCCCTCACCGAGGGACGGCTGGCCGAGGCGAAGTCGAAGCTGGAGGACGCGCACGCGGCGCTGCCCACGGTCGCCAGCGAGGACGGGCAGAAGGCCCTCGAGAAGAAGCACGCCTCGCTGATGGCGCAGCTGCCGGGCAACCCGTCCGGCGAGGCCCCTCAGCCGCCGGTGCCGAGCCCCACCCCCGCGCCGGACCCCGAGCCGGGCGAGGGCGGCGGCAACGGCAACCCCAACCCGGGCACGAACAACCCCGACACCCCGACCGACACCTCCCTGCCCCCGGAGCCCTCGACCCCGCCGGACACCAGCACGCAGTCGCCGTCGCAGGAGACGACCTCGCAGCCGCCAGAGTCGACCAGGAGCGAGACCCCGGGGCCCGCGCAGGAGCCCGCGTCGAACGGCACCCAGCGCGGTGGGTCCTCGGACCCGGCCGACGACGGCGAGGCCGCCGGCTCCGAGGGTGACGAGGTGCCGTCGGAGCAGGGGCAGTAGCTCGCAGTATGTTCCGGACATGATCGCAGGTCACGTGTACAGCCAAGCCCCGCGCTGCGCCGAGTGCGACGGCCGTGCCCTGCTGGTCGAGGAGGCGGCGAAAGCGCTGGTGCGGGAGTCCCTCGGCCGGTTGACGGCGCGGCGCTGCCCGCGCGACGACGGCTGGCACGTGCACGACCCGGCGACCGAACGCCCCTGAGCCGTTCGGGGCGCCGGTCGCCCGGTGTCGTCAGCCCTGCCGGGTCTCAGCCCTGCCGGGTCTCAGCTCTGTCGGTCTCAGCTCTGCCGGGTCAGTGCCGACTTCGTCGTCACGCCGTCGGTGAACCCGCGGCAGTACTCCCAGGACACGTACGCCGCGGGGTCCGGGTCGAACGCCGGCTCGTGCGGTCGCATGCGCCCGTCGTTGAGCAGCTGCTCGAGCGAGGCGCGCAGCAGCGCCCAGTCGTGGTAGTGCGGCTCCTGGCACTCGGCGCAGTCCACTACCACCCCACGCACCTCGCGTTGCTCGAGCAGTGCCTGGTACACGGCCAGGTCACGCAGGTCGGCAAGTAACTCGGCGCGTTCCTGTGCCGTGACCGGCTCCTCGGCGGCCACCTCGTCGTCCAACGCCCGGGCCGGATCGTCCGGGTCACCGGCGAACGGGTCCGGGGGCAGTGCGTCGTCCCTCACGACCACGCACGGTACCGGGCGGCGGGGGCGAATGGGCCAGATACCATGGGACAACGCGCCGCCGCCTGCGGAAACCGCGAAAAAGAAGGGCCACGATGACCAGCGCTGAGGGTATCCCGGCCAAGTTCGCCACGCTCGGGCTCACCTTTGACGACGTGCTGCTCCAGCCGTCCGAGTCCGACGTCGTACCCAGCGAGGTCGACACCAGCACGCAGCTCACCCGCAACATCACCCTCCGCATCCCGCTGGTGTCCGCGGCCATGGACACCGTCACCGAGGCCCGGATGGCCATCGCCATGGCCCGGCAGGGTGGCATCGGCATCCTCCAGCGCAACCTCTCGATCGAGGAGCACGCCCGGCAGGCCGAGACCGTCAAGCGCTCGGAGGCCGGCATGGTCACCGACCCGATCACCTGCCTGCCCACGGCCACGCTGGCCGAGGTCGACGCGCTCTGCTCCCGCTACCGCATCTCCGGCGTCCCGGTGACCGACGCCGAGGGAACCCTGGTCGGCATCATCACCAACCGCGACATGCGCTTCGAGGTGGACCACACCAAGCCGGTCAGCGAGGTGATGACCAAGGGCCCGCTGGTCACCGCCCAGGTCGGCGTGTCGGCCGACGCCGCGCTCGGACTGCTGCGCCGGCACAAGGTCGAGAAGCTGCCGATCATCGACGGCGCCGGCAAGCTGCGCGGGCTGATCACCGTCAAGGACTTCGTCAAGACCGAGCAGTTCCCCAACGCCACCAAGGACCCGGACGGCCGGCTGATCTGCGGCGCCGCCGTCGGCGTCGGCGACGACGCGTACAAGCGGGCGATGACCCTGGTCGACGCGGGCGTGGACGTGCTGATGGTGGACACCGCGCACGGCCACTCCCGAGGCGTGCTGGACATGGTCGCCAAGCTCAAGACCGAGCTGGGCGAGTCGGTCGACATCGTCGGCGGCAACGTCGCGACCCGCGCCGGGGCGCAGGCCCTGGTCGAAGCCGGCGCGGACGGGGTCAAGGTCGGTGTCGGGCCGGGCTCGATCTGCACCACCCGGGTGGTCGCCGGTGTCGGGGTTCCCCAGATCACCGCCATCTACCAGGCCGACCTGGCCTGCCGCCCGGCCGGCATCCCGGTCATCGGCGACGGTGGCATCCAGTACTCCGGGGACATCGCCAAGGCCATCGCGGCGGGCGCCTCCGCGGTCATGCTCGGCAGCCTGCTGGCCGGCACGGCCGAGGCGCCGGGCGAGGTGATCCTGGTCAACGGCAAGCAGTTCAAGACCTACCGGGGCATGGGCTCGCTCGCCGCCATGCAGTCCCGCGGCGTCAGCCGGTCCTACTCCAAGGACCGCTACTTCCAGGACGACGTGCTCAGCGAGGACAAGCTGGTTCCCGAGGGCGTGGAGGGCCGGATCCCGTTCCGCGGCCCGCTCTCCCAGGTGGTGCACCAGCTGGTCGGCGGCCTGCGGTCGGGCATGGGCTACACGGGGTCGAGTACGGTCGCGGAGCTGCAGAACGCGCAGCTGGTCCGGATCACCGCGGCGGGGCTCAAGGAGAGCCACCCGCACGACGTGACCATGACCGTCGAGGCGCCCAACTACACCACCCGCTGACGCGGCGCGGTCGGTACGCCCGGAAGGACTGGAGCACAGTGCGGGATCTTGTCGAGATCGGCATGGGCCGGACGGCCCGTCGCGCCTTCGGGCTGGACGAGGTGCAGATCGTGCCCTCCCGTCGCACCCGCTCGTCGGGCGACGTGTCGACGGCCTGGCAGATCGACGCCTACCGGTTCGACATCCCGCTGATGACGCACCCGACCGACGCGATCGTCTCGCCGGCGACAGCGGTGGCGGTGGGCGAGCTCGGCGGCCTCGGCGTGCTCGACGCCGAGGGCCTGTGGGCGCGGCACGCCGACGCGGAGGGGGCTCTGGAGCGGCTCCAGCAGGCCACCGAGGACCCGGACCCCACCGCGCTCACCCGGCTGCTGCAGGAGCTGCACGCCGCGCCGATCCGCGAGGAGCTGATCGCGGAGACCATCAAGAAGATCACCGCTGCCGGGGTCACCGCCGCCGCGCGGGTGAGCCCGCAGCGGGCGGCCCAGCTGACCCCGGTCCTGCTGGCCGCGGGGGTGGAGATCCTGGTCGTGCTGGGCACGATCGTCTCCGCCGAGCACGTCGCCAGCGGCGGCGAACCGCTGAACCTCAAGAACTTCATCGCCGACCTCGACGTGCCCGTGGTGGCCGGCGGGGTGCACGACTACCGCACTGCCATGCACCTGATGCGCACCGGCGCCGCCGGGGTGATCGTCGGGTACGGCACCAGCGTTGCCTCCACCACCGACAGCGTGCTCGGCATCGGCGTCCCCATGGCCACCGCGATCGTCGACGCGGCGGCCGCGCGGCGGGACTACCTCGACGAGACCGGCGGGCGGTACGTGCACGTGATCGCGGACGGCGGCGTGCACGTCTCCGGCGACATCGCCAAGTCGATCGCCTGCGGTGCGGACGCGGTCATGCTCGGCGCACCGCTGGCGCTGGCCGCCGAGGCGCCGGGCAAGGGGCTGTACTGGAGCCCCTCGGCCGCGCACCCGTCGCTGCCGCGCAGCAAGGTCGTCCCGGTGGGGTTCGGCGAGGAGGTCGTCGACCTGCGCACGCTGCTGTTCGGCCCGTCCTCCGACGCCGACGGGGTGATCAACCTGTTCGGCGCGCTGCGCAGGGCGATGGCCAAGACCGGCTACTCCGACGTGAAGGAGTTCCAGAAGGTCGGCCTGACGGTGCGGGCGTGACGGTTCGGCGGAAGGTTCTCAACTCCAGCGGCCACGTCGCGCTGGCCGAGGTGCTCGAGGGCGACGCGGAGCTGCTCGACCGGCGCGGCGACGGCGCCTTCGACGCCGAGGAGGACGACCGCCGCCCGCCGACCGACGTCGTGGTGCACCGGCTGGCCGTCGTCGACCTCTCCGACGGCGAGCTCGTCGGGCAGGTGAGCTGGAACGCGGTGTCCCGCGGCCGCACCGAGGCGACCGCGGCCTGGAACGTCGGGATGAGCCTGTTGCCGGCCGCCCGCGGCCGGGGTGTCGGCCTGCGCACGCTGCGGTTGTTCGTCGCGCACCTGTTCGAGACGACCGACCTGCACCGGCTCGAGGCCAGCGTGGAGGTCGAGAACGTGGCGGCCCAGCGCGTGCTCGGGCGGGGCGGGTTCCGGGCCGAAGGTGTCCTGCGGGGCGCCCGAGCGCGGGCCGGGGAGCACCGGGACATGCTGTTGTTCGGACTGCTCCGCGCGGACCTGACCCCGCCGCCCCCGTCCGGCGGTGAGCGCGAGGTGGTGATCGAGCGGGACGGGGTGGCGCTCGCGGTGCCGGTGGCCGGCGAGCGGGAGAAGTTCTACGTCGAGGCGGCGGGCGACTTCGAGGTCGACCGGGACGACCGGCCCCAGGTCACCCTCCCCGCCCGCAGCTCCCTGCTGAGCGTGCTGGACGCCGCGACCCGAACGCTGCTCGGCGGGGTGAGCTGGCACGCGGTGGACTACGGCGGCACGCTGGGCTGCTCGGCCTGGAACATCGGCATCGGCCTGCTGCCGCCCGAGCGCGGCCGCGGTGTCGGCTCGACGGCCCAGCGGCTGCTCGCCGAGCACCTGTTCGCCACGACCGAGGTCGACCGGGTCGAGGCGAGCACCGACGTGGACAACATCGCCGAGCAGAAGGCGCTGGCCAAGGCGGGGTTCACGCGTGAGGGCGTGCTGCGCGGTGCCCAGCTGCGCGGCGGGGTGCGGCGTGATCTCGTGCACTTCGGGAAGTTACGTACTGACGAGTAGCCTCGGTTCCATGGACGAGCTGCTGGACTACGACGTGGTGGTTGTCGGCTCGGGGTTCGGCGGGAGCGTCGCCGCCCTGCGGCTGACCGAGAAGGGCTACCGGGTGGCGGTGGTCGAGGCCGGTCGCCGCTTCGCCGACGACGAGTTCGCCAAGACGTCCTGAGACCTGCGCCGGTACCTGTGGGCGCCGGCGCTGGGCTGCTTCGGCATCCAGCGGATCCACCTGCTCAGGGACGTGATGGTGCTGGCCGGGGCCGGTGTCGGCGGCGGCTCGCTGGTGTACGCCAACACCCTCTACCGGCCGCTCGCCCCGTTCTACGCCGACCGGCAGTGGGCGCACATCACCGACTGGGAGGCCGAGCTCGCCCCGCACTACGACCAGGCCTCGAAGATGTTCGGGGTGGTCACCAACCCGAGCACGACGCCGGCGGACGAGGTGATGCGCAAGGTCGCCGCCGACATGGGCGTCCCCGAGACCTTCCACCCGACGCCGGTCGGCGTGTACTTCGGCCGCCCGGGGGAGACCATGCCCGACCCGTTCTTCGGCGGCGCCGGGCCGGCGCGGACCGGGTGCACCGAGTGCGGCTCGTGCATGACCGGGTGCCGGGTCGGCGCGAAGAACACGCTGGTCAAGAACTACCTGTACCTCGCAGAGCGGGGCGGGGCGAAGGTGCTGCCGCTGACCACGGTGACCGCGCTGCGACCCAGGGCCGGCGGCGGGTTCGACGTCGACCTGCGTCGCACCGGCGGGCGCGCCCGCGCCACGGTCACCGCCCGCCGGGTCGTGCTCGCCGCGGGAACCTGGGGCACCCAGCAGCTGCTGCACCGGATGCGCGACACCGGTGTGCTGCCGCACCTGTCACCCCGCCTCGGCGAGCTCACCCGCACGAACTCCGAGTCGATCGTCGGCGCTGCCCGGACCAGCGTCGATCCGGAGCGCGACTTCAGCCGCGGCGTGGCCATCACCTCGTCGATCCACCCCGACGAGATCACCCATATCGAGCCGGTCCGGTACGGGCCGGGCAGCAACGCGATGGGTCTGCTCCAGACGATCGCGACCGACGGCGCGGCCGCGACGCCGCGCTGGCTTCAGGCGCTGCGCTTCCTGGTCCGGCACCCGGTGCGCAGCGCCCAGCTGCTGCGCGTGCACCGCTGGAGCGAGCGGACGGTGATCCTGCTGGTGATGCAGAGCCGGGACAACTCGATCACGACCTACACCCGGCGCGGTCTGTTCGGTCGCCGTCGGGTCACCTCGCGCCAGGGTCACGGCGAGCCCAACCCCACGTTCATCCGCGCCGGGTACGAGGCGAACCAGTTGGCCGCCAAGCACATCGACGGCATGGCGGGCGGTGCCTGGAGCGAGGTCTTCAACATCCCGCTGACCGCACACTTCATCGGCGGCTGCCCGATCGGCGCCTCGGCGGAGGAGGGGGTGATCGACCCGTACCACCGCGTCCACAACTACCCGGACCTGTCGGTGGTGGACGGTTCGACGATCTCGGCGAACCTGGGGGTCAACCCGTCGCTGACGATCACCGCCCAGGCCGAGCGCGCGTTCTCCCTCTGGCCCAACAAGGGCGACCCGGACCCACGCCCGGCTCCCGGCGCGCCCTACCAGCGCCTTGAGCCGGTCCCGCCGGCCGACCCCGCGGTCCCGCCGACGGCACCGGCCGCCCTGTTCATCTCCCCGGCCCCGACCAGGAACGCGCAGCGCTACTCGCCCACCGAGTGACCGCCGCGTGGCAGGGTGGTGGGGTGGCGAAGACGTTTGCGTCCAGCGGGGACACCGAGGCGAAGGCGGAGACGTTCACCGAGATCGCGGACGGGGTGTACGCGCTCACCGCGGAGGGGGACCCGAACGTCGGTGCGGTCGAGGGGGAGGACTTCCTCGTCTGCTTCGAGGCCAGGGCGACACCGGTCGCCGCGCGGCGGTGGCTGGGGCGGCTGCGCGAGCGCACCGACAAGCCGGTGCGCCACCTGGTGCTGAGCCACTACCACGCGGTGCGGGTGCTCGGCGCAAGTGCTTTCGCCGCAGCCGAGATCATCGCCCACGAGCGGACCAGGCACCTGATCGCCGAGCGCGGGCAGGCGGACTGGGAGTCCGAGCTCGGGCGGATGCCGCGGCTGTTCGAGGAGCCGGCCTCGATTCCCGGCCTGAGCTGGCCGACCCTGACGTTCTCCGACCGGATGACGATCCCGCTCGGTGGGGAGCGGGAGCTGGTGCTCGCCCACTGCGGCCGCGGCCACACCGCCGGCGACATCGTGGCCTGGTTACCGCACGAGCGGATCCTGTTCGCCGGTGACCTGGTGGAGGCCAGGGCCGCGCTCTACACCGGCGATGCCTTCCACGACGAGTGGGCGACCTCCACGCTGGACGAGGTGGCCGCCTTCCCGGCCCGGGCGCTGGTCGGCGGCCGCGGGCCGGTGGTGGTCGGCGAGGCGGCCGTGGCCGCGGCGATCGCCCAGAGCCGCCACTTCCTCGACGAGCTGCGGCGCACCGTCGGCGAGGTGCACGGCCGGTCCGGCACGGTTGCCGAGGCGTTCGCCGCGGCCCATGCGGCGCTGGCTCCCGAGTTCGGCGGATGGCCGATCTTCGAGCACTGCCTGCCGTTCAACATCCAGCGGTACTGGGACGAGCTGGGGGGTGTCGACTGGCCGCGGGTGTGGACGGCCGAACGGGACCGCGAGGTCTGGGCGGCGCTGCAGGGCTGACTGATCCCTCAGCGCACGGGCGAGCGCCGTTCCAGCAGCACGGTGTCGTGCCAGACGCCGTCACGCTGGGCGATGCGTTCGCGGATGCCCACGGTGCGGTAGCCGGCCGTGTGGTGCAGGGCGATGCTGGGCCGGTTCTCGGTGAAGATCGCGGTCTGGAGCGTCCAGAGCCCGCCCTCGTCGGCCGCGGTGACCTGCTTGTGCAGCAGCGCCTTGCCGATGCCCCGGCCCCGGTTCCCGTCGGCCACGTAGATGGAGGTCTCGGCGACCCCGGCGTAGCAGTCGCGGGACGAGGTGGGGGCGGCGGCCGTCCAGCCCACCACCTCGTCCTCGATGACCGCTACCCAGCGGTGGTCGGGCAGCCACTTCGCGTCGAGCGCGGTCCGGCTCGGGACGCCGGTCTCGAAGGTGGCAAGGCCGGTCGCGATGCCCTCGGCGTAGATCCGGCGGACGGCGGCCCAGTCGCCGGGTTCCAGGGCCCGCACGGTGACGTCGTGCGGGAGGTCCTCGGGGCAGCAGGGGCGCGGGCCGAGCAGCCCCATGACCGCGTCCGCGGCATGCGGCAGGCCGGCGCAGCAGGCCTCGTTGACCGTGACGATGGTTGCGGTGCCCTCCTTGCGCAGCCGCACGAAACCCACGTCGGCGAGCTTGCGCACGTGGTGTGAGGTGGTGGACTGGCTGGTGCCCAGGATCTGGGTGAGCGCGCCGACCGTGATGCCCTTCTGACTGGTCGCCACCGCGTGCAGCAACCGCACCCGGACGGGCTCGGCGAGGCAGGCGAACCATTCCGCATAGGTGTCCGCCTCGGTCGGCGGCAGGACCTGGGCCTGGGGAAGTGCGATCGCCATACGGTGATTGTATCGAGTGACATCGATGCTCGTCGGTCAGCGCGCCAGGTCTCGCCAGAAGGCGAGCTGGTGGTCGGCGGTGAAGTCGGTGCGGTGGACGCCGTCGGGACCGGAGGCGAGCGAGAGCACGTACCGGCCGCCGCGGAACGCCGGCCAACCAGGGTCGCCGGAGCGGGCGAAGCGGGCCCAGCTGTCGATCATGGTGTTCCGCAGGTCCTGTTGGGCGGCCGGAGTCAGGTAGCCGACGGTGAACAGGTACGGCAGCTCGAGCATGTGGCTCGCGCCGACGGGGAAGCTCGGCCGGGGGAAGCCCGGGAACCACGGGGTGTCCCGTTCGGCGAACTCGTAGGCGTGGACGGGGACGTGCCGGGCGAGAAGCCGCCGGGTGTCGTCGATCGGCAGCGCCCAGTCGCGATCGGTCAGCGCGGCGGCCAGCGCCTCGGTCGGCGAGCCGAACTTGTGCAGCGGGTAGCGCGCGAGCACCGCCTCGGCGTCGTCGCCGAACGCCTCCGCGACCGCACCCGGGTAGCCCTGCGGGGTGAGCGGCGGCGCACCGCCCAGCTCGAGCCCCGCGAGCCTGCCGGTGTCCTCGTCGTGGTTGCCGCCGTAGAGCACCGGCACCCGGGTGAACCGTCCCCTTGCGAACGCCTCCGCCGGATGCACCGGCAGCAGAGGTCCGCCCACGACCGGGCGGTAGTCGTCGTGACCGCCGCCGGAGGCGGCGACCAGCTCCGCCGGCGAGTGGGTACGCAGGCAGGCGGCGTCGGCGCAGCCCAGCGCCGCGGCGAAGGCCTGCCCCTGCCGCTGCGCCTCCTGCCGGTCGCGGAAGCCGCCGGTGCACCCGGCGCTCTGCACGACCGCCCGGTGGAACAACCCGGCCGAGGCGGGGGAGGCGAGGTGCGCGCAGACGCTGTACCCGCCGGCGGAGTGGCCCATGATCGTGACGTTGCGCCGGTCCCCGCCGTAGCCGGCGATGTTGTCGCGCACCCAGCGCAGGGCGGCCTGCTGGTCGGCGAGGCCGAGGTTGCCGGAGTCGGTACCCAGTTCGGGGTGGGCGAGGAAGCCGAACGCCCCGAGCCGGTAGTTGACCGTGACGGCTACGACGTCTCCCCTGGTCACCAGGTCGTCCGGGCGGTAGTTGGCTCCGCTGCCGTAGTTGAAGCTGCCGCCGTGGAAGTAGACGACCACCGGCCGCTTCCGGCCGGGAGCGGCGGCTGTCGTGACGCTGAGGCGCAGGCAGTCCTCGGCCTGCTCGGCGGGGGCGATCGGGAGGTCGGTGGGCTGCCAGCAGCCCGGCATCGCCCCGGTGGGTGCCGACGGCGGCGCGAGAGCCGGGGGTTCCCAGCGGTCGGCGGCGGCGTAGCGGATGCCGGTGGCGGTGCGTAGGTCACCAGGGGCGGCGGGTGCGGCGGGTGCGGCGGGTGCGGCGGGCGCGGCGGCGGCGTGGGCGGTGCCCAGCGCGAGCAGCGCGGCCAGCAGCAGGGTTCGAAGGGTCATGACGAGGACTGTACGAGCGCCTTAGGCAATTGCGCAAGACGTTTGCCTAAGACTGCCGTGCTAGCCTCCCGGCCATGGGAAACCGGGAGGACCTGCTGCTGGCGGCCAAGCGGTGCCTGCTGGAGAAGGGGTACGACCGCACGACCGTGCGCGACATCGCGACGGCGGCGGACGTGAGCATGGCCGCCATCGGCTACCACTACGGCTCCCGCGAGGCGCTGCTGAACGAGGCCCTGTTCCAGACCCTGGCCGACTGGGGCGACCGCGTCGGCGGCGCGCTGGCACCGGACCCCGAGGTGCCCGACACTCCGGCGGCGCAGTTCGAGTCCAAGCTGTCGCGGCTGATCGACTCGTTCGCGGCCGACCGGCAGATCTGGCTGGCCAGCGTGGAGGCGTTCATGCAGGCGCAGCGCTCGCCCGAGCTACGCGAGCAGCTGGCGGCTGGTCAGCTCGACGGCCGGCGGGGGCTGGCGGCGATGGTGACCGGACAGCCGGAGGACGAGGTGGCCGAGAGCGAGGTGCGCTCGGTCGGCGCGGTCCAGCTGGCGTTGATCTCCGGCCTGATGATCCAGTGGCTGGGCGACGCAGCGACGGCGCCCACGGCGAGCGAGGTCATGAAGGGCCTGCGCACGCTGCTCGGCGTGCCGTCCGACGGCCCGCCGCCCAACCCCGCCTGACGGTGCCGCGCTGGACCTGTCGGTGTCACCTGGCAGGGTTGGGGGATGACCGATGGTGGGGGAACCGAGCCAGTGCTCGTGGTCGGAGCGGGGCCGGTGGGCATGGTCTCCGCGCTGCTGCTCGCCCGCTACGGGGTGCCCAGCGTCGTGCTCGAGGCGCAGCCCGAGCGGGTCCTGGCCGGCAGCCGCTCGATCTGTGTGCAGCGCGACGTGCTCGACATCCTCGAGCGGGTCGGCCTCGGCGCCAGGGTCGCCGAGGCTGGCGTCACCTGGACCCGCGGCCGTACCTACTTCCGCGAGCACCAGGTACTGGAGATCACCTTCCCCGAACCCGTCGACAGCGCCTTCCCGCCCTTCGTCAACACGCCCCAGTCCATCCTGGAGCTGCTCCTGGAGGACCGGATCGCCGGCGAGCCGCTGGTGGACCTGCGCCGGGGGCAGGAGGTCGTCGGCCTGGAGCAGGACGGTGACGGGGTGGCGGTGACCACGTCGGAGGGCACCGTCACCGGAAGCCACCTGATCGCCGCGGACGGACCGCGGTCGGCGGTCCGCGAGCTGCTTGGCCTGCCGTTCGACGGGACGTCCTACCCCGACAAGTTCCTCATCGCCGACATCCGCGCGGACCTCCCCTTCGCCACCCCGGAGCGCCGCTTCTACTTCGACCCGCCCTGGAACCCCGGCCGACAGGTCCTGCTCCACCCCCAGCCCCACGGCGTCTGGCGCGTCGACTGGCAGGTCCCCGAGGACTTCGACCTCGCCACCGAGCAGGCCAACGGCGGCCTCGACCGGCGGATCCGGGCGGTGGTCGGCGACGTCCCCTACGACATCGTCTGGGTGTCGGTCTACCGCTTCCACCAGCGCCGGGTGCCCCGCCTGCGGGTCGGCCGGGTCCTCCTGGCCGGCGATGCCGCGCACGTGATGAGCCCGTTCGGGGCGCGGGGGCTCAACTCCGGCATCTGCGACGCGGACAACGCGGTCTGGAAGATCGCGCTCGACCGGGAGGGCCGAGCCGGCCCCGCCCTGCTGGACTCCTACGACCTGGAACGCGGCGCCGCCGCCGACGAGAACCTGCGCGTCACCGCCGAGACGATGCGCTTCCTCGTCCCGGCCACCGAGGCCGACCGGGCGCGCCGCCTCGACGTGCTGACCCGGTCCCTGCGCGACGAGACCGCGCGCGTCGAGATCGACTCCGGGAAGCTCGCCGAACCGTTCTCCTACCTCGGCTCCCCGCTCACCTCGCCCGCCTCGCCCGCCTCGCCCTACCGCCCGCCGGAGGCCGCCGGCCCCGGGACACTCTGCCCCGACGCCCGCCTCATGGCCGGCATGCGGCTGCGCGAGCTGGTCGGTCCCCGGTTCGTCGTGCTCACGCACTGGTGTCCGTGGCGCCCGGTCGACCGCTGGGAGCACGAGCTGGTCGGCCAGCCGATCCCCCTGGAGCAGGAGGACGACGACGAACTGCTCGTCACGGCCCTGGGCATCCCGCCGCGCTCGCTCGTGGTCGTTCGCCCGGACGGGCACATCGCCGCCGTGCTGCGTGAACCGCGCCCGCCGGAGACGTTCACGCCGCTGGTCACCGCCGCGCTCCGGCGGGCGACCGGATGGCTGCCGCCCGAGTGAGCCACAACCGACCGGCGCCGCCACCCGTCTGTCCTGATGTGTTGGGTCGCAGAGCGTTTCTCGGCGCCGCCGCGCTGGCGCTGGCCGGTGGCGCCGCCGGCTGCACGGACGTCTCCGGAGCACCGGGGCCGGCGCCGGGCGCCACCACCGCGCCACCGCCGCCACCGCCACCGTCGCCACCTCCGTCGACGGCGGCGGACCCCCGGCCGCCGGACTGGATCGCCCTGCGGAGTCGCCTCTCCGGCAGGCTCGTGCTGCCGGCCGACCGGGGCTACGGCCAGGCCCGCCGGGTCTACAACACCCTGTTCGACGGGCGTCGCCCGGCCGCCGTGGCGCACTGCGCCGGCCCGGAGGACGTCCAGGCCTGTGTGGACCTCGCCGCCGCGGCGCGGATGCCCGTCGCCGCCCGCTCCGGCGGACACAGCTACGCCGGCTACAGCAGCCCCGACGGCGGGCTCGTGGTCGACCTGGGGCCCATGTCCGGCGTCCGGGTGGAGGCCGACGGTACGGCGGTCGTCGCGGCCGGCACCAGGCTCATCGATCTCGTCACCGCCCTCGCCGCGAAGGGCCGGTGCCTGCCGACCGGCTCGTGCCCGTCGGTCGGGATCGGCGGGCTGACCCTGGGCGGCGGCATCGGCGTGCTCAGCCGCAAGTACGGCCTGACCTGCGACCGGCTGGTGTCCGCGCAGGTCGTCACGGCCGGGGGTGAGCTGCGGACGGTCTCCACCGAGGAGGAGCCCGAGCTGTTCTGGGCACTGCGCGGCGGAGGCGGCGGGAACTTCGGCATCGTCACCTCGTTCACCTTCGCCACCGAGCCCGCGCCCGACCTCGTCGTGTTCTCGCTGCGCTTCGACGGCCAGGCGGCCGACGTCCTCGCCGCCTGGCAGGACTGGATCCCCGGCGCGCCCGAGGAGCTCTGGTCCAACTGCGTCATCGAGGCCGGCTCACCGCCGAGGGCGCGGATCGGCGGCTGTTTCGTCGGCGACGAGGCCGCCTGCCGGCGCCAGCTCGACCGGCTCGCGGTCGATGCGGGCACCTCGTCGGTCACCGCACTCGGCTACCTGGACGCCATGCGGTTCTTCGCCGGCTGCGAGCGGCCCAGCGCGCCCTGCCGGCCCGAGGACGCCGGCCGCGACTCGTTCGTCGCGTCCTCACGCATGCTCGAGGGTCCGGCCGACCCGGCTGCCGTGGTGTCGTTGCTCGACGGGCTCACCGGCCTGGACCTGCTGCTGGACTCCCTGGGCGGTGCCGTGGCCGCCGTCGAGCCGGCCGCGACGGCCTTTCCCCACCGAGGCGCCCTGGCCAGCGCGCAGATCTTCGCCAACACCGACGGCGGGCGCGACCTCGCCGCCCGGCAGGTCGCCGAGGTGCGGACGGGCCTCGGTCGGATCGCCGGCGCCCGGGGCTATGTCAACTACATCGACCCGGAGCTGCCGGACTGGGCGAACGCCTACTACGGCGCCAACCTGCCGCGGCTGCGGGCGGTCGCCGCCGACTACGACCCGGACGGGGTGTTCGCCTTCGCCCAGGGGCTCACAGCTCGAGGCCGGTGAGCACCATGACCCGCTCCTCGGTGAGGTCGTTCATGGCGCTGCGGACACCCTCCCGGCCGAAGCCCGAGCCCTTCACCCCGCCGTAGGGCATCTGGTCGGCGCGGAACGACGGCACGTCGCCGATCACCACGCCACCGACCTCCAGCTCGGCCCGCGCCCGGAACGCCACCTGCACGTCCCGGGTGAAAACCCCGGCCTGCAGGCCGTACTGCGAGGCGTTGACCTGCGCGAACGCGTCGTCGAGGCCGTCGGTGACCGACACGACGAGCACCGGGCCGAACACCTCCTCGGCCCAGACCTTCTGGTCGTGCGGGACGTCGGAGAGCACCGTCGGCTGCACGGTCGCCCCGTCCCGCTTGCCGCCGGCCAGCAGCCGGCCCCCTGCCCCGACTGCCTCGTTGACCCACGACTCGACCCGCTCGGCCGCGGCCTCGTCGACCAGCGGACCGACCTCCACGTCGGGGTCGTGCGGGTTGCCGGTGCGCAGCGCGGACACCGCGTCCAGCAGCTTCGGCACGAACTCGTCGGCCACCGCCCGGTCCACCAGCACCCGCTGCACGGCGATGCAGGACTGCCCGGCCAGGTAGTTGCCGAACACGGCGATCCGCTTCGCGGCGAAGTCCAGGTCCGGCCAGTCGGCGCAGACCACCGCCGCGCCGTTGCCACCCAGCTCGAGCACCACCTGCTTGCGCGGCGCGCGGTCCATCAGCTGCCAGCCGACCGGGCCCGAGCCGGTGAACGAGACCACGGGCAGCCGGGCGTCCTCGACCAGCCGCATCGTCTCCTCGTTGCCGAGGGGGAGCACGGAGAAGGCTCCCTCGGGCAGGTCGGTCTCGGCGAGCAGCTCACCCAGCAGCAGCGCGGACAGCGGCGTCCGCGGCGCCGGCTTGACGATGATCGGCGCGCCGACCGCCAGCGCGGGCGCGATCTTGTGGGCGACCAGGTTCAGCGGGAAGTTGAACGGAGCGATGCCCAGCACCGGTCCGCGCGGCACCCGCCGGACGAGCGCCAGCCGGCCCTCCGCGGTGGGGTCGGTGTCCAGCCGCTGGAGGTCACCGGAGAACCGGCGGGCCTCCTCCGCGGCGATCCGGAACGTCGCGACGGCCCGGTTCACCTCGACAACCGCCCACTTGAGCGGCTTGCCGTTCTCCGCCGTGATCATCTCGGCGACCTCGTCGCACCGCTCGCGCAGCTGCTGGGACACGTGGTCCAGGGCCGCGGCACGCACATGCGCCGGGGTCGTGCGGAACCGCGGGACCACCGACACCGCCGCCGCGACCGCACGCTCGACCTGCTCGGGAGAGGGCACGCACACCGCGGCGATCTCGTCGCCGTCGTAGGGGTGGTGCACCGCGAGCGTCTGGTCGCTCTGCTCCGCCCGACCTGCGATCCAGGCGGGCCGTGGGGTGGGTAGGTGCGGGTCTGTCGCGTCCATGCCCTCCACCGTAGTTCCCCACCAACCGTGACATGCTTCTCCAGTGACGGATTCTCATCACCGCCCGGTTCTCGTCGTCGACTACGGTGCGCAGTACGCCCAGCTCATCGCCCGCCGCGTGCGTGAGGCGCAGGTGTACTCGGAGGTCGTGCCGCACACCGCGAGCGTGCCCGAGCTGCTCGACCGCGACCCGGCGGCGATCGTGCTCTCCGGCGGCCCGTCCTCGGTCTACGCCGAGGGCGCGCCCACGGTCGACCCGGCGCTGTTCGACGCCGGTGTGCCGGTGTTCGGGATCTGCTACGGCTTCCAGGCGATGGCGCAGGTCCTCGGCGGCACCGTCGAGCACACCGGCGCTCGTGAGTACGGGCGGACCGAGCTGTCCTCCGGCGGGGGCGTGCTGCACGCGGACCTGCCGCGCCGACACCCGGTCTGGATGAGCCACGGGGACAGCGTCACCGAGGCCCCGTCGGGGTTCACCGTGACCGCGGGGTCGAGCGGGGCCCCGGTCGCCGCGTTCGAGGACGTCGAGCGGCGCTTCGCCGGCGTGCAGTACCACCCCGAGGTCGCGCACTCCCCGCACGGCCAGGAGGTGCTGCGCCGGTTCCTGCACGACGTCGCCGGCCTGCGTCCCTCGTGGACGATCGCCTCGATCGTCGAGGAGCAGGTGGCCAGGATCCGCGAGCAGGTCGGCGACGGCCGGGCGATCTGCGGCCTGTCCGGCGGGGTGGACTCAGCGGTGGCCGCTGCCCTGGTCCAGCGCGCCATCGGCGACCGGCTGACCTGCGTCTTCGTCGACCACGGGCTGCTGCGCGCCGGTGAGCGGGGGCAGGTGGAACGGGACTTCGTCGCCGCGACCGGGGTCAACCTGGTCACCGTGGACGCCGCCGACCGGTTCCTGGCCGCGCTGGACGGCGTCACCGACCCCGAGCAGAAGCGCAAGATCATCGGCCGGGAGTTCATCCGCGTGTTCGAGCAGGCCGAGCGCGACCTGCAGGCCGACTCCCGCTACGACTTCCTGGTCCAGGGCACGCTCTACCCGGACGTCGTCGAGTCCGGCGGAGGCACCGGCGCGGCCAACATCAAGAGCCACCACAACGTCGGCGGCCTCCCGGAGGACCTGACCTTCGAGCTGGTCGAGCCCCTGCGGGAGCTGTTCAAGGACGAGGTACGCCGGGTCGGCATCGAGCTGGGCCTGCCCGAGACCATCGTGCACCGCCAGCCGTTCCCCGGCCCCGGTCTCGGCATCCGGATCATCGGCGCGGTCACCGCCGGCCGGCTGGAAATCCTGCGCGCGGCGGACGCGATCGCCCGCGAGGAGCTGACCGCCGCCGGGCTGGACCGCGACATCTGGCAGTGCCCTGTGGTGCTGCTGGCCGATGTGCACAGCGTCGGCGTGCAGGGCGACTTCCGAACCTACGGCCACCCGGTCGTGCTGCGGCCGGTGTCCAGTGAGGACGCGATGACCGCCGACTGGACCCGGCTGCCCTACGACGTGCTGGAGCGCATCTCCACCCGGATCACCAACGAGGTCCCCGATGTGAACCGCGTCGTGCTGGACGTGACCTCGAAACCGCCGGGCACCATCGAGTGGGAGTGAGCGGGCGCTGGCGCCGCCTCGGTCCGTGGACACCGCGGACCGCGGCCGGCGCCACGTTTGCCCTGCTCGGGCTGGGGCTGACCGGGCTGCTCTGGTACGCGGTGCTGGCCCGCGGCTGGCCGGTCGTGCTCGGGTTCGTCGGCTCCGGGCCGCTGGCGCTCTGGGTCGGGTACTGGTGGCGGCGCCACCTCGTGGGGGTCTTCCTCAGCGAGGACGGCCGGATCCGGGTCCGCACGACGCCGAGGACCCGCACCTTCCACGCCGGCGAGGTCGTCGAGGTGCGGACCAGGGCCCGCGGCCTCGGCAGCGGCACGGCGGGGATCCGAGTGCGCGAGCTCTGCCTCGACCTGCGGGGTGGCCGCTCGGTCAGCACGCTGATCCACGGCGACGCCCGCCAGGGGCGTGGGCACCTGCGGCGCGGGGTCCTCTCCGCCGCCGTCTTCGACATGGTGGTCGACCGGCTGGAGCGGTTTGTCGAGGCCGCCGAGCCACTCCCCGAGCCGGCCGCGCCCCCGGAACCCACCGAGCCGCCGCCGACGGAGGAACCCCCGCGCCGCCCGCCGGGCAGGGGGCGCCGAGAACCGCCGCCGGGGATCATCGAGTGGAAATGACACCGGGGTGGCCTCCTGTCGGAGACCACCCCGGGGGTGAGTGGGTCGCGTGGTCAGCGTTTGCGGCGGCCTCCGCGCAGGGACGAGGCCAGCAGGAGCACGCCGACCAGCACCGCCCCGCCGGTGACCAGCCAGCGGCCGTCGATCCTCGGCCACCAGACCGTGCCGTCGGTGAGCACGAAGCTCGACACGAACAGCGTCGCCAACCCGGCGATCAGCGTGAACAGGTCCGGCCGCCGCCGGCGGGTCTCCGTCTGGGCGGAGTCGTTTCGCTCAGCCACGGTGCACCTCCACGCTGCCGATCCGAGCATCGATCCTCAGGTCCACGTCGAGGCCACCCGGGCCGTCCGGCCCGTTGTCGACGAACTCGCGCGGACCGTTCCTACCCACGTTGTCCCACGATTCGACGCCGTAGCTCGCCGAGCCCAGGCCGTTGTCGATGGTGAGCTTGAGGTCCGCGTTCTCCGGGACGATCACCGTCACGTCGCCCATACCGAGGTCGACCTGGGTGTCCACCTCGCCGGTGGCGGGCAGCTGGGTCAGGTCCAGGGTGATCGAGCCGATCGAGCGGCTGTACTCACCCGCCACGCTCTTGATCGTGGTCGGGGTGCTGGTGAGTTCGCCGATTCCCTTCGCGCCGTTGGGCGTGACCACGGTCATCCCGATTCCGACCACCGCCAGCGGCACGGCCAGGCCGATCAGGCCGCGGCCGCCGCGGACGAACGCGCCGCCCACCATGCCAAGACCCAGCACGGCCAGCACCACGCCGACGATGTGTTGCGGGGTGATCCAGCCGCCCATGCCCGCGACCGACATGCCGGCGACGGCGAGCAGTGCGACGCCGACGGTCAGCAGTCCGATCCTGGACCTGGGCTTGCGGGCCGGCGGCTCGGGCTCCTGGTCGTCCAGCGTCGGGTTGGGGTCGGGCAGGTCCCAGGCGAACGGAGCGGCACCGAGCGGGTCCCAGGCGGGCGGGCTCGTGCGCGGCTCCGGCTCGGGGTCGACGCCCTCGTCGGCGCGTGGTTCGTCCTGCGGCAGCGGGGTGGTGACGCCGGCGGCGGAGCCGGTCGAGGTCGCCACCGTCGGCTCGGTCACCGGGGTCTCGGGTGCCGGCGGCGTCACCGGCGCGGTCGTCGTCGGTGCCGTCGGCATCGTGGGCATGGTCGGCATCGTGGGCATCGACGCGGTCGGCATGGTCGGCATCGACGCCATCGGTGCCGGCTCGGCCGGTGCCCCGCCGAGCCCGCCCCGGGTCCGGTGCAACAGGTAGAGCGCCCCGGCGGCGGCCAGCACGCTCAGGTAGCCGGGCACGAACCCCCCGAAGAACCAGCTGAACGTCGGGATGAACGCCAGGCACAGAACGATGGTGAACATCGACGAGGTGGAGCTGCGACCGCGCCCGATCAACGCCTCGAACGGCGCCACCTCGTCGTCCTCCTCAGGGAGGAACAGCCAGCCCAGCAGGTAGAGCACGATGCCGGCACCACCGTAGACGGCCGCCACGGCCAGCCCGACGCGAACCAGCGTCGGGTCGAGCCGGTAGCGCCTGGCGATCCCGGCGGCCACGCCGGCGATCTTTCGGCCACGCCGCGGCCGTCTCGGCCGCGTCGCCCAGAAGTCCTTAGCCATGTCCTCGACGCCGGTCAGGCCGGCGTGGGTCGATCCGGTTGTCCCACTCACGATAACGAGCATGCGCGGCCGGCGCGTCCCGCACATCGGGGAGGACCCCTGAGTTCGACCCGGATGCCCAGTCGGTCGCGCGTTCGGGGTATTTCCCCGATGAACCGGCCTCGGGTTACGTGTGACCATGGTCGGGTGGTTCTACAGGCGGTGAACGTGGACATCGAGCGAGTGGCGGAGAAGGCGGCCGTCCCCGCCGACGACACCGAGAAGATGCGGCGGCGGCGGTCCGGGCGCGCGGTCGCCGGCGTCGCCGGGGGTGTGGCCGACCACCTCGAGGTCAAGGTCCTCTGGGTGCGGCTCGCGTTCTCGCTGCTGGCCGCCGCGGGCGGGGCCGGTGTGCTCGCCTACGGACTGCTCTGGGTGTTCGTTCCGCAGGCGAAGCCGAGTGTGGTGGCCAAGGAGACCACCCGCAAGGAGCGCCAGCAGGCCAGGGGGCTGCTGGCGTTGGGGTTCGGCCTCGCGATCGGGTTCGGTTCGCTCACCGGCTCGGTCGACGGCTGGGTCGCCGGGGGGATCGGGGTCACGCTCGTCGGTGTCGCGCTGGTCTGGCGGGAGGCCGACGAGTCGACCCGGCGCCGGGCCCGCACCGGCATGACCTCGCTCCTGCTGGGCGAGGGCGGCCGCGGCGCGATCGTCCGCGTGCTGTCCGGCGCGGCCCTGGTGGTCACCGGGATGACGTTGTTCATGGTGCGCGGGGTCGACCTGGACCAGCTGCAGTTCGCGCTGCTGTCGGTGCTGGCGGCGCTGATCGGGGTGGCGGTGCTGACCGTGCCGTTCTGGCTGCGGCTGGTGCGGGACCTCGGCGAGGAGCGCACGGCGCGCATCCGGACCGAGGAGCGGGCCGAAATCGCCGCTCACCTGCACGACTCCGTGCTGCAAACGCTTGCGCTCATCCAGAAGCAGGCCGACGCGCCACGCGAGGTGCTGCGGCTGGCCCGGGGCCAGGAGCGGCAGCTGCGGGGCTGGCTGTACGGCCCGGCTGGCTACGGCCGACCCAGCCGTGACGGCGAGCGCGGGGAGGCGGTGAAGCTCGCCGAGGCGCTCTCGCAGGCGTGCGGTGAGGTCGAGGACACCTTCGCGATCCAGGTGCAGCAGGTGGTGGTCGGCGACTGCGAGCTCGACGAGCGCCTGGCCGGGATGGTGTTCGCCGCCAGGGAGGCGGTGGTGAACGCCGCCAAGCACGCGGGGGTCTCCGAGGTGAGCGTGTACGCCGAGGTGGAGCCGGACCAGGTGATGATCTTCGTGCGGGACCGGGGGAAGGGCTTCGACCCGAAGGCGGTGCCCAGGGACCGGCATGGCCTGGCGGACTCGATTCGAGGCAGGATGGAGCGCAACGGCGGCGAGCTGCGGCTGCGCACGGCACCCGGTGAGGGCACCGAGGTCCAGCTGCACATGCCCCGGGTGACCGCCGGCGCATAGGAGGAGATGGCGTGAGCAGCGAGAAGCGTCCGGTACGGGTGTTCCTGGTGGACGACCACGGTCTGTTTCGGGCGGGGGTTCGCGCCGAGCTCGAATCCATCACCGATGAGGTCGAGGTCGTCGGCGAGGCCGGCACGGTCGGCGAGGCGGTGGCCGGCATCGGACACCGCAAGCCGGACGTGGTGCTGCTGGACGTGCACATGCCCGACGGCGGCGGGGCCGAGGTGCTGCGCCGGGCCCGGCCGGAGAACCCGGAGACCGTGTTCCTCGCGCTGTCGGTCTCCGACGCCGCCGAGGACGTGATCGCGGTGATCCGCGCCGGCGCGCGCGGGTACGTCACCAAGACGATCTCCAGCCACGAGCTGGTCCGCGCCGTCGTGCGCGTCTCCGAGGGCGACGCGGTGTTCTCCCCGCGGCTGGCCGGCTTCGTGCTCGACGCGTTCGCCGACCGGCCCGGCGCCGCCCCGATCTCCGACCCCGAGCTGGACCTGCTCACCCCCCGGGAGCGGGACGTACTGCGTTTACTCGCCCGCGGTTACGCCTACAAGGAGATCGCCTCGGAGCTGTTCATCTCGGTGAAGACCGTCGAGACCCACGTGTCGAGCGTCCTGCGCAAGACCCAGCTGTCCAACCGCTACGAGCTCTCCCGCTGGGCCTCGGACCGCCGCTTGGTCTGATCCCACATCGAAGCTCAACAGCAATCTATTGACTTTCGATAGATTGCTCCTGATACTCGATCTATGAGTACGGATCGCGCGGTTGCCGCTCTCCGGGTGTTCCTCGTCGTGCTGTTCGGCGTTCTGGTCATGTTCCAGACCTTCTCGCTGCCCGGCCAGTTCGCCTCGATGGCCCGGGAGTCGCCGGACATGGCCTACCTGCGCTGGCCGGCGACCGCCGTGGCGGTGTTCTGGGTGCTGTGCGTCCAGGTGGTGGTGGTGTCCATCTGGAAGCTGCTCACGTTGGTCAAAAAGGACCGCATCTTCACCGAGGCTTCGCTCGTCTGGGTGGACGCCATCGTGTGGGCGGTCGCCGCCGGCTGGGTCGTGCTGGTCGGTGTGTTCCTCTTCGTCGGCTTCAACGCCGAGGACCCCGGGCTGCCGCTGCTGCTGTTCCTCGTGCTGACCGGGGTCACCGTGGTGGGGCTCCTGGTCGTGGTGCTGCGGGCGCTGCTGCGGCAGGCCACCGCGCTGCGCACCGACATGGAAGCGGTGATCTGATGCCGATCATCGTGCGCATCGACGTTCAGTTGGCTAGGCGCAAGATGAGCGTCGGCGAGTTCGCCGAGCGGGTCGGCCTCACCCCGGCCAACGTGGCCGTGCTGAAGAACGGCCGCGCCAAGGCGGTGCGCTTCAGCACGCTGGAAGCCATGTGCCGCGTCCTCGACTGCCAGCCCGGCGACCTGCTCGAATGGGTCGACGACGACCAGGACGGGCCCTGAGGGCGCGTCCTGGTCGCTGTTCTCCTCGCCGCCGGTCTCAGACCCGGCTCCTGACCGCCGTGGTCGTGGTGGCCGGGGTGGGAACGGGGGCCGGCACCCGCCGCTGGATCCTGGTCATCGCCACCCCGACGAGCACGACGACCATGCCCGCGACCACTCTCGGGTTGAGGTCCTCGTCCAGGGCGAGCGCGCCGAGCAGCACCGACACCACCGGCAGCAGGTACCCCACCGTCGCCGCGTTGGTCGGCCCCTCGTCGGCGATGAGGCGGTAGTTGAGGACGAAGGAGAACCCCGTGCCGAACACGCCCAGGATGGCCACCGCGATCACCGCGGACCACTGCAGCTGTACCGGCGTCAGGCCGCCGACCGGCATGGCCAGCGCGGTCAGCCCGGTCGCGGCGGTGATCTGCGCCGCGGACAGCACGATCGGCGCGGTGCCCCGGCCGGACAGGTAGCGGGCGATGTAGTTGAAGCTGATCGCGTAACAGAGCGCCGCCACCAGCATGGCCAGTGCTCCCCAGCTGGTCAGCTCGCCCGACTCCCAGGGCGCGAAGATCAGCAGAGTGCCGGCGAAGCCGACGACGAGCCCGGCGACCCGAACCGGGCGCAGGTCGCGTTCGGCCCCGAGCAGGATGCCCAGCAGCAGGGCCCAGAGCGGGGTCGTCGAGTTCAGCACCCCGGCCACGCCCGAGTCGACGGTCTGCTCCCCGAAGGCGAACAGAGCGAAGGGCACGGCGTTGCCGAACAGCGCGGCGACCGCCAGGTGCCCCCAGACCCGCCGCCCGCGGGGCAGTCGGTGGCCCATTCCATAGCAGAGCGCGATCAGCACCGTCGCCCCGAGCGCGGCGCGGACCAGCGTGATCTGCATGGGGGAGAAGCTGACCAGGGCCAGCTTGATCCACAGGAAGCTCGAACCCCAGAACAACGCCAGGAGGCCCATCCGGGCCAGCGTTCCAGCACTAGTCGTTCGCACAGCGCCAGGTTGCCTGCCCCAACCTGGCAGGACAAGTGAAAAGTTGAACAGTAATCGTTAAGGAGCGCTGTAGGGTGTGCTCATGCTCGACGTACGCCGCATGCAGGTGCTCCGCGCGGTCGTCACCACCGGTTCGATCACGGCGGCCGCCACCAACCTCGGGTACACCCCCTCCGCGGTCAGCCAGCAGGTGGCCGCGCTCGAACGACAGGCCCGCACCCCGCTGCTGGAGCGGGTGGGTCGGGGCGTCCGCCCCACGGCGGCCGGTCGCCTGCTGACCGAGCACGCCGAGATCGTGGGCCAGAAGGTCACCGAGGCGGAGCTGGCCCTCGCCGACCTGCGCGAGGGCCGCACCGGGCGGCTGTCCATGCGCTACTTCGTCACGGCGGGACAGGCGCTGGTCCCGCCCGCGCTCGCCACCCTGCGCGACGAGCATCCGGGGGTGCGCGTCGACCTCAAGCTGGTCGACCCGGGCCCCGCGCCCGAGCTCGCCCAGAGCGACGCGGACGTGGCGCTCTGCGTGCTGCCGGCCGATCCGCCGTCGGTGCCGGGCGTCCGGATCGTGCATCTCCTCGACGACCCGTACCGCCTGGTGCTGCCGCGATCCCACCCCCTGGCCGAGCGCCGGGTGATCGACCTGGCCGAGCTGGCGGAGGAGCCGTGGGTCGGCAACGAGTGGCCACCCGGCCCCTGCGTCCAGGTCGTGCTGGACGCCTGTGCCGCGGCCGGGTTCACCCCGGGCTTCGCCGTGGAGTCGGAGAGCTACGCCTGCGCCCAGGGGTTCGTGGCCGCCGGGCTCGGGGTGAGCCTCGTCCCGCTGCTCGGTGTGGAGCACCGCCGGCCAGGGGTCGTCGTGCGCCGGGTCAGGCGGCCGGAGCCGGTGCGGCTGATCTACGCGGCGGTGCGCGAGTCGGTCGCCGACCAACCTGCGGTCCGGTGCCTGCTGGACGCCCTCACCACCGCCGCGAAGGCGGTGGCGGCGGGGCGGCGGTGACCGTCAGTTGGTCCGTGCGAAGTTGTCGATCATGAGCTGGCCGCCCTGCTCGATGACGGCGAAGGAGTAGGCCTCCGGGCTCGGCTGGGTGCCGTCCTTGCGGGTGTAGTTCAGGGTGGCCGCCACCCGGTTGCCCTCGGTGTTGATCAGGGTCGCCTCGACCGAGGCGATCGTGCCCCAGAACTGCCGGTAGCCCTCCAGACCGTTTCTGGACTTCGCCTGCGCGTTGGCGGTCAGCCGCGCCCAGGCAGCGTCGGGATCACCCGGCAGCAGGGCGTAGTAGTCCAGAACGGCCTGGCCGAACTCCTCGCCGGTGGGCGCCTCGGACTCGGAGGTCTGCGTCTCCTCGGAGGGCTCCTCGGGTGGCTCCTCCTCCGCGGTGCCCGTGTCCTCGGTCTGCTCGGTCTCCTCGGTCTGCGTACCCGGCGGAGCCTGCTCGGGCTGGGACTGGGTGCTGCTCTGCGCCGCGTCGTTCTGCCCGCTGTTGTCGTTGTCGCCGTTGCCGCCGGTGATCAGGTTCGCCACCAGGATGCCGACCAGGGCGGCGGCCACGATCGCGAGGACGGTGAGCAGGATCGAGCGCCACCGGTTGTCCTTGCCCGGGGAGCGGTCCGGCGGGTGGGTGACGGGAACCGGCCCCGACCCGGGACCGAGCCCGCCGCTCGGCGGCTCGCGGCGCACGGCCGGACCGGGCCCGCTCGGTGCCGGCTCGGAGAACGGATGCACGTCCAGCCGGGTCGCGTCCGCGTTGGACGCCCACTGCGGCTGACTCGTGCCCTGCGGGGTCGGCGGCCCGAGGGGCGGGCCGGGCGGCAGCCGGTTGCCCGCGATCCGGTCGGTCGGCGCGGTGGCCGCGGCGATGTTGGGCGCCGGACGCCCTTCGGCCACGGCGGCCAGGCTGTCCCGAGCGGCGATCAGCGACGGGCGTTCGGACGGCTCGACCCGCAGCAGCTGCATCAGCAGCGCGGTCAGCGGGCCCGCCTGGCGGGGCGGGGTGATCTTGCCGGCGGCCACCGCGTACAGCAGCGCCAGCGTGTTCTCGCTCAGCCCGAACGGCGAGTGGCCCTCGACAGCCGTGTAGAGCGTCGAACCCAGGCTGAACACGTCCGCCGCCGGTGTCGGGTCCTCACCCTTGGCCACCTCGGGGGCGAGGTAGGCGGGCGTGCCGGCGAGCATGCCGGTCGCGGTCACCGTCACGTCGCCGGTCGCCCGGGAGATCCCGAAGTCGGTGATCTTGACGGTGCCGTCCTCGCCGAGGAGCACGTTGGCCGGCTTGATGTCCCGGTGCACGATCCCGGCGGCATGCGCCGCGACCAGCGCCGAGGCGACCTGCGCGCCGATCCGCGCCGCCTCCACCGGCGGCAGGGTCCCACGTTCGGAGAGCACCGTCGCCAGGCTCTTGGACGGCAGGTACTCCATGATCAGCCACGGGTCACCCTCGTGCTCCGCGACGTCGTACACCGTGATCGCGTTGGGGTGGGCCAGGCGGGCGGCGATGCGCCCCTCGCGCATCGAGCGCCGCCGGGACTCCTCGGCCTGCGCGTCGGTCAGGCCCGGCCCCAGCAGCATCTGCTTGATGGCGACCGTCCGGTGCAGGCGCTCGTCATGCGCCTGCCACACGATGCCCATGGCCCCGGCGCCGATCTTCCTGCTCAGCCGGTACCGCCCGGCGACCATGCTCCCCTCCGCCGTCACCGGCAACCCCCCAGTACTCGCACCCCGGCCGAGATCACCCTTGCGCTCCCGTGGGATCTGCCGGCGGGGTGGACTCGTCTGGGGTCGGCGAACTCGGTTCCTCGCTCGGCACCGTGGTCGTCGTCGTGGTGGTGGTGGTCGTCGTGGTCGTGGTGGTGGTCGTGGTGGTGGTGGTCGTCGTCTCGTCGCGGGTGACGACCTCCTCCTCCGCCGGTGTCCTCGACGTGGTGGACTGGGTCGAGGTGACCTCGGTCGTGGTGGTCGGCTGGCTGGTCGTCTCGTTGGTGACCTGGCCGGGGTCCTTCTCGGTCGCCGGCGGTTCCTCCCGGCTGGACAGCAGCCAGATGCCCACGGCCAGGATCGCGACCAGCACGACCCCGGCGAACACCAGCGGCTTGCGGGAGCGGTTCGTCGGCGGCGGCGCGGTGGGCCGGGGACGCGGCACCGACCGGGTCCGGTCCGAGGCGCCGACCATCTGGGTCGCGGCGTCGTCGTAGTCGTCGTACCGGTTGTCGTAACGGTCGTCGTAGTCGTCGTAGCCGGCGCTCGGCACGACCATCCGCGTTCCGGTGTCCGAGGCAGGCGCCATCCTCGGCAGCGAGGGCACCTCGCCCGCGGCGACCGCCGACAGCAGGTCTCTGGCCCGCCCGGTCGACGGCCGGTTCTCCGGCTCGGCGGCCAGCAGCCAGGTCAGCACCCCGGTGAGCGGCCCGGACTGCTGCGGGGGGTTGATCCGCCCGGCGGCCACCGCGTGCAGCAGCTGGAGGGTGTTGTCGGTCAGGCCGAACGGCGGCTCGCCCTCGACCGCCGCGTAGAGCGTCGAGCCGAGGGAGAACACGTCGGAGGCCGGGCTGGGCTCCTGGCCGACCGCGGCCTCGGGAGCGAGGTACGCGGGCGTGCCGGCGATCATCCCGGTCTTGGTCACGGTGACGTCGTCGGTCGCGCGGGAGATGCCGAAGTCGGTGATCTTCACCGTGCCGTCGTCGGCGATCAGGATGTTGCCCGGCTTGACGTCCCGGTGCACGATGCCGGCGGCGTGCGCGGCGGCCAGCGCGGCGGCCGACTGCGCGCCGATCCAGGCGACCTCACGGGGGGACAGCGGGCCGCGCTCGGCCATGACCATCGCCAGGCTCTTGGACGGCAGGTACTCCATGACCAGGCAGGGGGCGCCGTCCTCGTCCACGACGTCGAAGACCGCGATGGCGTTCGGGTGCTGGAGCTTGGCGGCGATCCGTCCCTCGCGCATGCAGCGCGCGACGGCCTCCTGGGCCTCGTCGGGCGGCAGGCCGGGCTGGAGCAGGAGCCTCTTCACCGCGACCGTGCGGTTCAACCGCTCGTCGTGCGCCTGCCAGACCACGCCCATCGCACCGGTACCGATGCGGTGGACGAGCCGGTAGCGCCCGGCTACCAGGCGACCCTCATCGGTCATCGCGACGAGTCCTCCCTGCCTGCAGGCGATCGGTTGTCATGCCGACTCCGAGAGTGTGGGATTACCTGGACCGCAGGACACGGAAACCTCCCGGGACCGGCGCGGGCTTGCCTCCGTCGCCCGTCCAGACGGCGGTGCCCACCTACGCCGACCGCACCAGGCTAGGCGTTCACGCAGCGCACACGAATGCGGACCACACCGTGAGCGTTGCACCGAGACGTTACTGGATCAGGTGCGCTGCGCGGACAGCAGCTGCGCACCCACGATACGGCGGGGCGAGTCGGCCACGGTGAGCAACTGCTTCACCCGGAGAGCGCCCCCGTCGGTGAGGGCCATCCGGACCACGGCGAGCACGCCGTCCTGGCGCTCGTGCAGGTCCTGCACCTCGACCTCGGTCACCGTCGACCACGAGTCGAGGAACTCCTCGAACGTGCTGGTCAACAGGTCCGGGGAGAGCAGGTCGAACGCGCTGCCGGGATCGTTGGGCAGCAGCGCGTAGAACCCGCGGACGAGCTCGAGGTCCGACACCCGTGGCGGCACCGGCGGCGCGGAACCGGGGGCCGGTCCGGGCGCGGGTGCGGCCAGGGGTGTGGGCACCGACTCGCTCGGCGGTGCCGGGTTCGGCGTACCCGGCTCGGGTAGCGGTCCCCGGCCCGGCTCGGTCTCCTGCGCCGGCTCCGCTGCCGGAGGCGGTGCCACCGGGAGCTCGCCCGGGGACAGGGAGCGGTCGAGCTGGTCAGGCAGCAGCGCCTGGTCCCCGGTGATGTGGAGGGTCGGACGTTGCGCGGCTCGCTCCTCGGCGCGTTCCTGACTGATCGTCGTCGCCATCACGACGGCCCCGCACAGCACGAGGGTCGCCGCACCGATGCTGGTCAGCTTGGCCAGCTGCATGCCCTTGGAGTCGGCGCGGTGGCGGGAGGCGGGAACGGCGGTGGACGGGTCGAACCGGTCGCCGATCGTGTCGAGGGAGAGCGGGCCGTCGACGGTGTCGTCGGCACGCAGGACCTGCTTGTTGATCAGCTCGGTGACGTGAATCGACCCGGCGCGGACGTGTCGTCGCCCGGTCGTCAGACGGTCCACAGTGTGAGGGCCTCCGTGAGTCGCGGTAGGGCCAACTGGTACTCCTCGTGCTCCATCGGATGCCAGCGATTCGGAGTGGATCACCCGGTCGGTTCGGCGAGCGGTCGGAGGTTCACCCGGTTGGCGTAATCTCGCTTCACGCTGTGATCGTGTCGTCACTGATCCTCGGGTCGAGACCGCGCGTGAAGGTCAGCTGCCGGACCTCCATCGTCACCGACCCGTCCGCGTGGACCAGCCGCAGCACGTTCAGCGTGACGGCCTGTCCCCGGTTGATCGTGATGTGCAGGACCTGGATGTCGGTGACGTCGGAGTACCGGGCCAGGATCGCGTCCGGGCCCGAGTTGGCGAGTTCGCCCGTGCAGAGCTGGTAGGCGGCATAGGGGTTCGCCGTGACCAGCGAGAAGTACTGCTCGGTCCGGTCGCCCATCGCCTTCGGGTCGGTCGGGGTGACCGGCGAGGGCCCGACCGTGATCCGCTCCGGCCTGCTCGGCGTGGCGTGCGGCGGCGTGGTCGAGCTCGCCGTCGCGGGACGGCTGGTGGTGCTGGTCCCGGTGACCGTCACCGAGACGGTCGGCGTCGCCGCCGACGGGGCGGCCTCCTTCTCCTGGCTCGTCGCGCCACCGCCCGTCGACGTGCCGGACGTGCTGCTGGCCCGGCTGCTGCCGCCGCTCCCGCCGCCGATCCCGGAGGAGCTGTGCGCCGGCAGCTCCTCGAGCTCCAGCGGCCGCGTCGGAAAACCCGGCAGGGACTCGATGCCCCCGCGCGAGGACGGGCCGCCGACGAACCGGATCGCCGCGACCGTGAGCGCACACACGACGGCGGCCGACGTGAGGACCGCGAACAGGGCGGCCTTGCGCCAGGTCGCTGGCGGCGTGACCGAGGCGGGAACGGTTCCCAGGTCGAACTTCCGCAGCCCGCGCGGGGGCGTCTCCAGGGAGTACCGAACGTCCTCGGGCGGACGCGGGAACGGCACCAGCGCGAGCGGGACCGTGTCGTCGTCGGCGGGCCGGAGCCGAGAACCCGGCTCGGCGAGCCGGCCGGCGACCAGCGACGGAGGCAGCGGCGGCGGCAGGTCGAACGGGTCACCCTCGAGGGCGACCGGGCCTGCCGGCCAGGGGCTCTCCAGCGCGTCCAGCTCGGCTCTCCACGGCTCGAGCAGCGGGTCCCCGCCCTGCGCCGGCACGACGGGTGGGGACGGTTCACCGGTCCGGGCGACCGGGCCGCACGGGTTCCTCGCCGGCGGGGCGGCTACCGCCGCGCCGCTCCTGTCGGCCGAGTTGGCGCTGGACCCACGCCCTTCCCGTGGCCGGACCGCCGGCCGGGCGATGTTCGGCAGCCCTACCCGCGGCTCGGACCGGCCCGAGGCCGGCGACGCGGCGTCGCCATGCCCGGCCGTCCCGGCGGGAACAGCACCACGAGAACCCCCGTGCGGACGCCCGCCATCGCGCGACGTACCGCCGGGCAACCCCCCGTCACCCATGGCTGTGAGCCCTCCCCCTCCCGACTTCGATGCCGCGGCCGCCCCCGGCCGTGCGGCTCAGCTGGTGTCGACGACCTGGAAGTCCTCCGCGAGCGCGCCCTCGCCCATTCCGTGCCGCCGGGCCGTCTCGGCGAGATGGGCACGGATGTTGTCGTCCAACGTGGTGTTCGCCCCCACCTGGGAGGCGTGCGAGTGCAGGGCCGCCATCTTCTTGTCGAAGTACGCGGTCACGTCCACCGCGTGGTCACGAGCCGCCCGCGGCCCGTCGGCCAGCCACAGCTCGCGCACGGTCCACGGCTGGAGCCCCTCGGCGGCCAGCAGCTCCGGGAAGGCGTGCGGGTTGCGCGCGTCCGGGTACACGGCCGCGAAGGTCGCCTCGCCCACGGCCCGGTGGTCGGGGTGGGTCGTGGCGACCATGCTCCAGTTGATCTCCGGAGACCAGGTGAGCACCCGGTCCGGACGCACCGTGCGGATGACCCGGGTGATGTCGCGGCGCAGGTCCAGCGAGGGCAGCACGGCCCCGTCCGGGTGAGCCAGGAACATCACGTCGCGCACCCCGACCTGCTCGGCAGCCGCTCGTTGCTCGGCCCGGCGCACGCGGATCATCTCCGCCGCGTCTCGGCCCGCGTCGCCGCTGGCCTCGCCGGAGGTGCACACGCAGTAGGACACCGAGATCCCCGCTGCGGTCCACGAGGCGACGGTGCCGGCGGCACCGAAGTCGACGTCGTCCGGATGTGCGGTCACGACCAGCGCCGTGCGTACGTCTGCCCTGGGGGTGCCCGTGGTCACGTCGCCAGCGTATGCCGTTGCGGACGGTTCGGGCGTGTGGGTGGGACTGCTCCAGCCGGGTGCGCGAGCGGGTGAAGTCGGCCGGAACGCTCTACTGATCCGAGCGGTAGCGGTCCTTGGTGGACTGCAGCGCCTTGGTCGCGACACCGCCCGAGCCCGCCGCGAGCAGGATCGCCAGCACGTCGACGAACGCGTTGCCGCTCGTGAGCGCCCAGGCCAGCAGCGCACCGGCGGTGGTGACGCCCGCGACCGGCCAGCGGGACCGGACGTACTGTGCCACCGGCGCTCCGCCCGCCCGCTTGGTCGCGGCCGAGTTCAGCAGTGCCAGGTAACCGACGTGGGCCAGCGAGGCCACGACGGCCACGACGGCGATGACGACCGCGATCAGGTTGAGCATGACACCAGTGTGCCCCCGTCGGGCGACGCCGGGGATGGGTGACATCCCTGATTTTCCGCCCGGCCGTGCGGGGCGCGGCCGGGCGGAACGGTTCAGCGCCCCAGCGGGCCCCGGCCCAGGTTGAGCAGGGCCATCGCGAGCTTGCGCCCCTCCGGACCGAGGTCGCGGTACCTCGCCAGAACGTCGATCTCGCGGTTGTAGACGATCCGCGGGCCGCCGGCGGCCATCCGGGCCGCGCCGATGGTCCTGGAGATCTGGACCCGCCGCTTCACCAACCGCAGGATCTCCGCGTCCAGCCAGTCGATCTCCTCGCGGAGCTTGTCGATGTCCGAGTCGTCGACCGGCTGCTCCTGGTCGTTCACCGTGTCCTCCACCGCCTTCTGGGGCATGGCTGTTCGATCCCTCCAGCTTGGGGAGTTCCGCGGCCCCAGTGCGACGAAGCCCCGGGGTCCGAGGACTCCGGGGCTTCGTTGTGGTCTTGGTGAGCGTCAGGCCACGACGGGAGCCGGAGTCCGGGTCCCGTAAAAAAACTCCACGTGGCTGGTTCGCACGCGATGGATTCTGACACCACTGCGGGCACGTGTCCACCCGCCCGGCTCGGCGCGCGCGGTCCTGTCGGTGCGGGCCGGTACCGTTGTCAGACGATGAGCGCTCTGTTCGAACTGCCCTCCCAGGTTCCCGCCAAGCCCCGGAAGCGGTCTGCCGACCTGCTCGCCGACCTCAACGACCAGCAACGGCGGGCGGTCCAGCATGCCGGCACGCCGCTGCTCGTGGTCGCCGGCGCCGGCTCGGGCAAGACCCGCGTGCTCACCAGACGGATCGCCTACCTGCTGGCCGAGCGGGACGTGCACCCCGGCCAGATCATGGCGATCACGTTCACCAACAAGGCCGCCGCCGAGATGCGCGAGCGGGTGGTCGAGCTGGTCGGTCGGCGGGCCAACGCGATGTGGGTCTCCACCTTCCACTCGATGTGCGTTCGGGTGCTGCGCCGGGAGGCGACGACGCTGGGCATGCGGTCGAGCTTCTCGGTCTACGACGCCGACGACACCCGGCGGCTGATCACGCTGGTCGCGCGGGACCTCGACCTCGACCCCAAGCGGTACACCGCGCGCGGGCTCGCGGCGCACATCTCCAACCTCAAGAACGAGCTGGTCGTCCCGGAGGACGCCAGGGAGGCCGCGGCCAACGACTTCGAGCGCCGCGCGGCCGAGGTCTACGTCGAGTACCAGCGCCGGCTGGAGCTGGCCAACGCCTTCGACTTCGACGACCTGATCATGCGCACGGTCGAGCTGCTGCAGCGCCACCCGGACGTCGCCGAGTACTACCGCCGCCGGTTCCGCCACGTGCTGGTCGACGAGTACCAGGACACCAACCACGCCCAGTACACCCTGGTCCGCGAGCTGGTCGGGACCGGCGAGAACGGGATCGAGCCAGGTGAGCTCTGCGTGGTCGGCGACGCGGACCAGTCGATCTACGCCTTCCGCGGCGCCACGATCCGCAACATCGTCGAGTTCGAGCGCGACTACCCGCAGGCCACGACGATCATGCTCGAGCAGAACTACCGCTCGACGCAGACGATCCTGTCGGCGGCCAACGCGGTCATCTCCCGCAACCCGAACCGGCGCGACAAGCGCCTGTGGACCGCGCTCGGGGACGGCGAGAAGATCGTCGGCTACGTCGGGGACAACGACCACGACGAGGCAGCGTTCGTGGCCGGCGAGATCGACCGGCTGATGGACTCCGGCGAGGGCCTGCACTACGGCGACGTCGCGGTCTTCTACCGCACGAACAACCAGTCCCGGGTCTTCGAGGAGATCTTCGTCCGGCTCGGCCTGCCCTACCGCGTGGTCGGCGGCGTCCGGTTCTACGAGCGCCGCGAGGTGCGTGACGCCCTCGCCTACCTGCGCGTACTCGCCAACCCCGAGGACACGGTGAGCCTGCGGCGCATCCTCAACGTGCCCAAGCGGGGCATCGGCGCCCGGGCGGAGGCCTGCGTGTCCGCGCACGCCGACCGCGAGCGGATCTCGTTCAGCGCCGCGCTGCGCGACGCGGTCGAGGACAAGGTCGCGATGCTCAACGCCCGTTCCCGCAACGCGATAGCCGGCTTCGTGGAGCTCGTCGACGGCCTGCGCGGCATGGTCGACGAGGGGCAGGAGGTCGCCGACGTGCTCGAGGCGGTGCTGGAGCGGACCGGCTACCGCGCCGAGCTCGAGGCCAGCGACGACCCCCAGGACGGCACCCGGCTGGAGAACCTGACCGAACTGGTGACCGTGGCCAGGGAGTTCGCCCATGCCATGGACGGCGTCGAGGAGGTCGTCTCGGGCCCGGACACCGAGCCGCCCCCGATCGAGCCCGGCTCGCTGGCCGCGTTCCTCGAGCGGGTGTCGCTGGTGGCCGACGCCGACCAGATCCCCGACGACGAGGAGGGCGGCGGCTCGGGTGTCGTCACCCTGATGACCCTGCACACGGCCAAGGGGCTGGAGTACCCGGTGGTGTTCTGCACGGGTTGGGAGGACGGCGTGTTCCCGCACATGCGGGCGCTGGGCGACCCGGTCGAGCTGGCCGAGGAACGCCGCCTCGCCTACGTGGGCATCACCCGCGCACAGCGGCGGCTGTACCTGTCCCGGGCGATCGTGCGCTCCGCCTGGGGACAGCCGATGACCAACCCGCCATCGCGTTTCCTGGACGAGATCCCGGCCGAGCTGGTCGACTGGCGGCGCCTGCAGCCCGAGCGCTCGGCGCCGAGCGCGCCGACCTGGGGCGCGCGCCGCTCGGAGGCCATCCGTACCCGGGGTGGCTCGTCCACGGGCTTCGGGCCCGCCAGGGCCTGGAAGGACACCCCGGCACTGTCGCTGGACGTCGGCGACCGGGTCAACCACGACAAGTACGGCCTCGGCACCGTGGTGGCCACCGACGGGGCCGGCCCCCGCGCCACGGCCACGATCGACTTCGGCAGCGCCGGCACGATCCGCCTGATGCTGATCGGCAGCGTCCCCCTGGTCAAGCTCTAGATCATCCCCTCTGGCCCTCCTCGAACACGTGTGCGAAAATTGTCGGTGCGACCCGGTGTAATACACCCAGCACGACAGGGACCGCCACGGTCCGGACAAGGGGGGCTAGGTGTGGACGAGATGTTGTTCCGGGTGCTCGCCGAGAGCGTCGGCCGGTACCTGGAGAAGGTCGACCGACTGGCAGCACGCGACCTCGCCGGCCAGCGATCGCTGGCCGGCGAGACACGACGGTTGGTGGCGGCCTGGCGAGCTGTGCTCGAGCTGCACCACCCCGCCGACGGGCGATGCGCCGGGTGCGTACGCGGGCGCCGACGGATGTGCGGCGTCTGGCGGGTGGCCAGCGCGTACTTCACCCGTCGGCCGCCGGGCGGGTAGGGCCGGGGTCGGGTCAGACGTAGACGCCGTGCTCGGAGAGCCAGTTCGCGGGGTTGAGCTTGAGACCGTCCGCATCCCAGACCTCGAAGTGGAGGTGCGGGCCGGTGGAGTAGCCGCGGTTGCCGATCCGGGCGATCTGCTCGCCGGCCTTGACCTCCTGGCCCTCGGAGACGGAGAAGCTGTCCATGTGCCCGTAGACGGTGATCGTGCCGTCCGAGTGCTGGATGCGCACCCAGAGTCCGAACCCGGACGCCGGGCCGGCCTCGATCACGACGCCGTCCGCGGCCGCGACGATGGGGGTGCCCAGGCTGTTGGCGATGTCGAGGCCGTAGTGGGTGGTGCCCCACCGGGCGCCGTAACCCGAGGTCAGGCGGCCTTGGGCGGGCCGGACGAACTTCGGCCGGTTCCGCTCCGCCTCGATCGCCGCGAGCTGCGCGGCGCGCTGCCGCACGATCTGGTCGGTAGCGGCGATCTTCTGCGCCTCGAGCGGGGCCGCCGAGGTCTTGGCGATCGTGAGGATCTCCGGCGCGGCGGAGGAGACGGTGTTGCTGACGCGGGTGGTGTTCCCGTTACCGCCGATCCCGATGGCGGCCGAGGCGTCCTTGCTGTCCGCGAGTGGCTGGACGTCGGTGGAGGTGTTTCCACCCTGGAGCGTCTGTCCTGCAGTGGCGGCGGCGAAAGCGCCGATCGCGACCGCGGCGACGACTACCCGACCCCGAACCGCGGACGAGGGTGGAGCCACCCTGTGCGTTCCACGAACTCGGTGGGAGGTGCCGGTGCGCTCAGCCATAGCTGCTTCGAGCGCGGTGCACTCCCAGGTATCGCCGGGGGAGCGATGTCGAGACAAGGCCTGCCCTTCCGCTTTCGGGGAGTCCGCTCCGAAACGCGCGACTCGTTGGGGTCGAGCCGCCCGTGGACACCGGGCGGGGGATCCCGGTTGGCCGGCAAGTTGCCGACCCCGTCCAATTCGTGATCGGACCGTGACAACGGACCGGGGGACGATAACGAAGGGGGAGCGGTCCGGGCAACATCCGTCATTCGTGTCGGTCAACTAAGTTTCCGACACCGGCGGTCCAGCCAGGGGATATGACGCAAAGTCAACACCCGGTTACTTTGCTGCTGTGATCCACAACACGGGTTGGGCACGCAACCAACCCCGCAGCGGCCCTCACCCGGTACCGCTGCGTCGCTCCACGGTGTGGGTGCCCGCCCCACCCACCCCTAAACCCATAACCGCACGTCCAGCCCCTACGCCGCCCTCGTGCCCCACTCCCCGGCGCCCCTTTCGCGGCCCCTCCACCTCTGGAGGACCGAGACGAGGGCGCCGACAGGGCGTCGCCCACCTGCCAGCGGGGGCCTTCAGCGCCGGTAACGCTGCCCCTCCTGCTGCCGATTTCGTCCCGCTCTGCCCTGGGGCTCCACCCCTGCTGCTCTGCCGGGCCCCCGGGCGGCCCTTCGCAGCCCTCTGTCCCTGCGCTGCCCCAGCGCCCTTACAGGCGCGCCGAGGCCCCGCTCGCGGTCTGCCTACCGCGCTGCTGCCTCCGCGTGCTGCGGGTGCCGTCCTGGCGCCCCGCACTGCGTGGTCGCCTCGCCGGCACTCAGCCGCGGCTCGACTGCCCCCTCCTGCGACCGCGGCAGCACCAGGAGCACGCGCCAGGCCTCACCAACGCTGGCTCCCGGGAGCGCGCGCACGGTCGGCTTCCGCCCGAGGCGGCTCTGCCGGACCGGCGCCGTCGGGCCTCCGCCAGCCGGCCACCCACCCACAAAGCGACGCCGGAGCACTCAAACCCTCCGTGACCAGCCCCGACCCCCCAGTCACCTGCCTACGAACGGTGCGCGACGCCCAACCTTGCTAGCGTGCTCCGCGATGACTTCGCGGACTCAATCGCCGCATGACCCGTTCGGGGATGGGCGGCAAGCCACGGCCAGCAGCGTCCACCGGGGCGACCAGGTCGAGCGGCTCGGCTGGGGCGACGCCCCCGGGCACCTCCGTCTCGCGCTCGGGTTGGCCTTCCTCAGCGCCGGACTCCTCATCGTCGGTCCGGTCGTGGGGGTGGTCGAGGATCCACCGGCGGCGGGCTACGCCAGCACCCCGCTCCTCGTCCTCCTCGCGGCCGCCGCGCCGGTCCTCGCGCTCGTCCTCGTTCAGCGAGGGCGCGCGCTCACCGGCGCTGCCGTGCTCACCGGGGCCGGTCTGCTCGCGCCGGGCCGTGCGCTGGTCGACCTCGTCTTCCTGCGCGACGGCCTGTCCGCCGCCCGCCCCGAGTTCCTCGTGCCGACCACCCTCGCCGACCTCCGGCCGGCGGCCGGGCTCTGGCTGTTGCTCGCCGGGCACCTCGCCGCGGCGGTCGCGGGGGTGCTCGCGGCCGGGCGCGCGGGGGCGGCACCGGGCTCGCCGTACGCCCTGGAGCTCGACGAGAGCACCACCTCGGTCGGCTCGCGGCGCCGCGCGCTGGGCTGGGCGCTCGCCTTCGCCACCATCGCGGTCGTCGGGCTGGTCATGGCGCCCTTCCAGTCCGACAACGCCTTCCTCCTCGACGACGACATGATCGGCGCCTCCACGCTGGTCGGGCTCGGCACCGTGCTGATCGCCGTGGCCGTGCTCGGGGGATGCGTGTACGCGGCCGGTGCCGCCCGGTCGGCCGTGTCGGCCGGGGTGCTGCTCGGCGTCCTGGTCGCCACCGCCGCCGTCGCGCTGCCACAGATCGTCGCCGGGCTGACCGTGGACCTGCTGCGACCGGCGCCCGGCCCCTACCTGGCGCTGATCTCGCTTGTCCTGCTGACCGGGCTCATCGTCAGCGGGCGGGCGGGGCGGGAACGGGAGCGCGGCACGGCGGAGCTCACGCTGGAAGCCGGGCGGGTCCACCTGGTCACGGGTGTGCTCGGCGTGCTCACCGGCGTGGCCTCGCTCATCGGCGCGTTCGGGCCGCAGGTCACGATCGAGGCGCTCGACTCACCCGAGACCTACGCGAACCGCCCGCTCGTCCCGGCCGGCATCCTCGTCGGCTCGCTGGGCGCCGCCCTGCTCTACCACCGCTGGGCCGCCACGGTCCGCCCCGCGTTCGTCGTCTCGCTCGGAGCCGTCGTCCTGGTCGGCGCCAGCACCCTCGACGCCGCCTTCACCGGGGCGGGGATCGGGGACGACATCCACATCGGCGCCGGCGCCTGGTTCGCCGCGGTCGCCGTCGTGCTCGCCGCCGCCGCGGCGGTCAGCGGCGCGGTCGCCGGCAGCACGGAGCGGGACGACGTCGACCTCACCGAGCGGACCGTCCACACGTCGGTCGCCGCGCCGGTCGCCGCCGCGATCCTGTTCAGCGTCGGCGCCTTCGGCCTGCCCATGTTCACCGCGCGGGACTTCGTCGCCCCGGGCATCTGGACCGAGTTCCGGTTGGCCTCCTGGGGCCTGCTGATCGCCATGTGCGTCGTGATCGCCGCCAGCGTCATCGCCGCCATGGCCCGGCCGGCGCGGGCCGCCGCGCTGCTCCTCGGGGCCGCGGCGGTCGTCGGCGTGCACGCGCTGGAGTTCCCCCTGACCGGTGATCGTGCCCAGGACGCCACTGCCGGTTCCGGCACCTGGCTATCCCTCGCCTGCTGCCTCGCCCTGCTGGTCGCGGCGGGTATCGCCTCCGCAGGGCCGGCTCCGGAGCACGACGAGAAGCGGTGACCGACCTCACCGGATGCCGTGCGACGGGTGTCGACGCAGGTCGCTAGGGTCTTCAGTCGTGCCGAACCGGGTCGTCGAGCCGTAGATCAGGAGAGCGTCGAGTGGATCTGTACGAGTACCAGGCGAAGGACCTCTTTGGGGCCCACGGCGTTCCGGTCCTGCCGGGCTCCGTAGCCGACACGCCGGACCAAGCCCACGCCATCGCCGAGGAGCTCGGTCAGACCGTGGTGGTCAAGGCCCAGGTCAAGACCGGCGGCCGGGGCAAGGCCGGCGGCGTGAAGCTCGCCGACGACCCCGCCGACGCTCGTGCCAAGGCCGAGAACATCCTCGGGCTGGACATCAAGGGTCACGTCGT